>NZ_JBVJGQ010000005.1:0-43951 GCF_055587245.1 Micromonospora sp. NPDC047756
GCGCCCCGCGCCCCGCGCCCCGCGCCCCGCGCCCCGCGCCCCGCGCCCCGCGCCCCGCGCCCCGCGCCCCGCGCCCCGCGCCCAAGATCCGAACAACATCCCCGATGCTGCTGCCTCCGACACGCACGGAGACACCAACATCCCTGATCCTGCACGGATCTTGAGGACAAACGCCGACCCTGGGGTGACCGGAGCCCCCGGCGTGGCACCCACGGCCACCAAGATCACACTCGAACCAGGATGTAGTGGCCACGGAACGCCGGGAAGCCACTAGAACCAGGATGTTGCGCGATCTTGAGATCGGGACGCCCGCACAGGGGGGCATCCATCGCCGTTTTTGGGCAGGCAACCCGCAGCACCAGCCGGGCCTCCGCTGACCCACTCGGGTTCCGTGAAATCGCGCTTTCCACCTCGCTCGAACACCGCGTCTTCAAGAAAGCCGAGTGGATCAAGGCGCAAAGCACGGACCGCGACCACAGGCGCAAGCACAGCCCGCCACAACACCGCAAGCACAGACCGCGACCACACCGGATTATCGAGACGGTCGAGGCGGCCAGGAGCAGCACGCCCAGCAGCCGGCCGCACGCCGGCCGCACGCCGGCCGCACGCCGGCCGCACGCCGGGCCCACGCCGGCCCCACGCCGGGCCCACGCCGGCCCCACGCCGGCCCCACGCCGGGCCCACGCCGGCCCCACGCCGGGCCCGCGCCGGCCGCACGCCGGGCCGGGCATCTGCGGCGGTACAGGCGCCGCCTACCGACTACCGACCGGCCACGGCTGGCCGGTCTAGAGGGTCTGCACGGTGGCGATGCGTTCCTCAAGCTGCTCGATGGTGGCCTGGGCGCTCGGCGGACCGCCGCAGAGCCGGCGCAGCTCGGCATGGATCTTGCCGTGCGGCTGGCCGGTGCGGTGGTGTCGGGCGGCGACCAGAGCGTTCAGTTGGCGCCGGAGCGCCACGCGGCGCTGGGCGGCGCTCATGGGTGCGGGGGGCGCTGCCGTGGCCGCAGCGGCCGGCTGAGCGGCCCCGTCGGCCGTACGGCGGCGTTGGGCGGCGAGCTGTGCGGCCTGCCGCTTGGTCAGTAGCAGCGAAACCTGGTCGGCGGTGAGCAGACCGGGCAGGCCGAGGTATTCCTCTTCCTCGGGAGTGCCGGCCTGGGCCGCGGTGCCGAACGACGCGCCGTCGAAGATCACCTGGTCCAGCTCGGCGGTAGCCGAGAGCGCCGCGAACCGCTTCTCCAGTTCCCCGCTGGCCTGGTCGTCGCGCTGCGCGCGTTCCAACAGGTCGTCGTCGAAACCGTCGGCTTCCTTGGGTTTGCCGAGTACGTGGTCGCGCTCGGTCTCCATCTCGCTGGCCAGCCCGAGCAGGTGCGGCACGCTGGGCAGGAACACCGACGCGGTCTCCCCGGGCCGGCGGGCCCGCACGAACCGGCCGATCGCCTGGGCGAAGTACAGCGGGGTGCTGGCGCTGGTGGCGTAGACCCCGACCGCCAGTCGTGGGATGTCGACCCCCTCGGACACCATCCGCACCGCGACCATCCACCGCTGGTCGGACGCCGCGAACGTCGCGATCCGGGCGGACGCGCCCTGGTCGTCGGAGAGCACCACGGCGGCCTTCTCACCGGTCACCTGTTCGATGAGCTTGGCGTACGAGCGGGCGGTCTGCTGATCGGTGGCGATGATCAGACCACCGGCGTCGGGCATGCCCGCGTTGCGCAGCACCGTGAGTCGGGCGTCGGCGGCCCGCAGCACCTGCGGCATCCAGTCGCCGGCCGGGTCCAGGGCGGTACGCCACGCCTGGGCCACCAGGTCCTGGGTCATCGGCTCGCCCAGCCGGGCGGCCAGTTCGTCGCCCGCGTTGGTACGCCAGCGGGTCTCCCCGGAGTACGCCAGGAAGAGCACCGGCCGGACCACCCCGTCGCGCAGCGCGTCGGAGTAGCCGTACACCGAGTCGGCGCGGGAGCGCAGCAGCCCGTCCCCGCCTCGCTCGTAGCTGACGAACGGGATCGGGTTGTCGTCGGAGCGGAAGGGTGTCCCGGTGAGCATCAGCCGGCGTACGGCGGGCTCGAAGGCGTTCTTCACCCCGTCGCCCCAGGACCGGGAGTCGCCGGCGTGGTGGATCTCGTCGAGGATGACCAGGGTGCGCCGGGTCATGGTGCGCCGTCGGTGCACCTGCGGGGCCATCCCCACCTGCGCGTAGGTGACCACCGCGCCGTGGAAGTCGGCCGAGGAGTGCAGGTCGGCGTTGCGGAAGGCGGCGTCGAGTTGGATGCCCACCCGGGCTGCCGCGTCTGCCCACTGGCTCTTCAGGTGCTCGGTCGGTGCGACCACCGTAACCGCCTCCACGGTGCCGTCGCCGAGCAACTCGGCCGCGATCCGCAGGGCGAAGGTGGTCTTGCCGGCGCCGGGGGTGGCGACCGCGGTGAAGTCCTCGGTACGACGACGCAGGTATTCCACCATCGCCTTGCGCTGCCAGGCGCGTAGCGCCGGGAACGTCTCGAGCACCGGCGTCCGGGCTGCCACGCGAAGCTCCTCTCCGACCGCACGATGGCGGACCCCGGGCGAGGGCCACGAGGATCCGCCGCCCATGAAAACGCCTCCGCGCAGAAGCTGCCGCGAAGGCCGACTCAGCATAACCAGCACGGGCCGCCGGGCCCAGGCGACGCCACGCTGGTCACAATCCCGCACCCGAGCGAACAGCGCCCGGCCGTCTCACCAACTCCGGTCGGTGCGTGGATCCGCCCCGTCGGCGCGCGGCGGGCGCATCCTGGCCACCGGCGCGGACCAGCGTCGACGCAGCGCGATCAGGCGCAGTCCGAAGACCAGGACGGCAGCGGCGGTGAGCGGACCAGGCCCGGTCTGCCCGGTGACGTACAGCAGCACCACCAGGATCGAACCGGCCAGCGCGGCCAGCGCGTAGATCTCCCGGCGCAGCACGACCGGGATCTCGGCGGTGAGCAGGTCGCGGCCGAGCCCGCCGCCGATGGCGGTGAGCATGCCGATCAGGCAGGCCCCGACCGCCGGCACCCGGGCGTCGAGCGCCTTGAGCGTGCCGGTGACGGTGAACAGCGCCAGGCCGGCCGCGTCCAGCACCAGCACCGTGGTGCGCAGTCGGGCCAGTTGCGGGTGCAGCCAGAAGACGGCGAGCGCGGTGATCGCGGCAGTGGCCGCGTACCGCCAGTCGGCGAACGCCAGCGGCGGCACCTCGTCGATGACCAGGTCCCGGAAGATCCCACCGCCGAGGGCGGCGACGAAGCCGACGAACGCGACGCCGAACAGGTCCAGTCGCTTGGCCACCGCCGCCGAGGCCCCGGACGCGGCGAACACCGCGACCCCGGTCAGGTCGGCGAGGAGCAGGGCGGTGGAGGTGGTCACCGCCGCAGGCTACGTCGCCGGCCGGAACATCGGCCGAGGTTCACTCACGGTACGAGTCGTAGATCTCCTTGCACTTGGGGCAGACCGGTGAACCCGGCTTGGCCGCCTTGGTGACCGGGAAGGTCTCGCCGCAGAGAGCGACGACGAAAGTGCCCATGACGGCGCTCTCGGCGATCTTCTCCTTGCGGACGTAGTGGAACATCTCGGGACCGGTGTCGGCGTCCTTCAGCTCCGGACGCTCGAGAACCTCTGTGCTCACGTCTGCACCTCCAACGGACAAGTTTGGCAGGTCATCACGGCCGGGTCCACTTGAGCCCGGCGGGGGCCCCACCCCGTACGGTGCCCGTGTGACTGACTTTCGCATCAGCTACGGCACCGAGGTGGCCGAAGCCCAGCGCGACGGCCGACCCGTCGTCGCCCTGGAGAGCACCATCGTCTCGCACGGGCTGCCCCGACCGGAGAACCTGCGCGTGGCCAGGGAGATCGAGCGGACGGTCCGGGAGGCCGGGGCCGTTCCGGCGACGATCGGCATGATCGCCGGTGAGCTGGTGGTCGGCCTGGACGACGCGCAGCTGACCCGGCTGGCCACGGTCGACGGCGTGACCAAGCTCTCCGTCCGCGACCTCGCGGTCGCCGCCGCGACCGGCGCGGACGGCGCGACCACCGTGGCCGCGACCAGCGCGGTGGCCGCCGCCGCCGGCATCGGCGTGTTCGCCACCGGTGGGCTGGGTGGGGTGCACCGGGAGGCCGAGCACACCTTCGACGAGTCGGCGGACCTGGTCACCCTGGCGCAGACCCCGATCGCGGTGGTCTGCGCCGGGGTCAAGTCGATCCTCGACGTGGGCGCGACGCTGGAGCGCCTGGAGACCCTCGGGGTCGCGGTGGTCGGTTACCGCACCCGCCGGTTCCCCGGCTTCTACCTGACCGACGCCGGCTTCGACCTGGACTGGTCGGTGGACTCGCCGGAGCAGGTCGCCGCCGTGCTCGCCGCCCGGGACGAGCACGCCGTGCACACCGGCGGGCTGCTCATCGCTAACCCGCTACCGGTCGACGAGCAGCTCGACCCGGAGCTGCACGACCGGACTCTCACCGAGGGCCTGGCCCTGCTGGAGCGGGACGGGATCACCGGAAAGGCCGTCACGCCGTACCTGCTGGCGCACTTCCATTCGGCCACCGAGGGCGCGAGCCTGGCGGTGAACGTCCGGATCATCCTGCGCAACGCCGACCTGGCCGCGCGGATCGCGGTCGCCTCGGTGGCACGCGGCACCGCCGTCCCGGCATGACCCGACCGGCCCGGATGGTCGTCGTCGGGGACGTGATCACCGACGTGGTCGCCGTGTTGTCCGGACCGCTGGCGGCCGGATCGGACACCGGGGCCGCCATCAGTCTCGGCGGCGGTGGTCAGGCGGCCAACACCGCCGCCTGGATCGCCGCGCAGCGGGTGGACGTCACGCTCGTCGGGGCCGTCGGTGACGACGACGCCGGGCGGGACCGGGTGGCCGAGCTGGAACGGGCCGGCGTCGACTGCGCCATCGAGCGGGTCGACGGCGCCCCGACCGGCACTGTCATCGTGTTGGCCGCCGACGACGAGCGGACCATGGTCAGCCAGCGGGGCGCGAACCTGCGGCTGAGCGCCGCGCACGTCGAGCAGGCCCTCGCGGCGGTGCCCGACGCCGGGCATCTGCACCTGTCCGCGTACACCCTGTTGGACGCGGAGTCGCGCGGCGCGGGGCTGCGGGCGTTGGCCGCCGCCCGCGAGCGCGGGCTCACCATCAGCGTCGACGCGGCCTCCGCGGCGCCGTTGCGGCGGATCGGCGCGGCGGTGTTCCTGAGTTGGGTACGCGACATCGACCTGCTCCTGGTCAACGCGGACGAGGCCACCGTGCTGGCCGGCGGCCTGGACCCGGCGGCGCAGGGGCGGGCGCTGTCGGCGACGGCTCGACGGGTGGTGGTGAAGCGCGGCGCGGCCGGCGCGGTCTGGGTGGATCGCACCGCGGGGGTCTGCGTGGCTCCGGCCAACCGGGTGGCGGTGGTGGACGTCACCGGCGCGGGCGACGCCTTCGCGGCCGGTCTGCTCACCGCGTGGCTCGCCGGTGCCACTCCGAGCGCGGCACTGGGTCGCGCCACCGACCTGGGCGCGCTGGCTGTCTCCACCGCCGGGGCTCGGCCCCAGGGGTAGCGGCCGGCGCACGGCCACCGCTCGACTTCTTGACTGCTCGAACCCTGGCCCGTTCGCGGGTCAGGGTTCGGCGTCGATGACCTTGTGTGGGCGCTCCTCGGCGGTGAGGCTCATCGGCGGGGTGTCGTCCTGCTGACGGGGGTGGAACCGGTTGGCCAGCCGGTGCTCCTCCTTCGGTGGCCGGTCGTTGGCCAGCAGCACGGCCAGCCAGGGGATGAGCACCATGCCGAGGCCGCACAGTGGCAGCCAGAGCCAGAGCAGTGGGGCGTTCGCACCGACCAGGATCGCGCCGACGATGATGCACAGCACCCGGATGCCCATCATCAGGACATAGCGGCGCTGGCGACTGTTGAGCTGATCGTCCTGGCTGCGCGAGGCGTCGGTGATCAGAATCGGCTGGTACGCCTGACGCTTCACCATGGACCTCCTCGAGGGGGTTACGCCTCATCCTGTCACCGCAGGTCCGTGATCAGCGAACTTCGACTCATCCCGGCACGTGTTACGCGCGTGGTACGCTCCGCGCTGTGGGCAGCAGGTTCAGCTTCACCGACGAGGCGTTGGCCAACCTGAGGGTCTACGACGTCACACCCGGGGAAGTCTGGGAGGCGCTGCACAGCGCCCGACGGGTCATCCGTCATCTGGGTGACGACGTGATGGTGGTCTACGCCGCCGCCCGTCGGGGCCGCAGGCTGGCGGTGCTGCTCGCCGAGGCCGATGGCACCGACAACGACTGGGACATTCTCTCCGCCCGCGAGTTGAGCGACGTCGAGTCCAAGCGCTACGACGAGGCCGTGCGGAGATCTCGCTAGACGAGGAGGCCGTGACGATGCACCGTAACGACGCGACCAAGCAGTTCCACGGCGGCGGCGAACGCATCGCCGAGCTGATCGACGAGAGCCCCGCGGCGGAGCTGCCCATCCCCGACAGCGACGTGCCGATGGTGAGCCGCTCGGTGCGGCTGCCACTGGACACCTACGAGCGGGTCCGCGCCGCCGCCGACGCCCGGGGCATCGGGGTCACCACGCTGATGCGCCAGTGGATCGAGGCCGGCCTGGCCGACCTGGACGACTCGGCGACCGTCTCGCTGGCCGACGTCCGGCGCGCGCTGGCCTCGCTGGCGCACCCCACTGCCGCCTGAGCCGACCGCCCCTCACCGGGCCGGCCGGTCAGCCGCCGGCGGTCTTCGCCTTGGCCGCCGCCTTCGTCTGCTGCTTGAACTCCCGCACCCGACGCAGCGAATCGGCGTCGGTGACGTCGGCCACCGACCGGTACGCGCCCGGATCGCCGTAGTCCCCGGCCGCCTTCCGCCAGTCGAGCGGTGTCACCCCGAACCGCTTGCCGAGCAGGGCCACGAAGATCTGCGCCTTCTGCTTGCCGAAGCCGGGCAGCGCGGAGACCCGGCGCAGCAACTCCGGCCCGTCGACGACCTCGGCCCAGAGCAGCGCGGCGTCGGCGTCGTACCGCTCCACCAGCACCTGGCAGACCTCCTGCACCCGGGCCGCCATGGCCTTGGGAAACCGGTGCAGCGCGGGCGGCTGGGCGAAGAGCGCGACCAGGGCCTCCGGGTCGTACCCGGCCAGCTCCGCCGCGTCCAGCTCATGGCCGAGCCGCTGCGCCAGCACGTACGGCGAGGAGAACGCCTTCTCCATCGGCACCTGTTGGTCCAGGACCATGCCGAGGAGCAGTGCCAGTGGGCTGCGCTCCAGCAGCCGGTTCGCTTCGGGGTCGATGGGCAGCACGAGCGTCATGCCGACCATCCTGCCCGGCGCACCGATCCGGGCAGACACCGACGCTCCGACACCATCCGGCGGGTGACGCTGACCCGGGACGCGACGGGAGGCAGGATGTCGGGGTGGACGAACACGACATGCTGCTCTCCCCCGCCGGTGTCGACGCGCTGCGCACCGCGCTGACCCGGGCCGGTTTCACCAGCCACGGCATCGCCGAGCGGCTGGGCGCGCAGGCGACCGCGGCGGTCGCCCGCAACGACTACCGGGCCGCGCTGCGCGCCACCGAGGACGGCGACCCGCTCGGCACCCTGATCCGGGTGTTCATCTGCGACCAGACCGAGCCGGAGGGAGCGGTGGCCGCCGCGCTGACACCGCTGAGCCTCACCGAGGCGCTGGCCGGCGGGCTGGTCGAGCGGTACGGCGACGGCCTGCGTGCCGGCGTCGACCTGGAGCCGTACGGGGACGACTGGTGGGTGCTCGCCGACGTGCCGGCCAGCGCCCGGCCGGGTCGTCCGCTGCACGCCGAGCACGTCCTCGGCATCGGCGGGGCGACCCACACCCTGATTGGCGCGACCATGCGGCGGCCGGTCGACACCGCCCTGGACCTGGGCACCGGTTCCGGCGTCCAGGCCCTGCACCTGGCCACCCACGCCCGGTCCGTGACCGCCACCGACCTCTCCGATCGGGCGCTGCGTTTCGCCGCGACCACCGCCGCCCTCAACGGGCAGGACTGGGAGTTGCTCCGCGGCGACCTGGTCGCCCCGGTGGCCGGTCGGCGGTTCGACCTGGTGGTGAGCAACCCACCGTTCGTGGTCGGCCCGGGCACCACCACGCACGTGTACCGCGACTCCGGCCGGGTCGGTGACGCGATCGGCGCCGAGCTGGCCGCCGCCGCCCCGGGCCTGCTCACCGACGGCGGCACCATGCAGTACCTGGCCAACTGGGTGCACGTCGCCGGCGAGGAGTGGGACGAGCGGGTGGCCGGCTGGTTCGCCGGGACCGGCCTGGACGCCTGGGTGATCCAACGCGAGGTGGCCGACCCGATGGCGTACGTCGACCTGTGGCTCACCGACGCCGCCGAGAGCGCCGACCCGCAGCGGATGGCCGCCTGGCTGGACTGGTTCGACGCGCACAAGGTGGAGGGCATCGGCTTCGGCATCGTGTCGCTGCGTCGCGGCGGGCATGCCGACCCGGTGGTCCGGGTGGAGGATCTGCGCCAGCAGGTGCAGCCGCCGCTGGGCGACCAGGTCGCCGCCTGGTTCGACCGCCAGGACTTCCTCCGGGTACGCGACACCGAAGCGTTGCTCGCCGAGCGCTACCGGGCCGCCGAGGGCCTCCAACTGCGGCAGGAAGCCACCATGGGCGACGAGGGCTGGGGGGTGGACCGCCAGGTCCTCGCGATGCCGCACGGCCTGCGGTGGACCGAGGAGATCGACCCGCTGGTCCTGGCGCTGGTCGGTGGCGCCGACGGCCGGCTGCCGCTGCGGGACCAGCTCGCCCTGCTGGCCGCCGCGCACGACGTCGAGCCCGACGAAATGGCCGAGGCCGCCGGCCCGATCGTGGCGCACCTGGTGGAGCGCGGCTTCATCGAGCCGGTGAACGCCTGATGCGGGCGGTGGTGCAGACCGTCGGGCGGGCCAGCGTGACGGTGGACGGCGAAGTGGTCGGTGCGATCGAGAACGGCCTGCTGGTGCTGCTCGGCGTGACCCACACCGACACCGCGGAGACGGTTCAGACGATGGCCCGCAAGGTGCACGAGGTACGCATCCTGGACGGGGAGCGGTCCGCCGCGGACACCGGCGCGCCGATCCTGGTGGTCAGCCAGTTCACCCTCTACGGCGACGCCCGCAAGGGCCGCCGACCGAGCTGGTCCGCCGCCGCCCCCGCCGAGGTCGCCGAGCCACTGGTGACAGCGGTGGTCGACGCCCTGCGGGAACGAGGAGCGAAGGTGGAGACCGGCCGCTTCCGCACCCACATGGTGGTGGAAAGCACCAACATAGGCCCCCAAACCCTCCTCCTGGACCTCTAACCCCCCCCACCCCCCACCCCGCCTCCGTTGATCATGAAGTTATTGCCCTCCACCTCGGCGTGTCGTGGCAATAACTTCATGATCAACGCGCAAAGAGGGGTGGGTGGGGTCAGGAGAAGAGGCCTCGGCGGGTCAGGGACTGGCGGAGCCAGTTGTCGAGTTCGGCGGTCCAGTCGGTGCGGTCGGCGGTGGCGTGGTCGACAGTGAACCGACCGAAGGCGTCCCGGCCCTCGGCGAAGACGCCGCCGCGCTTGTCGACCTCAAGCACCACCTGCATCTGCTGGGCGTCGGCGATGAAGGTGACCTCCAACTGGTTGATCGAGCGGGCGTACTGCGGCGCCGGGCTGAACTCGATCTCCTGGTAGAACGGCAACGTCTGGCGTACGCCGTAGATGTGCCCGCGTTCCACATCGGCGCGCGCGAACCGGAAGCCCAGCCGCAGCAGCGCGTCCAGCAGTCGCTCCTGCGCCGGCAGTGGGTGCACCGACACGGCGTCCAGGTCTCCCTTGTCGACCGCGCGGGCGACCTCCAGCTCGGTACGCAGGCCCATCGTCATCCCGTGCAGGTGCTGCCCGCACAGCTCGGTGACCGGTGTCTCCCACGGCACGTCGAAACGGAACGGGAGGTCGTAGCGCTGCCCCGGCTCCAGCCGGAACGCGCCGGTGACCTGCTGGCGGTGGAACTCCTGAGTGGTGTCGTAGTCGTTGTCGCCGCTCTCCACCTCCACCCTGGTGACCAGGCCGAGGGTGACGTGGTCGATGTCGACCTGGTGGTCGCCGCCCAGCACCTGGATCCGGCCCTCCAACTGGCCACCCGGGCGGCAGTTCGGGTCGGCCAGCTCCGTCTGGACCGACGGACCACCGACGCCCATCGCCTTCATGAGCCGCTTGAAGACCACACCGTCCTCCAACTGTCGTTTCCGGCTGGCCGGAGGTGGCCGGCCGTCCGCAACGTAGCCGGGGCGGGCAACCACACACTCCGACGACACACCGCACCAGCGATCTGACGCGATTCCTGTCGGGTGCCCGATCGCCTCACTCCCGTTTTACGCCCCGCCCGCCAAGCTGTTGTCACACCGGCACCACTGGGCCGGGAACACGGCACCGACGTGGAAACGGGGAGAGACAGAGATGGTTCTGCAGATGACGGAACACCGGACGCGCCCGGCCACCACGACCGACACCGACGGGGCCACCGAGGCCCTCGTCGACCTGGACGCCACCGACGAGCGCGGCATCTCGACCGACCTGGTCCGGGCCTACCTCAACGGAATCGGCCGGACGAAGCTGCTGACCGCCGCGCAGGAGGTCGACCTGGCCCGGCGCATCGAGGCCGGCCTGTTCGCCGCCGAGAAGCTGGCCACCTGCACCCCGGTCTCCGCGGAGCTGCGAGCCGACCTGGAGCTGATCGTCGCCGAGGGTCGGGCGGCCAAGGACCACCTGCTGGAGGCGAACCTGCGGCTGGTGGTCAGCATCGCCAAGCGCTACACGGGCCGTGGCATGGCGTTTCTCGACCTGATCCAGGAGGGCAACCTCGGTCTGATCCGGGCCGTGGAGAAGTTCGACTACGCCAAGGGCTACAAGTTCTCCACGTACGCCACCTGGTGGATCCGACAGGCCATCACCCGGGCGATGGCCGATCAGGCCCGTACGATCCGCATCCCCGTGCACATGGTCGAGCAGGTCAACCGGATGGTCCGGGCCCGCCGCGAACTGGCGGTGACGCTGGGCCGCGAACCGACCGTCGCCGAGGTGGCCCGCGCGCTGGAGGTCCCCGAGATCCAGGTCATCGAGCTGATCTCCTACGACCGGGAACCGGTCAGCCTGGACCAGGCCGTCGGCGACGACGGTGAGAGCGCGCTCGGCGACTTCGTGGCCTCGGTGGACCCGCGCACCGAGCCGGGCGACGCCGCCGCCCAGGGCGAGCTGCGCAACGAGGTCAGCATCGTGCTCTCCACCCTGTCCCAGCGGGAACAGGCGGTCATCCGTCTCCGGTTCGGCCTGGACGACGGCCGTCAGCGCACCCTGGACGAGGTCGGTAGGGAGTTCGGCCTGTCCCGGGAGCGGATCCGGCAGATCGAGAAGGTGACGCTGCTGAAGCTGCGCGCCCCGGAGCGGGCCCAGCGCCTGGAGGCGTACGCCTGCTGACGCACCCGGTTCCCACGCAAGGCCCCGGCGGTTCGCCGGGGCCTTGCGTGCTGTCGGGGTGATTGACTGGGGATTCTGTCCGCCGGTCGACGATGCGGGGATAACGACGATGAACTGGACGCTGGAAGTGGTGATCGTGCCGGTCTCGGACGTGGACCGGGCGAAGAAGTTCTACGCCGAGCAGCTCGGCTTCGCTGTGGACCACGACACCGTGATCAGTGACGACGCGCGCATCGTCCAGCTGACGCCACCCGGCTCGGGCTGCTCGGTCGTGATCGGTAAGGGCGTCGTCCCGGAGATGCCGCCCGGCTCACTCAAGGGCCTGCAACTGGTGGTGCCCGACCTGAAACGGGCCCACGAGGAGCTGGTCGAGCGGGGTGTGGACGTCAGCGAGATCCAGGTGATCGGTCAGAACCCCCGGCCGGTGCCCGATCCACTGGACAATGTGGGTTTCGTCTTCTTCGCCGACCCGGACGGCAACACCTGGGGCGTCCAGCAGATCTCCAGCCGCGCCTGACCGGGCACGCTCACAGGCGGCGGGGGCCGGTGTCCGGGCGGGCGACCACGCCACCCACTCCCACCTGCGCGTGCAGGATCGAGATGCCGTCCGGGCGGGCGAGCACCGGGTTGAGGGTCAGCGAGCGCACCCGGGGTTGTTCGTCGGCGAGCTGACCCACCCGGAGCAGCAGATCGGCCAGGGCCGCCCGGTCGACCGGCGCGGCCCCCCGGTGCCCGCGCAGCAGCGGTGCCGCCCGAGGCTCGTCGACCAGCTCGGCCGCGTCGGTGTCGGTCAGCGGCACCGCCCGCCAGGCCCGATCGCCGAGCAGCTCGGTGGCGACCCCGCCCAGGCCGAAGCCGACCACCGGCCCAAACGCGGGGTCTTCCACCACCTCCACCACGCAGGCCACGCCGGGCGCGACCATCGGCTGGACCAGCGCGTCCGCGCCGAAGCTCGCGGCCAGGTCGGTGTACGCCCGGCGCAGGGTCGGCTCGTCGGGCAGGTCCAGCCGAACCGCGCCGAGGTCGAGTCGGTGCCGCAGCCCGGGATCGGCCGCCTTGAGCGCAACCGGGAAGCCCAGCCGCGCCGCCGCGTCGACGGCAGCCTCGACCGAGTCGACGGACACCGAGGCCACCACGTCGATGCCGTACGCGGCCAGCAGCGCACCCGGGTCGGTGCCGTCGGCGCGGAGCGCGGCCTGCGCGGCGGCGCGATCGACGTCGGGCAGTTCCGGGGCGACCCCGGGCGGGCGGCGGAGCCACTCGGCGTACCGGTGTGCGCGGGCGAGCGCGCGGACCGCCTCCTCCACGCCGCCGTACGCCGGCACCCCCGGTGGCAGCCGCCCGACCAGGAAGGTCGCCACCGTCGGCTTGCCCAACGCGAGGGCGGCCGGCAACGCGGCGGTCACGTCGGCGTCCACCTCGGTCAGTTGACCGGGCAGCGGCGGGGCGAAGACCACCACCAGGGCGTCCACCCGTTCGTCGGCGGCCGTCTCGGCGAGCGCGGCGGCGAACTCGGCGGCGCCGGCGCTCGGCCCGACGTCGCGGGGATAACCGTCGGCCACGCTCAGGCCGTGCCCGACGCAGGCGGTCGCGGCGAGACCGGTGAGGGCCGAGGAGTTGCCGACCACACCGACCCGACCGCCGGCCGGCAACGGCTGGTTGGCCAGCAGCACACCCACGTCGAGCAGCTCCGGCACGGTGTCCACCCGAATCACCCCGGACTGGGCGAAGAGCGCCGCCACCGCCACCTCGTCCGGCCCGGCGGCGTCACCGACCCCGGGCGGACGGGCCGGCGAGGCGAGCGCGACCACCGGTTTGGCGCGGCCGATCCGCCGGGCCAGCCGGGCGAACTTGCGCGGGTTCCCGAAGGTCTCCAGGTAGAGCATGATCACGTCGGTGCCCGGGTCGTCCTGCCAGTACTGCAAAAGGTCGTTGCCGGAGACGTCGGCCCGGTTGCCGGCCGAGACGAAGCTGGACAGCCCGAGGCCCCGCCGGTCCGCCTCGGCGAGCAACGCCACCCCGAACGCACCGGACTGGCTGAAGATGCCGACCCGACCGGCCGGCGGCAACGACGGGGCGAGGGTGGCGTTGAGGCGTACCGTCGGGTCGGTGTTGGCCACGCCCAGGCAGTTCGGGCCGACGACCCGCATCCCGGCCGCGTGCGCCGCGCGGACCAGCGCCCGCTGGGTGGCCGCGCCCTCGCCGCCGGCCTCGGCGAAGCCGGCCGAGATGACCACCAGGCCGTGCACCCCCGCGGCGGCGGCGTCGGCGACCACGGCGGTCGCCGCCTCCGGTGGGACCGCCACCACCGCCAGGTCCACCGGCGCCGCCGCGGCAACAGCCGACGGGTACGCGGGAAGGCCCGCCACTGTGGACGCGCTCGGATGCACCGGCACCACCGCACCGGTGAACCCGCCGTCGCGCAGATGCCCGAGCACCGCCGCGCCGACGCCCTGGCCGGTGGCGCTGGCACCGTAGACGACGATGCCGCGTGGGGCGAGCAGCCGGGCGATCGAACGGGCCTCGGTACGGTGCTCTCGGCCGCGCTGCACCTCCAGGCTGGCCTCGGTGGGCGCGATGGGGAAGCTCAGGTGGACCACGCCGTCGGCGTACTCGCGCTGGACCTGGTAGCCGAAGTCGGCGAAGACCCGCAGCATCGTCCCGTTGGCCGGCAGCACCTCCGCGACGAAGCTCATGATGTCGTTGCGGCGGGCCGCGTCGGCCAGGTGCTCCATCAGCACCGAGCCGATCCCCCGCCCCTGGTAGGCGTCCTCCACGACGAAGGCCACCTCCGCCTCCGGGGCCTGTGGGCCGAGCCGCTCGTACCGGCCGACGGCGACGATCTGATCGGCGGCCAGCACCACGAACGCCTCCCGGTCGTGATGGTCGACCGTGACGAAACGGATCAGGTCCCGTTCCGGGATGCGTGGGTACGGCGAGAAGTACCGCAGGTAACGGGTGCGCTCGGAGAACCGGCTGTGCATCGCCACGATGCCCGGCGCGTCGGCCGGGTCGATCGGTCGCAACTGGACCGTGCTGCCGTCGCTGAGCAGCACGTCGACCGGTTGGTCCAGACTCGTCACCGAACGGCCCGGCTCAGTCCCGTGGATCGTGCGGATCGAGCCCGAGCAGCGGGAAGACCGTCTTGCGGGTGGCCGCGATCGCCCGGTCCACCGCGTTCGGCTCGCCGGTCGGCTGCCACGGCTCGTACGACGGGTCGGCGTCGTCGGTCATCCGCAGCGGCACCTCCCGACCCAGACGTCGGGAGGCGACCAGGTCCCGCCACGCGGGCGGGGTGAGCGTGGCCGGGTCGATCGGGTCACCGGTGGCCACCGCCAGCAGGTGACTCCACGCCCGGGGCACCACCTCGACGAGCGCGTACCCGCCGCCGCCGGTGGCCACCCACCGGCCGTCGCACAGCTCGTCGGCGAGCGCCCGCATCGCCAGGTAGGTGGCCCGCTGCCCGTCCACCGTCAGGTTGAGGTCGGCGAGCGGGTCGAGTCGGTGGCCGTCGGCGCCGCACTGGCTGACCAGCACCTGCGGCTTGAACGCGCGCAGCACCGACGGCACTGTCGCGTGGAACGCGCGCTGCCAGCCGCTGTCGTCGACACCGGGCGGCAACGGCATGTTGACGGCGGTGCCCTGCGCACCCGGCCCACCCGTCTCGTCCGGGAAACCGGTGCCCGGGAAGAGCGCCAGCGGGGTCTCGTGCAGGCTGACCGTCAGCACCCGCGGGTCGTTCCAGAAGATGTCCTGCACACCGTCGCCGTGGTGCACGTCGACGTCCACGTACGCGATCCGCTCGGCGCCCAGGTCGAGCAGACGGGCGATGGCCACCGCGGGGTCGTTGTAGACGCAGAAGCCGGAGGCTCGGGCGGACATCGCGTGGTGCAGCCCACCGGCCACGTTCACCGCCCGCCGGGCGTCGCCGCGCCAGACCGCCTCGGCGGCGGCGACCGTCGCGCCGGCGATGAGCGCGCTGGACTCGTGCATACCGTCGAAGACCGGGTTGTCGGAGGTGCCCAGCCCGTACCCGGCGAAGAGCGGGTCGCGCGGCGCGTTGCGCACCGCGGCGAGGTAGCCCGGCGCGTGCACCCGGGTGAGCAGGGCGTCGTCGGCGGGCTCCGGCTTGACCATCCGCACCCCGGGCCGATCCAGGATGCCCAGCTCGCGGGCGAGCGCGATGGTCAGCTCCACCCGGACCGGGTCGAGTGGATGGTCACCCATGTCGTAGGCGAGCAGCGACTCGTCCCACACCACCACAGTGTCGTCGGACATGAGCCCATCGTCGCACGAGGATCGGCGCGGGCCCACCGCACGCGCTGGTCAGCGGCCGGGTGTCGACCCGGAGGCGACCGGCCGGGCCGGGTCCGCCACCCAGTTGCTCCACGAGCCAACGTAGAGCGCGGCGTCCGTGCGGCCGGCCAGGTGCAGCGCCAGCACCGCCTGGGCGGCGGTCACCCCCGAGCCGCAGTACGCCCCGACGGCCCGCCCCTCGGTCACCCCGGCGGCGGCGAACCGCTCACTCAGCACGTCGGCGGCCAGGAAACGGCCGTCCGGCCCGACGTACTCCCCGGCGGGCAGGTTCGCCGCTCCCGGCACGTGCCCGGCCACCGGGTCGATCGGCTCGACCTCGCCCCGGTAGCGGGGCACCGCCCGCACGTCGAGGAGCACGGCGTCGTCCGCGGCGGCCAACGCGGCGGCCTGCCCGGCGTCGAGCACCGGAAGATCGCCGGGGCGCACCACGATGTCACCGGGAGGTGGGGCGGGCGCGTCGGTGGAGACGGGTCGGCCGGCGGCGACCCAGGCCGGGTAACCGCCGTGCAGCAGGCGCACCGGCCGGTGGCCGGCCCAGCGCAGCGTCCACCACGCCCGCGCGGCGGCCATGCCGTCGCCACCGTCGTA
The DNA here is from genome assembly GCF_055587245.1 of Micromonospora sp. NPDC047756. Lineage (NCBI taxonomy): Bacteria > Bacillati > Actinomycetota > Actinomycetes > Micromonosporales > Micromonosporaceae > Micromonospora > Micromonospora sp. NPDC047756. The sequence goes on from NZ_JBVJGQ010000005.1 coordinate 16,362, forward strand.
CACCACCACGGGGTGACCGGTGCGAACGCCGGCGGCCCGCAGCGCCGCCTGCAACGTTGCCGGGTCGGGCAACGGGTGCCGGCCGCCGACGCCCGGCACCCCACAGAGCGCGGTGTCCAGGTCGACGAAGACGGCCCCCGGCAGGTGACCGGCGAGGTAGTCGTCGTGGCCGGGCGGGCCGATGAGCCGCCAGCGGACGTCGAGCAGGGTGGGCGGGTCGACCTGGTCGAGCTCGGCGGCGAGGCGGTCGACCTCGACCAACGGCTCCTGGGTACCGGACATGGCGACATCCAACACCATTCGGCGCGACGGCACGCGGTTCGGCGACGGTCGTCGGCCGTTCACCCGAGGTACCATCGTGCATCGGAGGGCCGCTGACCTTATGAAGTCTCACGACCTGGTCGACACGACCGAAATGTACCTGCGCACCATCCTCGAACTCGAAGAGGAGGGGGTGCCACCGCTGCGTGCCAGAATCGCCGAGCGGCTACGACAGAGCGGCCCCACAGTGAGCCAGACCGTCGCCCGGATGGAGCGCGACGGCCTGCTCACCGTCGAGGGTGACCGACACCTCACGCTCACCGCGCTGGGTCGCGGCACGGCGGTTTCCGTGATGCGCAAGCACCGGCTCGCCGAGCTGCTGCTGGTCAACGTCATCGGGATGCCCTACGAGGAGGCCCACGAGGAGGCCTGCCGCTGGGAGCACGTGATGAGCGACGCGGTGGAGAAGCGGGTCTACGACCTGCTCAACCGGCCGACCCGCTCCCCGTACGGCAACCCGATCCCGGGCCTGGAGGAGCTGGGCTCCCCCGAGGCGGAAGCGACCGAGGTCGCCGAGGGTGAGCGCAACCTGGCCTTCCCCGGCCTCTCCGGGCCGGTGGTGGTCCGCCGGATCTGCGAGAGCGTGCAGACCGATGGCGACGTGCTGCGTCAGCTGCACGCCGCCGGTGTCGACCCGGGCGCCACCGTGACAGTGGCCCAGGAGCGCGACGGGGTGTCGATCGACCGCTCCGGTGACCGGGTGCGGCTGCCCCGCGAGGTCGCCTCCCGGGTCTTCGTCGCCGCCAACTGACCAACCGGCCACCCGGGCGTCACAACGCCCGGGTGTCCACCTTCTTCGCCAACGCGGTCAGGCCACCGGTCAACTTCTCCGCCGCCGAGCGCTCACTGCCACGGGCCGTGGTCCAACTCACCGTGGCCAGCCTTCCGTCGCCGGCCAGCCAGCCCACCTCGGCGACCGGCCCGTGCCCGCTCGCCGCCGCGGTGGTCCGCTTGTACGCCTGCTGACCCAGCCCGGTGACCTTCGCCGCCTTGTCCGGCACCACGTCCGCGCCGAAGGTGGTCTTGTCGATCGTGGTCTCGGTCACGCTGAGCGTCAGCTCCGGCAGGGTGGCACCCGTCGCCCGGACCACACAGGTGTGGGTGTCACCCTGTGCGCTGGCCGCCGCCACGTCGAAGCGGACCTTCACCACCTGCTCGATCACCGCGAAGTCCAGCAGACGGCAGGCGCCGCCCGAGGAGGCCGCCGCCACGTCCACCGCGATCGGCACCGGCGGCGGCACCGCCACCGGCTCCGCCTCGTCGGCGCACCCGCTCACCAGCAGCCCGGCCAGCCCGGCGACCATGATCCGCCCGCGCACGTTCCACCCTCTCGCCGACCGACGGCGGAAGGCGCCCGCCAGGTGTCCGTCGGACACCGTACGGGGTGGTCGGTGTCGGGCGAAAGCCCCCGCTGACGCCTATTCCGACGGTGGATCGTCCACGTACGGACAGTGCCGGCAGCCGCGCCCGCAGCACGTGCCACGACGGGCCAGGAAGCCGGCGCTGAGCACGAACAGCCCGCTCGCCGGGTCGAGGTAGCCAGCCTCACCGGCGGCCAACGCGGCGGTGTGCGCGGCGAGGATCCGGACCCGGTCGGGGTGCTCCGGCGACAGCCGGGAGGGGTGCGGCTCGGTGAGCGGCCGGTCGGCCAGGGGTTTCCGCTCTTCGCTCACCGCAGCAGTCTAGGGACGGCGCGGTGTCGTCCTCCCGCCGGCCGGAATCCGGCGACATGCCCCCGGCGTGGTCGCGTTTCGTCGTACGGTCCGACGACGATCGAGGTCGACAACCATCGAATCCTACGGAGGAGACGCGATGCGGAAGATCGTTGTGCAGATGAGCCTGTCATTGGACGGGTTCTTCGAAGGCCCGGGTGGGGACATCAGTTGGCACCAGGTCGACGAGGAGTTGCACCAGCACTTCAACGACGTGATCGCCCCGATGGGCGGGTTCCTCAACGGCCGGGTCAGCTACGAGCTGATGGCCGCCTACTGGCCGACCGCCGATCAGGACCCGACCGCCAGCGGCCCGGAGCGCGAGTTCGCCCGGATCTGGCGGGACATGCCGAAGGTCGTCTATTCGCGCACCCTCGACCACGCCGACTGGAACTCCACCATCGTGCGCGAGGTCGACGTCGAGCAGGTCCGCAAACTCACCGCCGAACCGGGCGGCGACCTGGCGCTCGGTGGGGCCGACCTGGCCGCGACGTTCGCCCGGCACGACCTGATCGACGAGTACCGGATCTACGTCAACCCGGTGCTCGTCGGTCGGGGTCGCCGACTCTTCCCCGACGCCGAGACTCCGACCGGTCTGCGGCTGGTGGAGAGCCGCGTCTTCGGCAACGGCGTGGTCCTGCTCCGCCACCAGCGGGTCCGCTGACCGATGATCAGCACCTTCGCCGGGATCGACGGGACCACCCTCGCGTACCGGACGATCGGGGTTGGAAACCCGCTCGTCTGCCTGCCGGGTGGGCCGATGCGCGACTGCGCGTACCTCGGTGACCTCGGCGGTCTGGGCGCACACCGGACGCTTGTTCTCCCCGATCCGCGGGGCACCGGCCGCTCCGAGGCCCCAGCGGACGTCTCGACCTACCGCTGCGACCGAATGGTCGACGATGTGGAGGCGCTACGCGCACACCTGGGCCTCGACCGGCTGGATCTGCTCGGGCACTCCGCCGGTGCCAACCTGGCTCTGGGATACCTGACCCGGCACCCCGGCCGGGTGGGCCGACTCGCGCTCATCAACCCGAGCATCCGAGCGGTCGGGCTGGAGACGACGGCCGCGCAACGCCAGGAGGTCATCCAGACCCGGGCCGACGAGCCGTGGTTTCCAGCGGCGGCAGCGGCGTTGGAGTCGGTCCTCTCAGGTCAGGCCGACCCGGGCGCCCGGCAGGCAATCGCGCCGTTCTTCTACGGCCGGTGGGACGAGACGGCACGGGCGCATCAGGCGGCCGAGGATGGTCAGCGCAACGACGAGGCGGCGCGGGTCTTCAGCTCCGAAGGCGCCTTCGATCCGCCGGCCAGCCGTACAGCGCTCGCCGCACATCGAGGCCCGGTGCTGCTGCTGGCCGGTGCGGTCGACCTGGCCGCGCCGCCGGGACTGGTGGCCCGGTTCGCCGAGCTGAGTCCGCGCGCCACGCTGGTCGTCCAGCCGGACGCCGGGCACTACCCGTGGCTCGACGACGCCGAGGCGTTCACCGCGACGGTCGCGGCATTCCTCGCCGGCTCGGATGGTGCTTGAGTCTCCACCGGGGGGAGACGCGAGGGTGGGGGCATGAGCGGGGAGACGCGTCACACGATCGGCGAGCTGGCCCGACGGACCGGCCTTAGCGTCAAGACCATCCGGTACTACGCCGACAGCGGGGTCGTGCCGCCGACCGATCGGAGCCCGGCCGGTTACCGGCGGTACGGCCCGGCGGCCGTGGCCCGGTTGGAGCTGGTCCGGACGTTGCGTGACCTGGGCCTGGATCTGGCCACCATCCGGCGGGTGGTAAACGACGGGGTGCCCCTGCACGAGGTGGCCGCCGCGCACGCCGAGGCGTTGGCCGTGCAGATCCGGGTGCTGCGGCTGCGCCAGGCGGTGCTCACCGTCGCGGCGCGGCGCGGGTCGGGCCCGGCCGAGGTGGACGAGCTGCACCGGCTGGCTCAGCTCACCACCCGCGAACGCGGGCAGTTGGTGGCGGACTTCCTGAACGGCGTCTTCGCCGGCCTCGGCGACCAAACCGCGTACCCGGGTGTGATGGTCTCGTTGACGCCGGAGCTTCCCGACGACCCGAGCATCGAACAGGTCGAGGCGTGGCTGGAGCTGGCCGAGTTGTGCCGGGACCGGGATTTCCGGGCCCGGATGCGGCGACTCGCGCGGCAGCACGCCGCCGACCACGACATCCCGGGGCTGCCCCGCCCGGACGCCGTCGCGGTGGTCCGGGACGCGGTGGCCCCTGCCCTCGCGGCCGGTCTCGACCCGACCGGCCCGGACGCCGGTCCGGTGGTCGCAGCCGTCACCAACCGGTACGCGAGCCTGCACGGTCACTCCGACGAGGCCGACCTGCGTCGGCGGTTGCTCGATCGGCTGGTGCCGGCCAACGACCCCCGCCGGGACCGCTACCTCGACCTGTTGGCGGTGCTCAACGGCTGGTCGACAGGCGATGCGACGACACCCGCGGTGGACTGGTTCATCCGGGCCCTGCGCCACCGGATGCCCGAGCCGGCCCGCTGAGCTGACCGGGTCGAACCAGCGGCCTGGCCGTCGGTCGGCGCGGTGCCGTCAGCCGAACCAGGTGAGCGCCTGACCGTGGCCTCTGGCCCAGGCCAGCGGCTTCCCGTCGAGCGCGAGAACGTTGTGCAGCGCGTCGCTCGGCGGGGCGGGCAGCCCGTCGTACCGGAGCACCGTCGGCGCCTCGATCGCCACCCAGTGCCCCGGCAACTCGCGCACCAACCGGACGAACGCGTCCCGGCGCGGGGACGGCACCTGATAGAGCACGGACGTGTGGAAGACCACCAGCGTCGCATCGGCCGGCGCCCGCGCGGCCAGCGCCGGCAGGTCGTCCACCAGGTCACCGCGGACCAACAACGGCGGGTCGGCCGCGGCCACCGCGGCCGCGGCGCGCAGCCGGGCCCGCCGATGGGCGTGCTCCGGCCAGATCAGCGCGTCCAACCAGGACACGTCGTCGGGGTCGGTCACGTCGAGCGGGTTGAGGTCGAGCCCGGCCCGCCACACCACCCGGGGTACGCCGCCCGGCGGCACCAATCCGTCGGCCACGCAGTCGAGAAGCGGCTCACCGGAGCCGACCTGATGGCCGCCGTAGCGGTACGCGTACCGGTCGGGGTAGAGGCCAAGACCGGCCGACGCGCCGACCTCCAGCAGGGCGAGCGGCTGCGGTAACGCGGCGAGCACCGGCAGCAGGACCGCGCACCGGCCCGCCTCGTTCGTCTGGGTCGCCCGGGTGAGCACCTGCGTCTCGATGGCCGGCCAGTGCGTCACCACGTAGTCGTGGAAAGCGGCCGGGTCGTCGACCGGACCACCGAGCCAGCGGACGACGCCGAACAGCAGATTCGGCTGCCGCTTGGCCGGCGGCAGCCCGTCGAGCAGGGTGAGCAGGTCGCCGTCGCTGGCGACCGCCTGCGACAGGCGCTCATACGTCGGCGACACCCCGCGCGCCTCGCGGCTGCTGAACTCGGCGTACGTCTCAGCGGTCGTCATGGCCTCATCGTCGCAGCCCATTGGTCGGTATTTCAGCCCCCGTTCCCGCACGCCGGCTCACCCGCCTCGTAGAGTGCTGCCGCGGCTGACCCGTTGAGCAGCAGCTCAGCGGGGTCGCGCAGGGGCAACGGGGAGGAATGTGTCGTGCGGGGTGACGGCGTCCGGGTACTGATCGTCGGCGGAGGTGTCGCCGGGCTGGCGACGGTCGCCGCGCTGCGCGGGTGGGGTGCCACTGTCGACGTGGTCGAGCGGGCATCCGGGCCGACCGACTCCGGCACCGGCATCTACCTGACCGGCAACGCCACCCGGATGCTCGACGTACTCGGTCTGCGGGAGCCGGTCGCCGACGTCTCCGTGGAGATCACCCGGCAGCGCAGCGCCAACCAGCGCGGGCGTCGCCTCTTCGACATCGACGTGGCCGCGCTGTGGCGGGGCGTCGGGCCGTGCGTCTCGCTGCCTCGGGCACAACTGCACCGGGCGCTGCTCGCGGGCGTCGGCGACACCCCGGTCCGCTGGGGCCGCCAACCGGTCGCGCTCCTCGCGGACGGCGACCAGGTCACCGTCGAGTTCGACGACGGTGCCACCGAACGGTACGACCTGGTGCTCGGCGCGGACGGGGTGAACTCGACGGTCCGCCGGCTCGCCTTCGACGGTCAGGCGGCCCGCGACCTCGGCCAGTACGCGTACCGGTGGGTCGCTACCCGCGTCGACGACGAACCGGTCTGGTCGGTGCAGTTGGGGCGCGGCAGGCAGTTCCTGACCATTCCGATCAGCGCCGAGCAGACGTACTGCTATTACAACGACGGCCCGGTGGCCGACCGGCCCGGCTGGCGCGACGAGCTGGCCGAGACGTTCACCGAGCCGGTGGCCACCATGCTCAAGGCCCTCGACCACGACGACAGCACCCTGCACGCCGGGCCGAACCAGGAGGTCGTGCTCGACTCCTGGTCCCGGGGGCCGGTGCTGCTGATCGGCGACGCCGCCCACGCCACCTCACCGAACATGGCGCAGGGCGCGGCGATGGCGCTGGAGGACGCGGTCGTGCTCGCGTCGTCGTTGGCAAGCGCCGACACCGTCACCGACGCCCTGCAGTCCTTCGAGGCGCGGCGCCGCCCGCGTACGGACTGGGTGCTCGGCCAGACCCACCGCCGGGACAGGGCCACCGGGCTCCCGCCCGCGCTGCGCGACGTGGTGATGCGTCGCCTGGGCGAGCAGATGTTCCGCTCGAACTACGGCCCGCTGTTCGCCCAGCCCTGACCGGCCGGGACGACTTCGTCGCCGCTCACGGCTGCTGGCCCGGCCGGTCGACGATGGCGATCCGCAGGAGCGCGGCAGCCGACTCCAGTGACTCCTTGCCGTTGCGAATCACCGAGTTGCGGGTGCCGAGGTAGACGTGGGAGTCCCGATCGAAGATGAGGTCCATGTTTCCACCGATCACCCCGGGCATCCGGATCGCCACCCCGTGCCGGCCGGCGGCGTCCACCACGTCGGCGGAGATGACCGTCGCCCCGGGCTGCCGGGCCAGCACCTCGTACAGCGCCGCGAGCGCGCGGGGCGGCACGTAGCCGTGGAGCATCGACCAGGCCGTGGTGTACGCCATGCTCTCGTCCCCGTAGACGGCCTCCTCGTCGGCTCCCTCGGGCAGGTGCAGGTCGATCGGGTGCTCCCGAAGGTAGCGAAGCAGCTCGTCCGGGTCGGTGGGCAGGTCGCCGTGGTACGCCGGCGACTGGAATGCGTCGAGCTCCTTCTCGGGATCGCCGGGATCGTCGATGCGAAGCTCGGTCAGCTCGCCCCACCCGTTCGGATCAGCCTCCGACCGGTACCGTGCCTGCGTGTACGCCACACCACCGGCCGACTGCCACAGTTGGTTCCGAATGGTCCGGTACGGGCCACTGGCCGGCCGGTCCCGAATCGTCGCCAGGGTCTCCGTGAAGACGTACTGATCGGGTCGGGCGGTGAGTTCCGGCTGTTGTCGGGCGGCGTCGGCAGCCAGGTGGAAGATCTCCGACGCGCTGGCCGTGGGCGGCGGCTGGTCCCCAAGCCGCATGGTCTGGACCGCCAGCGCACCGGTGGTCAGCGTCAGCGCCAACGCGGCCGCACCGGCGAGGCGCCAACCGCGCACGAATCGGGTACGGCGTTCGGCGGGACGGGCCGCCGACGCCAGCTCGGCCCGCTGGGCGACGTGGGCGGTCAGATCCCGCAGGAGTCGCTCCTCGAAAATCTGCGGCGACCGTTCGGTCTCGTTCATCGTCATCTCCGTCTCCTCAGGCGAGGGTGGTGACCGGGCGGGCGAGCACAGCGCGGACGACGCGGCGGGCACGGTGCAGGCGGACCCGGGCGGCGACCGGCGACACCCCGAGCACGGTGGCCGCCTCCGCGACGGTGAGGCCGTCCACTGCGACGAGTTCGACGAGCGTGCGGGTGCCCTCGGGCAGTGCGCTCAACGCCCGGTAGGTGCCGCGGGCCGCCGACTCGGCGTCGATCCGCTCCTCGATGCGGGCGATGTCATCGGGGCCGAGGTCCCGTCGGCCGGCCAGCCGGCCGGTCACCCGCAGCCGTTGGGCCGCCCGACGCCGCTCGTCGCCGATGACGTTGCGGGCCACCCCGTACAACCAGCCGATCTGGCTGCCCCGGTTCGGCCGGTAGCCGGCCGCCGACTCGATCACCGCCAGGAACACGTCGGCGGTGAGGTCGGCGGCGAGGTGCGGGTCGTCGACCCGCCGCGCCACGAACCGGCCCACCGCCTCCAGGTGCCGGCGGTAGAAGACCTCGAAGGCCACCGGATCGGTCCCGATGCCAGAGATGTCATCATCGGCTCGGCTCGGCTCATTCACAGGCCGTCCTCCCTCGTAGCCTTCACACCCCTTCTTCGTCCGGCGGAGCACGAGTGTTACCGGACATCCGGCCGTAGGGTGACGGCGTGGTGCACGACACCACCGATCCCGCGCAGGTCGAAGCCAATCCGACTGAGCCCGACCGGCTCCGTCGGCGGCACCGCTTCGAGCGGCGCTGCTGGTCCAACTGGGCAGTTGCCCTGGTGATGGGGCATGATCGAGGCACCGGCGACTGGCGGCACGGGGATGGTCACAACCATCGGGGAGCCTCTCGCGGGCGTCGACCGCCTGGGCGCCTGCGTCGAGGAACCGTCATGACCACGACCAGCCCATCCGCCGAGCACCACACCCCATCGGGCGTGGCCCGGCTCCTGCCCGGTGCACCCGTCGCCGAGGCCGTCCTGGCCGAGACCGCCGCCGCAGCCGCCCGGCTGCGCAACCGCGGGATCACACCGAGCCTCGCCACCATCCTCGTCGGCGACGACGACGCCAGCGCCGGCTACATCGCCATCAAGCAGCGCCAGGCTGCCGCGCTCGGGTTCGCCTCCCCGCACGTGCATCTGCCGGCCACCACCACCCAGACCGAGCTGCACCAGGCCATCGCCCGATTCAACACCGACCCGAACGTGCACGGGCTGCTGGTGCAGTACCCCGTGCCGGGGCATCTGGACTACGACGCGGCGTTGCAGACCATCGACCCGGACAAGGACGTCGACGGCATGCACCCACTGAACATGGGGCGTCTCGCCGTCGGCCTGCCCGGCCCGCTGCCGTGCACCCCCGCCGGCATCGAAGCTCTCCTGGCGTACTACGAGATCCCCGTCGCCGGCCGTGAGGTCGTCATCCTCGGCCGAGGTGCCACCCTCGGCCGCCCCTTGGCGATGCTGCTCGCCCAGAAGCGCCCGACCGCCAACGCCGCCGTCACCGTCGTCCACACCGGGGTGCCCGACTGGGCCCGCTACACCCGCCGCGCCGACATCCTCGTCGCCGCCGCCGGCGTACCCGGGATCGTGAAGCCTGAGCACGTCAAGCCCGGCGCGGTCGTCATCGGCGCCGGCGTCCGCTACGACGGGCGGCGCCTCCTACCGGACGTGGACGAGGCGTGCGCCGAGGTCGCCGGCGCGATCACCCCCCGGGTCGGCGGCGTCGGCCCGACCACCGTCGCGATGCTGTTCCGCAACGCCGTCCGCGCCGCCGAACGAGCAAACCAGTAGCCCGGTCCGCCCGACTCGAAGATCAAGTGATGAAAAGTAGGTCCCAGGGCCATCTTCAGACCTACTTCTCATCACTTGATCGAGGCGGCCTCCTGCGGCTGGAGATCTCCTCCAGGTGCTGGAGCTGGTGCTGGCGGACCATCTCGTTCCAGACCTCCTGGTCGTAGTCCGGGTTCGGCGGGATCCACTTGTGCGAGTTGTCGCTGTAGTGGAACCGCTCATCGCCCCGCCGGATCAGACTCACCGGACCCAGCCCAGGAAACGCCGGTGCAGCAACCCGGCAGGCACCCAGGTCAGATCCTCGGCCGCCCAGACCAGGTAGGACCCCATGTAGAGACCCAACGACACGGGTGCGCCCTCGAACTCGGCATGCAGCTCCGTGCGCCGAGTCCGGCAGGGCCAGGGCGCGGCGCAGCCGCCGCAGGTCCACACCGGAAGAACCGGGCCGTGGGTGGTCACGACAGACCATCCAGAAAGCGCCGGGTGGCGACCCGGGCGTGCAGGCGCGTGGCCCACTCCGCCTGATAACAGGGGTACGGGGACAACCGTGCCCACCACCAGCGACAGCCGGCGCAGAGCCTCTCAACGCCGGGAAGGTGCACGAACAAGACCCGTCCGACCTCATCCTCGGTCACTCCTGCTCCTCCCCTGGCCAGTGGCCTCGCCGGATCGGGATGCGGTGCCGGGCTCGGCACGGCAGGTCAGCTCCACAGCGGCAGACCCACCGCCACCGTCGCCACGACCAGACCGGCCGATGCCGCCGAGCCAGGGTCAGCGCCACCGCCAGCAGGTAGTCGTCGTACGGCACCCGATCCGGCATCAGACCTCCCGACGGTCCACCTCGGACACGCGATTGCCCGCCCATTTTGCGCGCGCATGTTTAGGTGGTCAACGACCATGGGTCATAGCGCTTGGGCGTGTCTGGTGATCCTGGGCGGCAGCGTTGGCCCACAATGACCGCCATGGAGAGTCCGACCTTCGTTCGCTTCCAGCTCGGTGCACAGCTCCGCCGGGTCCGCGAAGAGGCCAGCGTCACGGCCGAACAGGCTGCCGACGTCATCGAGGTCTCGGCGAGCACGCTCCGACGCATCGAGGCCGGGCGCGTTGGTATCAAGGCGCCCGCGCTCAACGCCCTGCTTGATCGATACGGCGTCACCGATGCCGAGCTGCGCGACACGCTCCTGTCGATGGCGAAGACAGGCAAACAGCGCGGCTGGTGGGCCAAGTACGGCGATCTTCCGTCGTCGTACCGCCAGTACATCGGCCTGGAGTCGGCGGCCGAAGAGGTACACAACTTTGAGACGCTGGTCGTCCCGGGGCTGCTTCAAACAGAGGACTACGCCCGTGCCTTGACCAGCGAGGACGCACTGGAGCCCTCACCCGAGGCGGTCGAGCGTCGAGTTGCCGTCCGAATGCAACGCCAAGAGCTGATCGCGACAGGGAAGCTGCGACTGTTGGCCGTGCTCGACGAGGCGGTACTGCACCGACAAATTGGCGGAGCGGCCGTCATGGCTGAACAACTGACCACACTGCTCGAAGCCAGCAAGCGGTGGAACGTCACCCTTCAGGTCATCCCGTTCCGGGCGGGCGCCTACGCCTCAATGGTGTCGAGCTTCCACATCCTCAACTTCGCGGGCGGACCCGGAGTCGTCTACATCGAGGGCATCACGGGCGACCTCTACGCGGAAGGTGACGATGTGAGGCGCTGTACCGTGGTCTTCAACAGCCTGCGCGCCTCGGCCTTGTCTCCCAGCGACTCAATCGCGATGATCAAGGCGATTCAGGATGCCGGGCCCGACATGTAGGAGGCGGCAGTGGACTCGCAGTGGCGCAAGAGCACCCGCAGTGGCGGCAACGGCGCCTGTGTCGAGGTCAGGCGTGACGGGCTAGCGGCACAGGTCCGAGACAGCAAGGACGAACTCGGCCCAACTCTTCGATTCGACGCCGCGGCCTGGTCGACGTTTCTCTCCGAATTGAAGCGCTAGCAAGCGGAAACCTCACCGCCCGGCGGTGGATGTGTCGAAGTTGCCGCCCCACTCGTTGCTGTCGCGGTTCCAGCGACACCGGCCCCAGCGCAGCCCAGCGCGCACCTACGATCAGGCTGTGAGGCGACCGCGCTTGTACGGGCCTGGCGAGTTGGCCGCCCTGTTCAACGTGTCGCGGCAACGGGTACTCCAGATCACCCGCCGACCCGGCTTCCCTGAACCGATGGCCCGCCTGATCGGGACGACCATCTGGGACGCGGACGAGGTTGACGAGTGGGCGAAGCACAACCGCCCGCCTCGTCCAACCGAGGGCGACGACGACCGCTGACCCGTTGCGCCTACGCCTGCGACCGGTACGGCACCGTCGTTGTTGAGCTGCGCTCCACGCTCCCGTCGATTCCGAAGGCTGGCAAGCGGCACAGCTGGTGGTGGCGAGCCTTGTCAAACCACCTCTCGACCTTTGGTGATCAGGTGATGAAAAGTAGGTAGAAGAAGGCCCCTGACACCTATTTTTCATCACCTGATCATGGCAACACCGGGGTCCGCTTCCTGGAGACGGCGCTGCCCCGACCTCCAGCACGGAGATCGGGGCAGCGCCGAGTTTCGCGTACGTCAGCTGCAGCCGCTGGTGGAGCCGCAGCCCTCGCAGACGTAGCAGCTACCGGCGGGGCGCATCTTCGTACCGCAGGTGAAGCAGAGCGGCGCGTCGGCGGCCTTGCCGATCACGGCCTCCAGCAGTTCGGTGCTGGAACCCACGCTCGGAGCCGGCTTGGCGGCGGCCACGTCGGCCATCTCCTGGGCCGGCTGGGCGAGCGCCTCCGGCTTGGCCGGGGTCTCCACCGGCGCGGACGACGCCATCGCGGTGAGGTCGGCACCGGTGACGGCGGCGGCGGCCTCCGCGTCGGCCTCGGCGCGCAGCTGGGCGGCCCGCTCCGACGCGGTGAAGATGCCCAGCTCGGCGCGGCGCTCGTAGGGCAGGAAGTCCAGTGCCAGGCGACGGAAGATGTAGTCCATCACCGAGGCGGCCATCCGCACGTCCGGGTCGTCGGTCATGCCGGCCGGCTCGAAGCGCATGTTGGTGAACTTGCTGACGAACGTCTCCAGCGGCACGCCGTACTGGAGGCCGATGCTGATGGCCACCGAGAAGGCGTCCATCACGCCGGCCAGGGTCGAGCCCTGCTTGGACATCTTCAGGAAGACCTCGCCGAGGCCGTCGTCCGGGTAGGACGACGCGGTCAGGTAGCCCTCGGCGCCACCGACGGAGAAGCTGACCGTCTCGGACGGGCGCTTCTTCGGCAGGCGCTTCCGCACCGGCCGGTACTCGATGACCTTCTCGACCGCGGCCGGCGCTGCCGTTGCGGTCTCGACGGCGGCCGTCTCGGTGGCCTTGTTGGATTTGGCCACCGACAGCGGCTGGCCGACCTTGCAGTTGTCCCGGTAGATCGCCAGCGCCTTGAGGCCGAGCTTCCAGCCCTCGAAGTAGATCTTCTCGACGTCCTCGACGGTGGCCGCCTCCGGCATGTTGACCGTCTTGGAGATCGCGCCGGAGACGAACGGCTGGATGGCCGCCATCATCCGCACGTGACCCATCGGGGCGATGGTCCGCTCCCCCATGGCGCAGTCGAAGACCGGGTAGTGCTCCGGCTTGAGGCCGGGGGCGTCCACCACGTGGCCGTGGTCGGCGATGTGCTCGACGATCGCCTCGACCTGCTCCTCGGGGTAGCCGAGGCTGCGCAGGGCACGCGGCACCGTCTGGTTGACGATCTGCATCGAGCCGCCGCCGACGAGCTTCTTGAACTTGACCAGCGCCAGGTCCGGCTCCACGCCGGTCGTGTCGCAGTCCATCATGAAGCCGATGGTGCCGGTCGGGGCGAGCACGCTGGCCTGCGCGTTGCGCCACCCATTCTTGTCGCCGATCTTGTTGCCCTGGGTCCACTGCTTGGTCGCCTCGCGGACGATCGCGGTGGCCACCGGGCTGGTCGGCTTGATCTCGTCGTTGGCCGCGGCGTGCTTGCGCATGACCCGCTTGTGCGGCTCCGCGTTGCGGGCGTAGCCGTCGTACGGGCCGACGACGCCGGCCAGCTCGGCGGAACGGCGGTAGGCGGTGCCGGTCATCAGCGACGTGATCGACGCGGCGACCGAGCGGCCCTGCTCCGAGTCGTACGGCAGGCCGGAGGCCATCAGCAGGGCGCCCAGGTTGGCGTAGCCGATGCCGAGCTGCCGGTAGGCGCGGGACGTCTCACCGATCTTCTCGGTCGGGAAGTCCGCGAAGCAGATCGAGATGTCCATCGCGGTGATGACGAACTCGACGGACTTGACGAACTTCTCCACCTCGAAGCCACCGTCGGCGCGGAGGAACTTCATCAGGTTGAGCGACGCCAGGTTGCACGAGGAGTTGTCCAGGTGCAGGTACTCCGAGCACGGGTTCGACGCGGTGATCCGCCCGGTCTCCGGGCAGGTGTGCCAGTCGTTGATCGTGTCGTCGTACTGCAGACCGGGGTCGGCGCACTCCCAGGCTGCCTGGGAGATGGAGCGGAACAGGTTCTTGGCGTCGACGGTCTCGATCACCGAGCCGTCCAGCCGGCCGCGCAGGTCGAAACCCTTGCCGTTCTCGACCGCCGACATGAACTCGTCGGAGACCCGGACCGAGTTGTTGGCGTTCTGGTACTGCACGCTGACGATGTCGGAGCCACCGAGGTCCATGTCGAACCCGGCGTCCCGCAGCGCGCGGATCTTGTCCTCCTCGCGCGCCTTCGTGACCACGAACTCCTGGATGTCCGGGTGGTCCACGTCGATGATGACCATCTTGGCCGCCCGGCGGGTCGCGCCGCCGGACTTGATGGTGCCGGCGGAGGCGTCCGCGCCGCGCATGAAGCTGACCGGGCCGGAGGCGTTGCCGCCGGAGGAGAGCAGCTCACGGGACGAACGGATGCGCGACAGGTTGACCCCGGAGCCGGAGCCGCCCTTGAAGATCAGCCCCTCCTCCTTGTACCAGTCGAGGATCGAGTCCATCGAGTCGTCGACGGCCAGGATGAAGCAGGCGCTGACCTGCTGCGGCGACGGCGTGCCGACGTTGAACCAGACCGGCGAGTTGAAGCTGAACACCTGGTTCAGCAGCATCCAGGTCAGCTCGTGCGCGAAGATCTCGGCGTCGGCCGGGCTCGCGAAGTAGCCGTACTCCTCACCAGCGGTGCGGTAGGTGGTGACCACCCGGTCGATCAGCTGCCGGAGCGACCACTCGCGCTCCGGGGTCCCCACCGCTCCCCGGAAGTACTTGGTGGTGACGATGTTCGCGGCGTTGACGCTCCACGACTCCGGGAACTCCACCCCACGCTGCTCGAAGTTGATCGAGCCGTCCCGCCAGTTCGTCATCACGACGTCACGGCGCTCCCAGGAGAGCTCGTCGTACGGGTGGACCCCCTCGGTCGTCCACACCCGCTCGATCTTCAGCCCCGCGCCTGCCTTGTTTCGTGAACGGCTAGTTGTCACGCCGTCGCCCCCCTCGTCTGCGCGGTGCCCCACCGCGCGTCCCAATCTCTTCTGAAAACCGTGAAGACTCAGTTGGTACGGCCGGCGGTTTCCACCGCATCGGCCCGGCCCTGCTCCCGGGCTCGCGCCGCGGCCCGCAACGTCTCGATCTCGCGCTCGAAGTCGGCGAGCGAGTCGAACGAGCGGTAGACGCTGGCGAACCGCAGGTAGGCGATCTCGTCCAGGTCGCGGAGCGGACCCAGGATCGCCAGGCCCACGTCGTGGCTGGGGATCTCGGCGGCCCCCTTGGCCCGGACCGACTCCTCCACCCGCTGCGCGAGCAGCGCGAGGGAGTCGTCGTCCACCGGCCGGCCCTGGCACGCCTTACGCACCCCGCCGATGATCTTCGTGCGACTGAACGGCTCGGTCACCCCGCTGCGCTTGACGACAGCGAGGACCGCCTCCTCGACGGTGGTGAACCGCTTGCCGCACTCCGGGCAGGACCGCCGCCGTCGAATGAGCTGACCGTCGTCGGCCTCCCGCGAGTCGACCACCCGGGAGTCAGCGTGCCGGCAGTACGGACACCGCATCGCCCACCTCCTAATCGTGATCAACCGCGTCGTACCGGGCACACCCGGGCACGACTCACCACGGCGGTGTGATGCGCTCACAGCGCCCGCCGTGGTGAACCTTACGGGAGTGCGGTCGGTAGTCAGACCCAACCTGTAGGCAACTTACGCCCGTGTCACTACTACATCTAGGGGTCGACCGTATGTCGCTGCGGATGCCGGGTCAAGTTGGTCGGCGTGTCCGGCGCGTCACGGACCATCCGGTCATCAACGCACCGCACAACGCCCGAAGACCCAACGTCACGATGCCGCCCGGGTTACCGGCCAGCCGGCCGGACACCGCCGGAAGATGATGCAGGATCGAACACCAGTGCTACCTGACGTACCATTTATCAGAACATCCGTACGACCGGAGCGCTTTTTCACCCCGACACGCCGGTGAGAGGTCGTACAGATGTTTGAAAATGACTGATCTCACCTATACGGTCATGAACAACGTGGCACCACCGCACGCACCACGAGCCGACGAGGCACCCAGCGCCGACCAGGGAGGACGGACGTGACCGAGGACCGGGCCAGCCGGCCGAAGAGCCCGCAGCAGATCACCGAGGCGGGCCCCCCGGCCACCCGACGCCGCAGCGCCGCGCGCAGCCGGACGGGTCAGCCCGCCGTGCGCCCGGTCACCCCGGTGGTCAGCGCCTTCCCCGACCCGGCGACGGTCGACCTGACCGCCCGCCAACGGCGCATCCTGGAGTTCATCCGCACGTGGGTGGAACGCCACGGCTACCCGCCGAGCGTCCGCGAGATCGGCGAGGCGGTCGGCCTGGTGTCGCCGTCCAGCGTCGCCTACCAGCTCAAGGAGCTGGAGAAGAAGGGCTTCCTGCGCCGCGACCCGAACCGGCCGCGCGCAGTGGACGTACGGGCCCCCAGCGAGGCGATCGACGACGAGCTGTCGAGGGCGCAGCGGCCCACCCCGGCGTACGTGCCCATGCTCGGCCGGATCGCCGCCGGTGGGCCGATCCTCGCCGAGCAGGCCGTGGAGGACATCTTCCCGCTCCCCCGCGAGCTGGTGGGTGAGGGCGAGGTCTTCATGCTCCAGGTCAAGGGCGACTCGATGCTCGACGCGGCGATCTGCGACGGCGACTGGGTGGTGGTCCGGCAGCAGCCGACCGCCGACTCCGGCGAGATCGTGGCCGCGATGCTCGACGGCGAGGCGACAGTGAAGACCTACCGGCGGCGCGACGGGCACGTCTGGCTGATGCCGCAGAACCCCGCCTTCGACCCGATCCCCGGCGATGACGCCACCATCATGGGCCGGGTCGTGGCGGTGCTCCGCCGGATCTGACCGATCGGCGGGTGGGTGCCACCGGCGCTCACCCGCACCGCTCGTCAGGCAAGCCGAGCGCTACAGCGCCCGATCAGTAACGGTCGCCACGGGGGCCGCGACCGCCCCCGGGATACTGCCCGTACGGGTCGACGGGCGCGTCCTCGTCACGCCGCCGGCTGGGCCGCTGGCCCCGGTAGTCGGGCTCCTGCCCACCGCGCCGGGGCGGCTCCGCACGACCGGGCTGACCGCCGTCACCGCCGCCGTACACGCCACCGCCAGAACGGCCACCGCCACCCTGCGGACGGCCACCGCCACTACCCTGCGGACGACCGCCACTGCCACCCTGCGGGCGACCACCGCCACCAGCCGGCGGACGACCACCACTGCCAGCGGGCGGACGACCACCACCGCCGGCCGGGGGACGACCGCCGCCGCCGTAAACGCCAGCACCGCCGCCGTCGGGTCGGGGCGCACCATAGCCACCGTCAGCCGAGGCCGGCCGGCCACCGCCGTACACCGCGCCACCCGCCGGGGCCGCCCCGCCCCGACCAGCGCCACCCGCCGGGGCTGCGCCACCGCGACCAGCACCACCTGCCGGGGCCGGGCCACCGCGGCCAGCGCCACCGCCGTAGACCGCGCCGCCGGCCGGCGCTCCGCCCCCGTACACACCACCTCTGCGGTCGTCGTCGGCCGGGAACCCGTCAACGGCACGGCCCGCACGCGGGCCGAACGGCTCATCGTCCGGCTCCGACGGGTCGGACGCGTCAGCGGTCGGCGGCCGACGGCGGGCGCGAACGATGCCGAAGATTCCGGCGGCGACCAACACCAGGCCGATCAGCCCGACCGCCCCCACCAGGTACGTGATGTCGTCGAGGCTCAGCCCGTCGGTCCAGGACTTCGAGGCGGCCGGTCTGGCACCGTCCTCGGCGGCCAGTGGCGCGGCCGTCGACGTCGACGGGGCGTAGCCGAGGATGTCGATCGGCTCGTCCTCGCTGAACCGGCCCGCGTCGGAGACGGTGACGAACGACTTTCCGTCCGGGGTGTAGCTGATGGCCTCGCCGAAAGGGTCGGCCAGCGGCGTCACCCGCGGCTTGCCGGTGGTGAGCGCACCCACGATGTCGCCACCGGTCACGTCGAACTCGAAGGCGTCGGCGTACGTGCGCAGAACCACCCGGGAGCCGTCCGGTGCCCGGGACGCGCCGGTGATGGCGACCCGGCCGAACGTGTTGAGGGTGTTCTCCGTCTGGGTCTTCGGCAGCGTGAGCTCGCCGGCCTTACGCATCGGCACCGGCTCGGTGTCGCCGCTCTTGAGGGCCGCCGACGGCGTGTAGATCTCGGCCTTGCCGCTGGTCACCTTGGTGATGATCAGCGGTTTCCCGTCGTCGCCGATGAGCAGCGCCTCAGCGTCGTGCGGTTTGCCCTCGGGGTAGGAGAGCCGGTGCAGCGTCGGCTGCTTGGCGCCGGTGACCGGCATCGACCAGAGCGCGACGCGACTGCGGCGCTCCTTCGAGTCGGGGTTGTCACCGGTGTCGGCGATCCAGACGGTCTTGCCGTCCTTGGACAGGGCGAGATCCTCGGTGTCGAACGGACCCTGCCCCGAGTAGCGGACCGGCTCCTTCGAGATCTTGCACTTGCTGTCGAGGAAGAAGACCCGCTTGCGCTCCGCGACCTCGGTGCCATCGTTGATGACGATGTAGCCACTCTTGGTGGCGACCAGCCCGGACAGCTCCCGTAGGCGCTCGTCGGTGATCGTGCACCGCTTCTGGCCGGCCTTGGCGGCGGGCGGCCCGGACGACCCAGGGGCGGGAGCCGCTGCGGCGACTCCGGCGAGCGCCACGGTTGCCCCGAGCAGGCCGAGGGCAACCGTGACCGAGGAAACAACGCGGCGCATTCGGCCAGTGTCGCATGCCGCGCGTTTCCGGTGGATGACGCCGGGGCCGCTCAGGATCGGCTGCCGGCCGCCTGCCCCTGCCGCTCCACGTCGAAGGCTGTCAGCTCCGCCGCCAGCTCCGCGCCGACACGGACGTGCAGCAGAGTGCCCTCCGGCAGGTGCGACGTGCTGAGCACCTCACCCGTACGGTGTGCCCGAGCTACCAGGTCACCCCGGTCGTACGGCAGCACGGCCCGGACCTCGACGGCCGGACTCGGCAGCCGCTCCTCGATCGCCGCGCGCAGCTCGTCCATGCCCCGCCCGGAGTGCGCGGACACGAAGATCGCGTCCGGCCAGAGCCGCTTGAGCCGCAGCAGAGTGTCCTCGTCCGCGGCGTCGGTCTTGTTGACCACCAACAGCTCGGGGAGCCGGTCCGCGCTGACCTCGGCGAGCACGGTGTGGACCGCCCGGACCTGCTCCTCCGGATCCGGGTGGGTGCCGTCCACGACGTGCACCACCAGATCTGCCTCCGCGACCTCCTCCAGCGTCGAGCGGAACGCCTCGACGATCTGGTGCGGGAGGTGTCGGACGAAGCCGACGGTGTCGGAGAGGGTGTAGAGCCGCCCGTCCGAGGCGGTGGCCTTGCGGGTCGTCGGGTCCAGCGTGGCGAACAGCGCGTTCTCCACCAGCACGCCCGCGCCGGTCAACCGGTTGAGCAGGCTGGACTTGCCGGCGTTGGTGTAGCCGGCGATGGCGACCGCGGGAACGGCGTTACGGGAACGGCGGGAACGCTTGGTCACGCGTACCGTCTTCATGCTCTTGATCTCGCGACGCAGCCGGGAGATGCGGTGCCGGATGCGCCGCCGGTCGGTCTCCAGCTTGGTCTCACCGGGACCACGGACACCCACACCGCCGCCGGCGCCACCACCCCGGCCCGAACCACCGGTCTGCCGGGAGAGCGTCTCACCCCAACCGCGCAGTCGGGGCAGCAGGTATTCGAGCTGGGCCAGCTCGACCTGCGCCTTGCCTTCCTTGCTCTTGGCGTGCTGGGCGAAGATGTCGAGGATCAGCGCGGTGCGGTCGACAACCTTGACCTTGGTGCGCTGCTCCAGGTTGCGCAGCTGCGACGGGGACAGCTCACCGTCACAGATGACCGTGTCGGCGCCGGTGGAGAGCACCACCGCGCCAAGATCGTCGACCTTGCCGCGGCCGATGTACGTGGCCGGGTCGGGTCGGGTACGCCGTTGGATGAGCCCTTCGAGCACCTGCGAACCGGCGGTTTCGGCCAGCGCGGCGAGCTCGGTCAGCGAGTTTTCCGCGTCGGTGACGGTGCCTTCGGTCCAGACGCCAACCAGGACGACCCGCTCCAGCCGCAGCTGGCGGTATTCCACCTCGGTGACGTCGGTGAGCTCGGTTGACAGGCCCGGGACGCGTCGGAGGGACTGCCGCTCCGACAGCTCCATCTCGCCGGTGGTGACGTCGTCGAGCTCGTCCTCGACGGGGACAAAGCTCTCCTGGTCTCGCAAGCGGTTCTCCTGTCCGTTTTGATAAGTAGAACGTAATCCTGACATGACACAACGCCGAACGCACCTGCTATATGCCCATGGTGAAGGTCGCCAAAAGTGGGGGCGAATGCTGGTCGGCCGCGACAACCCGGTAGAAATGCGGGCGGCGGCCGACCGGCCGCACAGCCGTTACGGAGGGATCCCGTGGCCATCACCCGACTGCCCAGCGCCGGATTTTCGATCACGATCCGGATCGCCGTGACCGCGGACGCCTCCTCGATCGGCCGGCTCACCACCTCCGTCGGCGAGGCCGGGGCGATCGTCACGGCGCTGGACGTGGTGGACTCGGACCCGACCCACGTGATCGTCGACCTGACCTGCGACACCGCCGACGCCGGTCACGCCGACCAGGTGGTCGAGGCGCTGACCGCGCTGGACGGCGTGGACGTGCGCAAGGTGTCGGACCGGACCTTCCTGCTGCACCTGGGCGGCAAGATCGAGGTGACCTCGAAGGTCGCGCTGCGCAACCGTGACGAGCTGTCCCGCGCGTACACCCCGGGGGTGGCCCGGGTCTGCATGGCGATCGCCGAGAACCCGGCCGATGCCCGGCGGCTGACCATCAAGCGCAACACCGTCGCGGTGGTCAGCGACGGCTCGGCCGTGCTCGGCCTGGGCAACCTCGGCCCGGCCGCGTCGCTGCCGGTGATGGAGGGCAAGGCCGCGCTGTTCAAGCGCTTCGGCGGGGTGGACGCCTGGCCGGTGGTGCTGGACACCCAGGACACCGACGAGATCGTGCAGATCGTCAAGGCGATCGCGCCGGCCTACGGCGGCATCAACCTGGAGGACATCGCCGCGCCACGCTGCTTCGAGATCGAGGCCCGGCTGCGCGAGGCGCTGGACATCCCGGTCTTCCACGACGACCAGCACGGCACCGCGATCTGCGTGCTGGCCGCGCTGACCAACGCGCTGCGCGTGGTGGGCAAGCAACTCGCGGACGTCAAGGTGGTCGTCTCCGGAGCCGGCGCGGCCGGCACCGCGATCATGAAGCTGCTGCTGCGCCAGGGCGTCGGCGACATCATCGCGTACGACCGGGAGGGCGCCCTGCACCGCGGGCTGACCGGGCTCAACTCGGCGTGGCAGTGGCTGGCGGAAAACACCAACAAGGAGAACTACTCCGGGGACCTGCCCGGAGCGATCCAGGGCGCCGACGTGTTCATCGGGGTCAGCGCCCCGAACCTGCTCACCGGCGACGACATCGCCCAGATGGCGAAGGACTCGATCGTCTTCGCGCTGGCCAACCCCGACCCGGAGGTCGACCCGCGGGAGGCGCGCAAGCACGCCGCGGTGGTCGCCACCGGCCGCTCGGACCAGCCGAACCAGATCAACAACGTGCTCGCCTTCCCGGGCGTGTTCCGCGGCATGCTCGACGCGCACGCCGAGGAGTTCACCGAGGAGATGGCCATCGCGGCCGCCCGCGCCATCGCGGACGTGGTCGGCGAAGAGAAGATCAATCCGACGGTGATCGTGCCGAGCGTCTTCGACTCCCGGGTCGCCCCGGCGGTCGCCGCCGCCGTCCGCGCCGCCGCGCACAACCCCAGCCCGCTGCCGGCCGCCGACCCCGGCCCCGCCGACCTCCCCGAGATCGCCGCCAACGCCAGCGCCACCCCGTAAACCCCCACCCGCCACCTTGTTGTTGATCAAAAGGTTTGCGTCAGGAATCGCGCTGATTCTGACGCAAACCTCTTGATCAACTTTCGGGGGCGGAAGCGGGGGGTTGGGTGGTGGTTGCGAAGGCGGCGGCGCGGTCGACGATCAGGTCCGGGTGACTCAGCGGCAGGTCGTGACCCGCGCCGGGGACGACCTCCGACCGGGCGCCCGGGACCAGGCTGGTGATCCGGTCGGCAACGGACCGGGCGTCGTACAGCTGGCTGTGCTCGCCGAGCAGCGCCAGCACCGGCACCGCGAGGTCACGCAGCTCGTCGTCGGTGAGCGCCGGTGGGACCGGGTGCCGGCGGCGGAAGCCGAAGGTGGCGCGGACCAGCCCCATCAGATCGTCGTCACGCAGGGTCGCGTTGCGCAGCATCCGGGCCGCGCCGCGGCGGACCGGGGCGGGGGCGAGGCCGACCAGGCCGCCCAGCACCACCCAGGCGAGGAACCGGCCGTTGACCCTGCCGAAGCCGGCCGGGTCGAGGAGGACAAGGCCAGCCACCCGGCCGGGTGCGTGCCGCGAGTACTGCACGCCCACCCAACCGCCGAACGACGAGCCGACGAGGTACGCCCGGTCCACGCCCATCCCGTCGAGGACCTCGGACAGCCAACGAGCCCAGTCCCGGCCGCCGTCGAGGGGCAGCGACTGCACGGAGCAGCCCGGCTCGCCGACCGGGTCGACGGCGATCACCTGCCGGTCCCGCCCGAGACGGCGCACGTGCGGGTGCCAACTCAGGGCGTTGCCGCCGGCACCGGGCAGCAGCACGAACGGCGTTGCGGCGCCGGCCCCGAATCGGTAGACCCGGGTGCGTCCGAAGCTCGTCGGCAGGTCGACGGCGACCGCATCGGCGGGCCACACCCGCTGCTGGGTCCGCTCGTAGGCGTCAAGAAACCGGACGCGGGCGCGATCGCTGGTGAACTCGCCGATCCGTGCGACTGTCACGATGACTCCGTCCCCTGGAGTTTTGATGATACGAACGTACCATCAAAACCCGCTGACGGAACAGGACGGAGTGCACCGTGCCCAAGCGCGTCGACCATGAGCAACGGCGTCGGCAGATCGGCGACGCGCTGCTGCGGATCGCCAGCAGCCGGGGACTGCAGTCCGCGAGCATGCGGGAGGTGGCCGCCGAGGCCGGGGTGTCTCTACGGCTCGTGCAGTACTACTTCCACACCAAGGACGAGCTGCTCTTGACCGCGCTCGGCTATCTCGGCGAGCAGCTGACCGCCCGCGTCGAGGCACGGATTCGGGCCCTCGGTCCGGTCACCCCGCGCACCGTCGTCGTCGGCACCCTCTCCGCCATCCTCCCGACGGACCCCGAGAGCCACCAGCTCACCAGGGCCTACACCGGCTACTACGCGCTGGTGTTCACCGAGCCGGACCTCGCCGAACGGCACGGCACCACGTACCCCGACAAGCTCGAACGGCTGCTCGCCGGACAGCTCCGGCAGGCACAGCAGGACGGGACCGTCGACCCGGAGCTGAACTGCGACGTGGTCGCCGCCGGGCTGCTGGCGCTGACCAACGGGCTGGGCTCCAGCGTGCTCGGCGGTCAACGCGACGGGGCGAGCGCGCTGGCGATCCTGACCTACCACCTCGACCGGGTGTTCACACCGCCAGCGCGGGCAGGCTGATCTTGCCGGTGGCTACCAGGACGGCGGGGCCGGAGAGCCAGCAGGAGGTCTCGGTGACGGTCACCGTCAGGCGGCCACCGGGCACGTCGACGGCGACCACGCCGGTGTCCCGGCCGGCGTTGCGCAGGGCCACCGCGCCCACCGCGCAGGCGCCGGTGCCGCAGGAGAGGGTCTCGGCGCTACCGCGCTCGTACACCCGCATCAGGCTGTGCCCGTCGGTGCCGTCGACCGGGTCGCCCGCCACGATGAACTCGACGTTCACCCCGCTCGGGAAGACCGCCGGGTCGAACCCGGGGGCCCTGGTCAGGTCCAGCGCCGACAGCTCCACGCCGGCCGGCAGGACGCAGACCAGGTGCGGGTTGCCGACGTCCACCACCGCGCCGGTCAGGGTCAGCCCGCCGAGGGTGGCCGCCGACTCGTCGTACACCTGGGGTCTGCGCATCTCGACGGACACGGCGTCGCCCTCGACCAGCGCGCGCACGACGCCGGCCCGGGTGGCCACCGGCAACGCCGCGCCGGCGGGCGTGGCCAACCCGGTGTCGAGCAGGTAGCGAACGAAGACCCGAGCGCCGTTGCCGCACATCTCGGCGAACGAGCCGTCGGCGTTCCAGTAGTCCATGAACCACTCGGCCTCGCCGGCCAGACCCGCGCCGTCCGGATGCTTGGCCGCGCGAACCACCCGCAGCACACCGTCCGCGCCGATGCCGCGGCGCCGGTCGCAGAGCGCCGCGACCAGCTCCGGGGTCAGGTCGAGCTGACCGTCCGGGTCGGGAAGGAGGACGAAGTCGTTGCCGGTGCCGTGGCCCTTGGTGAACTCCACACCCATCATCATCGCGCAGCAGCCGGCACCAGACGCAGGGCGGCCCCGATCAGGTCCGGTTCCGTCGAGTCCAGCCACTGGATCCGCGGGTCGCGGCGGAACCAGGACCGTTGCCGGCGGACGAAACGCCGGGTCGCCCGGACCGTCTCGTCGTGCGCCTGCGCCTCGGTCAGCTCACCGGCGAGCATCCGCAGCACCTGCTGGTAGCCGAGCGCCCGACTCGCCGTCCGCCCCGCGGGCAGCCCTCGCCCGACCAGCTCACGCGTCTCGGCCACCAGGCCGTCGGCCCACATCCGGTCGACCCGCAGCGCGATCCGCTCGTCCAGCAGACCGGTGTCCAGGTCGACGCCGAGCTGCACCGACGGGTAGTACGGCGTGGGCTGCGGCAGCGAGGCGGTGAACGGCGCACCGGTCAGCTCGATCACCTCCAGGGCCCGCACGATCCGCCGGCCGTTGGCCGGCAGGATGCTCTCGGCGGCGACCGGGTCGGCGGCGCGCAGCCGTGCGTACAGCGGGGCCGGGCCGACCTCGGCCAACTCGCGTTCCAACCGCTCCCGCAGCGTCGCGTCCGTGCCGGGGAACTCGAAGCGCTCCAGCACCGCCCGCACGTACAGCCCGGAGCCACCGACCAGCAGCGGCACCCGCCCCCGCGACAGGATGTCGTCCACCGCCGCGCGGGCCAGCCGCTGGTACTCCGCGACGCTCGCCGGCTCGGTGACCTCCCAGACGTCCAGCAGGTGATGCGGCACCCCGTCCCGCTCGGCGAGGGTCAGCTTCGCCGTGCCGATGTCCATGCCCCGGTAGAGCTGCATCGAGTCGGCGTTGACCACCTCCCCGTCCAGGGCATGGGCCAACGCGATGCTCAGCGCGGACTTGCCGGCCGCGGTCGGGCCGACCACAGCGACGACCAGGCCGGTCACGCCCGCTCCCAGGACGCCACGAAGTACGCCACCCCATAGGGAGCGGCGTCGTGCAGCAACTCGCCACGCCACCCACCACCGGCCGCGCGGGCCGCGCCCGCCAGCACCTGCCAGGGGGCCCGACCGGCGGCCTTCAGCTCCGTCGACACCACCGGGTCCAGGTCGAGCAGGGCATCCAGGTCCGCGTCGGCCAGCGCTCGGGCAACCCCCTGGTCGTACGGGAGGGCACGCGCGTCGTCGTACCCGGGTGCTTTCTCCCCGCGGCAGGCCGACCCGTCCCCGAGCACCAGCGACGCCACCCGGTCACCGGCGGCACCGACCTGGTCGGCGAGCGCGGCCAGCTCGGCCGGACCGGCGTCGGCGGCCACCTGCACGGCCGTCACCGGTGGTCGAGTGTCGTGACGGGCCAGCAACCAGGCGCCGATGGTCAGGCTCAACGGCAGCACCCCGCCCCGGTCCGGTTGGCCCACCACCATCGGCACGTACAGGTCGACACCCCACGGCTGCAGGGAACCGGTCGCCGGGGTGCGGATCGGCCCGGTCACCGGACCGGTGCCGACCAGCACCACAATGTCCGGATCGGTGACCAACAGCCGGCGTACGGCGGTGTCACAGGCCGCCCGCAGAGCGTCCAACTCCGGGGCCGCGGAGCCCGCCACCTCGGGCACGAGCAGGGGCGGATGCGGGCAGACGGCGGCGGCGACCAGTGGCACCCGTCCACCGTAGCGGGAATCCCCGGTGCGTCTCCGCGCCGATCCGGTCATTCGGCCCCTAGGACACCGTATGGTCACGGTCGGCGATAGGCGCTCGACGCGGACCGGGTCAGACCTGTGACAATGCCGGAAGCAACTTGGCTGCGCCGTGGCGGCGACGGGGGATCGATCCCTCGACGCCGGGAGAACGAGGATGGGCACATGAGCGACTGGACTGCCTTCGGACGGGTGGACGCGGACGGCACCGTGTACGTCAAGACCACCGAGGGAGAGCGGGTGGTCGGATCCTGGCAGGCGGGAGCACCGGAGGAGGGCCTGGCACACTTCGCTCGACGCTTCGCCGACCTGGTGACCGAGGTGGACCTGACCGAGGCGCGACTCAAGTCGGGTGCGGCGGACGCCGGGCACTCCCTGAGCACGATCCGGCGGATCCGGGCCACGCTGCCCGAGGCCAACGTGGTCGGCGACATCGACGCGCTCGCCACCCGCCTGGACAAGCTGGCCACCCTCGCCGAGGAGAAGGCCGGCGAAGCGCGCGCCGCCCGGGACGCCGCCCGAGGCGAGGCCCTGGCCCGCAAGACGGCGCTGGTCGAGGAAGCCGAGAAGCTGGCCGCCGAATCCACCGGGTGGAAGACCGCCGGCGACCGGCTCAAGGAGATCCTCGACGAGTGGAAGACCATCCGCGGGGTCGACAAGAAGGCCGACGGTGAGCTGTGGAAGCGGTTCGCCGCCGCCCGGGACGGCTTCACCCGCCGCCGCGGCGCCCACTTCGCCTCCCTCGACTCGCAGCGCAAGCAGGCCCAGACCGCCAAGGAGGAGTTGGTCGCCGAAGCGGAGAAGCTCGCGGACTCCACCGACTGGGCCGCCACCGCGAACCAGCTCAAGGACCTGATGACCCAGTGGAAGGCCGCCCCGCGCGCCTCCAAGGAGGCCGAGCAGAAGCTCTGGGAACGGTTCCGGGGTGCGCAGGACGCCTTCTTCAGCCGGCGCAGCGAGGTCTTCTCCGCACGGGACAACGAGCAGCGCGGCAACCTGGAGCGCAAGCAGGCCCTGCTCGCCGAGGCCGAGGCGCTGGACATCGACGCCGACCCGAAGGGCGCCCAGGCCAAGCTGCGCGAGATCCAGGCCCAGTGGCACGAGGCCGGCCGGGTGCCCCGCGAGGCGGCCGCCGGGCTGGAGCGTCGACTGCGTGTCATCGACGACAAGGTCCGTGACGTGATGGACTCGGCGTGGCGCCGCACCACCAAGGAGGACAACCCGCTGCTCGCCCAGATGCGGGCGCAGGTGGCGGAGGCCGAGGATCGGCTGGCCCGGGCGCAGAGCGCCGGGGACGCCCGCCGGATCAAGGAGGCCGAGCAGGCCCTCGCCTCCAAGCGGCAGTTCCTTCAACTCGCTGAGCAGGCCGGCTGAGCTGACGACGTCCGGAGCCCCCGGTCCCCCTACGGGACCGGGGGCTCCCGCGTGTCCCCGGCCTCCGCACCCCCGAACCCCCTCCGCGCCCGCGCC
>NZ_JBVJGQ010000005.1:44048-126768 GCF_055587245.1 Micromonospora sp. NPDC047756
GCCACCGCCAGCAGGCCACCGCCAGCAGGCCACCGCCAGCAGGCCACCGCCAGCAGGCCACCGCCAGCAGGCCACCGCCAGCAGGCCACCGCCAGCAGGCCACCGCCAGCGGGCCACCGCCAGCGGGCCACCGCCAGCGGGCCACCGCCAGCGGGCCACCGCCAGCGGGCCACCGCCAGCGGGCCAAGATCCGCACAGTTTCCCGGATGGTGCTGCCTCGGCCACGCGGGAGACAGCAACATCCCTGATGTTGCGCGGATCTTGACGATCAGCAGGGGTCCTTGGAGACCGGGGGTGAGGTTTGGGGCGTCCGCGCCCGGGAGCCGGGGCCTGGGGCATCCGCGCCCGGGAGCCGGGGCTTGGGGCGTCCGCGCTCGTCAAGGTCATGCTCGATCCAGGATGTAGTGGCCACCTGGCGCCGGGAGGCCACTACATCCAGGTTGGAGCACGATCATGCGCTGGGGAGCGCGTAGTGACGGACGCCCGGCGCGGGCAGTGCCGCGCCATGCCGCCGGTACGACGGTGACCGCGGCGGCTCCGAGCCACGCTCCGTCCCTGCCGGCGGGCGGGTCGGTCACCGTGGGCTTCACCGCCAACGGCACCGCGAGCGCGCCGGGCACCGTAAAGCTCAACGGCACCGGCTGTTGATCCACCGAAACAGGCGGCACGCCGCGGCCGGGACGGCAGACACGCCACGACCGGGACGGCAGACACGCCACGACCGGGACGGCAGACACGCAACGCCGGGACGGCAGACACGCAACGACCGGCACGCCGAGGCCGGGACGGCAGGCACGCGCAAGGCCGGGACGACCGGTGCGCCGCGCATCGGCCATCCCGGCCATTTACATTCAGATTCTTCTATGTTCTTATCGGGAAAGCGCTTGCCTCTTCGTTGGTGGGTGCGAGCGCGGGAGCCGCTCTCCTTCACGAACCTGCACCGGCGGGCCCGAGGACCACTGGTCCCGGCCGAGATTCGCCGCCCACGGGCATGGGCGTCGCGACACCTCCGCCCGCCTCATCGAAAGGAAGCAGCATGCGCACAGGACGGCGTCGAATGACGCTGATCGCCACCACTGCCGCGGCCACCGCCACCCTGGTCACCGCCGGGCTCCTGACCTCCGTGTCCGCCCAGGCGGCCGCCGGTTGCCAGGTGGCCTACTCGGTCGCCAGCCAGTGGCCGGGCGGATTCACCGGCAACGTCACGGTCACCAACCTCGGCGACCCGGTCTCCGGGTGGACGCTGCGCTGGTCGTACGGGGCCGGTCAGCAGACCAGCCAGGCGTGGGGCGCTACCGTCACGCAGAGCGGCAGCCAGGTCTCCGCGACGAACGTCGACTACAACGGCAGCCTGGCGACGAACGCCAGCGCCTCGTTCGGCTTCAACGCGAGCTGGAACAATTCCAGCAACCCGGCTCCGAGCAGCTTCAGCCTGAACAATGTCGCCTGCACCGGCAGCACCACACCGACCACCCCACCGCCGACCACCCCACCGCCGACCACCCCGCCGCCGACGAGCACTCCCCCGCCCGGCCAGCAGCCGTCGGCGCTGGTCGGCTGGGCCACCCAGAACGGCGGCACCACCGGCGGCGGCAGCGCCGCCACGACCACCGTCAGCAACGCCTCGGGCCTGACCAGCGCGCTGAACGCCACCGGTGCCGCAGTCATCCGGGTGACCGGGACGATCACCTGCTCGGGGATGCTGCGGGTGCGGTCCAACAAGACCATCATCGGCAACTACGGGGCGACGATCGTCGGCTGCGGATTCAACATCAACGGTGACCGCAACGTGATCATCCGCAACCTGACCTTCCGCAACTGGGACGACGACGCGATCAACGTGCAGGAGTCGGCCACCAACATCTGGATCGACCACAACAGCTTCAGCAACGGGTACGACGGCGCCGTCGACATCAAGCGCGGCTCGGACTTCGTCACCGTCTCGTGGAACCGGGTCTTCAGCCACGACAAGACCATGCTGCTCGGTCACAGCGACGACAACGCCAGCCAGGACGTCGGTCACCTGCGGGTGAGCTACCACCACAACTGGTTCGACGGCAGCAACCAGCGCAACCCCCGGGTGCGCTTCGGCAACCCGGTGCACGTCTACAACAACTACTACCGGGCCAACGGCGGCTACGGCGTCGCGTCCACCGAGAACGCCGGCGTGCTCGTCGAGGGCAACTACTTCGAGAACGTCGACGACCCGTACCACCGTGGTGAGGGCGACTCCGGGCCCGGCAGCCTGGTCGCCCGCAACAACCACTTCGTCAACTCGCCCACCGGTCAGGCCGGCGGCAGCGTGGCCAGCATCCCGTACTCGTACCAGCTGGACACCGCGAGCAACGTCAAGTCCATCGTGACGGCGGGCGCCGGCGCCGGCAAGATCACCGTCTGACCGCGGAGGGGCCCCTCGGCCAGGGGCCCCTCCGTGCGGTCAGTGGGCGGCGCAGCCAGCGGCGGGGGCAGCCACGACCGGCGGTGCGCCGATCGTCGGCAGACCGAGCAACACCCCAGGGGTACGCGGGGAGCGCCCCGCCTCGGCCGCGTCACCGGCCCGGGTGCGACGGTGCGCCACCGGCGCGCCGTCGGCGTTCAGGTGGTGCGGCGCGGCGTACGTGACAGTGGTGTGCACGATGTCGCCGGGCCGGATCTGACCGGCGAGGGACTCCCCGTCGGCGGTCTCGGTCGCGAAGTGCACCAGTCGACCGTCGCGGGCCCGACCGGACATCCGACCGGTCCGCTCGTCCTTCCGGCCCTCGCCGACCGCGACCAGCACCTCGACGGTCTCGCCGACGAGGCGCTTGTTCTCCGCCCAGGTGATCTCCTCGACGCAGGCGATCAACCGCTCGTAGCGCTCCTGCACCACCTGCTTGGGTAGCTGGTCGTCCATCGTCGCGGCGGGGGTGCCGGGCCGCTTCGAATACTGGAAGGTGAAGGCCGAGGAGAACCGGGCCTCCCGGACCACGTCCAGGGTGCGCTGGAAGTCGGCCTCGGTCTCACCGGGGAAGCCGACGATGATGTCGGTGGTGATCGCCGCGTCCGGCATCGCCGTGCGGACCTTCTCGATGATCCCCAGGTAGCGCTCGGAGCGGTAGGACCGGCGCATCGCCTTCAGCACGTCGTCGGAGCCGGACTGCAACGGCATGTGCAGCGAGTGGCAGACGTTCGGCGTCTCGGCCATCGCGGCGATCACGTCGTCGGTGAAGTCCTTCGGGTGCGGGCTGGTGAACCGCACCCGCTCCAACCCGTCGATGTCGCCGCAGGCCCGCAGCAGCTTGCCGAACGCGTACCGGTCGCCGAACTCCACGCCGTACGAGTTGACGTTCTGCCCGAGCAGGGTCACCTCCAGTACGCCCTCGTCCACCAGGGCGCGCACCTCGGAGAGGATGTCGCCGGGGCGACGGTCCTTCTCCTTGCCGCGCAGCGCCGGCACGATGCAGAACGTGCAGGTGTTGTTGCAGCCCACCGAGATCGACACCCAACCGGCGTACGTGGACTCGCGGCGGGTGGGGAGCGTGGACGGGAAGACGTCGAGGGACTCCAGGATCTCCACCTCGGCGGCGGCGTTGTGCCGGGCCCGCTCCAGCAGCACCGGCAGCGCGCCGATGTTGTGGGTGCCGAAGACCACGTCCACCCAGGGGGCCTTGCGGACGATGTCGCCCCGGTCCTTCTGGGCCAGGCAGCCGCCGACCGCGATCTGCATTCCGGGATGCTTGTCCTTCACCGGGCGCAGCCGACCGAGGTTGCCGTAGAGCCGGTTGTCCGCGTTCTCCCGCACCGCGCAGGTGTTGAAGACCACGATGTCCGGGGTGTCGTCGCCAGCGGGTGCGCGCTCGTATCCCGCCTGCTCAAGCAGGCCGGAGATGCGTTCGGAGTCGTGCACGTTCATCTGGCAGCCGTACGTGACGACGTTGTAGGTCCTAGCCACCCTGTTGGTGCCCCTTCCCCTCGGGCTACCAGGGTAGCGGCCCGGCCCGGGGGGACCTCCGAGCGGCGTTGTCCGCCTCCGATCAGAACACGTGCGCGTCGATCACCCGGACCACGAACCGCCCTTCGCGCAGGGTCTGCACGCTGGGGTGTTCCGGGCCGATCACCTCGGCCAGTCGATCGACCACGACGCCGACGTCCTCGGTGGCGGGGCCTTCGCCGGCCTGCCTCGCCGCCAGGGCGAGATCGCCGCGGCAGCGCAGCGTGTCGGGATGGTCCGCGCCGATTGTCGCGGCCAGCCGCGCTGCGGTCTCCCGCAGCCGGTCCCGCGCCGACTCCGCGTCCCCCTCCTCGGCGAGGCACACCGCCTGGTTGACCTCCGCCGCGAGGGTGTACGGGTGGTCCGGCCCGAGCACCTTGCGCAACTCGCCGGCCGCCCGGGTCGCCGACGCGAGCGCGTCCGATCTGCGCCCGAGCGCGCGCTTCGCCGCCGAGATGTTGCTCAGCGTCGTCAGGACGTGCGGGTGCTCCGGGCCGAGTTCGAAGTGCTCCTCGAACGCCACCCGCACGGCGGTCATCTCGGTCAGCGCCCGGGCCGCGTCGCCGACGGCCACCAGGTTCGCCGCGCGGCTCGATCGGCATGCCACCGTGTCCGGGTTGTCCGGCCCGAAGCGTTCGTCGAGCCCGCGGTAGGCCGTCTCGAACATCGGCGCGGCCTCGCTGCCCCGCCCGGAGCTGCGCAGGGACACCGCCAGGTTGACCTGCGCCACCAGCGTCTGGCCGTCGTCCGGCCCGAGCACCTCGCAGTACGTGTCGTACACCGTGCGCAGCAGGGTGGCCGACCTCTCGTACTCGCCCGCATCCCGCAGGTCCACGCCGAGGCACATGGCGGAAACGAGCGTGTAGGGATGGGTGGGGCCGAGCACCAGCCGCCGCCGCTGGTGCACCTCGTCGTCCCATCGACGGGCGGACCGGTGGTCGCCGACCAATCGGTACGAGACGGCAAGGTTGTGAGCCGCGCTCAACGTCCTGGGGTGATCCTCGCCGAACACCTGCAACCAGGAGGCGTAGGTGGAGCGGTCCCGTTCCAGGGCCTCGGCGTAGTGGCCGAGCGCCCGCAGGTCACCACCGAGGTTGCCGGCGGTCATCAGGCTGTGCGGGTGCAGCGGGCCCAGCAGGCGGTGCTGCTCGGCCAGCACCGCCTCGTCCAGGTCCCGCGCCTCGTTGAACCGGCCCAGGCTGCGCAGGATGTTCGCCCGGTTGAACCGCAGGTGCAGCAGGTGGCGGCTCAGCGCCGACACCTCGGCCTCATCGTGCGTGTCCCCGAGCCTGGCGCTCCAGGTGTCGTCCACCTCCTGGCTGAACACGTCGGCATGATCCAGACCACCGCGCTGCCACAGATAGCGGACGCGGTCGATCAGCAGCTGGCACACCGACTCGTCGGGGCAGGTCAGCGCCGCGGAGACCGCCAGGTGCGGCCAGAGCATGCGCAGCCGGGCCCAGTTGCTCGGGTCGTCCACGTCGCCACGGGGTCGGGACGCGGCCAGCACCAGGTGCACCTGGTGCCGGGCGGCGTCGATCTCGTCGTCGGTCATCCGGTCGCGGACCACCGCCTGCAACAGCCGGTGCACCTGGACCCGACCGCCCTGGACGTCCAGTTTCAGCAGTGCCAGGCGGTTGATCTGCTGGACCAGGGCGCCGCGCACGGTCCGCTCCGACACCGACGGGTCGAACGGCACGAGGGCCGCCGCCATCTCGTCGCTGTAGATGAGGTCGAGGGCGATCTCCGGGGCCAACACCGAGCAGAGCTGCAACAGCCGGTACGCGGCCGGTGCCTGGTCGAGCAGCCGGTTCAGGGACAGGTCCCAGGTCGCCGCCACGGAGAGCGCGCTGGGGCCGTGCCGCTCGATCTGTCGCCGGTAGTCGGCGACCGACGTGCCGGTGTCGGCGAGCCAGGCGCCCGCCGCGGCCACCGCGATCGGCAGGTCGCCGAGCGCCTCGGCGACCCGGTCGGCCTCGTCGGCGCTGATCGTGGGCATCCGCTGGGCGAGGTGCGCCACGCTCTCGGTGCGGTGGAAGACGTCCACCTGGACCGGGTTCGCCCGGTCACCCCAGGCGCTGTTGCGGGAGGTCAGCAGGACGTGCCCGGGGCCGTGCGGCAGGAAGAACTCGATCTGGTCGAGCTCTTCGGCGTTGTCGAACACGATGAGCCACCGCTCGCACGGCTCGCCACGGCCGAGCACCTCCAGCACCATCCGGACCGTGTCGGGCAGGGTGGGCCCGACGGGGATGCCGAGACGAGCGGCGAGGTCGGCGAGCTGGACGTCGACGAACTGCGGCGGGTCCGCCGTGATCCACCAGACCACGTCGTACGCGGCCTTGAACCGGTGCACGTACTCCAAAGCCACCTGCGTCTTGCCGACGCCACCCATGCCCTGCAGGGCGACCGGCAGCACCACCGCGCTGCCGCCGCTCTGCAACTGGGCGCGCAGTCGGGCCAGGTCGCCCTCCCGGCCGGTGAAGCGCGCGTTCCGGTGGGGGGCGTTGAAGACCAACGGCTCGGTGCCGGGGAAGCGGGCACTCCCGCCCGCCGGGCCGTCCGCCGACGACGGCACCGGCCGGCCGACCAGCCGCGACACCCGTTCCACGGCGGTCGCGGCGCTCACGTTGACGAGGTTGGTCGAATTCTGCGATGGGAACTCGGCCAGCGGGCGCAGGTCGGTGACGTACACGGCCAGGGCCGCGGAGCCGGTGCTCGGGTCCCGGTCGGGCAGAGCGCCGGACGATGTCGCCACGTAGGCCGGTGAGACCACTGTCAGCGTGCGCGGGGCGGGGACGCCGGCGGCGGCCATGGGCTCCACCACCCGCAGCCCGGCCGAGCTGAGCACCCGCTCCAGCCACTCGGCCCAGATGGCGTCCTCCGGCGCGTACCGGAGCACGACCTGGTCGTCGTTCGCCTCGGTGCGGCGGCGGAAACGGGTCTTGCCCCGCTCCCGCACCGACTCGTCCATCACCGGCAGCGCGGTCACCGCGCCGTCGGTGAGGATCCCGGTCAACGTCTCGTACGCGGCCAGCAGCGACGTCGGCGAGCCGGGCGGATCACAGAAGGTCGCCAGCTTCTCCTCGTACGCGTAGAACGGTCGGTACGGCACCTCGACAGTCGCCCAGTACCGCCGCCGTTCCGACTCGGTCATCCCCGCCGGCAGGCCGGCGAACCGGCGCATGGCCAGCAGGCGACCCGCCTCGGCCCGCTCCTTCTCGGCCGGGTCGACCCGCATCGGCACCGGCAGGACCCGGATGTCGCGCCGCCGGTACCGGTCCCGGACCGAGTGCGCCACCCGGGCCGCTCCCTCGATGCCCTGGTCGCTGAGGGTGAAACAGTCGACAAGGGTGTCCGGCAGGTGCAGGGTGCAGATGTCGGCGACGTCGCTGAGCCCCACCCTGCTGTCGATCAGGGTGAAGTCGTACTGGCGCTTCATGTCCGCCCGCAGCGCCTCGAAGAACCGCGCCCCACCCAGCCGGTTGTAGAAGTTGTCCCAGTCCAGCCCGCTCAGCGAGACGGCGTAGTCGCTGTTCTGCCGGCCGGCGGAGAGAAAGTCGAGACCACCGCCGCCGGGAAAGTCCCAGCGCAGCGAGAAGCCGAGCCCCTCGACCCGGGCGTACTGCTCCACCCAGCGATCCGGCCGGTCGTCGACCCGGCTGCTCTCCCACTCGTAGCCGCGAATCATGTCGATCACGCCGCTGGTGTCCTGGATCGCCTCGGCGTCGAGGAACGGATGGAAGAAGCGGTGCAGACCCGGGGACTCGAGGTCCCAGTCGACGACCAGCACCCGCCGACCGCTGGCCGCCAGGATCCAGGCCACGTTGGCCAGCGCCATCGTCCGACCCGTGCCGCCCTTGAACGAGTAGAAGGTGACGATCTGGCCTGCGCGATCGTTTCTCATCGGCATGCTCCGTGGGGACGCGGTGGGCCGGCCTGGTGTCGGGTGGGATCAGAACGGGTGCGGGTCGATGATCCGGGCGACCAGACGCCCGTCCCGCAGCGCCCGCACGCCCGGGTGGTCGGCCCCGACGACCTCGCCCAACGAGACGACCGGGGCGGCCGTCGGCGGCCGGTCGCCCACGTTCTCGCGCAGAACGAGTGCCAGATTCGCCTGGCACCGCAGGGTGTCCGGATGGCGCGCACCGGACGCCGCCAGCCAACGCTCGGCGGTTGCGCGAAGGTGGTCGAGTGCGGCGTCCCGGTCCCCCTCCTCGGCGAGGCAGATGCCGAGGTTCTCCTCAGCGGCGAGGGTGTGCGGGTGGTCCGGACCGAGCGCCTCGCGCAGCGCGCCGGCCGCCCGTTCGGCCGTCGCGCGGGCCTCGGCGGCCCGGCCCACGGCCCGCTGCGCCACGGCGAGGTTGCTGAGCGCGCCAAGGGTGTGCGGATGAGCGGCCCCAAGCCGCTGCTCGTAGATCCTCGCCACCTGCGTCGCCTCGGCCACCGCGCGTTCGGTCTCGCCGAGTGCCAGCAGATTCGCGACCAGTGCCGCCTGGCAGATCAGCGTTTCGGGATTGTCCCGCCCGAACTTCTCCTCGAGTACCGGGTACGCCGCGTCGAGCAGGCCGGCTGCCTCCGCCAACTGGCCCGCGCTCCGCAGCGACACCGCGAGACTGACCTGAGCGTTCAGCGTGTCCCCCGCCTCGCTGCCGATCTCCTTCAGGCTGGTGAGTTGTTCGCGCACCGTGCGCAGCATCTTGGCCGAGTTGGCGTACTCACCGGCCTCTCGCAGGTCACGTGCGAGCTGCGCGGCCGAGTGCACCGTGTACGGATGTTCCGGGCCGAGCACCTGCCGGCGGAGCTGGAACACCGCCTCGTCCCGACTGCGCGCGGAGCGGAAGTCGCCCACCAGGCGATAGGAGTGGGCGAGGTTGTTGGCCGCGAAGAGCGTGCGCGGATGGTATTCGCCGAACTCCTCACTCCACGCGTCGTAGGTCTCCTGATCACGCTCGATCGCGTCGCTGTAGCGGCCGAGGGCCCGCAGATCCGCACCCAGGCTGCCCGCGGTCATCAGGGTGTGCGAATGCCTGTCACCCAGTAGCGCCCGCTGCGCTTCGAGAGTCTCCTGGTCCAGGTCGTAGGCCTCGACGTAGTGGGCGAGTGCCCGCAGCACGTTCGCACGGTTGAAGCGCAGGTGCAGCAACTGCCGACGCAACGTGGCGAGTTCCTCGGTGCCGTAGAGGCGGTCCCGCCGCTTCGACCAGACCGCGTCGACCTCCTTGGCGAACACGTTCGCCGCGTCGAGTTCTCCCTGACGCCAGAGATACCGCACCCGGTCGATCATCAACTCCCGTACCGACTCGTCCTTGCTGCCCATCGCGCCGGAGGCCTCGATGTGCGGCCAGAGCCTGCGGAACCTGTCCCAGGTACGCGGATCGTCGGCGTCACCGCCGGGCCACGCCTTGCCCAGCACCAGGTGCGCCCGGTGTCGGGTGTCGGCGATCTCGTCCGGGGTCATCCCGCCCCGGACCACCGCCTGGAGCAACCGGTGCACCAGGATCCGCTGCTCGGACATGTTCATCGTGAGAAGCGCCGACCGGTTGATCCGCTGGACCAGCCGCCCGATCATCATGGGCTCCGACACCGCGGAATCGAACGGCGCCAGCGTCTTCACCATCTCGTCGTTGTAGAGCAGACCCAGGTCTATCTCGGGGGCCAGCACCGAGCAGAGCTGCAACAGCCGGTAGGCCCCCGGGAACCGGTCGCGCAGCCGCGCCAACGACAGATCCCAGGTGGCCTCCACGGAGAGGGCGCTGGGGCCCTGCCGCTCGATCTGCTCCAGGTACGCGTCGACCGAGGTACCGGTGTCGGCCAGGTACGCGCCGGCGGTGGCCACCGCGACCGCCAGGTCCCCGAGCGCGTCGGCGATCCGGTCCGCCTCCTGCTCGGTGAGGGTGGGCACCCGCCGTTGCAGGTGGGCGACGCTCTCCTTGCGGGCGAAGACGTCGACCTGGATCAGCGTGGCCCGTTCCCCCCAACCCTGATTGCGCGAGGTGAGCAACACGTGCCCGCCGCGCGGCAGGAATCGTTTGAACGGGTCGATCTCCTCGGCGTTGTCGATCACCAACAGCCACCGCCCGGGTTCACCCCGCCCCAGCGCCTCCAGCACCGCGCGGGCGCTCTCCGCCTGGTCCGGGTTGCCACCGACGCCGAGCCGGTCGGCGAAGGCCGCCAGCGACCTCTCCACGTCGGCGCCGACCGACTCCGTCGCGCCGGCGGAAATCCACAGGACCGCGTCGTAGGCGGACTTGAACCGATGCGCGTACTCCAGGGCGAGCTCGGTCTTGCCGACCCCACCCATCCCCTGCAACGCGACCGGTACGGCAACCGGGCCGGTCAGGCGTTGACGCAGGAGGGCCAGCTCATTCTCCCGCCCGGTGAACCGCGCGTTGCGGTTCGGGGCCTCGAAGACGGCCGGCTCGGCGGCCGGGAAACGCAGGCCACCGTCCGCCTGACCTTCGAGGCGCAGCGGTAACGGGCCCCCCACCAGCCGCAGTAGCCGCTCGGCGGCGGTCGCCGCGGTGATGTTGACCAGTTGGGTGGAGGAGGCCACCGCGAACTCCGCGAGTGGCCGCAGTTCGCTCACGTAGACCGCGAGCGGCGTGGTGTCGACGGTCGGGTCCCGCGGGGGCAGCGCGGCGGGAGGCAGTGCCACGTAGGCCGGGGAGAGAATGGTCAGCGTCCGGGCCGGCACGCGGGTGCCGCTCTCGATCGGCTGGGTTGCGTCGACGACGCGAATCTGCGCCGAGCTGAGCACCCGCTCGATCCATTCCGCCCAGACCGCGTCCTCCGGCGCGTAGCGGAGCATGAGGTCGTCGCCGGGGAGCTTGTGGCGACGCCGGAACCGGGCCTTCTCCCGCTCGCGCACCGACTCGTCCATCGGCGGCATCGCGTGCACCTCGCCGTTGGTCAACTGCGCGGTCAACGTCTCGAAGGCCGCCAGCAGCGACGTGGGCGAGCCCGGCGTGTCGCCGAAGGTCGCCAACGTCTCCTCGTACGCGTAGAACGGCCGGTACGGCACCTCCACCGCAGCCCAGTAGCGGCGCCGATCCTCCTCCGTCATTCCGGTGGGCAGACCGGCGAAGCGGTGCATCGCCAGCGCGCGCCCAGCGTCGGCTTTCTCCTTCTCCGCCTGGTCGACCCGCATCGGCACCGGCAGGATCCGGATGCCGCGGCGCGAGGGGTGCACGGCGACGGTTCTGGCGACCTGAGCGGCGCCGTCGATGCCCTGGTCGCTGAGGGTGAAGCAGTCCACCAGCGTGTCCGGCAGGTGCAGGGTGCAGATGTCGGCGACGTCGCTGAGGCCCGTCCGGCTGTCGATCAAGGTGTAGTCGTACTCCCGCTTCATGTCCTCGCGGAGGGCTTCGAAGAACTGCGCACCGCCCAACCGGTGGTAGAAGGTGTCCCAGTCCAGCCCGTTCACCGAAACGGCGTAATCGCTGTTCTGCCGGCCGGCGGAGAGGAAGTTCAGCCCGCCACCGCCGGGAAACTCCCAGGCCAGCGAGAAGGCGTACCGGTTGACCCGGGCGAACTGCTCGACCCAGCCCTCCGGCCGTACCGCCTCGCGGATGGTCTCCGACTCGTAGTCCCGGATCAGGTCGACGACCCCGGCCGTACCGCCGATCGTCGACACGTCCAGGAAGGGGTGGAAGAAGCGGTGCAGCCCGGGCGATTCCAGGTCCCAGTCGGTGACCAGCACCCGCTTGCCGTTGGCGGCGAGGATCCACGCGACGTTGGCCAGCGCCATCGTCCGGCCCGTTCCGCCCTTGAACGAGTAGAAGGTGACTATCTGACCGTCGCGCTCAGTGCTCATCGGGCATCTCCGGGGCTTCGAACGATGACGGGGCCGGGTTGCGAAGGCTGGGCGGCCGGGTGACCGGCCCCGGTGCCGGGAACACCGCGCCGTGCTTCAGGTAGAGCCGCCGGGCCTCGGTCACCACTGTCGGCATCAGCCCCGCGAACTCGTCCGTCCGCCCGACCCACCGCGCTCGCGTCGCGCCCGCGTCCTGCAGTACGCCCAGGACCAGCCGCGCCAGGTCGGCGCCGCGGTGCGCGTCGCGCGGGTCGTCGGCGTCGGTCACCACGAGCGGGACCACCCACGGCGGCAGCGCCCGCGCGGCGGCCCGCAGAGCGGGTACGCCGCCGGGAAGCTCGGTGAACCACGGGTCGATCAGAAGCGCGCCGGGGCGGATCTCGAGCAGGTCCCCGGCGTCGGCGAAGTCACTCGTGTGCACCGACAGTCCGAGCCGCTCGGCGATGCTCGCGGCGTACTCGGCCACCGGAAGCTCCTGCCGCGCCCCGAAGGGACGCCAGAGCCGGCTGCGCTCCGCGTACCAGGACGCCTCGCGACCCTCGGGCGGCCGGTCCCGGGTGGGGGCCAGCACCGTCACCACGAAGTCCGGGTTGGCCGCGATCCGCCGCGACACCTCCAGGGCGGGCGCTTGGGACGGACGCAGCCAGCTGCGTTGGGTGGGCTCCACGATCCGCCGGGCCAGCCGCCTGAGCAGGATCCGGTACGGCTGCTGGTACGCGCCGAGCATGCAGAGCGCACGCATCCCGTTCTCGGCGTACTCGGGCACGTCCCGACCCAGATCCAGTGCCGCGTCGAGTTGGGGATGCTCCTCCCAACTGGGCACCGGGATCCAGAGGACCGGCGCCACGTGGTCGGCCGGCACGACCTGGGATTCCGGCTCGCCGGCCGCGCGGAGCAGCCGGGTGAGGAAGGACTCCTGCTCGCCCAGCGCCCATGATCGGCTGAAGTAGCCCGGAGAGTAGAGCGGCACGAACACCTGGGCCGCGCCGAGAGCGTCCGCCAGGGCCGCCTTCACGTCGGCGCCCGGGGGGATGGACTGGTCGATGAAGCCGATCTCCACCCCCGGTCGCGGGGACACCAGCCGACCCACCTCACCCGACAGATCCGCGAAGAACCGGTCGACCCAGACGTCGGTGTCGGTGCGGGCACCCAGCAGCGGCGCGGAATGCGCGTAACTCAGGAAAAAGTAGGTCTGGCGAGTCGGCGCCCGCCCCTGGGCGGTGAGCGGCGTCATGCGGCTGCCTCCTCGGTGAAGAGCGTGCGCAGCTCATCGATGCCCGCCGGCACCAGCGGGTGGACGTGATAGGCCCGATGGATCGCCACCACCCGCTGGGCGAGACGCCACACCACCGCGCGGTACGCCTGCTCCCGTTGCATGGTCAGCAAGCCGTAGACCCCCTCCTGCTCGTACTGGCGCGCGACGGTGTTGTCATCAGGTAACGCGGTCGGCGAGAACCGTTGGATGGCTCGAATGCTCGGCGGCAGTGACCCTTCGGTGGTCGGTGACCAGTTGACGGGCACGATCGCCGTCTCGTGCGCGGAGCTACCCGGGACGCGGGGTTCGATCTGACGCCGCGCGAAGGCGTGCCATTCCATGGCGCACCACGTGCTGCTGATGAACGAGCTGGACACCAGCGGAATGAACACCTGGCAGGTCCCGGCGGCGCGCAACAACTCGGGGGTCCAGCGCTCACCGCCGCCCAGTGAGCTGTCCATGAAACCGGGGTCGACCCCGGTCGGCAGACCG
Source organism: Micromonospora sp. NPDC047756 (assembly GCF_055587245.1). Taxonomy (NCBI): domain Bacteria; kingdom Bacillati; phylum Actinomycetota; class Actinomycetes; order Micromonosporales; family Micromonosporaceae; genus Micromonospora; species Micromonospora sp. NPDC047756. The sequence continues at coordinate 57,579 of NZ_JBVJGQ010000005.1, forward strand.
ACCAGCTCGCTGACATGGGTGGAGAGGTCGTCGAAAAACCGCGAGAGATATTCATGGGGGGTGTTACCGGCGCGCCGGATCTGCGGACGTGAATAGCTCACGAAGAACAGCGGGGTTCGCGTATCAGCGACTGCCACCGCTTCGCTCACCGTCGTTCCTCCGCCGTCCGGAAAGCGACCGGAGTTTCAGCCTAAGGCGTTCGTCAATGCCGAGGACCGACCCGGTTGCCGCCTCGTCACTCTACGACGAAGGCCACTGTGGCGGGTATCGGCAGCGCGCCCCACGGGTCTTCATCGAGCCTGAGGAATCGGACGAGACCGCCGGTGTCGCACATCCGACGCTGCCCTCCCCGGTTCAGCGGCGCACCGCCAGACGGTGCACGGTGAACCAGTCGATCGCGAAGTCCACCGCGGCACGCACCGACAGCAGCCGCGCGCTTGCCCGCCCGACCCGACCGTGCCGCACCAACGGCGTCTGGTCGAGCGCGGCACCAACCGCCGGGAAGTCCCCGTCGTCCAGGTCGAGAGCTCGGAAGTCGAGGCGGACCCGCCGTCCGTCGACAAGCCGGAAGCAGCGATAGTCACGCTCGGGCGGCGGCACCGGCAGCCGGTACTCGGCCAGGTGCAGTGCGCTGCACGCCTCGTAGCCCAGGCCGAGCAGCAGGATCTGCCCGTCCGCCGCGTAGAGCTCACCAATCGGTGAGCGCTCCCCGAGGTGGCAGGTGAGGTCATGGCCGTCGGTGAGCTGCCGGGCCCGCGGGCCGAGCGCGGCGAACGAGGTCTGCGGATGGTCGCTGCGCACCGCACCGGGGGCACACCGGACGTACTCGGCGAGCGCCCCCATCCGCTGCGACGGCGTGGTCCGGCGGTCCCAGCCCGGCAGCGCCGCCTCGTACCGCTCGCGCTGCGCCGGGCCCATCCCGGCGACGGCCGCCAGGTGGGCCCGGGAGGTGGTCGAGTTGCCGTCGGTCTGGGTGGGCACCAGCAGCGTGCCGGCCGGGCCGAGGACGTCGCGCAGCGCGCCGGCGAGGGTCGCCGGGCCGCGCTCCAGCGGACCCACCCGACGGAGGCCACAGTGCACCAGCAGGCAGGCACCTGGGTCGACGCCCAACGTCCGCAGGTCGCCGGCGAGGCGGCGGCGACCCACTGTGGACGGCAGACGCTCAGCCGGCCCCGACACGGGTCTCCTCCAAGGCGTGGCGCAGCCGACCGACGAACCGCTCACCCGCCACGGTGAGCGACCGGCTGGCCAGCAGCGCGTCCGCACCATCCCGGGTCCACGCCAGGAAGTGCGCGGCGTGCGCCGACGCGTCGCCGCCGTCGGTGACCGCCCGGGACTGCCAGACCTGGGTGACCGCGAGGTGGGCGTAGACGCCCTGGAGGACGCCCTCCGGTGGCCTCGGGTCGGGGCGCCAGGGCACCCGGATCCGGGCATCCTGGCCGGGTTCGACCAGGTCGTACAGGTCGAGCACCGCACCCAGCTTCGCGTGCTGCCACTCGTGCACGAGCAGCACCGCCATCGTCTCCGGGTCGGGGTGGGGTGTGACGGCGACAGCGCCGAACGCGTGCCGGGCGGTGGCGCTTCGCAGGGGTCGCGCCGGGTCGGGCGCCAGTGGCACGACGGCACGCAGGCCGCCGTCGAGCGCCGCCCCGTGCGCCGGCACGTCCCGGTGCACGACCCGCCAGGCCTGCGCCAGGGTACGCCCCAACGCCCGCGCCGCCGGACCGTCCAGGCGGGACTCGACCGGCTGGCCGTAGCAGTCACGGTACGGATCACCGTCCTCGATGAGCAGCCGGCCACCGGGCACGGACACGTCCCGGGTCGGAAACCATCCGGTCGACGGCGGCGCCATCGGATCGAGGAGCACCGTCTGCTGGACCGACCCGCCCCGGACCCGGAACTCGCCGGGTCGGACGGTCACCTCGGCGCTGTCCCCCAGACCGGGCAGCACCAGGCTGCCGAGAGCGGGGAGCGTGATCGTGTCGGCCCGCACCGGCACGCGCAACGCGGCCGGGAGACCGGCCCGCAGCGCCGCGGCGACGGCCAGCGCCGGCAGTGGGTCGACTGCCGGGCCGAGGCCGGGCGGGGCCGACGAGTGGAGGCGACGCACCAGCGCCGGCCGGACGAAGGGGTGCGCCAGGGCCGCGCGGACCGCCTCCGGCGCGGACTGGTCGACGTGGACGAGCAGTTCCCAGGCGGGCGTGGTGCCTGATCCGCCCTGCGAGGCCGCCAGCAGCGCCCGGGTGATGGAGAGCTGGGTGGCGGCGAGCAGCGCGAGCGTCGACGCCGACCCGTGCCCGGTCGCCAGGTCGTCCAGCAACTCATCGACGGGTGAGGTGGTCGACCCGTCGACCGGGACCGGCGGGGTGGGCGGCGGGTAGGCGTCCACGATGTCGATCAGGCGCAGCAGGTCGGCGCAGTACACCGAGGGGTTGTCGAAGCCGGAGCCGGTCCGCCACCGGTGCGCGTACAGGCCGCCGCCGCACCGGTCGACCACCGGGCAGGCCCGACAGGTCGCGCTGAGCCCGGCCACGCCGTCCTGCCGGACCGCTACCCCGGGGTGCCGCGTGACCTCGTCCACCGAGTGGTCGAACACGTCGAACCCGGTGCCGGCCGCGCCGTGGTACGCGGTCTTCAGTGAGTCGGCCTGCTCCCAGGTCCCGTCCGCCTCGACGACCAGCACGTCGGCTGGTGCGAGGCCGAACGCCTCGGTGCCGCCGCCACCCGGGCGCAGCGCCTCGAACATCCGGATCGACATCGGCCGACCGTCGTCCACCCACCGGCGGTGGATCCGCCCCAGCCAGTCCGCGTACGGGGTCGACTCCGGGCCGGGCCGCTGCGGCGGATGGTCCCAGGTGGCGTGGGGAAGCAACAGGTCGACCCGGGGCGGGCTCTCGGCCAGCAGCGCCTCGTACACCCGGTCGGGATCGTTGCGGACGTCGATCGTGCAGAGGATGCCGGCGTAGCTGGCGCGGTGCTCCGGTCGACGGAGCAGGGCCAACGCCCGGCGGACCTGCTCGTGGCTGCTCCCGCCGTGGGCGAAGACCCGATGGCGGTCGTTGGCGGCCCGGTCGCCGTCGAGGGACACACCGACCCGCACCTCGTACTCAACGAACAGCCGGCACAGCTCCTCGTCGAGCAGCACGCCGTTGGTCTGCATGCGCAGGTCGAGTCGCGTCCAGGGGGTGATCGCCGCGCGCAGTTCGGCCAGCACCTCCCGTAGTCCCGCGGCCCCCAGCAGCAACGGCTCGCCGCCGTGCAGCACCACGTGCACGACCGGCAACGCGTGCTCGCGGGCGTGCTCGGCGATCCGCCGCGCGACGGCCCGAACCGTGGCCAGCGGCATCCGCACCGGGCGACCACGCCAGGTCTGGTCGGCGTGCTGGTAGACATAACAGTGGTCGCAGCTCAGGTCGCACCGGCTGTGCACCTTCAGCACGAACTGGCTGATCCGTCGGCATGGTCCATCTCCGGAGGGACCACACCGACAGGCCTCCATTCAGATGGCCGAGTTGAAGGCGGCGACGGGCACCGTGCCGGAGGGCACTGGCTCATCCGCGACGACATGCCGCCGAACCGCCTCGACCAGATCAGCGTGCTTGACGGCGAGCAGGTCCAGCGGAGTGTCCAGGCTATGGGTGAAGTCGTCCAGGCCCGGACGCGATGGGCGGGTGGGTGCGTTGTCCACAAGGATTCTCCGGGTCCCGCGGACGCGCCACGGGAGGTGTGATGGACGGCCCGAGGGCCCTGACGCGCCACCAGAATAGGCAACAGCCCCAACGATGTCATCGTTGGTCAAGTAGCGCACCAACCGAGGAGGAACTCACATGTGCCGGAGCATCAAGACGCTGCGTGAGCCGTTCACCCCGCAGGTGACCGACGCGGACGTCGAGGCGGCAGCGCTGCAGTACGTCCGGAAGATCTCTGGCTTCCGGGCGCCCGCCGCGCACAACGCCGCCGCGTTCGACGCCGCGGTGGCCACCGTGGCCGAGGCGACGCGCGTCCTGCTCGACCAACTGGTGGTGCGGGGCACCACCGACCGGTCGGCCACCACCGCCGGCTGATCGCCGCTGACCGGCACGGCACCCGGCCGGGCCTGACCCCTGGACGAGGTCAGGCCGCGGCGAGCACTGGTGCGACAGTGTCGGGTGCCCAGCGCGAGCGGTGGCACTGCGACCAGCCCCGACAACCCGGGTCACCCAGCGAGCAGAGCCGCAGCCTGCTGAGCACCTCACCGTCCTCGGTGTCCCGCACGTCGAAGTGCACCGGACGGACCGTGCCGTCCGGAGCGACGAGCAGGTGCCGGCCCGCGTCGAGCGTGTCGTCGCGCAACAGGCAGTTGCGGCCCAGCAATCGGGCCAGTGCGGCGATGCTCGCGTGCTCGGAGAGCTGCTCGGGCACCCCGTAGCAGTCCACCACCGTCGCGAATTCGCCCGGCGCCTGCCAGACGTCACACACCACCGCGTACGCCGGCAGCCGCGCCGGGTCGGCCACCGCCAGCGGCATCACCACCCGACCAAGCGCCTCCGCCAACGCCGGGTAGACCTCCACGGGTTGAGCCCCGTCGATTCTCCAGTTCCACAGCTCGGTCATTCCGCCTCCTCGCTGCGTTCGTCCCCACCGGCCTCCGGATCGGGCCTTACCCACGATGGTGGGGGGCATTTGACCCCAGCCGGGGGCAAGTTACCGGTCTGTGACCATTCCGGGCAAAATTTCCCTGAGCGCCATTGCTCGGAGTAGCGGGAAGGTGACAGTTTATCGGGTATGGTGCGCCATCCGCACCACCGCCACCGCGTGTCCCGCAGCGGGTCGACCGCGCGTCCAACGGGTCGACCGCCCCCCGGTCAGCGCAGGACGACCAGGTGGTCCCCGCGCGGCAGCAGCTCGCCCACCACCGGAGCGCCGGGCACCTCGCCGGCGACCAGCAGGCCGCCGGAGGTCTGCGCGTCGGCCAGCAGCAGCCGCTCCGCCTCGTCCGCCGCGCCGAAGTCGGTCCACCGCGTCACCCACTCCAGGTTGCGCCGGCTGCCGCCGCTGACGAACCCGTCGCGCAGCGCCTCCCGCGCGCCGGCCAGATAGGGCACTCGGGCGGTGTCGATGGCCACCGTGACCTGGCTGGCCCGGGCCAGCTTCGAGGCGTGCCCGAGCAGCCCGAACCCGGTCACGTCGGTGCCGCACCGGATGCCGGCGGCGACCGCCGCACGGGCGGCCTCCCGGTTGAGCGCGCTCATCGTGGCCACCGCCTCCGGGAAGCTCTCCCCCGTCGCCTTGTGCCGGGTGTTCAGCACGCCCACCCCGAGCGGCTTGGTCAGCGACAACGGCACCCCGGCCCGGCCGGCGTCGAGAGTGATCAGCTCCTCCGGGCGAACCGTGCCGGTGACCGCGAGACCGTACTTCGGGCCGTCGTCGTCCACGCTGTGCCCGCCGGCCAGGTGACAGCCGGCCTCCCGCGCCACGTCCTGGCCGCCGCGCAGCACCTCACGGGCCAACTCCAGCGGCAGCACGTCGCGCGGCCAGCAGAGCAGGTTGAGCGCCACCAGCGGGGTGCCGCCCATCGCGTACACGTCGGAGAGCGCGTTGGCCGCGGCGATCCGACCCCAGTCGTACGCGTCGTCGACGACCGGGGTGAAGAAGTCGGCGGTGCTGACCACGCCGGTCCGCTCGTCCAGGCGCACCACCGCCGCGTCGTCGCCGTGGTCCAACCCGACCAGCAACTCGGCGGTGCCGGTCGCCGGGCCGAGACCGGCCACCATGATCTCCAGCTCGCCCGGCGGGATCTTGCAGGCGCAGCCACCGCCGCGGGCGTACTCGGTCAACCGTACGGGTTCGGTCATCCACCCATGATCGCGACAAGGCGCCACGATCGCCACCGCGACCACCCATCCGGTGACCAAAATCGGACGCCTGAGAACGATCGTGACCGGTGTTACCGCTCCGTGACCCGCTGGGTTGCGTTCTGCCACATCAGGCCGCCTACAGTGGCCGCACCGGGGGTCAACCGACCCCGATCCGGGAGACGACAGGGGACGGTGGACGACGTGACGACGGGCGAACCGCTCATCGTGCTGGACGCGGTCAACAAGTGGTTCGGGCCGCTGCACGTGCTGGACGACGTCTCACTGTCGGTGGGTCGGGGCGAGGTGGTCGTGGTGATCGGCCCGTCCGGCTCCGGCAAGTCGACGCTGTGCCGCGCGATCAACCGACTGGAACCGATCAACTCGGGCACCATCACCTTCGACGGTCAGCCACTGCCGGCCGAGGGCAAGCCCCTCGCGAAGCTGCGCAGCGAGGTGGGCATGGTCTTCCAGTCGTTCAACCTCTTCGCGCACAAGACCATCCTGGAGAACGTCACCCTCGGCCCGATCAAGGTCCGCAAGGAGAAGCCCTCCGCCGCCCGCGAGCGCGGCCTGGCCCTGCTCGACCGGGTCGGCATCGCCAACCAGGCGGACAAGTTCCCGGCCCAGCTCTCCGGCGGTCAGCAGCAGCGGGTGGCCATCGCCCGGGCGCTGGCCATGCAGCCCAAGGCGATGCTCTTCGACGAGCCGACCAGCGCCCTGGACCCGGAGATGGTCGGTGAGGTCCTCGACGTGATGACCTCGCTGGCCAGCGACGGCATGACGATGGTCGTGGTGACCCACGAGATGGGCTTCGCCCGGCACGCGGCGAACCGGGTCATCTTCATGGCTGACGGGCAACTGGTCGAGGACGCCCCACCGGCGGAGTTCTTCGCGAACCCGCGCAGCGAGCGGGCCCGAGACTTCCTCTCCAAGATCCTCACGCACTAGGCGTCCGTAGTGGAGCGCGCCGTACTCGGTGGGCTCCGTTGAAGAAGGAGAAGAGTATGCGTATCAAGCGCGTTGCGGCAGTCGCCGCGGTCGCCGCTCTGGCGCTCGGCCTCACCGCCTGTGGTGGCGACGACGGCGGGGAGGGCACCGGCGCGGGCAGCAAGTCCTTCGCCGCCGGCACCACCATGGAGAAGCTGAACAAGGCCCAGAAGATCAAGATCGGCACCAAGTTCGACCAGCCGGGCTTTGGCCTGAAGGGCCTCTCGGGCAAGCCGGAGGGCTTCGACGTCGAGATCGCCAAGATCATCGTCAAGGAGCTCGGCATCCCCGAGGACAAGATCGAGTGGGTCGAGGCCCCCTCGAAGGTCCGCGAGGACGTGATCGTCAACGGCACCGTCGACCTGGTCGCCGCGACCTACACGATCAACGACAAGCGCAAGGAGCGGATCGCCTTCGCGGGCCCGTACTACGAGGCCGGCCAGAACATCATGGTCAAGAAGGACGACACCAGCATCACCGGTCCGGACTCCTTCAAGGACGGCACCAAGAAGGTCTGCTCGGTCACCGGCTCGACGCCGTTCGAAGAGATCAAGAAGTACGTCAAGGACGTCGGCACCCAGCTGGTGCCCTTCGACACGTACGACAAGTGCCGCGACGCCCTCAAGAGCGGCCAGGTCGACGCCGTCACCACTGACAACGTGATCCTGCTCGGCTACATCGCCAAGGACGAGGCGTCGTTCAAGCTGGCCGGCAGCAACTTCACCAAGGAGCCGTACGGCATCGGGGTGAAGAAGGAGGACGCGGACTTCCGGAGCTTCATCAACGACACGCTGGACAAGGCGGTCGGCGACGGCAGCTGGAAGAAGGCCTGGGACGACACCGCCGGCAAGTTCGGCGCGGAACTGGGCTCGGCACCGACCGTCAACCGCTACTGATCTGATCCTTCGATCTGGAGGGTGGGGAGGAACACCGACCCGTGAACGTGCTCATCGACAAGTTCGACGTCTTTGCGGGTGGTTTCTGGCTCACCCTCCAGATCTGCATCCTCGCCGCGATCGGTGCCCTCGTCCTGGGCGCCATCGTGGCGGTGCTGCGCATCTCACCGGTGCCGCCGCTGCGCGCGCTCGGCACCGGCTACGTGAACGTCTTCCGCAACATGCCGCTGACCGTGGTGATGTTCTTCGCCGCGTTCGGCCTGCCGGCGCTCGGCTCCAACGCGGACTTCCTCCGCATCCCGGTGCTCGACTCGCTGTTCACCCGGCTCGGCACCGACCTTCCGTATTTCCGCTTCGCACTGATCGCTTTGGTGCTCTACACCGCGGCGTTCGTCTGCGAGGCGTTGCGGTCCGGGGTCAACGCGGTGCCCGCCGGCCAGGCGGAGGCGGCGCGGTCACTGGGCCTGACCTTCGGGCAGAACCTGCGCTACGTGGTGCTGCCGCAGTCCTGGAAGGCCTCGATCGTCCCGCTCGGTTCCGTGATCATCGCGATGATCAAGAATTCGGCGCTCGCCGGCTTCTTCGGGGTCGCCGGTGACCTGTCCGCCACGGCCGATCAGCTCACCGGAGCCGAGGGCTACGCCTTCGTCCCGGTCGCCATCGGCATCTCGATCGGCTACCTGATCATGACCGTGCCGCTCGGCGCTCTGCTGGACCGGATCGAGAAGCGACAGGCGGTGGCCCGATGAGTCAGCAGACCAGCGTCCTCTACGACGTTCCTGGCCCCCGGCAACGGCGGATCACCCTGATCAGCAGCATCGTCGCCGGCGTGGTCCTGCTCGTCGGGGCGTACCTCCTGATCTACCGGCCCCTGGACGAGAACGGCCAGCTCTCCATGGAGCTGTGGGGCCCGCTGATCGACCCCTCCAACGAGAACTTCTCCCAGGTGTGGGAGCGGATCGGCCTCGGTTTCAAGAACACCCTGCTCGCGGCGGCCCTGGCCATCGTTGCGTCGCTGGTGGTCGGCACGCTGCTCGCCGTGCTGCGGATCCAGCTCAAGAGTCTGATCCGACGGCGCTTCACCGACGTGGCGACGCCGATGGCGTACCTGCTGCGCGGGCTGAGCAGGGTGCTGTCGGCGGTCACCCGGGTCTGCGTCGAGGTGTTCCGCGGCCTGCCCGTCGTGCTCACCATCTTCTTCGTGGCCCGCGGTTTCCCCGAGTTCGGCCTCTACCTCGACAACTTCTGGTACCTGGTCATCGGCCTCACCATCTACAACTCGGTGGTGATCGGCGAGATCCTCCGCTCCGGCATGGAGGGGCTGCCCGGCGGCCAGGCGGAAGCCGCCGCCGCCATCGGGCTCGCCCCGGGACAGACCACCCGGATGATCCTGCTGCCGCAGGCCTTCCGGGTCATGCTGCCGGCGCTGATCAGCCAGCTCGTCGTGGTGCTCAAGGACACCTCGTTGGGATTCATCATCAGCTACGAGGAGACCCTGAACATCGGCAAGCAGCTCATCGGCGTGCTGAGCAACCCGATCCAGGTCTACGTCGTGATCGCCGTGCTCTTCATCGTGGTGAACTACTCGCTGTCGAAGCTCGCCCAGTACGTCCAAGGGCGGCTCGCCCGGGGCCGCAAGACCGCCGGCACCCCGGCACAGAACCCACCCCCGGCGGCCCTGATCTCCCAGGCCGAGGGCGGTGGAGGCGGCATCGGAGGCGGCGGCGTCTGAGCCACCCACACCGACCAGAAGCCCGAAGGCCGCCCCGAGCAGTTCGGGGCGGCCTTCGGGCTTCTGCCAGTGCTTGTTCGGCGAGCGCCGCCGGCCTACTCAGCGGGCGATCTCGGTGACCCGGGACTCGCGGACCACCGTGACCCGGATCTGACCCGGGTAGGTCAGCTCCTCCTCGATCTGCTTGGCCACGTCGCGGGCCAGCACCGCCGCCCCGATGTCGTCCACGTCGTCCGGCTTGACCATCACCCGGATCTCACGACCGGCCTGCATGGCGAAGACCTTGTCCACGCCGAGCTTGCCGGCCGCGATCTCCTCGATCCGCTCCAGCCGCTTGACGTACGCCTCCAGGCTTTCCCGGCGCGCGCCCGGCCGACCACCGGAACAGGCGTCGGACGCCTGGGTGAGCACGGCCTCGATGGTCTGCGGCGGCACCTCGTTGTGGTGCGCCTCGATGGCGTGCACCACGTCCTCGTGCTCGCCGTACTTACGGGCCAGGTCCGCGCCGATGATGGCGTGGCTGCCCTCCACCTCGTGGGTGAGCGCCTTGCCGATGTCGTGCAGGAACGCCGACCGTTTGATGATCGGCACGTCCAACCGCAGCTCGGCGGCCATGATGCCGGCGATGTGGGCGGTCTCGACCAGGTGCTTGAGCACGTTCTGCCCGTACGAGGTGCGGTAGCGCAGCCGACCGAGCAGGGTCACCAGCTCCGGATGGATCTCGGTGATGCCGACTTCGACGAGGGCGTCCTCGGCGGCACGGAGGCAGAGCTGCTCCACCTCCTGCCGGGCCAGGTCGTAGACCTCCTCGATCCGGTGCGGGTGGATGCGTCCGTCCAGGACCAGCTTCTCCAGGGTCACCCGACCCACCTCGCGACGTACCGGGTCGAAGCAGGAGAGCAGCACCGCCTCGGGGGTGTCGTCGATGATGAGGTTGACGCCGGTCACCGACTCGAAGGCGCGGATGTTGCGCCCTTCCCGGCCGATGATCCGCCCTTTCATCTCGTCACCGGGGAGGTGCAGGACGCTGACCACGCTCTCCGCGGTCTGCTCGCTGGCGACCCGCTGGATCGCGTCCACCACGATGTGTCGGGCGCGCTGCTCGGCCGTGTTGCGCGCGTCGGACTCGATGTCCCGCACGAGCAGCGCCGCTTCCCGCTTGGCAGACGTCTCGATGGCGTCGACCAGTTCCAGTCGCGCGGAGTCGGCGGTGAGACCGGCGACCCGCTCCAGCTCCCGGCGGCGTAGCTCCTCCGACTCGGTCAGCTCGGCCTCGCGCTGGGCGAGCGCGGCCTCCCGGGCGGCGAGGGCGGCCTTCGCGGCGGTGAGCTGCCGTTCCCGCTCGGCGAACCGCTCCACCTCCTCGGTGTGCATCCGTTCCCGCTCGTCCATCCGAGCGGCCCGACGTTCCACCTCGGCGGCCTGCTCCCGGGTGGTGGCGGCGAGCACGGCGACCTCCCGTTCGCCGCTGCGCCGGGCTGCCGTCCGCAACTGTTCGGCGTCCGTCTCGGCCTGCTTGTGGGCGCGCTCCAGAACGGTGTCCGCCTCAGCCCGGGCGTCGTCGAGGACCCGCCGTGCCTCGGCACGGGCCGCCTTCGCCTCGGCCTTCGCCGCCGCCGCCTCGGTACGGGCGGCCGCCGCCGCTGACTTCGCCACGTCGATCGTGCTGTTCGCCTCGTCGGCCGCGGTCCGCAGGGCGGCCAGCGACTGCTCCTGGCGGTCCTTCTCGGCGATGAAGGCGGGATCCTCCGGCGCCGGCGCGGCACCCATCCGGCGCAGTGTCCGGATGCCGACCAGCACCGCCCCGATCACCACCACCGCGAGGACGAGGACGGCCGCGAGGAGCACGACGTCGAACGCGTTCATGCCGGGACCCCGTCGGGTCTACCGCTGAACCTGTGCCGCCGCCCCGCCATGGCCGCCTCCCCTAACGTCGAGACCGCAGCGACTGTGCCGGGGGCACACTCCTGCGGCTGTGGACGCCCGACCGGAGCGGCTGGCCGTGGGTAGCTTTCTCCGCCGGCGGTGCCCAGGGGGCAGCGTCGGCGACCGGGTGCAGTTGTCGCAGCGTTCCGGACCGGCCTGTCCGGAACTGCCGCCAAAGGCCGCGGAGTCGGCCAAAGTGATGCTGTCTTGTTACGCGATCTATGTTGTGCGCTTAGCCTGCGCTGGTCGGGCAATGTGAGCCTGTATGGCGAGGCTAGGTCTCCAGGGGTGTTCTGGTCAAGGACTCATGATCAAACCCCCCGAACGGAGAGAAGTTGAACCGTCACCACACGCTGATATTTCGCCGGACAGGAGGGGACAAACTCCGCGAGGCGTGCGCGAGTCTTGACGTGTTGGGCCTGCTCAGCGCCGTCCAGCCGGCTGTCGGACGCGGCCGGCTACAAGCGAGGTGTGACGGAACCGTCTCACCAGACGTCAGCCGGCTCCGACCGCCACCGCCGCGACGACCAACGCCGCGTTGCCCCCGGCGGGTGAGCCGTCCGGCAGGCACAGGGTGTCCTCGAGCCCGATTCGGGTGTCCAGACCCCGGCGCACCGCCTCGGCGAGGACCGGCCAGGTCGCCGGACCCTCGCCGTGCAGCAGCACCGACGGCGCGCCCGCCGGCAGCGCGGCGAGAATCCGGGAGGCGTCGGCCAACGCGACAGCCACGTCCTCGGCCATGCACTCGACCAGAACCCGCCCGGCCGGCACCCGCCACCGCCGGTACGCCGCGACCGCGTCGAGCGTCCACAGCCCTGCCTCGACGAGCACACCACGCTCGTGCAGGGCGGCCGCGACCACCTCGGCACCGGGTTCGTGCGCGTTGACCGAGGCGAAGTCGGGCAGCACCGGCCAGGCCCGGACGGCGGCCACGCGGGCAGCCGGATCCGGCGAGATCCAGGCGCCGGTGCTCACCCCGACCGGCAGCCCCGGCCGAGCGGCACGGATCGCGGTCAGCGCGTCGGCGACCACCGCCGGCCGCAGCGACTCGGCACCGGCCTCGTCCCGGGGATGGACATGGACGGCCGCCACGCCGAGCGCCGCGCAGCGGGCCGCGTCGGCGGCCAGCTCCGCCGCCGTCAGCGGCACGGCCGGATGGGCCTCCCGGTCGTGCCCGCCGTTCAGACATGCCTTCAACATCGGGCCCGCACCTCCATCGGGAGTCGCAGCGGACCGCTCACTCGCCCAGACGGTTGTCGCGCTCGAGCTCACCCTCGGCGTCGGCGAGCGCGTCAGCGTCGATCTGCTCGGCGAACTCGGCCGCCTCGGCGCTCTGCGCGGCGAGCGCGTCCTTCACCGCCCGGATGGCCACGCCGGGCGGATAGCCCTTGCGGGCCAGCATGCCGACCAGCCGCCGGAACACCGCGTCCGGCTCGCCTCGGGCGGTGCGCAGCTTGCGCTCCACCAGGCCACGGGCGGTGTCCGCCTCGGTCTCCTCGTCCAGCTCACCGAGCGCCTCGGTGGCCACCTCGCCGTCCACGCCCTTGCGGCGCAGCTCGTTGGCGAGTGCCCGGCGAGCGAGGCCACGCCCGGTGTGCCGGCTGGACACCCAGGCCCGGGCGAACGCGGCGTCGTCGATGATGCCGACCTCGTCGTACCGGTCGAGCACCTCGGCCGAGACCTCCTCGGAGATGCCCCGCTTCGCCAACGCCCCGGCCAGCTCGGCCCGGGTGCGGGGCCGGACGGCAAGCTGGCGCAGACAGATCTCGCGGGCCACCTCGGACTCGTCGCGGGGTGGGGGCGCCGGCTCGTCCGCCGGCGATTCGGCCCGGCGGCCCCGACGGGGACGCGGTGGGTCAGCGGCGTCGCCCGTACGAGGCGGACTGGCATCCCAGCCCCGCCCCGTACGAGCGCGTCGTCCTGCCATCGGTCAGCGACCGGTCAGAAGTCGACCGGCGGCAGCTCCGGGCCACCGGCGGCGTCACCCGCGCCGACCCCGACGCCGAGCTTCTCCAGGATCTTCTTCTCGATCTCGGCGGCCACGTCCGGGTTCTCCTTCAGGAACTCCCGGGCCTTCTCCTTGCCCTGGCCGAGCTGGTCGCCGTCGTACGTGTACCACGCTCCGGACTTGCGGATGATCGCCTGCTCCACGCCGACGTCGATCAGCGAGCCCTCACGCGAGATGCCCTTGCCATACATGATGTCGAACTCGGCCTGCTTGAACGGCGCGGCGACCTTGTTCTTCACGACCTTGACCCGGGTGCGGTTACCGACCACGTCGGTGCCGTCCTTGAGGCTCTCGATGCGTCGCACGTCGAGCCGGACCGAGGCGTAGAACTTCAGCGCCCGACCACCGGTGGTGGTCTCCGGGCTGCCGAACATGACACCGATCTTTTCCCGCAGCTGGTTGATGAAGATCGCCGTGGTGCCGGTGTTGCTGAGCACACCGGTGATCTTCCGGAGCGCCTGGCTCATCAGCCGGGCCTGGAGGCCCACGTGGCTGTCGCCCATCTCGCCCTCGATCTCGGCGCGTGGCACCAGGGCCGCCACCGAGTCGATCACGATGATGTCCAGAGCGCCGGAGCGGATCAGCATGTCCGCGATCTCCAGCGCCTGCTCGCCGGTGTCCGGCTGGGAGACCAGCATCGCGTCGGTGTCGACGCCGAGGGCCTTCGCGTACTCCGGGTCGAGCGCGTGCTCGGCGTCGATGAAGGCGGCGATGCCGCCGTTGCGCTGGGCGTTGGCCACCGAGTGCAGTGCCACAGTGGTCTTACCGCTGGACTCGGGACCGTAGATCTCGACCACCCGGCCGCGGGGCAGGCCGCCGATGCCGAGGGCCACATCGAGCGCGATGGAGCCGGTCGGGATGATCGCGGTCTGGACGACCGGCCGGTCGCCCAGCCGCATCACCGAGCCCTTGCCGAACTGCTTGTCAATCTGAGCGAGAGCAAGGTCGAGTGCCTTCTCCCGGTCAGGCCCTGCTGCCATGGTTGCCACCCCTGCCTTCGCCGGCGTCTTTGCTGAGCTTCGCGTCACGCGGACACGCTAGGCGCTAGGTCCGACAGAAAACCAGCCGACGGGCCGCGAGCTGTGGACGAGCACCCCGCTGTGGACAATAGCCGAACAGGTGTACGACTCGACAAGTGACACGCGGAACCGGCAAAAAGGCTGCTCAGCGTAGTCGCGCGGGCACTCGGTCGGGGTACGCGGCACAAACCGCCCGCCACACCACGTGCGTCTGCTCCCCCGATGCCAGGGCCTGCTCGATGGTCCGCCCGCCGAGCTGGGACAGCACCTGATCGCGGGCGATGCTGGCCGCGTAGCCGGGCCCGAACGCCTCGTCCAGCCGCGTCCAGAAGTCGGTCAGCCGCACAGTGATCAGCCCTCCTCGTCCGGTGCCCCGGTCGGCACCGGGCGCAACGCTAGCGCCACCAGGGGTGCCACCGCGACCGCCGCGAGCAGGGTGAGCACGGGATAACCGGCGAACTGCATGACAAACCCGCTGAGCACGGCGGCCCCGGCCCCGGCCAACCCCATGATCAGGTCGGACAGCCCCTGGACGCTCGGCCGCACCGCCGCCGCCACCGACTCGGACAGCAGGGTCGAGCCGGCCACCATCGTCCCCGACCAGCCCAACCCGAGCAGAACCAGGCCGACCGAGAGCCGAGGCGTGTGGTGCCCGGCGGTGCCGGCGACCGCGCAGGCCGCCAGCAGCAGCACGACCCCACCGAGGATCACCGCCCGTCGACCGAGCCGGTCGGTGAGCCAACCCACCACCGGGGAGAACGCGTACATGCCGGCGATGTGCAGGCTCAGCACGATCCCGACCAGCCGCAACACGTCGGCGTCGGCGTGCGACTCACCGAGCCGGACCGGAGTCATCGCCATCACCGCCACCATCACCAGGTGACCCACCGCCACGGCGGCGATGCCGAGTCGGGCGGCGGGCTGTCCGCGTACCACCGACCAGGCGGCACGCATCCCGGCGCCGCGCGGCACGCGCGCCTTGACCGGCACGGCGGCCGGCGTCGCGCCGCCACCCGCCGCCGGCGCCTCGGCCGCCACAGCGGTCGCCGTCGCGTCGGCGGCCGGCGGCAGGTCGGCGGTCGGTGCGTCGGCCGCCGCGAGCCGCCGCGCCGTGAGCAGCGGGTCGGGCCGGAGCAACCCGAGGAGTACGACGGCAGCCAGCACGAAAGCGGCCGCGCTGAACGCGAACGGGCCGGCCAACGGGGGCAACCCCCACCCGGTGGTGACGCGGTCGGCCAGCGCGGCGAAGTTCGGCGCGGCCACCGCACCGATGGTGGTGGCCCAGACGATCAGGGAGAGCTGCCGCCCCCGGCGGACCGGCTCGGCGAGGTCCACGGCCGTGTAGCGGGCCTGGAGGTTCGCCGCGGTGCCCCCGCCGAAGAGCAGCATGCCGAGGAAGAGCAGCGGCACCCAGCGGGTGGCAGCGGCCAGCACCACCAGCAGGCCGCCGACGGCGCCGACCGAGTACGCCAGCACCAGGCCCGGCCGGCGGCCGTGCCGCGACATGATCCGGGTGACCGGGACGGCGAGCAGCGCGGCACCGACCACCCCGGCGCTCTGCGCGACACCGGCCACCGCCGTCCCGGCGATCCGTGCCGCGAGCAGCGCGCCCACGGCGATGCCGATGGTCACGCCGATCCCGCCGATGATCTGGGTGGTGAAGAGCAGCCGCAGGGTACGCCGCTGGATGGACGCCACGTCGGGTCGGGCGACGGTACGCGGCGCGGTCAGGTCGGTCGCCATCGACGCTCCTGTCGGAAGGGGTGGCTCATCTTCGCGCACCCACATCTACCAGCGGCAGTGGATGTCGCCGCAACGGGGTCGCGACCGGCGCGCCCCCACGCCTATGGTGCCCGGGTGAGCGATGCCGGGATGGTGGTGGTCGAGCGGTTCAACGCGGCGTGGCACCGAGGCGATCTGGCTGCGGTGTCGGCCTGCCTCGCCGGGGACGTGAGCTACAGCCCGAGCGCCTGGGACGGGCCGGCGGTGACCCTGCGCGGCCGAGATGCCGTGTGCCGCGCCTTCGCCGACCAGCTCGGCCCTGGGCCGGCCCTCGGAGCGGTCCGATCGGCCGGCGACCGGGTCTGGTGCGAGTGGAGCTGGCCGCCGGCGGAGGACGGGACCGTGCTCCGCGGAGTCGATCTCTATCTGGTGCGCGATGGCCTGATCGCCGCCAAGGACGTGTTCAGCAAGATCACGGCGGGCGGCTGAGCCGCTCTACCCGCGCGATCCTGGTGTCTCCGGTGGGTTGGGCGCGGCCAGCAGGGATGCCAGCCGACGGATCCGGGTCAGGGTGCGGGCGGCGACGGTCACACTGACAGCGGCGACCACGCCGAAGATCACCGCGAAGCCCTCGTTGTCGGCGGTGAGCAGAGCGAGCAGGACCAGCCCGAGGCAGATGCCCAGGATGGCCAGCAGCGCCGCCCAGGTGGCCCGCCGCTGCTCGGCAAGATAGCGGGGCAGTGTGGCCCGGGTGGCCTCGTCCGCGGGCACGGTGCTGGTGTGCACTGCCTGGCGCAGCGCGTACCCCTCGGGATCGCGCCGGGCGGCCTGCTCGCCCGCGCCTCGCCGACCGAGATAGATGGCGGGGCCGATCCAGACGGCGTTCAGGGCACCGTTCAGCACGGCCTCGACCAGCGGCTCCTGCCGGTCGAAGAGCCAACGCACCGGCAGCCCGACGAGCACCGTCACCGGCACCCAGTAGACGGCCAGAAGCTGCAAGCCGGGTGCCCGCTCGAAGAACCGCTTCCCTCTCCCGCGGTGCCCGGCGGCCACACCCACCCGACGCTCCCCGTTGTCAACGTCCATCGACACCGGTTACCCAGCCGCTCGATCCGCGACACACCGTCGATCGTGGACAGTCTCCGTCGTCCGCTGACGGAAACTGTCCAAGATCTGGACAGCTCGGTCAGCCCGCCATCACCCGCTGGTGCAGTGCGGAGACCGCCGAACGCGCCGCGACGAACGCGCCGTGCTGCCAGGCCACCTCGTGGCTGAGCCAGTCCCCGGCGAAGTAGACCCGCCCGGCCGGCTGGAGCAGCAGGTTGTAGCCGGCCGTGCCGTACCGGGGCGACGTCCAGGCGCCCTCGATGTAGCGGGTCCGGTCCCAGGCATGGGAGTACGAGGTGACCAGCTCACTGCGGTACTTGTCACCGTGGATCTTCACACCCTGGCTGATCGCGCGCTCGCTGCGCTGCTCCGGCGTGAGCCCGCTGTACGCCCTGGCGTTCGCCCCGGTGTTGTAGTAGCCGACCAGCAGGCCGCGCTTGCCGTGGAAGCCGTAGGACGGGTACCAGATGTGCGACAGGTCCAGGTCGGTCTCGGTGATGCCGCCGTAGATCCGCTGATCGGTCTCCCACCAGCGGCTGCGGTATTCCAGGCCGATCTTCCCGGAGGCGGTGACCGGAAAATCGGCCAGGGCCGCGGTCACCGCCGTGCCGAGATTGTGCGGCACCCGGGCCATCAGGTGCGGCGGTAGGGCCGCCACGCAGTAGTCGGCGGTGACCTGCGACTGCCGGCCGCCCTGCCGATAGGTCACCTCGACCCGGCTGCCCCGGTCGGTCACCCCGGTGACCTCGGCGTTGAGTCGGATCCGGTGCGGGCCCACCGCGCGCGCCAGGGCCCGGGGGATCTGGTCCATCCCGCCAACCGGCTGGAACATCAGCATGGCCTGGTCGTAACCGAACTCGAAGGAGAAGTACCGGCCGATCTTGCTGGCGAACACGTCGGCGAGCGCCGGCGGCGCACCGAGCGGACTCCCCACGTCGTTACCCGCACCGGGATACGCGGAGAAGCCGCGACGGTTGGTTCCGGTGTACGCCCAGTCATTGGTCCGTCCGCCGATCGCGCCGAAGCTCTGCAGGAACGACAGCAGCCGGTCACGGTCCTCGGTGGTGAGCCGGGCGTCCAGCGCGCCCTGGTCGGTGGCCTTGGCGAGCAGTTCCGAGACGTAGCCGTACACGTCGGCCTTGGCGGTGCGGTACCGGACCGGCTCGGTCATCCCGGCGGACTCGTTGTAGATCCAGGCGTCGGCGTTCTGGTTCGTGAAGACCTCGATGGGTACGCCGAGTTCCCGGCAGTAGTCCATCGTGACCATCCACTGTGCGATGCGGCCCGGCCCGGCGTTGAAGTAGACCCCGTCGGAGAAGCCGGCCCGCTGGGTGCGTCCGTCGAGGTCGGTCTCGACGTCGCCGCCCCGAATGGTCAGGTTCCGCCCACCGACGCGGTGCCGCGCCTCCAGGACGGTGCAGTGATAGCCGGCCTTGCCCAACTCGTACGCCGTGGTGAGCCCGGCGATGCCGCCGCCGAGCACGACCACGCTGGCGCCCGACCGCCCGCTGAGAGTGAAGTCGGAGGGTTCCGGCGGCCGGAATGCCGGGGTGACCGAGGCCGCCGCGCTGGGGGCCAGCCCCATGGCACCCATCGTGGCGAGCATCGCTCCGGCACCACCGCTGATTCCAACCGTACGCAGGAACCCACGCCGGCTGACCATCGACTGCGTCTGATCGCTCATAACGGCCTCCCCTACAAGATCGACTCGCATGAGTCTGCAGAGGATCTGTTACGCGGCTCACGCATCGCCGTTTCCGGCGGGTATCGCCTCGGCGCGCGACCCGGGCGGCAATTTCCGCCGGCTCAGGCCGGGGCGGCTGCAGTCGCCGGCGTTAGCCGTGGTGGGCCGTCCGTGGGCCACGGTGAGCCCAGGTCGCCGGCTCGGCCCACGGTGAGCTCAGGTCGCCGGCTCGGGCCACGGTGAGCCCAGGTCGCCGGCTAGGCAGGCAGGGCGCGGGTGACCACGGTGAGGTCGGCGACCAGCCCCTCGTACGCCTTGTCCTGGTCGTCGGCCCGCAGGACGGCGGACGGGTGGATGGTGGCCAGCAACCGAGCCGGTGGCGCGTCGGCCCGCTTTCCGGCGTTGTCCACCGGCACCTGCTCGAAGTCCGCGGGGTGCTGGGCCGACTCCGGCCAGGGCAGCAGCTCGCCCCGCTGCCGGGTGACCCGGAAGGACGGGCCCAGCAGCGCCTTGGCGGCGGTCGCGCCGAGCACCACCACGACCTCCGGACGCAGCCGGGCGAACTCGGCGACCAACCAGGGGCGGCAGGCCGTGATGTGCGTCTGGTCCGGGGTCTGGTGGATCCGCCGCTTGCCGCGCAGCTCAAAACGAAAATGCTTTACGGCATTTGTCAAGTAAAGGTGACCCGGGTCCAGCCCGGCGTCATCGACCGCGCGGCGCAGCAGGCGACCGGCCGGGCCGACGAAGGGCAGCCCCTTCTGGTCCTCCATGTCGCCGGGCTGCTCGCCGACGAGCACCACGCGGGCGCTCTCGTCGCCCCGGCCGAAGACCGTCTGCGAGGCGTCCCGGTACAGCTCGCAGCCCCGACAGCCGCCCGCGGCGGTGCGCAGGTCGTCAATGGTGTCGGCGTCGGGCGGGATGAACCGCTGGGCGCCCGGAGCGCTCCCGGTCTGCTCGGCCATGCCGACTGTTATATACCCGTTCGATGCTCACCGCCGGAAACGCCCCCGGCGCCCCGGCCCCAACGCGTCAGTACCCGTTCCCGCCGCCGTCGCCGCCGGACGCGATCGCGATCAGCACGATCACGATGATGATGATCGCCACCGCAATGGCGATCCAGATCCCCTTACGAGCCCCACCAGAAGCCATGTCCCCCACCTCCGGGCGCCCGCATACCCGTCCCCGCCGTCCCGAATCCCCGCGATCTTGCACTTTCTGCGCAGACCAATGTCCACACGCCGGACATTTCGACAACCAAAACTGCAAGATCGCGGGGGTGGGCGGGCGGGGCGGGGGGCGGGGTTGTCAGGTGGGGAAGCCCTGGGTGGGGGGTGGGTTTTCGGCGTGGGCCAGGGCGGCTGTCAGCGGGGCCAGGTCGGCAGCGTCCAGGGAGCTGACGGTGATGCGCAGGGCCGGCGGGGCGGCGATCCGGTAGAGCGCGCCGGGGCCCACCGCCCAGCCGGCGTCGCGGAGCGCTGTCACGGTGCTGGTCTCGTCCGCGACCGGCAACCAGACGTTGATGCCGCTGCGGCCGTGTGCGGCCAG
Source organism: Micromonospora sp. NPDC047756 (assembly GCF_055587245.1). Lineage (NCBI taxonomy): Bacteria > Bacillati > Actinomycetota > Actinomycetes > Micromonosporales > Micromonosporaceae > Micromonospora > Micromonospora sp. NPDC047756. The sequence goes on from NZ_JBVJGQ010000005.1 coordinate 78,042, forward strand.
GCCGTGTTCGGCCAGCGCGGCGAGCAGCCCTGCGCGGCGCTGCTCGTAGCTCTGCGCCGCCCGCCGCACCAACTCGGTGACCGCCGGGTCCCGCCAGAGAGCGAGCACCAGACGTTGCAGCACGGTGGAGACCCAGCCGGCACCGACCCGGGTACGGCCGCTCACCCGGGCCACGGTCGTCTCGTCGCCGACCAGCACCGCCAGCCGCAGGTCCGGGCCGAAGGGCTTGCTCACCGAGCGGAGGAAGGCCCAACTCGCCGTCGCACCGGCGAGCGGATGCAGGGGTACGAGGGCCAGTTCGGCCGCGTGGTCGTCCTCGATCACCAGCAGGTCCCGTCGGCCGGCGAGTAGCGTCCGCAGCGCCTCGGCGCGGGCCGCGGAGACGGCGGCACCGGTCGGATTCTGTGCCCGGCTGGTGACGATCAGCGCCCGCGCTCCGGCGGCGAGCGCCGCGGCCACCCCGGCGACCAGCGGCCCCTCGTCGTCCACCGGTACGCCGATCGGGCGCAGGCCCAGCGCGGCGACGAGGTCGAGCAGGTTGGCCCAGCCCGGGTCCTCGACCGCCACCGCGTCGCCGGGACGCAGGTGGGCGCCGAGCAACCGCTCGATGCCGTCCAGCGCACCGCCGGTGAGGGTCAACTCCCCGGCCGGTACGCCGTCGGCACGCAGCCGGGCGCGGGCCGTCTCGGCCAGTTCGGGCAGGACTCCGGCATCGGAGTAGCCGACTGTCGGGCCGTTCTCGGTGGCGAGCGCCGCCAGGTGCGGGCCCAGCGGCGGCAGCAGACGGGGGTCAGGTTCCCCGCGGGACAGGTCTCGGACGCCGGGCAGCGGTGGGGTGCGCAGTGCGGAGCGACGGGCGGCCACCGGCGGGCGGGGACGCACCCGGGTGCCGTGCCGACCAGCGGTGGCCAGCAGGCCGCGTTGGCGTAGCTCCCGGTAGGCGCGGGCGACGGTGGCCGGACTGACCCCCAACTCGGTGGCGAGCGCCCGCACGGGCGGCAGGGCGGCTCCCGGCGACAGTGCGCCGGTCCGGATGCCCGACTCGATGCTGGCCGAAATCTCGACGGCTGTCGTACCGGTGAGCTGATACTGTGCTGACACAAATAAAGGATTGTACTAGAACAAAGGGGCGAGCGCATGTATCCACCCACCGCCCGGACCACACCCCACCGCTCCCGCGACAAGATGAGCTACGACCAGGCCGCCGCCCACGCCGTGCTCGACGAGGCGTACGACTGCGCGCTCAGCTTCACCGTCGACGGCCAACCACGGGTGCTGCCCACCCTGCACGTCCGCATCGGCGACACGCTCTACCTGCACGGCTCCACCGGCAGTCGGCCGCTGCTCGCCGCCCGGGGCGACGACGGGTTGCCGGTCTGCGTCGCGGTGACCATTCTCGACGGGCTGATCTACGCCCGCTCCCAGTTCCACCACAGCGCCAACTACCGCTCGGTCGTCGCGCACGGCACGGCCCGACTGGTCACCGACGAGCGGGAGAAGCTGGCCATGCTCACCGCGCTGGTCGAGAAGGTCGGCGCCGGACGTAGCACCGCCACTCGTCCGCCCAGCCGCCGCGAGTTGGCCGAGACCGCCGTACTGGCGCTGCCACTGCGCGAGGTGTCCGTCCGGGCCCGCACCGGCGGGGTCCGCGAGGACGAGGCCGACCTGGACCTGCCGCACTGGGCCGGCGTGCTGCCGCTGCGACTGACCGCCGGGGCACCCGAGCCGGACGCCGGCGTCACCGCGCCCCTGCCGGCGTACCTACGCACGCCCCGCACGCCCTGGCACGACCCGGTGCCGCTGCACGGCGAACACGTTCGGCTGGAGCCGCTGGAGCTGGCGCAGGCCGACGAGCTGCACGCCGCCACCACCGACGCCGACGTGTGGCGGCACCTCAGCGTCGCGCCGCCCACCACCCCCGCCGAAACCGCCGAGGTGATCGGCACCGCCCTGGCCGCTCAGCACCGGGGCGAGCGGGTGGCCTGGGTACAGCGGTGCGCGGCAACCGGCGCGGTGGTGGGCAGCACCTCGTACTACGAGATCGACCCGCAGCGGCGGGCGGTGGCGATCGGGCACACCTTCCTCGGGCGGCCCTGGTGGCGTACCGGGATCAACACCGAGGCGAAGCTGCTGCTGCTGCGCCGGGCCTTCGACGACCTGGGCGCGGTACGGGTCACCTGGCACACCGACATCCGCAACGCTCGCTCGCAGACGGCCATCGAACGGCTCGGCGCGACCCAGGAGGGAGTGCTTCGGATGCACCGGCAACGCCCGGACGGCTCCTGGCGCGACACCGTGCAGTACGCGATGACCGTCGACGAGTGGCCGAAGGCACAGGCCAGGCTGCGAGAAAGACTTCTGCGAACGGCACCGGTGGCGTGATGATGGCGGGCGTGCTGGGGATCACCGACATCTGGACGTACGTGCTGGGCACCGTGGCCATCATCCTGCTGCCCGGGCCGAACTCACTCTTCGTGCTTTCCACCGCGGCCAAACGGGGCGTCGCGGTCGGCTACCGGGCCGCCGCCGGAGTGTTCGTCGGCGACGGGGTGCTGATGTTCCTCTCCGCCGCCGGGGTGGCGTCGCTGCTCAAGGCGTACCCGCCGCTGTTCTTGGTGATCAAGTACGCCGGTGCCGCGTACCTCGGTTATGTCGGGGTGACCATGTTGCTCGGCGCGGTACGGCGCTGGCGCGACCGCAACGACCCGAGAACGCCGCGGCTCATCGACGCCGCGGAGCCGGCGGCGATGCGTAGCCCGTTCCGCAAGGCGCTGGTGATCAGCCTGCTGAACCCGAAGGCGATCCTGTTCTTCATCTCGTTCTTCATCCAGTTCGTCGACCCCGGTTACGCGTGGCCGGCGCTGTCGTTCCTGCTGCTCGGGCTGATCGCGCAGGTGACCAGCGCGCTCTACCTGACCGCGTTGATCTTCGCGGGCACCTTTCTGGCCGCCCAGTTCCGCCAACGCCGCCGCCTGGCGGCCGGTGGCACCACCGCCGTGGCAGCCCTGTTCCTGGCCTTCAGCCTCAAGCTGGCCACCGCCACCGCCGGCTAACCCCCACGCCCCGCCCGCCTCGCCCGCTCGCCCGCTCGCCCGCCCGTCCGTCCGCGATCTTGCACTTTCGGTTGTCGAATTGCGTGCTCTGAGCAGATTTGTCGGCACAGAAAGTGCAAGATCGCGGAGGTCAGTAACGTCGCGCCCTAGGAAAGCCGTCGATCATGGAGTTGTGGTGCCTCATCAAAGGCGCGAAACGGGACCTTCCTCCCACCACGACTCCATGATCGACGGGCGGGAGGGCGGCCCGGGGCGGGAGGGCGGCCCGGGGCGGGAGGGCGGCCCGGGGCGGGGCGCGAGGCGAGGCGAGGCGGGGCGGGGCGCGGGGCGAGGCGGGGCGGGGCGGGGCGGGGGGTCAGGTGCCGTCGCCGCCGCCGGAGCCGCCGCCTCCTACGCCGGCACCGCCGGCGGTGCCGCCCAGGCCGTAACCCGGGCGGATCGGCTCGTCGGGGTGGCGGCTGACGTGGGCCGAATGCGTGATCTGCGCGGACCAGTCGGCGTGTGCGGCGGCTTCGGCGTGCCGGTTGATGGCCTGGCGGATCCAGCCGTCCACGGTGGCGACCCAGTCCCGCCGGTCTGCGTCCTCGTGCCAGATCCGGAACCGGCTGATGCTCTGGTGGGTGATACCGGCCAGGGCCAGCTTGCGATCCATCCAGAGGATCGCCTCCAGGCCCGCCGAGTTGGTCACGAAGATCACCTCCATCTCGGTGATCGGGCCGGCGTAGAGGGGACCCACCCAGAAGCCCCACCGCTGGTGCAATGGCAGGGTGTGCTCCACCCCCGGCAGCCCGCCCTCGACCAGGCCGGCTTGACGGATCATGAAGCCCAGTGTGTCCAGCGCCGCCAGCACGTGCTGCTGGGTCGGGATCGGGTGCACGAAGACCGGCACCATGGCCCCCTGGTCGAGGTCGGGGTCGAGGGACACCTCGGTCCGCAGACCCATCCGCAGGCTCAACAGCGGCACCCCGCCGAAGGTGGTCAGCGGGGTCTCCCACGGCAGCGGGAACGCGAAATCGACAGCCCGCCGCCGACCGGCCGGTACGACGAACCGGCCGGCGATCGGCACCTGATGGAACTGCATGAGGCGGCGCGCCCCGGCGGGGTCGTCCGGCTCGACGGTGGTGACCAGGCCGAGCCGGATGTGCCGCACCAGCACGTTCTCCGGGCCGGCCGCGAGGGTCACCCGACCGGGCAGGCGCAGGCCCGGTCGGGTACTCGGGTTGGGCAGCGTGGTCTGCACGGAGAGCCCGGTCCCACCGGACTCCGGGGACACTCCCGTCAGCCGCACCGCACGCCCCCTCCCGGGACGGGGCCGTGTCGGCCCCCCGGCGCGCCTACCCGGTCGGAGTGACCTCACGCGTGCCGCGCCGGCCCGGCCGCGCCGCCTCGGCGCGGCCGGGTCGTAGGGGTCACCGCAGTCGACGTCCGCGCGGCACCGTGTCGGTCTCGTCGTCGAACTCCCCGATGACCTCCTCCAGGAGGTCTTCCAGGGCCACGAAACCGATCGGCCGGGCCGGGCCGCCGCCGTTGCGGACCAGCGCGAGCTGTGACTGCCGGGCCCGCATCGCCGCCACCGCCTCGGTGACCGAGGACGTCGCGGGCAGGGTGAACGCGGGGGTCATCAGCTCCCCGGCGGTGGCAGCCCGGCCGGTGGTGACCACCCGTACCGCCTCCCGGACGTGCACGAGCCCGCACACGTCGCCCGCCTCGTCGAGCACCGCGAGCCGGGATCGGCCGCTGTCCCGACTGACCTCCTCGATCCGCTCGGCCGGGTCGTCGCGGCGGACGGTGACCATGGTCGAGAACGGTTCCATCACCTGCGCCACCGACGTGCCCTGCAACTCCAGCATGCTGGTCAGCAGTTGGTGCTGCTCGGCGCCGAGCAGCCCGTGCTCTCGGGACTGCTCCAGCAGGATCCGCAGCTCGTCCGGGCCGTGCACCTGGGCGAGCTGGTCCTGCTGATTGACGCCGAACAGCCGCAGGATCGCGTTGGCCAGGGCGTTGAGCGCGGAGAGCACCGGTCGGGAAACCCGGGCGAAGGCGCGGAACGGCAACGCGAGCAGCGTCGCCGAGCGCTCCGCGTCGGTGATCGCCCACGACTTCGGTGCCATCTCCCCCACCACCAGGTGCAGGAAGGTCACCACCCCGAGGGCGAAGATCAGGGCGATCAGGTGACTGGCAGCGTCCGGCAGGCCCACCCCGTGCAGCAGGGGGCTGAGTAGGTGCTCGATCGCCGGCTCGGCCAGCGCGCCGAGACCCAGGGTGCACAGCGTGATGCCGAGCTGTGCGCCGGCCAGCATCAGCGACAGCTCACGGACGCCGTCCAAGGCGGCCCGTGCCGCCCGGCCACCGTTCGCCGCCGCCTGCTCCAGGCGGTAGCGCTTGCTGGCCACCAGGGCGAACTCGGCGGCCACGAAGAACCCGTTCAGCGCCAGCAGGATCACCGAACTGAACAGTGCGATCCCGGGGCTCATGCGGTCACCTCGGGCTTGGTCAGCTGCAACCGCACCGAGTCGGCCACGTGCCGGTCCACGGCCAGCACCTCGACCAGCGCCCGGGGCTCCGCCTCGTTGACCTCGCCGTCCGCGCCCTCGGGTTGCAGGCTGATCTCCAAGCGGTCACCGACCTCGGGCACCCGGCCCAACTCCCGCATCACCAACCCGGACAGGGTGTCGTACTCGGGGGCCTCGGGCAGGGCGATTCCGGTGCTGTCGGCGACCTCGTCGATCCGCCAGCGGGCCGGCACCACCCAGGACCCGTCGTCCTGTCGGGCCGGTGCCCGCTCCGGTGGGTCGTCCTCGTCGCGGATCGGGCCGACCAGCTCCTCGGCGATGTCCTCAAGCGTGATGACGCCGGCGAAGCCGCCGTACTCGTCGACCACGCACGCCATCTGCCGGTGCCCGGACCGCAGGCGGTCGAGCACGGTCGGCAGGGGCAACGTCTCCGGTACGAGCAGCGGCGGCCCGGCCACCGCGCTCACCGGGGTGGTGGCCCGCTCCCCCGGGGGTACGCCGAGCACGTCGGCGATGCCGACGATGCCGAGCAGGTCGTCGACGCCCTCCGCACCGCGTACCGGGAAGCGGGAGTGGCCGGTGTCGAGCAGCTCGACCACCCGGCTCACCGGCTCGTGCGCCCGGAGGGTGTGCACGTCGACGCGGGGCACCATGGCCTCGCCGGCGGTCAGCTCACGGAAGTCCAGACCTCGGTCGAGCAGCGTGGACATCTCGGCGTCGAGGCTGCCCTCCTCGCGGGACTCGGCGATGATCTGCTCCAGGTCCGCCGGGGTGGCGCCGCTGGGCAGCTCCTCGATGGGTTCGATGCCGACCCGGCGGAGCAGCCGGATCGACGCCCGGTCGAAGAGCCGGATCAGCGGTCCGGCGATGGCCAGGTAGATGAGGGTGGACCGGCTCAGCGCGCGGGCCAGTTGCTCGGCCCGCGCGATGGCCAGGTTCTTCGGGGCCAGCTCACCGAGGACCATCTGCACGATGGTGGCGATGACCAGGGCCAACGCCACCGAGAGCGGCAGAGTGACCGCCTCGCTGACGCCGGCCACGCCGAGCAGGTCGGCGAGGCCACCACCCAGGTACGGCTCGGCGACGTAACCGACCAGCAGGGCGGTGACGGTGATGCCGAGTTGGGCGCCGGAGAGCATGAAGGAGAGCCGGCTGGTGACGGTCAGGGCCCGGGCGGCGGCTGGATCGCCGTCATCGGCGAGCTGACGCAGCTTGCCCCGGTCCACGGCGACGTAGCCGAACTCCTGGGCCACGAAGTAACCCGTGGCGGCAGTGAGAACAACGATCAAGAGGAGACCAACGACGATCAACACGGGTCGCTCAGGGCTCCCGGGGTCGTCGGTACGGGAATATGCCGGGCACGACCCGGCTGGCTACTGCTGCCCTCCTGGGCAGAAGAGTCGATCATGCCGCCATTTTATCCATCCCGGCTGAAGGGCCGCTGAGAGATGGTCGCGATGCCGGCGGCCGGCCCCGGACTGCGTCCGGGGCCGGCCGTCTGGTCGGTTCTGGGTCAGTACAACCAGTTGCACTCGGAGGTACCGCCGTAGCGACGCGCCGTATCGAAGACGAAGTATCCGCCCCAGTAGAGATTGGCCTCTTTCTCGAACCTGTTCCCCTCGTAGGCGTTCCCCGTCGTCAGTCTCGAGTAGGCCGACTGGACTCCGTAGTCCGCCAGGAAGTTTGCCGCGGACAGGTATCGCGAGTACGCGTCGGAGTGGATCACCTCGTGCCGTGGGAGATCCGGGCCCCTGATGTCGGCAGAGACGCGGCCATAGCCGAAGCGGATGTTCGCCCGCTTGTACGCCTCACACCGCAGACGGGACCGGTACGAACTCTCGCTCCCACCGTAGAAGAAGTAGTCTCCGACGGTTGCCGGTTGATCTCCTGCCGGGGAGGTGCCGTAGCACACCCGCGAGCCGAAGCCCGGGTCACACCAACTCCCGCCCCCCAACACCCGGGTGGCGACGAGGTTGCTGCCGTTGATGTCGTTTCCACCGCGGGTCCTCGCGTACTCGGACCGTTGGACGACCGCCTCGGCGATCGGGGAGTCGGCGCTCTCCCCGGACATGTTGAAGGCGACCACCCGGAACTCATGCAACTCGCCGTCCGAGAATCCGTACTTCAGGGCGGCGGAGGTGCCCGTGGCAGGCAGCGGCAGACGGATCCAGTGCCAATCCCCGGCAGTCCGGTACTCCATCCAGTAGTACACCCCGGCGGTGCTGCTCCTGGTCCAGCTCAGGTTCACCTGGCTGACCCCGTTGGAGCTGGCGGAGAGCGACGACACGCGCGTGGGCACGGGCGGCATGGGTTTGGCCGAGGCGACGTTGCTCGGCGTGCTGTCACCGGACATGTTCGTCGCCCGCACCCGGAAGTTGTACGTGGTGCCGTTGCCCAGGTAGCCGGCCACGAAGGTGCAGCACGACGTGATCGGCACCTTGACCCTGGTCCAGGTCGACGAGGTGCTCGTCTTGTATTCGACCAGGTAGTAGACGTTCGGCGTCGAACTCCTGGTCCACGTCAACGTCACCTTGCCGTTCCCGGCCGCCGCACTCAGCCCGGACGGCGCCTGCGGGAACGGCGGCATGGGCCGGGCCGACGCCGTGTTGCTCGGAGAACTGTCCCCCGCCTGGTTGGTGGCCCGTACCCGGAAGTCGTAGGTCGTGCCGTTGCCGAGGTACCCGGCCACGAAGGTGCAGCACTGGGTGACCGGCAACTTGAGCCGGGTCCAGTTCGCCGCGCCGGAGGCCCGGTACTCCACGAGGTAGTACACCTTCGCGGTGGAGCTGGCCGTCCATCGCAGCGTCACCTTGCCGTCGCCGGCACTGGCGGTCAGCCCGGACGGCGCCTGGGGAAACGGCGGGAGCGGGGTCGCCGCCGCGACGTTGCTGGTCGCCGACTGACCGGCCATGTTGCTGGCCGCCACCCGGAACTCGTAGCGGTGACCGTTGGTGAGGTACCCCGCGGTCATCGTGCAGCAGGTCGCCGGCAGTGCGACCTTCTGCCAGGACTGTCCCGCGGTCGCGTCACGGAGGTAGACGTCGTAGTAGACGCCGCCGGTCGAGCTCGCCGTCCAGTTCAGGACGACCTTCCCATCTCCCGAGGTGGCCGTCAGACCGGACGGCGCGGCCGGTACCGGTGGCAGGGGCTTGGCGCTGGCCACCGACGTCGGCGTGGACTCCCCGGCGCCGTTGATGGTGGTGACCTTGAACTCGTAGACATCGCCGTTGGTGAGGTAACCGGCGGTCATGGTGCAGCAGGTGGTGACCGGAGTGCTGACCTTCTGCCACGACTGGCCGGCGCTCGCGTTGCGCAGGTAGACCTGGTACCAGGAACCGCCGGTCGGGCTGGCCGTCCAGTTGAGGATCACCTTGCCGTCGCCGGCGGTGGCCGTCAGCCCACCCGGCGCCTGAGGCACCCCGCCCACGGCGGTGACCCGGACGGTCGACGAGGCGACACCCTCCCCGCCCTGACTCTCACCGGTCACCTTGAACTCGTAGACATGGCCGTCGGCCAGATAGCCCCGGGTCGCCGAGGTCGTGCTGCTGGGCAGCGTGGACTTGGTGAACGTCGTCTGCCCCGCGGTGACATCGCGCTGGTAGACCCAGTAGAAGAGGCCGGACGCCGGCGCATCCCAGTTCAGTTCGATGGTGCCGGACCCGGCCGGTTGACCGCGCAGGTTGGTCGGTGCGGCCGGACGGGGCTGGCTACTCGTCGCGGACACCACGTTGCCGGTGGGGCCCTCACCACCGGAGTTGATCGCGGCGATCTTGAACTCGTACGAGTGGCCGTTGGTGAGGTAGCCGGCGGTCATCGTGCAGCAGCTGGTGACCGGGGTGGCGAGCTTGGTGAAAGCGGCGTCCCCGGCGGTGACGTCCCGCTGGTAGACCTGGTACCAGAGATCCGGGCCGGGAGCCGTCCAGGCCAGCTTGATGGTGCCGTCGGCCTGGGCCGTCGCGGTCAGTGCGCTGGGGGCCGCGGGCAGCGGGGCCGTCGGCGTCACCGCGACGACGTTGCTCGCCGTGCTCTCCCCGCCCGACCCGCTGGCGGTCACCTTGAACTCGTAGCGATGGCCGTTGGTGAGATAACCGGCCGTCATCGTGCAGCAGGTGGTGACCGGGAACTCCAGCTGGTTGAACACCGTCTCGCCGGCGGTCACGTCCCGCACGTACACCAGGTGCCAGTTGTCGGCGAGACCGTCCCAGGTCAACACCGCCTGGCCGTTCCCGGCCGTGGCCCGCAGGTTGGTCGGGGCGGCGGGCGCCGCGACGTCCGCGGTCGCGGAGGCGACGGCGGACGTCGGTGACTCACCGGCGGCACCGAGCGCGCTGACCTTGTACTCGTAGGTGTGCCCGTCGACCAGACCGCCGGCGGTCATCGTGCAGCAGGTGTCGACCGGCCACTCCAGCCTGGTGAAGTCCGCCTCGCCGGCCGTGACGTCGCGCTGGTACACCTGGAACCAGACGTCGGGCTGCGACTGCTGCCAGGTGAGCTTGATGCTGCCGTCCGGCTGCGCGGCCGCGGCCAGGGCGGTGGGGGTGGCCGGAAGGGGGCGCTGCGCGGTCGCCGTGGCCACGCCGGACTGCGCCGACTCACCGCCCTTGCCGAGGGCCGTGACCCTGTATTCGTAGGTGTGCCCGTTGGCCAGGCCGCCCGCGGTCATCGTGCAGCAGGTGTCGACCGGCCACTCCAGCCTGGTGAAGTCCGTCTCGCCGGCGGTCACGTCGCGTTGGTAGACGTAGAACCAGTCGGTGCTGTTGGTGTGCGTCCACTGGAGTTTGATGTCGCCGGTGGTCTGGGTGGTGGCGGTCAGCCCGGTGGGCGTCGACGGTCTGCTGTAGAACGCTGTCGCGGTCACCTCGACCGACCGTGGCGACTCGCCGCCGCCGTGCACGGCCACCACCTGGAACGCGTACTGATGGCCGTTCTCCAGGCCGTTCATCGTGAGAGTGGTGTCCTGCGGGGAGGAGTCCCACTGCCGGCTGGCCTCGGTCTCGCCGGCGGTGATGTCGCGCCGGTAGACCTCGTAGCGCCAGACGTTCGCAACGGTGTTCCAGTTGAGCGTGATGGCACCGCCGTCGGCGGCGGCCGCCACCACACCGGTCGGCGTCGTGGGAACTCCGATGGTGACGGTCACCGTGGCGGGGGCGGAGAGCGGTCCGGCCCCGGCGGTGTTGCGGGCCGCGACCCTGAACTCGTAGGCGTGGCCGGTCTCGTAGAACACACTCAGCGCGGTGGAGGTCCCGGTGATCCCGGTGGAGACCCGCGCGAAGTGAGTCTGCCCCGCCGTCACGTCCCGCTGGTGGACCTCGTACGTCAAGGCGGTGCCGGCGGGCGCCTGCCAGCGCAGGCTGACGGCGCCGCTACTGTCGGCCTGCGCCGTCAGGGCGGTGGGCGCGGCGGGCACCGCGGTCGGATCGGGAGTGGGCCGGGGCCAGTCGACCTCGACGAACCGGGGCCGGTAGGTGCTCACGTCGCCGTAGACGGCGTCCGCGACGAGACTGTTGACGTTGTACGACACCAACAGCTTCCCGGCGCGCGCCAACTCCGGGTGCACACGGGAGTCGTACACCATGCTGCCCGGGATGGTGGCCGGTTCCGGGGCGGTGAACAACGGCAACGGGCCGGCGAAGGGCCCGGTGGGCGAGCTGGCGGTGTAGGCCACGAAGTCGGCCGAGAAGATCAGGTTGTTCTCCTGGGTGACCAGGACGTAGGTGCCGCCCACCTTCTGGATGCCGAAGCCGGCGCCAACGCCGGAGAGCACCCGAGCGGAATCGCCCTGGGCCGTGGACCAGCCGCTGCCGGTCCAGAACTGCCAGGCACCGGAGAGTCCGCCGGCCGGTACCCGGGCGACGTGGGCGAAGCGCATCTGGCCGACGGTTTCGGCTCCGTAGATGTAGGTGAACGCGCCGTCCTCGAGCACCGCTGAACCCCAGGCGACCCTGTTGCCGTACCCCCGGTCCACGATGCTTCGCACGGTGAGCGCCGGCAGGTCGAAGGTGACCACGGCGCTGTCCAGTTGGGCGAAGTCCAGCGGCCCGGTGCCCGTCGTCTTCATCCGCTGGTAGACCACCCGTAGCACGCCACTCTCGACCGTGCCGTCGCCGACCCAGTACTTGTCGGCGCTGCCATCGGTCGGACGGACGAGCGAGGCGGGTGCGGCGGCCGAGCCGCCGTGCAGTGTCTGGACCAGGTCGGATCCGTCCTGCACCACGATGGAGTTGTTCACCATCGGGGTGTTCTTCGGCAGAGTGTGGTCTGCGTTGACGGTGCCGATCAGGCTGTCCGAGAACAGCCACGCGTTACGGCCGTCCGGCAGCGGGATCGAGACGGTGCTGTCTCCACTCGTCCACTTGCCGCCGGTGTCGCCGTACGAGTTGAACTCGGTGTTGAGTGCGGCAGCCGTCATCCCGCCCTCGGGCAGGGCGGCGGCGGCAGGCCCGGGGGGCACGCCGACCAGCAGGCCGAGGGTCACCGCACCGATGAGTGCGCCAGCGACACGGGCCCGGGCCCGCGAATGTCTCTTCAATTTGTGTCTCCCGTTGTGAGGCGCACATCGTCACAACGGTCGATTCACGGCAGCAAGAGACGTTCAGGCGATGCATAGATACGTCTACATCTAGAGATCGAACAGGAGTGTGTGCTAACCGCGGGGCACGATCGGCCCGGTGACCACACCAGCGGCTGGGTCGGGGCGGCCGGGTCGGGTCACCGGTCGGCCAGCTCATCGGTGTCGAGCAGGCTCCGGTCAAGACGCCCCGACCGGTACGCGGCCCGCCCGATCATCTGCGCCGCGACCGGCGCGGTGGACAGCTGGAAGACCGCCACCAGCAGGATCATGCCCAGGTCCGCCGGGGACCGCAGCCGCAACGCGATGCCCAGCAGCAACAGGAGCACCCCGAGCACCTGCGGTTTGGTGGCCGCGTGCATCCGGGACAGCGCGTCCGGGAACCGCAGTACGCCGATCGCGGCGGCCAGGGCGAGCAGCGCGCCGCCCACCAGGCAGAACGCGCCGAGCCAGTCGGCGATCGTCGCGATCACTGCTGCTCCCGGACGGCGAAGCGGACCAGCGACACCGAGCCCACGAAGCCGAGCAGGGAGAGCACCACCAGCACCGGCAGCGTGGTGGCGTGCCGGTTGACCGCCGCCTCGGCGCCCACCGCGGCGACCATGGTGGCCAGCAGCATGTCCGCGGCGATCACCCGGTCGACCAGCGACGGGCCACGGTAGAGGCGGGTCAGCGCGAGCAGCGCCGTCACCGACAACAGCGCGGTGAGGACGACGGCCAGGAAGGTGGTCACGGGCGGGTTCCCTTCTCGGGTGAGGTGACGTCGAGTCGGCGCAGTTCGCTGGTGGAGCCGACCGCGCGGATGATCCGTCGTTCGACGGTGAGGGTGCGTTCCCGGGCCACGTCCAGGTCGGCCGGCCGGTGGGTGTCCAGGACGTGCAGGTAGAGCGTGCCGGCATCCCGGTCCACTTCGAGGATCAACGTGCCCGGCACCAACGAGACCGCCTCCGCAGTGAGCGCCAGGTTCAGGTCGGTGGCCACCCGCAACCGGACCGCGATGATCGCCCCGCGCGGTCGGTAGCCGGGCTGCACGGCGATCCGGGCGATGTGCAGGCTCGCGCTGACCAACTCGACGGCGAACCGGCCAGCGAACACCAGCAGCGCCCACGGTCGCAACCGGCCACCGAAGCTGACCGCCGGCAGCGGGTAGAACACCAGCACGGCCGCGCCCACCAACAGGCCACCGACCAGGTTGGCCCAGTTGATGTCACCCCAGAGCAGGATCCAGACCAGCACCAGCCACCCGAGCGCCACCGCCTGGTCCCGCCAGCGCCCGAGCCGGCCCCGCCCCACCGGAGCGGGCCGGGGGGCGTCGGGAGCCGGCTGCGGGGGGCCGGTCACGGCACACCGCCCGGCAGCACGGCACGGACGTACGGGGTACGCAGCCGCAGGTCCGAAGCCGCGTCGGTGGTGACGTCGAAGAGCGGACCGGCCAGCACTGTCAACGCCAGCCCCAGGGCGACCAGGGCCACTGTGGCGCCCACCATCAGCCTCGGCAGTTGGGTCACCGGCTCGCCGGTGGCCAGCCGGGGCGCGCGCCAGAAGGCGATGTTCCACACCCGGGACGCCACGTACAGGGTGAGCAGGCTGGTCAGCGTGCCGGCCGCGACCAGCACCCCGGGCAGTGGCCCGCCGGCGGCCACCCCGGCCTGGAGCAGGCCGAGCTTGCCGAGGAAGCCGGAGAACGGTGGCACTCCGGCGAGATTCATGGCTGGGATGAAGAAGAGCACACCCAGCAGCGGCGCCACCCGGGCCAGCCCGCCGATACGACGCAGGTCGGTGCTGCCGGCACGCTCCTCGACCAGGCCGGCGACGAGGAACAGCGTGGTCTGGATGGTGATGTGGTGCACCACGTAGAAGATCGCGCCGGAGAGGCCGGCGACGGTGCTCAGCGCCACCCCGAAGATCATGTAGCCGATGTGGCTGACCAGGGTGAACGAGAAGAGTCGCTTCAGGTCGGACTGGGCCACCGCACCGAGGATGCCGATCACCATGGTCAGCCCGGCGACGACCATGAGCAGGATGTCGGCACGCCCACCCGGAAACAGCAACGTCTCGGTGCGGATGATCGCGTAGACGCCCACCTTGGTGAGCAGACCCGCGAAGACGGCCGTGACCGGAGCCGGCGCGGTGGGGTAGCTGTCCGGCAGCCAGGCCGACAGCGGGAAGACCGCCGCCTTGATCGCGAAGGCCAGTAGCAACATCAGCTCCAGTGCCAGTCGGACACCGTCGGGCAGGGCATCGAGACGCTGGGCGAGCTGGGCGAGATTGAGCGTGCCGGTGGCCGCGTACACCAGACCCACCGACGTCAGGAAGATCATCGAAGAGAGGATGCTGACCACCACGTACGTCGACCCGGTCCGGATCCGGGTCTCGGTGCCCCCCAGGGTGATCAGCACGAAACTGGCGGCCAGCAGGATCTCGAACCCGACGAAGAGGTTGAACAGGTCACCGGCCAGGAACGCGTTCGTGACACCTGCCGTGAGCACCAGGTACGTCGGGTGGAAGATCGACACCGGGGTGCTCTCGCTCGTCTCGCTGCGGCCCTGGCCCACCGAGTACAGCAACACGCACAGCGTCACCGCCGACGAGACCACCACCATCAGCGCGGCCAGTTGATCGGCCACCAGGACGATGCCGACCGGCGCCGGCCACCCCCCGACCGCCACCACCACCGGCCCGTGCCGGTACGCCTGCACCAGCAGCACCACCGCCACCGCGAGCGTGCCGCCCAAGCACAGCACACTGATGGTGCGCTGGATCCGGGGCTTCCCGGCCAGCAGCAGGGTCAGCGCCGCACCGAGCAGCGGCACCACCACCGGCAACGGCACCAGGGCGCGCATCACGACTCGTCCCCGCGTCGCAACCGTCGGCGGGCCGGCTCGGGATCGACCTGTTCCGGGTCGCCGTTCGGGCCCTCCCCACCGTGATCGACCGCACCCATCTCGTTGCGCCCGGCGCGGCGGATGATCTGCCTGTCCTCCAGGTCGTCGGGCACCTCGTCGTCGCCGGACAGATACCAACTGCGGTACGCCACAGCCAGCAGGAACGCGGTGAACCCGAACGTGATCACGATGGAGGTCAACACCATCGCCTGCGGCAGCGGGTCGCTCATCCGCTGCACCGGACCGGTGCCGACGATCGGCGCCCCACCCGACCGCCCGCCCAACAGGATCAACAGGTTCACCCCGTTGCCGAGCATGATCACCCCGAGCAGGATCCGGGTCAGGCTGCGTTCCAACAACAGGATCACCCCGCACCCGACCAGCACCGCGACGGCCAGCACCAGCACCAACGTCGGCCCCGCACCGCTCGCCGTCACCGTGCCACCCCTGTTCGCGACTGCGGGGCTCGCAAAACCGACTCACTCCTCGCGCTCACGCCCGGTCCCCCTTGTCGACGGTCAACCCGCCGGCGGCCGTTCCGGTGGCCTCGATGTGCCGGTCCACCTCGGCACCGAGGCTGCGCAGGATGTCCAGGACCAACCCGATCACCACCAGGTACACGCCGATGTCGAAGAAGAGCGACGTGACCAGATGGGCGTCACCGATCAGTGGCAGGGTCCGGTCGACCTTCGCGCTCTCCAGCACCGACCCGCCGACCAGCAGCGCCACCACCCCACTGCCCACCGCCAGAGCCAGCCCGGCGCCGAGAATCGCGCCGGCGCCGATCGGGGCCGCCTCGGTCAACTCGTACCGGCCGCCGGCCAGGTAGCGCACCACCAGGGCGAGACCCGCCACCAGCCCGCCGGCGAACCCGCCGCCCGGCGCGTTGTGCCCGGAGAAGAGCAGGAACAGCGAGAACAGCACCACGGTGTGGAAGATCAGCCGGATGACCACCTCCAACACGATCGAGCGACGCTCCTCGTAGAGGGTGGGGCCACCGCGCAGCCAGACCGGCCGGCCGCGGCCACCCGCCCCCTGCTCGGCATCGGGCCGGCGCGGCCGCGGCCCGGTGCGGGAGCGCTCGAAGATCAGGCTGGCCACCCCGGTCGCGGCCACCACCAGCACCGCCAGCTCGCCCATCGTGTCCCAGGCCCGGATGTCGACAAGGGTCACGTTGACCACGTTGCGGCCGTACCCGTGCACCACCGCCAGGTCCGGAAAGGCGGCGGAGATGTCCGGCGCCCGGCGGGCGCCGACGGCGGTGAGGGCCAAGCCGGCGGCCACCACCCCCGCCGCCACCCCGATCACCCGACGGACCCAACGGGTACGGCGCAGCGGGCGGGCCGAGAACCGCTCCGGCAGGCGACGCAGCACCAGCACGAAAACCGCGATCGTCGCGGTTTCCACCAGAAACTGGGTGAGTGCCAGATCGGGCGCTCCGTGCAGCACGAACAACATCGCCGTGCCGTAACCGGTCATGCCCACCAGCAGCATCGCGGTCAGCCGGCGACGGGCGCCGACCGCCAGCACCGCCGCCACCGTGATCACCACGACGACCACCGGTTGCAGCGCGCTGTCCCAGAGGGGAATCCGCGCCCGCCACGGGCTGGCGGACAGCATCGCCGCACCCGGCACCAACACCAGTGTCACCAGGATGATGCCCAGATACTGCGGCAGCGATCCCCGTTGCGTCGCGCTGGTGACCTCGATGGCCAGCCGGTCGAACCGGCCGACCACCCACTCGTACCCCTGGTTGCCCCCCACCGGTGACCGGAGCCGCGCCAGCACCGGGGCGAGCGGCCCGCGCACGGCGAAGAGCAGACCGCCACCGACGAGCGCCAGCACGGACAGGCCGAGCGCCGGGGTCGGTCCGGCCCAGAGCGCCAGGTGCGCGTCGACCTTGCCGAGCAGATCGGCGTACGGGCGCAGCAGGTCGTCCAACACGCTCGCGGCCGGACCGGCGAGCAGACCGACACCGGCGAGCACCGCGGGCGGTACCAGCAGCGACGCGGCGATCGGCCCCGACGGGACCGGTTCCACGCCGGGCCGGTCAGCGAACGCGCCCCAGAGAAAACGGGCGCTGTACGCGACGGTGAGCACCGTCCCGGCGACCAGGCCGGTGAGGAGCGCCGGTTCGTCGGTGAACGCCGCGAACACCGCCTCCTTGGCCACGAAGCCGACCAGCGGCGGCACCCCGGCCATCGACGCCGCGGCCAGCACGGCGACCACGAACAGCGGCCGGGACCAGTGCCGCACCCCGGACAGCTCGCGCAGGTCACGGGTGCCGGCACCGTGGTCGATGATGCCGACGACCAGGAACAGCGCCGCCTTGAACAGGGCATGCGCCAGCAGCATCGCAGTGCCGGCCAGGGCGGCGTCGGGGGTGCCCGAGCCGGTCACCGCGACCAGCAGGCCGAGCTGGCTGACCGTCCCGTACGCCAGCAGCAGCTTGAGGTCGGTCTGACGCAGCGCGGCCCACCCGCCGAGCAGCATGGTCGCCACGCCGGCGACCTGCACCACCGGCCGCCACGGACCGACCGTGGCGAGCACCGGCGCGAGCAACCCGACAAGATAGACACCGGCCTTGACCATGGCGGCGGCGTGCAGATAGGCGCTGACCGGCGTGGGTGCCGCCATCGCGACCGGCAACCACGAGCTGAACGGCAGCACCGCCGACTTGGACAGCGCGCCGGCCAGGATCAGCAGCACGGCGCCCACCAGGTACCCGCCGCCGGGCAGAGGCTGCTCGCTGATCTCCGACCAGCGGTAGGTGCCGGCGTGTTCGCCCAGCATGATGAAGCCGACCAGCATGGCGAGGCCGCCCAGCGTGGTGACTGTCAACGCCTGCGCCGCCGCCCAACGGCTGGACCGCCGTTCGGTGCTGTGCCCGATCAGCAGGTACGAGAAGATCGTGGTCAACTCCCAGCCGACGTAGAGCAGCAGCAGGTCGTCCGCGAAGACCAGCACGAGCATCGCGCCCGCGAAGGCGACCAGGACCGCCGCGAACCGCGCCAACCCGGTGGAGCCGGCACCGAAATACCGGGCGCTGTAGACCAGCACCAGCGCGCCGACGCCGCCGATCAGCAGCGTCATCAGCCAGGACAGCGTGGTGAGCCGGAACGCGATGTCGAGGCCCAACTGCCGGATCCACGGGTACGTCTCGACCACCGCCCCACCGTCGGCGACGGCCGGGCTGCGAGCCACCGCCCAGCAGAACGCGGCGGCCGGCGCGAGCGCCAGCGGGTAGCACGCGCGCGGACCCCACCAGCGGACGAGCAGGGGCGCGGCGAGGGCCGCCACGAGATGGAGGATGAGCAGTACCAGCACCTGCGCTCCTGATCGACATGGCCGACGCCCGTGGCAGCGGTGGCGCCTTAGCAGCGATCAGACGCCAGTTCCTCCCCCGCCGGGCCGTTTTGCCAGAATTCACCCCCAACCCCACCCATCCCGCCCTCCCCCAGCCCAGCCCGACCCCCCAGCCCAGCCCGACGCCCAGCCCTGCCCGAGGCCCAGCCCAGCCCGACGCCCAGCCCTGCCCGAGGCCCAGCCCAGCCCGACGCCCAGCCCAGCCCGAGGCCCAGCCCAGCCCGACGCCCAGCCCTGCCCGAGGCCCAGCCCGCCCAGCCCCAGCCCCAGCCCCAGCCCCAGCCCCAGCCAACCTCCCCCACTCGCGCCGATCTTGCAGTTTCGGCTGTCGAGTTGCACCAAATGCCCCCTATGCCGCGACAGCAAGTGCAAGATCGCGCTGAACGAGCAGCGCATCCCGGTCGATCATGGAGTTGTGGCGCCCGGTTTCGTCTTTCACGGGGCACTTGTCACCCACCACAACTCCATGATCGACAGGGTGGAGCGGGCGCAGGGCAGAACCGTGGACGGGCGGGCGCAGGCGGGGCGCGGCGCAAGGCGCGGGCGGGGGCGCGGCGCAGGGCGCGGGCGGGGGCGCGGCGCAGGGCGCGGGCGGGGCGCAGTGCGGTGCAGGTAAGGCGCGGGGTGCGGGCGGGGCGCGAGCGCAAGGCGCGGGCGGGCGAGGCGCAGGCGCAGACGGGCGAGGGTGCGCGGGCGCAAAGTGCGGGGCGCGGGCAGGCGGGGGCGCGAGTGCAAGACGCGGGCGGTGCGGGTGCGGCGCGGTGCGGGTGCGGCGCGGGCGGGCGAGGCGCAGGCGGGGCGAGGGGGCGCGGGCGCAAGGTGCGGGGCGCGAATGCAAGACGCGGGCGGGGCGCGGTGCTGGTGCGGGGCGGGCGAGCGCGGGGTGGGGTGGGTGGGGGCGAGCGCGGGGTGGGGTGGGTGGGGGCGAGCGCGGGGTGGGGTGGGTGGGGGCGAGCGCGGGGTGGGTGGGTGGGGGCGGGGATTTGTTGATTGACGGGGGTGGGGCGGGGTTGTCAGGTCAGGAGGGCGTTGTTGAGGGGCTGCGCGTCGTCGGGTGCGGGACGGTCTCGGCGCAGCTCGGCCAGCAGGTCGAGGCGGCCGAGTTGGCGGGCGACCCGGCCGACCACCCGCTCGGCGGCGGTCAGCGACCGCACCGACAGCAGGCGGCCACGGCTCTCGCGGCGCAGCACGAAGTAGTGCACTGCCACGCGGACCTGACCCCGGTCGGCGGCGCTGGCCTGGGCGGTGCAGAGAACCATTTCGCGTAGACAGTGGGCGAGTCGTTCGGCGAGCTCGAGCTCGGGGCCGTGCAGGCCGGCACGGAGCGCGGCGAGGTGGCTGTCGACCTTGCGAATCAGCACGTCGGTGCCCGGTTCGACGGTGCGCTGCTCGCCGGCCATCAAATCCCCTCACCCCGGTTCGCGTTGCGAGTGAAGTTACTTTATGTTGCTCCTTAGAAGCAAGCAGTTAAGTGAGACTTAACGTATTAAGCGCACCTTCCACGCTTTTTGTCTTTTGCTGGTTCATTCCGTCGTGAGGTCGCTCGTGGATGTCGGACCCGCGGGGCACGATGGACCGGTGACCGCGGCAGACGCAGACGCCGGCGCGGTGCTGGCCGGATTCGGCCCGGCCACCCGCGCCTGGTTCGACAACGCCTTCGCCGCCCCGACCGCCGCGCAGACCGGCGCCTGGCGGTCGGTCGCCGCCGGCCGCAACGCGCTCGTCGTGGCACCCACCGGCTCGGGCAAGACGCTCGCGGCCTTCCTCTGGTCACTGGACCGACTCGCCAGCGAACCGGCGCCGGCCGAGGCCCGCCAGCGGTGCCGCGTGCTCTACGTCAGCCCACTCAAGGCTCTCGCCGTCGACGTGGAGCGCAACCTGCGCGCCCCGCTGGCCGGCATCCGGCAGGCGGCCACCCGGTTGGGCGTCGCACCGCCCGACATCACCGTCGGCATGCGCACCGGCGACACGCCCGCCGACGAGCGACGCGCCTTCGCCCGCACCCCGCCGGACATCCTCATCACCACGCCCGAGTCGCTGTTCCTGCTGCTCACCTCCGCGGCTCGCGACTCGCTGCGCGGCGTCCAGACGGTGATCGTCGACGAGGTGCACGCGGTGGCCGGCAGCAAACGCGGCGCCCACCTCGCCCTCTCCCTCGAACGCCTCGACGAGCTGCTGCCCGCCCCGGCGCAGCGCATCGGCCTCTCGGCCACCGTCCGACCGATCGACGCCTGTGCGCAGTTCCTCGGCGGCGCCCGTCCGGTCGACGTGGTGCAGCCGGCCACTCCGAAGACCATCGAGGTCAGCGTCGAGGTCCCGGTGGAGGACATGACCCGCCTGGACGAGCAGGAGCAGCCACCGGAGGACGACCTCGGCGGCCCCGGGCCACGTCGGGCGTCGATCTGGCCGGCCGTGGAGGAACGGGTCTTCACCCTCATCGGGCAGCACCGCTCGACCATCGTCTTCACCAACTCCCGGCGCAGTGCCGAGCGCCTCTGCGCCCGGCTCAACGAGCTGGCCGCCGAGGCGGTGGCCGCATCCGCGTCGGGCGAGGGCGCGATCGGCGTACCGGAGGGGTTGCCGGCCGGCGACGACCCGGCGAGCGACGGTGACCCGGCCTCCGGCGCTCAGCGCTGGGGTGGCCCCGCCGGTCCGGTGCGAACGGCCAGCAGCCAGTCACCCACGTCGCGCAACCGGCCGCCGGCCGAGGTGATGGCCCAGTCCGGCGCGGCGACCGGCGCGGCGACCGGCGCGGCGCCCGTGATCGCCCGTGCCCACCACGGCAGCGTCTCCCGGGAGGAGCGCAAACACATCGAGGAAGCGCTCAAGTCCGGCCAGCTCCCGGCGGTGGTGGCCACCTCCAGCCTGGAGCTCGGCATCGACATGGGCGCTGTCGACCTGGTGGTGCAGATCGAGGCGCCGCCGAGCGTGGCCGCCGGGCTGCAACGGGTCGGCCGGGCCGGGCATCAGGTGGGCGCGGTCTCACGGGGGGTGGTCTTCCCCAAGCACCGCGGCGACCTGCTCTCCTGCGCGGTGGTCGCCGAGCGGATGACCGTCGGCGCGATCGAGGAGCTGCACTACCCGCGCAACCCGTTGGACGTGCTGGCCCAGCAGATCGTGGCGATGGTGGCGCTGGAGCCGTGGGCGCTGGGCGACCTGGCCGTGCTGGTGCGCCGGGCCGCGCCCTTCGCCGAGCTGCCCGACTCGGCGCTGCACGCCGTGCTCGACATGCTCTCCGGCCGCTACCCGTCCACGGCGTTCGCCGAGCTGCGCCCCCGGCTCGTCTGGGACCGGGCCACCGACCTGCTCACCGGCCGTCAGGGCGCGCAACGCCTCGCGGTGACCAGCGGCGGGACCATTCCCGACCGGGGTCTGTTCGGGGTCTTCCTGGCCGGCGCCGAGCGGGCCGCCCGGGTCGGCGAGCTGGACGAGGAGATGGTCTACGAGTCCCGGGTCGGCGACGTCTTCCTGCTCGGCTCGTCCTCCTGGCGGATCGAGGAGATCACCCCGGACCGGGTGCTGGTCTCGCCCGCCCCGGGGCAGGCCGCCCGCATGCCGTTCTGGAAGGGCGACCAGTTGGGCCGGCCGGTGGAGCTGGGCCGGGCGATCGGCGCCCGGGTGCGCACCCTGCTGCGGCAGACGGACGAGGCGGCAGTGGCCGCGCTGCGCGACGGCGGGCTGGACGACTGGGCCGCCGCCAACCTGATGGCCTACCTGCGCGAGCAGCGGGAGGCCACCCGCTCGCTGCCGGACGACCGCACGGTGGTGGTCGAGCGGTTCCGCGACGAGCTGGGTGACTGGCGGCTGGCGGTGCACAGCGTGCTCGGCGCCCGGGTCAACGGACCCTGGGCCCTCGCGGTGGGCCGCCGGCTGGCCGAGCGGTACGGGGTCGACGCCCAGGTGATGCCCTCCGACGACGGCATCGTGGTGCGCCTTCCGGACACCGCCGACGAGCCGCCCGGTGCCGACGTGGTGGTCTTCGAGCCCGACGAGATCGCCCAACTCGTGGAGGAGTCGGTCGGCACCTCCGCCCTGTTCGCCGCCCGTTTCCGGGAGTGCGCCGCCCGGTCCCTGCTGCTGCCGCGCCGCGACCCGCGGCGCCGCCAGCCGCTCTGGCAGCAACGGCAGCGGGCCGCGCAACTGCTCGACGTCGCCCGCGAGTACGCGGACTTCCCGGTCACCCTGGAGGCTGCCCGGGAGTGCCTCCAGGACGTCTTCGACCAGCCGGCGCTGGCCGGGTTGATGCGCGATCTGGCCACCCGCAAGGTGCGGCTGGTCGAGGTGGAGACCAGCGCGCCGTCGCCGTTCGCGCGGTCGCTGCTCTTCGGCTACGTCGGCGCGTTCCTCTACGAGGGTGACGCCCCGCTGGCCGAGCGCCGCGCCGCTGCCCTCGCCCTCGACTCCACGCTCCTCGGCGAACTGCTCGGCCGCGTCGACCTGCGGGAGTTGCTCGACCCGGCGGTGCTCGCCGAGACCGACCGGCAACTGCGGTGGCTGACCGAGCAGCGCCGCCCCCGCGACGCCGAGGACGTCGTCGAGCTGCTGCGGGTGCTCGGTGACCTGAGCGACGCCGAGTTGACCGAGCGGGGTGTGCCGGAGACGTGGCTCAGTGAGCTGGAGGCCACCCGCCGGGTGCTGCGGGTCCGGATCGCGGGCGAGCAGCGTTGGGTGGGTGTCGAGGACGCCGCCCGCCTGCGCGACGCCCTCGGTGTGGCGCTGCCGATGGGGGTGGCCGAGGCGTACCTGGCCCCGGTGGCCGATCCGCTCGGTGACCTGGTGGCCCGCTACGCCCGCACCCACGGGCCGTTCGCCGCGGCCAGCTGCGCGGCCCGGTTCGGGCTCGGAGTGTTCGTCGTCGAGCAGGCGCTGCGTCGGCTCGGAGCCACCGGGCGGGTGGTCTCCGGGGAGTTCACCCCGGATTCGGCCGGCGCCCAGTGGTGCGACGCCGAGGTGCTGCGAATGCTGCGTCGCCGCTCGCTGGCGGCGCTGCGCCGGGAGATCGAGCCGGTGCCGCCCCGGGCCCTCGCCACGTTCCTGCCGCGCTGGCAGCAGGTGGGCTCGTCCGCTCGAGGTGTGGAGGCGCTGGCCGCCACCGTGGAGCAGTTGCAGGGCACCGCGGTGCCGGCGTCAGCGCTGGAGCGGTTGGTGCTGCCCGCCCGGGTCGCTGACTACTCCCCCGCCCAGTTGGACGAGCTGTGCGCCAGCGGGGAGGTGCTCTGGGCGGGGTCGGGCGCGATCTCCGGGGGCGACGGCTGGGTCACCCTGGCGTACGCGGACGCCGCACCGCTGCTGCTCCCGCCGCCCGACGAGGCGTTGACCCGTACTCCGCTGCACGACGCGGTGCTCGACGCGCTCGGCGACGGTCAGGCGCTCTTCTTCCGCCCGCTGGCCGACCGGGTCGGGTCGACCGATGACGCCGCGTTGACCGCGGTGATCTGGGACCTGGTCTGGGCGGGGCATCTCAGCAACGACACCCTGGCCCCGCTGCGCGCGGTGCTCGGCGCCGGCGGCGCGCACCGCTCCCGGCCGTCCGCGCCCCGCACCCGTTACCGGCGGCCCGGTCGGGTGGCGTTGCCGACCCGGGGTGGCCCGCCGACGGTCGCCGGTCGCTGGTCGCGTCTTCCGGATCGGGACCTCGACCCGACCCGGCGGGCAGCCGCGCTCGCCGACCTGCTGCTGGAGCGGCACGGGGTGGTCACCCGGGGCGCGGTGATGGCAGAGCAGGTGGTCGGCGGCTTCTCGGCGGTCTACCCGGTGCTGTCGGCGTTGGAGGAGCGCGGTGCGGCACGCCGGGGTTACTTCGTCGAAGGGCTCGGGGCGGCGCAGTTCGCCGTACCCGGTGCTGTGGACCGGCTGCGCGCGCTGGCCGAGCCGACCGACGGCGCCCGGGGTCGGGGCGCGGTGGCGACGGTGCTCGCCGCTACCGACCCGGCCAATCCGTACGGTGCGGCGCTGCCCTGGCCGGAGCGGGTGATCGACTCCGGCGACGGCGCCACCCCGGCGACCGGGCACCGGGCCGGGCGCAAGGCGGGCGCCCTGGTGGTGCAGGTCGGCGGTGACCTCGTCCTCTACGTCGAACGCGGCGGCCGGACGCTGCTCTCCTTCACCGACGACACCGACGCGCTCGCCGCGGCCGGCAAGGCGCTCGCCGACGCCGTCCACTCGGGGGCGTTGGGCGCGATGTCGGTGGAGCGGGCCGACGGCGAGGCGGTGCACTCGTCGCCGCTGCGGGACGCGTTGACCGCCGCCGGCTTCCGGGCCACCCCCCGCGGCCTGCGCCTGCGCGGCTGACCCACCACTTCCGTCCGCCGGCGGCGCGGCGGGCAGCGACTCCTCGGACCACCCCGGTGGGCCGGGCCTGCGCGGCCGCCCCTCGGCACCACACGGACGAACGTCCGCCGAGCGACGCCCGATGGGCAACCGGCCGGCCAAGGAGCCGCCGAGGGCAATGTCGCGCAGAGCCTGATGTCTGTGAGTCATCGTGATGACTCACAGACATCAGAGTCAACAGAACAACACGCTCCGGCCCCGCCGGTGGCTCAGCCCAGCCTGTCGAGGGCCTTCTCGTAGCCGGGGCGGTCGGCGGCCGGGGTCTTCGCCTCCAGGTAGTTCAGCACCACCGCGCCGCGCCGGTACGACTGGCCACCCCACGTCTCCGCGATGTCACTGGCGCTGGTCTCGTCCGGGAAGACGTAGACGGTTACGGCGTCGGTGGCGATCAGTTCGGAACAGCCCAGGCCGAGGCCGTCAGGCCCACAGTCGACCGAGCGGTCCTTTGGGTGCGGCACCTTCAGGCCGGCGGCCCGGAAGGCGTCGACGACCTGCTTCGCGCCGGGCGCACTGGCCGGGCGCTTGGGCAGTACCACCGGCGGCGGGCTGGCCGGCCGTCGCTGCGTCGTGCCCTGTGCGGCGGGCGGCGCAGTCGCGTCGTCGGCACTGGGTGCGGCCTGGGGCGTGGGCGGGCCGGTCGGGGCCGCCTCGGACGAGACGGTCGGGGTCGCGGCCGGGCTGCCGTCGTCGTCACTGCCACAACCGGCGCTGAGGGCGACGGCGACCAGCAGGATTCCGACTGCGGGGAGGTTCCGAGTTGTCACCAGGGCAGTCTGCCCAACGTCGTCGCGCGGCGGGAGGGGCCGGTCGGCCACTGCGCTGTCCCGTATCCGCCAGCACAGCGCGGGTTCCACTAGCCTGCGGGCATGTCCGCCGTGCCCTGGATCTCGCTCACCACCGACTACGGCCTCACCGACGGCTTCGTGGCCGCCTGTCACGGGGTCATCGCCCGGATCGCGCCGGCCGCCCGGGTGATCGACGTGACCCACCTGGTGCCGCCGGCGGATGTCCGACGCGGTGCTGCCGTACTGGCGCAGACCGTGCCGCACCTGCCGGTGGGAGTGCACGTCGCGGTGGTCGATCCGGGTGTGGGCACCGCCCGGCGGGGCGTCGCGCTGGCCACCCCGGGCGGACTGCTGGTCGGTCCGGACAACGGGTTGCTGCTGGACGCGGCCACCGCGCTCGGCGGGGTGACCGACGCGGTCGAGCTGACCGCGCCGCGCTGGCTGGCCGCCCAGGTGTCCGCCACGTTCCACGGCCGGGACGTCTTCGCACCGGCGGCGGCGCGGCTGGCGCTCGGCGCGCCGCTGGCCGAGGCGGGCCCACCTGTCGACCCCGCCGGGCTGGTGCGACTGCCGACGCCGACGGTGTCCAGCGACGCCGAGGGCTTCACCGCCGAGGTGCTGACGGTGGACCACTTCGGCAACGTCCAACTTGCCGCGCCGGCCGAGATGCTCGATCGGCTGCCGGCCACGATCCGGGTGGGTCCGCCGGGACCGACGCCGGCCCTCGCGGCCGTGCACGGGCGCACCTTCGGCGACGCCCCGGCCGGTGGCCTGGTGGCTTACGTCGACTCGGCCGGTCTGGTAGCGGTCGCGGTCAACGGCGGGCGGGCCGCGGACCTCCTCGCCGCCTCCCCGGGGGACCTCCTGCGGGTATCGGGCTGATGTTCGACTGTGGAATGCTTCTCCGGTGGGTGAGCATGTGGTTCCTGTGGGCTGTCCCTGCTGTGCATCCCGAACCGGCGGGGGGACCTGCCCCGTCTGTTTCTGGACGGACGACGGCCAGACCGACGCCGACGCCGACGCCGTCCGGGGTGGCCCCAACGGCGACCTGAGCCTGACGCACGCCCGCCTCAACTACGCCGTCTACGGTGCCAGCCACCCGCGCTACCAGGACATGGTGCGCACGGCTCGCCCCGACGAGCGCCCCTGACATCGACGGGGCGCCCGACGGGGTGAGCGTGGCTCAGCAGACCGGCACGCTGCCGCCGTACACGTTGGAGATGTACGCGTGGCTGACGTACTGGCCACTGGCCAGACGGTTCCAGCGGGTGGTGGTCCGGTAGGGGCCGGCGACCGACTGACCGGTGACGTAGCACTGGATCGGCACGTGGGCCAGCCGGGCGGCGAGGCCTCGCGTCGCGTACGACGTGCTGGCCCCGGTGCGGATGTTGAGCGGCCCGTCCCCGACCACACCACGCGGCCCCGTTCCGGTCCACAGGTAGGCGACGTCCACCCAGGAGTTCGTGGTCAGCCGCAGCCCGTCCCAGAACGTCCCGTCGGCCAGGTCGATGCCGGCCGGGTTGAGCACGGTCCGCCCGAACTGGTCGCGTCCGCCGTTGTAGCCGGACTGGTAGGCGGCCTGCGCCTCGGGCCGGCCCTGCGGCAGGTTCTTCCAGTTCTCCCGGACCGACGAGGGGTTCCAGTAGTCGTCGCGGGTGTTCCACGGCCCGACGTCCCAGACCGGGGCGTACTCGCAGCGGGAGCCGCTGGTGGTGCAGACCCGCACGGTGTAGTCGCCGGTGTTCAACGGGGAGAGCCCCCTGCGCGACGGCAGCGCCGCGAAGTGGTCCCGGGGTTGCACGGTACGGCCGTTGGCGGTCAGCTCACCGACCAGGCCGATGCGGGTGGCGTACACCCGGTAGGTGCGGCCGGGCGTGGCGGCGGAGACGGCGGCGTTCGCGTCGGCGGTGAGCCGCACGCCCCGTACCGTCGCCGTGGCGCCGCCGTCGGGGGCGGTGAGCACCACCCGGGTCTGCACCCTGCTGACCGGCCGGTCGAAGACCGCGCCGGTGCTGGCCGCCCGCCACTCCGTCCAGCCGGCGGCCCGCCAGCCGCGGACCTGCGCCTCCACTGTCGCCCCGGCCGGAATCGCGGCGTCGACCTCGGCGCGGACCCGGGTGGCCGGCCGGGCGAGGGTGCGGGGAGCCGTCAGCAGCATCCCCTCGGCGACCGCGCTGTGCGGGCTGCGGGCGCCGCGCTCGTTGGACCGGGCCTCCCGCAGGCGGAGGCCCGCGGTGGTACGCCGGACGTTGACATCGTCGCGGTCGACGATGGTGAGGTCGGCGCTCCACCGCTCGTCGCCGGGCGCGGCGGCGACGAGAGCGATCGGAGCGCCGCCGGGTGCGGCCGGGGCAGAACCGCCGGCGGGCAGGAGCGCTGCGGTGAGCAGGAGTGCGAGGGTGGCGATGAGGGCGACGGATGGGATACGACAAGAGGGTCGCGTCATGGGCATTCTCCTCAGAACCTCCTGACCTTCGCATGTCGGGAGATCATGAGGAACCTGAGTACAAATAGCGACACATGCGAATCTTGCTCGAAAGAGGGAGGATGGCAGGGTGCCCGAAGGCGACACCGTCTGGAACACCGCGCGCGTACTGCAGCGTGCGCTGGCCGGCGCGCGGATCACCGGCAGTGACTTCCGGGTGCCGCAGCTGGCGACCACGGACCTCACCGACTGGACCGTCCGCGAGTCGGCCAGCCGGGGCAAGCACCTGCTGCTGCGGCTCGACACCCCGACCGGGGAGCACTGGACCCTGCACTCCCACCTGCGGATGGACGGCGCCTGGCGGGCGTACGCCCCGGGGGAACGCTGGAGCGGGCGGCCCGCGCACCTGATCCGGGTGGTGCTGCGCAGCCCCGGCGCCGTCGCGGTCGGCTACCACCTGCACGACCTGACCCTGGTGCCGACCGTCGACGAGGACGACCTGGTCGGCCACCTCGGCCCCGACCTGCTCGGCGCCGACTGGGACCCGGCCGAGGCGGTCCGTCGGCTCGCCGACCACCCGGAGCAGACCATCGGCGAGGCGCTGCTCGACCAGCGCAACCTGGCCGGCGTGGGCAACCTCTACAAGTGCGAGGTGCTGTTCCTGCGGGGCGTGTCACCGTGGACCCCGGTCGAGAAAGTGCCCGACCTGCCGGGCCTGGTGGCCCTCGCCCAGCGGCTGCTCGCCGCCAACCGGGGCCGGTGGACGCAGAGCAGCACCGGCTCACTGCACCGGGGGCAGACCAGCTACGTGTACGGCCGCCGCGCCCAGCCCTGCCGCCGCTGCGGCACGGCTGTCCGCAAGGAGGAGCTCGGCGAACGGGTCACCTACTGGTGCCCGGTCTGTCAGCCCGAACGCCCGCGCCCCTCGTCTTCCGGCTGACCAGGCTCTCGCCAGACGGGATCCATGGCAGAAACGGACGATTGGGTAATTCCTAACCGGCCGCCGGAGTCGCATGCTGCGGTTGAGCGCTCACCGACCGTCAGCAGAGTGCCGAGGTCCCCCACGCCGGGGTGGCGGACCTCGCGCCCCGAACCGGGGAGAGTCATGGCGATGTTCCGCAGACTCCGCTCCACCTTCCTCGCGCGGACCACCCGCGACACCGACGCCGACGGCCGGGCGGCGTCCGTGCCGGCCCCGCGTACCGCCGAGGAGGCCGTTGTCACGCCGAGCCTGGACCCGGCCGTCGTGCCCCGCTACTTCGGCCCGGTGCCGAACTTCGCCCACAGCCCCCGCCCGACTCGGGACCCCGACGGGCAGGTGGTGGCCGGGACCGGGCTGCGCAAGTTCGTCGACCCACTGCCCGTGCCGGGCCAGCCCGGCCACGGCGAACTCGGCAGCCACCTGCCGGTGGCGGTCCCGGACACCATCAGCTACCCGGGCTGTGACTACTACGAGATCGGCCTGCAGGAGTACGCCCAGCGGCTGCACCGGGACCTGCCGGTCACCCGGCTGCGCGGCTACCGGCAACTCAACCTGGGCACCGACCCCGCCGGACACAACACCGTGGCGCCTCCGGAGCGGCCCTGGCACCTCGGGCCGATGATCCGCGCCCGTCGGGGTCGACCGGTCCGGGTGAAGTTCATCAACCAGCTTCCCACCGGCCGGTCCGGCGAGCTGTTCCTGCCGGTCGACGACACCGTCGAGGGGGCCGGCCTGGGCCCACTGGACGGCCCGGCGCCGTACCCGCAGAACCGGGCCGTGCTGCACCTGGCCGGGGCGCAGACCGGCTGGACCAGCGCGGGCAACCCGGGGCAGTGGATCACCCCGGCCGGGGAGATCACCCCGTACCCGACCGGGCCCGGCCTGGCCCACGTGCCGGACATGCCGGCGCCCGGCGCCGGGGCCACCACGCTCTACTTTCCGAACGAGCAGAGCGGGAGGCTGCTGTGGTTCCACGACAACACCCTCGGCCTGGCCCGGCTCACCGTCTACGGCGGACAGCTCGCGCTCTACCTGCTCACCGACCCGGCCGAGGACCAGCTGATCGCCGACGCGGTGCTGCCGGCCGACCAGGTGCCGCTGGTGATCGAGGACAAGACGTTCGTTCCGGACGACACCCAGCTCGCCGCCGAGGACCCGACCTGGGACCGGGAACGCTGGGGCGCCCGGGGAAGCCTCTGGCACCCGCACGTCTACCAGCCCCGGCAGAACCCGTACCGGTCCGGCGGACGCAACGCCACCGGCCGGTGGGACTACGGACCCTGGTCCCGCAACCCCGCCTCCGCCGACGCCCACGCCGACGGCTGGGTGCCGAACCCGTACCACGATCCGGTGGGCGCGCCGGACGAGCCGCCGTCGAGCCCCGGCGTACCGCACCCGTCGGCGGTGCCGGAGGCGTACGGCGACACCCCGCTCGTCAACGGCGTCGCCTACCCGTACCTGGAGGTACGGCCGCGGGCGTACCGGTTCCGGATCCTCAACGCCTGCCTGGACCGCAGCCTCAACCTTCAGCTCTACCGCGCCTGCTCCGACGCGGCGATGTGGACGGCCGACGGGGCGCTCGCCGACCCCGACGCCGGTGAGGTGCCGATGGTGCCAGCCGCGCGGGCGTCGGACCGGCCGGCGGGGTGGCCCACCGACGGACGCGACGGCGGTGTGCCGGATCCGCGCGCCGCCGGCCCGGAGTTCATCCAGATCGGCAACGAGGCCGGTCTCCTGCCGGCGCCGGTGGTGCTGCCGAACCACCCGATCGGCTACCGCTACGACCGGCTCGACCCGACGGTGCTGAACGTCGACGGACACACCCTGCTGCTCGCCCCGGGCGAACGGGCCGATGTGCTCGTCGACTTCACCGCCGTGCCGCCGGGTAGCACGCTGATCCTCTACAACGACGCTCCGGCCCCGCTGCCCGGCTTCGACAGCCGCTACGACCAGCACACCGACGCACCGGATCGCAGCACCGAGGGCGGCCCGCCTTCGACCGAACCGGGGTACGGCCCGAACACCCGCACCCTGCTCCAGTTCCGGGTCGCCGGTACGCCGGAGCCGCCGTACGACCTGAACCGGCTGCGCGAACGGCTGCCCCTGGCGTACGCGGCCAGTCAGCGCCCGCCGATCGTCCCGCAGCCGGCGTACGACCCGGCGTTCGGCACCCGGACCCCGGCGCAGACGACGGTGCCGGTGCACGCCCGCACGGTGACGTTCACGCCGACGGCCGGCACCGGGCCGGTGACCCTGCCGATCGCGGTGAAGGCCGCGCAGCAGATCTTCGAACCGGACCACGGCCGGTCGGCGGGCCGGCTCGGCGTCGGGCACCCCCACGCCGGGCCGCTGAACCCGACGACGTTGCCGCTCGGTACGACCGACCCGGTCACCGAGGTGCTCTTCACCACCGACCCCGCCGTGCCGGTGGGCTCCCCCACCGACGGCACGCAGCTCTGGCGGATCAGCGGCAACGTCCGGCAGACCGAGCCGTTGCACGTTCCCGGCTGCGACGTGCAGGTGATCAACCGGGTTGGCTGGGACGGCACGCTGCGACTCCCGCACGGCACGGAGCTGGGCTGGAAGGGGATCATCCGGGTCAACCCCCGCGAGGATGTGGTGGTGGCGCTGCGCCCGGTCGCGCCGGTGCTGCCGTTCAAGCTGGGGGACAGCGTCCGGCTGCTCGACCCCTGTCGTCCGGCCGGAGCGCGGACCGGGTCGACGCCGATCAGTCCGATCGACGGGCGACCGGCCACCGTGGTCAACCAACTGGTCAACCTGGGCTGGGAGTACCGCTGGCACAGTCAGCTCGCCGGCCACCGCGACGGCGGGATGAGTCGCCCACTGGTGTTGCGGGTGGCGCCGAAGGCGCCGACCGGGCTGACCGCCACACCGGTGCCCGGCTCGGCCACCGCGCTACCCGCGATCGCGCTGGCCTGGACCAGCAACGGCGGGCGTCCGCCCGCCACCAGTCACCTGCTGCAACGGGCCACCGACGCGACCTTCGGCGGCGAGGTCACCACGATCACCGTCGCGGCCGCCGCCACCCGCTACACCGACGCGACAGTCACCCCCGGCGTGACCTACCACTACCGGATCCGGGCGGAGAACGCGGTCAGCTACTCGTCCTGGTCGAACGGGGTACCCGCCTCGGTGCACCTGGCCGCGCCGAGCGGTGTGGTCGCGACGCTCCCGCCGGCCGCTCCGCTGCGGGTGGCGCTGCGCTGGACGAACCGCTCGTTCGCCACCGGCATCGACGTGCAACGGGCCACCAACCCGACGTTCACCAGCGGCCCGGGCACCACGGCGATCGGAGTCGGGGACAACCACCTGGACCCGACAGTGGCACCGGACACCACGTACTACTACCGGGTGCGCACCACCTACCTGGGCTCCGCCTCGGCGTGGTCGACGGTCGCCACGGTGACCTCACCGCCCGCGCCGGGAACCCCCACCGGGGTGATCGCCACCGCCAGCGCACCGGGGCCGGACACCGCGACGGTGATCCTGGCCTGGGAGGCGAGCACACCCGGCGGCCCCGGGTCCGGGTTCATCGTGCAGCGGGCACTCGACCCGGCCTTCGAGCAGGAGGCGGCCACCTTCACGGTGACCGGCCGCGGCTTCACCAACACGGGGTTGGCCCGGGGCGTCGCGTACCACTACCGGATCCGGTCGTTCAACGTCGTTGGCACCTCGCCGTACACCGGGCCCGTCCTGGTGACGACACCACAGTGATCGGCCCGGAGCCGACGTGGCCTGGCGTGCGTCCGTCAGCGGGTGGGCGCGCGCAGCGGGGTGCCGACGGCCCGCAGCTCGGCGAGCGCCCCGGCGACCCCGTGCAGCAGGTCCGTCGCCTCGGTGAGCCGGTCGGCGGCCGGGTGGGCGGTCTCCGGTCGGGAGTCTTCGGCAAGGTAGCCGGCGGCGGCGACCACCAGCCGTTCGTACGCCGCCACCCCGCCCTCCAGTTGAGCGGTCAGCGCGGCGTGCGCCTCGGCCAGCGGTGGTCGGGCGTCGGCCGGGGCCAGCCGCAGCGCGCGTTCGACACTGGCCACCCGAGCGGCCAGCTCCCGCAGCGAGCGGTCGGCGGCGGCGGCTTCCAGCACCGCCGGCTCGGCCAGCCCGGTAAGTCGGGGGGCCATTCCGGCCAGGGTGAGCGCCGCCCGGTCCAGTCGGGCCCACTGCTCGCCGGCGCTGGTGCCGCGCAGCGCGATCCGGGAGCGGACCCGGCGCACCTCGGCCAGCACACCCGGGCCGACCGGCAGCCGCTCGACAGCGGCGATCAGTCGGGCCCGCGACCGGGCCGCCGCCTCGGCCGGGTCGAGCGCTGGGGGCGCCGGCTGGGCGGCCAGGGCGCGCACGTCGATCCAGCGCCAGGCGGCGAGGGCCACCGCGCTGCCCGCGGCGCCGGCCCAGGCCGCGTCGGGCAGACCAAGGCCGGCGTACGGAGTCAGCACCACCGCCGCGCCGCCGAGCCCACCGGCCAGCACACTCCACCGTCGGGCCGACCGGCGAAGCCGACCCAGCCTCCGGAAGTACCGGGTCCGTTCGTCTGCCACAGTGCCCCCTTGATCCGGTCGTTCAGCCGGCGGCGGTCGGGTCGCCGGTGCCCCGCTCCCGAGCCATGCTGGCGCGCAGCTCGTCCAGCCGGGCGGCGGCCGTCGGGTCGTTGGCCGGGCCGGTCTTCTCGGCCTGCGGAACGGCCGGCCGCTGGGCCGTGCCGCCGAGCTGCTCCCCCGCCATGCTGGACCGGATCTGCTCCAGCCGGGCGGAGCCGGCCGAGTCGATGGTGGCCTTCTGAATTTCCAACATACGGCCCTCGACGGAGTTGCCGGCCAGTTCGGCACGACCCATCGCGTTGGCGTACCGCCGCTCGATGCGGTCGCGCACCTCGTCCAGCGACGGGGTGTTCGCGGGTGCGGTCAGCGACGACATCGACTCCAGTGAGCGGGCCACCGTCTCCTGCATCTTGGCCTGCTCCAGCTGGCTGAGCAGCTTGGTGCGCTCGGCGAGCTTCTGCTGGAGGATCATCGAGTTGTTCTCGACCGCTCGGCGGGCCTGGGCGGCGGCGCCCAGCGCCTGGTCGTGCAGCGTCTTCAGGTCCTCGGTGGCCTGCTCGGCGGAGACGAGCTGGCTGGCCAGTGTCTGCGCGGACTGCTCGAACCGCACCGCCTCGGCCTCGTCGCCCTTGGCCCGGGCCTGGTCGGAGAGGACCAGGGCCTGGCGGGCGTTGCCCTGCAACCGCTCGACCTCGGTCATCTGCCGGGACAGCTTCATCTCCAGCTGACGCTGGTTGCCGATCACCGCGGCGGCCTGCTGAACCAGCGCCTGGTGCTGCCGCTGGGCATCCTCGATGGCCTGCTGGATCTGCACCTTGGGATCGGCGTGCTCGTCGATCTTCGCACCGAAGAGTGCCATCAGGTAGTTCCAACCCTTGACGAACGGGTTCGCCATCTCCGCGGTATCCCCTCAGTAGCGTCGCTCCACCCACAGCCGGGCCGGCTGGACCGACCGACCGTCACCGGCCGGTCTCCATCGTCCCAGCCGAACGCCAATGAGGCATCCGTACCGGGCGGTCGACAGCACCGGCGGCTCCTGCGAGCAACCCTACGCGGCCGGGGCCAGCCCGCCCACGGTCAACTGAATCGGCGGCTCAGGCCGCGCAGACCACGTCCCGGTCGCGCTCGGTGGGGCGGACCCGGGTGCTGCGCAGGGTGGCCTTGAGCGGCGAGTCCTGGCGGACCGAGACAGCGACCTTGCCGTCGGAGGTGACCTGACGGACACCCCGGCTGGTGCTCTTGGCTGCGGCTTCGGCCGGCTCGTCCGGCATCGAGACGAGCACCCCGGGCATCTGCTCGGCGAGCGCCACGGTGTCGCTCACCTCACGCAGCAGCTCGGAGAGGCGGGCGCCGAGGGCGTCACAGATCGCGGCCAGCAGCTCGCTCGACGGTTCCTTGTGCCCGCGCTCGATCTCGGAGAGGTAGCCGAGGCTGACGTTGGCGGCGGTGGAGACCTCACGCAGCGTGCGCTGCTGGCCCTGCCGGCGCGCTCGCAGTGCGTCACCGATCACCCGGCGTAGCAGGATCATCGCACCTCCCCCTGAGGGATACCTCGCGCCCGCCGCTGGGCGGCCGGCTGCGGCGGACCGCGCCGACCCCGAACGTCGGAGCCTTCCCGCAACCGTACCCGTTGCGGGCCCGGGCGACATCCCGCCCCGCCCGTCGGGTTCGTCGGGGCGGCCCGCCACCGCCCGTGCGACGTCGGCTCGGGTGGCTCTGACCGTTTCGGCCCTGGCGGTCACGAGGTGGTGGCGGCCAGCCGCTCGGCCAGCAACCGCAGCGCCTCCACCACCGCCTCCGCTCGGACCTGGTCCCGCCCGCCGCCCAGGTCGAGCTGGCGGACCTCGCTGCCGTCCGGTCCGGCGACCGCGACGTAGACCAGGCCCACGGGTTTTCCGTCCTGCGGCTCCGGGCCGGCGACCCCGGTGGTGGCCAGCCCCCAGTCCGCGCCGCACCGCCGCCGGCCGCCCTCGGCGAGCGCCACCGCCACATCCGGGTCCACCGGCCCCCGGTCGGACAACAGATCAGCCGGTACGCCAGCCAGCGTCGCCTTCAACTCGGTGGCGTAGACAATGAGGCCGCCCCGGTAGACCCCGCTGACCCCGGCGATGTTCACGATCGAAGCGGCGAGCGACCCACCGGTGAGCGATTCGACGGTGGCCAGGGTTTCGTGCCGCTCGGCCAGCCGGTGCACGACCCCCGCCGCCGCACTGCCCACCTCGGCAGAACCCACCTCGGCACCGGTCACCTCAGCGCTCATGTCAACACCACTCACCCCGGAACCACCCGCCCCAGCGCCGTCCTCGGTCACCCAACCCCCCGCCCCGGTCGCAGAAGCCAGTCCTTCCCCACCAACAAGTGCCCAACCCGCAGGTCCCCAACCGTCACCCCCACATCGCGTTGATCATGAAGTTAGCGTCACGACACGCCGCGCCGACTGACAACAACTTCATGATCAACGGCGGGAGAGCCGGGGCGGTGGGAGAGCCGGGGGCGCGGACTGTCAGCGGGGGCGGCGGAGGCGGAGTGCCTGGGCCACGTAGTCGAAGCCGGTGGCGACCGTGACCAGGACGGCGGCGGCCATGATCCAGGGACCGACGGCGGCGAGCGCGGCCGGCATCGGCCAGAGGTACCAGGCGATGGCGAGGATCTGGAGCGCGGTCTTGACCTTGCCACCTCGACTGGCGGCGATGACACCGTGCCGGATCACCCAGAACCGCAGCCCGGTGATGCCGAGCTCGCGAACGAGAATCAGCGCGGTCACCCACCAGGGCAGTTGGTCGTACCAGGAGAGCAGCACCAGCGCCGCGCCGGTCAGCGCCTTGTCGGCGATCGGGTCGGCCACCTTGCCCACCGAGGTGACCAGCCCGAAGCGGCGGGCGATCCAGCCGTCCACCAGGTCGGTCGCCGAGGCCACCGCGAAGATCAGGCAGGCCGCCATCCGCCAACCGGCGTGGGTCATCCCGGACATGATCACCGAGGCGGCGAAGACCGGCACCAGCAGCAGCCGCAGGGCGGTCAACGCGTTCGCCGCGTTGACGACGGGCACCACGGCCACCACCCGGCCCGGCGTCGACTCCGTCGCCCCGGTCACCGCCGCACTCCGCTCGGGCCGCCGTGGCGTTCCCGGCACCGCACCACCTGGGTCCCCCGCTCCGCTCGGGCCCGCCGTCACCGCGCCGCGCCGGGCGCCGCCGAGATCATCTCATCCGGCACAGCGAGCAGGTCCACCCCTTCGGTGCCGGTCACCGTTGCGCGTACGAGATCGCCCGGGCGCAGCGCGGCCAGGTCGACCCCGCCCTCGACCGGGGCGACGAGGGTGGTGGAACCGTCCACCTCCGGCGCCTGGTGGGCCGCCCGACCCTCCACCACGCCGTCGGAGATCGAGTCGACGAGCACCTCGACGGTCGAGCCGAGCCGGTCCTCGGCCCGCTGCGAGCAGAGCTCGTCGGCGAGGGCGCTGAGCCGGTCGTAGCGCCGCTTGATCGTCGCGGCGGAGACCTTGCCGGGCAGGCCGGCCGCCTCGGTGCCGTCCTCGTCGCTGTAGTCGAACATTCCGATCGCGTCGAGCCGGGCCTCGGTCAGGAACCGGACCAGCTCGTCGACGTCGCCGCGGGTCTCGCCGGGGAAACCGACGATGAAGTTGCTCCGGGCGCCGGCCTCCGGGGCCAGGGCGCGGGCACTCGCCAGCAGCTCCAGGAACCGGTCGGTGGAGCCGAAACGCCGCATCCGGCGCAGCACCGGCTCGCTGGAGTGCTGGAACGACAGGTCGAAGTACGGTGCCACGCCCGGGGTGGTGGCGATCGCCTCGACCAGCCCGGGCCGGGTCTCGGCCGGCTGGAGGTAGCTGGCCCGCACCCGGACGATGCCGGTCACCGCGGCGAGCTGCGGCAGCAGCTTCTCCAGGGCGCGCGGGTCACCCAGGTCCTTGCCGTACGAGGTGGAGTTCTCGCTGACCAGCACCAGCTCCCGTACGCCGGTCTTGGCCAGCCACTCCGCCTCGGCCAGCAGCTCGTCGGGCGTACGCGAGACGAAGGCCCCCCGGAAGGCCGGGATGGCACAGAACGCGCAGCGACGGTCGCAGCCGCTGGCCAGCTTCAGCGAGGCCACCGGGCCGGTGTCGAGCCGTCGACGCAGCACCTGGCGCAGGTGTGCCGGGGTGTGCTCGTCGGTGTCGACGACGGTGCGGGTCACCGTGCCGTGGCCGGGGAGCGACACCCCGCTGTCGCGGCGCTGCACCGGGGTCAGCGGCAGCAGCTCGCGCCGGTCCCGGGGGGTGTGCGCGCTGATCTGCTCGCCGGCGACGACGGCGTTCAGCCGGGCGGCGATGTCGGGGTAGTCGTCGAAGCTCAGCACCGCCTGGGCCTCGGGCAGGCTGTCGGCCAACTCACGGCCGTACCGCTCGGCCATGCAGCCCGCCGCGACCACCTTGGCGCCCGTCCCGGCGGCGGCAAGCAGGGTCTGGATCGAGTCCTGCTTGGCCTTCTCCACGAAACCGCAGGTGTTGACGACCACCACGTCGGCGCCCTCGCCGTCGGTGGTCACCTGCCAGCCGTCGGCGTGCAGGCGGGCGGCCAGCTCCTCGGAGTCGACCTCGTTGCGGGCACAGCCCAGGGTCAGCAGGGCGACGCGACGGCCGTCGGCGTGGTCAGCGGGAGAAGGAGAGGTGGCAGACACCATCCGAGGGTACCGGGCCGGCCGGGTGAGCCCACGCACGCGGGCTGCGGCGACGGTCGACACGGAGGCGGACGTCGTTGCGTCAGCGCGCCTCGGCGCCAACCCGGGTCAGCGCGTCGAGCAGGAACACCTCGGTTCCGGCCAGGCCGGTGCAACAGAAGACGGAGATCTGGTCCGCGGTGGTCCGGCCGGGGACCGCGCCGGCCAGGATGCCGCCCAGGTCGCGCAACCGCCCGGCGTACGGGGGTGTGGCCGCGAGCATCGGCGGCTGGTAGTCCGCCGCCTGGGCCGGTGAATCGGTGACCAGCAGGTCGGCGGTGTCCAGCAGGTCGGTGCCGAACTCGCTGCGGTCACGCTGCTTGAAACCGACCGCGTTGACGTGCGTGCCGGGGCTGAGGTCGGCGGCGCAGAGCACCGGGGTCGGGCTGGTGGTCGCCAGCACCACCAGGTCCCGCCCGGTGGCGGCCGAGCCCGGATCTGTCACCGCGCGGGCCGGCACGCCCAGTTCGACACGGACCCGGGCGGCGAAGGCCTCCCGGCGAGCCACGGAGCGGCTGTGGACCACCACCTCGCGCAACGGGCGGACCGCGGCGGCGGCCCAGACCTGGGTCCACGCCTGCCGACCGGAGCCGATCACCCCGAGGGTGGCGGCGTCGGGACGCGCCAGGGCGTCGACCGCGAGGCCCCCCAATCCTCCGGTACGGCGGGAGCCCAACTCCTCGCCCACCGCGACCGCCCGGACCGCCCCGGTTCGGGCGTCGTGCAGCACCACCACCTGCTCGCCCTGCGGGTGACCGAAGGTGTCGTAGGAGCGGAAGCCGTACCACTCGCCGACCAGGTGCCCGGCGGTGAGCACCATCCGCCCGCCGCTCAGCGGTGCGG
The DNA here is from genome assembly GCF_055587245.1 of Micromonospora sp. NPDC047756. Classification (NCBI taxonomy): domain Bacteria; kingdom Bacillati; phylum Actinomycetota; class Actinomycetes; order Micromonosporales; family Micromonosporaceae; genus Micromonospora; species Micromonospora sp. NPDC047756. The sequence goes on from NZ_JBVJGQ010000005.1 coordinate 117,064, forward strand.
CGGCCCGCGGCGGCGCGATCAGACGTCCCTCGTACGCGGCCAGGAGGGCGGCGCGCATGGCGTCGACCGTGGTGGCGGCGTCCAGCGCGGTGGCGACCTCGGGGTCGGCGTAGAGCATGGTCATGATGGCGATACTGCAAGCTGAAGTCAGGTAGAGGTCAACGGATCGTGGTGGCGGTCACCGCCCCGCCGCCGGGGTCGGTGCTAGCGTCGGCACCGGCGGCCAGATGCTCGTGGCCGCTCCGGACGAGTGGTGGGCGTACCCGGTCAGGCCAAGACGCCCCGCGTGACGTGCAGACTCGACTCGTCCCGGCGCGGCAGCCCCGGGCGCTTCCGGTGAGGTGAACGATGGCCTGGCTCGTACTGGTGATCTCGGGACTGTTGGAGACGGCCTGGGCGATCGCCCTGGACCGCTCCGCCGGCTTCAGCCGGCTGGTCCCGTCGGTGGTGTTCGTGGTGACCCTGCTGCTCAGCATGGCCGGGCTGTCGTACGCGCTCCGCGACATCCCCGTCGGCACCGGCTACGCGGTCTGGGTCGGCATCGGCGCGGTCGGCACCGCGCTGGTCGGGATGCTGGCGCTCGGCGAGTCGGCGAGCCTGCCCCGGATCCTCTGCCTCCTGCTGGTGGTCGCCGGCGTGATCGGTCTCAAGATCTTCCACTGAGGTGCCTCACCGGCAGGCGTGGCGAGCACCCACAGTGGGTAGTGATCGATTCGTCACGACAGGCTCTCACCCGGAGGAAGACATGGCCGACATGCCGAGCACTGCCCGTCCCCGCAGCAACGCCGCCCGCATCCTCACCATCGTGGGCTTCGTCTTCGCCGTCCTGGCCCTGCTGCTCAACCCGGTCATCTTCGGCGTGCTCGGCATCATCGCGGGCGTCGTCGGCGCGGTGCTCGGCGACAAGCCGCTGGGTTGGTACGCCGCCGCGGCGAGCCTCGTCGCCGCGATCATCAGCCTGGTGATCATCGGCACGCTGATCAGCAACTGACCACTCTCCTGTCGCGGGCCCGCCGGAATCCGGCGGGCCCGTCGTGTGTCCAGGGTCGACCGTGGGTCAGTCCACGTCGCCGCGCAGGCCGGTCAGGACCTCGTCCAGCTCGTCCGGCTTGACCAGCACGTCGCGCGCCTTCGACCCCTCGGACGGCCCGACCACACCCCGGGTCTCCATCAGGTCCATCAGGCGGCCCGCCTTGGCGAAACCGACCCGCAGCTTGCGTTGCAGCATCGAGGTCGAGCCGAACTGCGAGGTGACCACCAGCTCCACCGCCTGTACCAACAGGTCCAGGTCGTCGCCGATGTCCTCGTCGATCTTCTTCTTGTTGTCCTGCGCAGGAGCCAGCACGTCCTTGCGGAACTCCGGCTCACGCTGGTCCTTGCAGAACTTCACCACGTCGGCGATCTCGCGCTCGGTGACCCAGGCGCCCTGGATGCGGACCGGCTTGGAGGCGCCCATCGGCAGGAAGAGCCCGTCACCACGGCCGAGCAGCTTCTCCGCGCCCGGCTGGTCGAGGATGACCCGGGAGTCCGCGAGGGAGGAGGTGGCGAACGCCAGCCGGGAGGGCACGTTGGCCTTGATCAGACCGGTCACCACGTCGACCGAGGGGCGCTGGGTGGCCAGCACCAGGTGAATGCCGGCGGCCCGGGCCAGCTGGGTGATCCGGACGACGGAGTCCTCCACGTCGCGTGGGGCGACCATCATCAGGTCGGCCAACTCGTCCACAATCACCAACAGGTACGGGTACGGACGCATCTCGCGTTCGCTGCCCGGCGGGGCCTTGATCTCGCCGTTGCGGACCTTGCGGTTGAAGTCGTCGATGTGCCGGACCCCGTTGGCGGCGAGGTCGTCGTAGCGCATGTCCATCTCGCGGACCACCCAGTCCAGCGAGTCGGCCGCCTTCTTCGCGTTGGTCACGATCGGGGTGACCAGGTGCGGGATGCCCTCGTAACCGGTCATCTCGACCCGCTTCGGGTCGATCAGCAGCAGCCGCACCTCGTCCGGGGTGGCCCGGGTGAGGATGGACACCAGCAGGGTGTTCAGACAGCTCGACTTGCCCGCGCCAGTGGCTCCGGCGATCAGGATGTGCGGCATCTTGGCGAGGTTGGCCACCACGTAGCCGCCCTCGATGTCCTTGCCGAGCGCCACGACCATCGGGTGGTGGTCGCTGGTCGCCGCCCGCGAGCGCAGCACGTCGCCGAGCGCCACGTTCTCCGGGTCGGTGTTCGGGATCTCCACGCCGACGGCGCTCTTGCCGGGGATCGGGCTGAGGATCCGTACGTCAGGTGACTTCACCGCGTACGCGATGTTGCGGGACAGCTGGGTGATCCGCTCGACCTTGACGCCGTGCCCCAGCTCCACCTCGTACCGCGTGACGGTCGGGCCGCGGGTGAAGCCGGTGACGGCGGCGTCCACGTCGAACTGGTCGAACACGCCGGTCAGCGCGGCGATCACCTCGTCGTTGGCCTTGCTGCGGGTCTTCGCGGCAGCCCCGGCACTGAGCATGTTGGCCGGTGGCAGGGTGTAGTCGCCGGACAGCCCGGTCAGCGCGAGCTGCTCGGCCCGGGTCGGGGCGGGCGAGTGCTCCGGCGGCTCCACCGACGGCTTGCGGCTCGCCGGCACCTTCGCCGGAGACTTGCGCGGCAGCACCATGGTCTCCTGGAGGTCCGCGCCGTCCAGGTCCTCGAAGTCGTCCGGGTCCAGTGGTGGGGGCATCCGCTTCGCCGGTCGCTTACGCGCCGGCTTGGCGGCCACCTCGTCCGCCTCCTCATCCGCCTCCGGCGCGGCGACCAGCCCACCGGCGAGCAGGCCCAACCGCTCCGGGATCTTGTTGATCGGTGTCGCGGTCACCACGAGCAGGCCGAAGAGCAGCAGCAGGACGAGCAGCGGCACCGCCACCCGGGCGGTGACCGCCCGCTCCAGCAGCCCGCCGACGCCCGCACCGACCAGACCGCCGGCGAAGTCACGCTCCAGCGGGTCGGCCGGGTCCTGACCGATCTGGAGCAACGCGGCGGTCGACACCAGCAGCGAACCCCAGCCGATCAACCCACGGCCGCGGTGCTCCGGATCGGCCGGCTGACGCATCAGCCGCCACGCGCCGATCATCAGCAGCACCGGTACGACAACCGAGATCGCGCCCAGGAACAGCCGGATCGTGTCGGCCAGCCGCGCGCCGACCGGCCCCGCTCCGGACAGCCAGAGCGCCACGGCGCTGAGCAGGGCGAGCCCGAACATGAGTAGCCCCGCGCCGTCCCGGCGGTGCTCCGGGTCGAGGTCGCGGGCCGAGGCAGCCTGCCGGCCAGCGGCACGCACCGCCCAGCCCATTCCGTGCGCCAGCCCCATCCACAGTGCACCCACCGCACGACCGACGTAGACCGCCGGGCCGGGCCGGGGCGGCGTGGTGCGACGTCGGACCGGTGCCCGGGTGGTCTTCTTCGCCGGTTGACGGGCACGACTGTTGGTGCCACCGCGCGGCGACGCGCCGCGCCGCCGGCTCGCCTGAGAGGTACGGCCCGCCATAGAGTCACGGTAACGGTGGGGCCGGGCAGATCCCCGCTTTTCCGGGTCGTGTCCGCGCGTCGTAACACGAACCCCACCGCCGGTCGTGATATCCGCCTCAGAAGGGATGCCCCATGGCGTCGCCGGAGATCGAAGGCGATCCGGACGATCCGTTGGCCGGGCACCCCGGCTTGCTGCGTCCGCTGACCGGTGAACTGGTCGCCGCGGTGCTCGCTGCCCGGGGCCGGTCCGTCGGCCCGACCCCGGACGGCGACCTCGTCGGCCGCTTCGACGACAACCTGATCTGGTTCCTCCGCGTCGGCGGCGACGGTGAGCTGCTCCAGATCCGCACCATGGTCGATCCGACCTTCGGCATCGAACGGGTGCCCGACCTGTACGCGTTCTGCAACTCCTGGAACCACGACCGGCTCTGGCCGAAGGCATTCGTCCATGTCGCCGACGACGGTCGGGCCCGCGTCTACGGAGAGGTGATCACCGACCTGGAACGCGGCGTGACCCCACACCAGCTCGACCAACTGCTCGACTGTGGCATCTCCACCGGGTGCCAGCTCGCCGTGGCGGTTCGTCGACTGCCCGGAGCGGTGCCGTCGTGACCGGCCGGGACGAGTTCACCGGCAGCCGCGCCGGCACGCCACCCACCGGTGCCGGTGAGCGGCTCGCGCGGGGCCGCGTACCGGCGCTGGAGGCCGCACTCGCCGAGGCTCGGGACCTCCCCGACGGCCCGGCCCGGCAGGTGGCCCTGGAACGGCTCGCCGAGCGCGCCGACGCCGCCGGCGACGTCCGGTCCGGGATGGACGCACGGTTCGCGTTGATCGAAGCGTACCTGCTGCACGGGGAGCGGTGGCGTCTGGTGGAGCCGGTCCGGCGCTGTCGAGCCGCCGCCGACCACCGGCCCGACGTGCTCAGCGAGACGGAGACCGGGCTGCTGCTGCGTTACCAGCGGTACGCGGTGGAGGCGCTGCTCGGCACCCCACGGGTCGGGCTGGACCAGACCCGGTCCCTCTTGCACGACCTGGCCCACCGCGTCGGCACCGATGGTCCGGACACGCCGACCGTCGCGGAGCTGCACTGCCGAATCGCCGATCATCTGGGCGACGAGCCCACCGCCCGGCACTGGTACGAGCGATGGTCCGGGAGAAGGCCCGGCCCGGCCGGCGGCTGCCCGGGCTGCGCCTCGGCCCGGCGTGCCGAGCTGCTGGCCGGTTGGGGCGAGTGGAATGCCGCGGTCACCGAGCTCGAGGAGACCGACGGCGACCCGCGGTCCTGCACCGACCAGCCCGAGCGGGACCTGGTCGCCGGTCTGCTGCCGGCACTGCGCACCGGTGAGCCGCAACGGGCGGCGACGGCTCACGTGCGGGCGTACCGCCGGCACCGGCGGGAGCGCGCCGCGTTCCCGCACCTCGCCGCACACCTGCGGTTCTGCGCGCTGGGCGGGCACCTGGAGCGCGGGCTGGCCATCCTGGCCGAACAGCTGCCCCGGCTGGACCGACCCACCGACGATCTCGCGGCCATGGAGTTCGCCGCCGCCGGGGCACTGCTCTGCGGGCTGGCCGCCGACGCAGGGCTGGGCCGGCGGACGATGCCCCGGCCCGCGTACGGCGAGCGGACGGCCACCGAGTTGGACGTCGCCACGCTCGGCGCTCTGCTGCTCGGGGTGGCCAACGACCTGGCCGGCAGTTTCGACGCGCGCAACGGCACGGGGCACCACTCCGGGCGGATGGCCGCCTGGCTGGCCGAACGCCCGCTCGCGGCGCCGGTCCCGCTACCCACCGACGACGAACCTGACGGACCCGACAAGCCCGACGCCGACCGGTCCGACGGCGACGCCGACGCCGAGCTGGGCGACCGCGAGATGTCGGCGCTCTCCCTCGACATGATCACCGGGATCCTGGACGGGCGCGGCGACCGGTACCAGGTGGACGAGGGCGGGACGGTGGTCGGTCACTGGGCGGGCACGGTGATCCAGTTCCGGCGGGCCGGTGAACGCGGCGAGGTGCTGCACGCCCGCGCCATGGCCAACCGCCGGCTGCCGGCGGCCCGCCGCGCCGAGGCGTACGCCTTCTGCAACGCGTGGAACCACGACCGGCTGCTGCCCAAGGCGTACGCGCACGATCTCGGCGACGAGTTGGTGCTGGCCGGCGACGTGGCCACCGACCTGGCGCACGGGGTCGCCCCGGCGCAGCTACGGGTCCTCATGGACGCCGCCATCGCCACCGGCATCGCGTACGCCGAGGCCGTCGCCGCGCTGCCCTGACCCGCCAGGCAACGGCAGACGCCGGCCCACCCTGTTCAGGTGGACCGGCGTCAGCGGGAGTCGGTCAGACCTCGACGACGGTGGGCACGATCATCGGCCGACGACGGTACTTGTCGTTGACCCACCGCCCCACGGTCCGCCGGACGATCTGCTGAAGCTGATGCGGGTCGGTGATGCCGTCCGCCGCGGCCCGGTTGAGCGCCTCGGTGACCAGCGGCACCACCGGGTTGAACGCCTCCGGGTCCTCGGAGAAGCCCTTCGCGGAGAGCGTCGGGCCGGCGACCACCTTGCCGGTGACCGAGTCGACGACCACCGTGGTGGCGATGAAGCCGCCGTCACCGAGGATCCGCCGTTCGGTGAGCAGCGACTCGCTGACGTCACCGACGGCGAGGCCGTCCACGTAGACGTACCGGCTCTTCACGTGCCCGACCAGACTGGCGCGGCCCTCAACCAGGTCGACCACGTCGCCGTCCTCGCAGAGCACCACCCGGTCGGCGGCGACGCCGGACTCGATGCCGAGCCGGGCGTGGGCGCGCAGGTGACGCCACTCGCCGTGCACGGGCATCAGATTGCTGGGCCGGACCACGTTGAGCAGGTAGAGCAGTTCCCCGGCGGGGGCGTGCCCGGAGACGTGCACCTTGGCCACGTCCTTGTGCACGACCACCGCGCCGGCCCGCGCCAGCCGGTTGATCACCCGGTAGACCGAGGTCTCGTTGCCGGGCACCAGTGAGGAGGCCAGCACGACCGTGTCACCGGGGGCGATGGTGATGTGCCGGTGATCGCCGCTGGCCATCCGGCCCAGCGCGCTCATCGGCTCACCCTGGGAACCGGTGGACATCAGCACGATCTCATCCGGCGGCAGCGTGGTCGCCTCGTCGATGCTGATCACCAGGCCGGCCGGGATGTTGAGCAGGCCGAGGTCCCGGGCGATGCCCATGTTGCGGACCATGGACCGGCCGATGAGCGCGACCTTGCGGCCGTGCTCGACGGCGGAGTCGAAGACCTGCTGCACGCGGTGCACGTGCGAGGCGAACGAGGCCACGATGATGCGGCCCTTGGCCTTCGCGAAGATCGAGTCGAGCACCGGGCCGATCTCGCGCTCCGGGGTGACGAAACCGGGGATCTCCGCGTTGGTGGAGTCGGACAGCAGCAGGTCGACGCCCTCGGCGCCGAGCCGCGCGAAACCGGCCAGGTCGGTGATCCGGCCGTCCAGCGGCAACTGGTCCATCTTGAAGTCGCCGGTGTGCAGCACCAGGCCGGCGGGGGTGCGGATGGCCACCGCGAGGGCATCCGGGATCGAGTGGTTGACAGCGAAGAACTCACACTCGAACGGGCCGAGCCGCTCGCGGCCGCCCTCCCGCACCGTCAGCGTGTACGGCTGGATCCGCCGCTCAGCCAACTTCGCCTCGACCAGGGCGAGGGTGAACTGTGAGCCGACCAGCGGGATGTCGGGCTTGTGGGCGAGCAGGTACGGCACCGCGCCGATGTGGTCCTCGTGACCGTGCGTCAGCACGATCGCCTGGACGTCGGCCAGCCGGTCCAGGATCGGACCGAAGTCGGGCAGGATCAGATCCACACCCGGCTGCTCGACGTCGGGGAACAGCACCCCGCAGTCGACGATCAGCAACTTGCCGTCGTACTCGAAGACGGTCATGTTCCGACCGATGGCGCCGAGCCCGCCGAGCGGGATGATCCGCAGGCCGCCTTCCGGCAACGGCGGGGGTAGCTCCGCCTCGATGTGCGCCTCGGTCACGCGTCCACCTCATTCTGCGACGCCGTTACTCGACGTCCATCGTGTCGTTCGTTCATTCGGGCAGCTCCAGGCCCGCTGCCGCGAAGTCCGCGCGCAGCTGGGCGATCTCGTCGTCGGTGGCGTCCACCAGCGGGGGTCGCACCGGGCCGGCCGGCAGACCCTGCGCTGCCAGGCCCGCCTTCACCAGGATCGCGCCCTGGGTGCGGAAGATGCCGGTGAACAGCGGCAGCAGCCGCCGGTGCAGCGCCAGCGCGGTCGGCATGTCCCCCGCGTCGTACGCATCGATCAGTTGTGCGGTCAGCGCCCCGGTGAAGTGCGTGGAGGTGCCGACCACGCCCACCGAACCGACGGCCAGCGCCGGCAGGGTGAGAGCGTCCTCGCCGCAGTAGAAGGCGAGGGCGCTCCGGCTGGTCACCCAGCTGGTTTCGGTCAGGTCGCCCTTGGCGTCCTTGACCGCGACGATCCGGCCGTGCTCGCCGAGCCGCACCAGCGTCTCGGTCTCGATCGGCACACCGGAACGGTGCGGGATGTCGTACAGCATCACCGGCAGGCCGGTGGCGTCGGCGACGGCCGTGAAGTGCCGGACCAACCCTGCCTGCGGCGGCTTGTTGTAGTACGGGGTGACCACCAACAGGCCGTGCGCACCCGCCTTCTCGGCGGCTGCGGCCAGCTCGATGGTGTGCCGCGTGTCGTTGGTGCCGACGCCCGCGACCACCTTGGCCCGGTCACCGACAGCCTCCACCACGGTCCGGATCAGCTGCTCCTTCTCCGCTTCCGTGGTGGTCGGCGACTCGCCGGTGGTGCCGTTGACCACCAGCGCGTCGTTGCCCTGCTCGTCGACCAGGTGGCTCGCCAGCCGGGCGACGCCGTCGAGATCGAGGGAACCGTCGGGGGTGAACGGGGTCACCATGGCTGTGATCAGCCGGCCGAAGGGGCGGGACGCCGGTCGGGCCGCGGCATCGAGGTGGTCGTGCGTCATACCCTCCAACCTAGCGGACGACCAGCCGGGCCCCGCCGGGGAAGGGCTCAGGACGCCTCGTGCGGGCTGGCCGCCACCTCGGTGCCGTCCGGCAGCGTGGAGATCACGAAGTCGGCGAACACGTTGGGGGCGACCCCTTGGAGCTGGCGAAGGCACTCGACGGCCAGCTCGCGGATCTCCACGTCGGCGTGCTCGGTGGCCCGCATCGCGATGAAGTGCCGCCAGGCCCGGTAGTTGCCGGAGACCACGATCCGGGTCTCGGTGGCGTTGGGCAGCACCGCGCGGGCCGCCTGCCGGGCCTGCTTGCGGCGCAGCGTCGGGTTGGGCTCGTCGGAGAAGCGCTGCTCAAGACCCTCCAACAACTCGGTGTACGCCCGAACGCTCGCCTCGGCGGCCTCCACGAACTTCTTGTGCAGCTCGGGGTCGTCGGCGATGACGGCCGGCTCGACCATGGCCGCGTCCCGCTCCGGGACGTAGCGCTGCGACAACTGGGAGTACGAGAAGTGCCGGTGCCGGATCAGCTCGTGGGTGAAGGAACGGGACACCCCGGTGAAGTAGAAGGTGACCGACCCGTGCTCCAGCACGCTGAGGTGCCCGACCTCGAGGATGTGCGCCAGGTAGCCGGCGTTGGTGGCCGTCGCCGGGTTCGGCTTCTTCCACGACTGGTAGCAGGCCCGACCGGCGAACTCGGCGAGCGCCTGGCCGCCCTCCGCGTCGGTCGACCACGGCACGTCGTCCGGGGCCGCGAATTGGGTCCACGCGATCAACTTGACCTGGGGCTGCACCATGTCCGGCATTCCTGGGACTTTAGTGGTGGGGTGCCGCCCGACCCAACTCAGGCGCGCCCCGTGCAATGTCGATCACTCAGCCCCCGGCGCACCCGCCGACGCCCCCCGGCCTTCGGACGGAGGCCGGGCCGGGACCGGGCCGGGACCGGGCCGGGACCGGGACCGGGCCGGGACCGGGACCGACCGGCACCGGGACCAGGACCGACCGGGACCGGGAGCCGTAGGCGGGGGGCCGCGACCCCGGGCCGAGGTCCGGGGCCGGGCCGGGCCGGGCGGGGCGGGCCGGGCGGGGCGGGGCGGGCGGGGCGGGGCGGGCGGGGCGGGGCCGAAGCCAGGTCCGGGGCCGAAGCCAGGTCCAGGTCTGGGGCCGGGACCGGGGCCGAAGCCAGGTCCAGGTCTGGGGCCGGGACCGGG
>NZ_JBVJGQ010000005.1:126867-127647 GCF_055587245.1 Micromonospora sp. NPDC047756
GGCCGAAGCCAGGTCCGAGGCCGAAGCCAGGTCCGAGGCCGAAGCCAGGTCCGAGGCCGAAGCCAGGTCCGAGGCCGAAGCCAGGTCCGAGGCCGAAGCCAGGTCCGAGGCCGAGACCGAGACCGGCGGACAGTTCGGTCGGCGTCCTTTGGAGCTGAATCGTTGGCGACATCAGCCCCGGCGAACGGATGGGCCGTCCATGCCGACGACCGAGACCCAGCGCCAGTGGGCGCCCAAGCGACCCGAACACGTTGAGCGGCTCGACAGCGGCTTCCGCTCGCAGAAGATCGCGCAACATCAAGGATGTAGTGGCGTCCGTGATGCCCGACCCCCCTACATCCAGGGTCGAGCGCGATCTTGGACCGAGGTGTGAGGTGCACCGGCTGCCATTCGCGGCGGACGCGGTATGCGGGTGCCTACTGCGGCTGATCGACTCGGGTTCCTGGAAGTCGGGGTATCCGGATCAGGTGGACGGCCCGGTTTCCTGCATGGCGAGTCGATCGTGGGTGGCCGGCGCGGGAGGAGAGCCGTGATGTCGTAAACGATTCAGCTCCAAAGGACGCCCGGACAACGCATGGCGGCCGAGCCCGCTTCCGGCCGCCGGCTGCATCCGGGCACCGGCCCGTCGGACGGCGGCAGGTCGGGCACCGACGCGTCAGACGGCAGCCCGTCAGACGGCAGTCCAGCGGGTAGCGGCCCGGCCGGCAGCAACGCGGGCGACCCAGCCCGGCCGAAAGCCGCCCAACGGACAGCGGCCCGGCCGACAGCGGGCGCGGGCGG
>NZ_JBVJGQ010000005.1:127745-393940 GCF_055587245.1 Micromonospora sp. NPDC047756
CGCCCAGCCCAGCCGAAAGCCGCCCAACGGGCAGCGGCCCGGCCGACAGCGCGCGCGGGCGGCCCAGCCCAGCCGAAAGCCGCCCAACGGGCAACGGCCCGGCCGACAGCGCGCGCGGGCGGCCCAGCCCAGCCGAAAGCCGCCCAACGGGCAACGACGCGGCCGGCAGCGCGCGCGGGCGGGCGGCCTGGCCGAAAACGGCCCAACGGGCAACGACGCGGTCGGGAGCAGCCCAGCCGGGAGCAGCCCGGTCAGACGTAGAGCGAGGTGAACGGCGCCCAGGGCAGGTTGCGTAGCACCGAGAAGGCCAGCCACGCGGCCAGGAAACCCCCGATGACCTTCGAGCTGATCCGCAGCTCGGGTAGGCGCCAACCGAACGCCTGGTTTCCCGCCCAGGCCACGAAGAGGTACGCGAGGAACGGCAGCGCGAAGACGAACAGGAAGTGGTGCCGGGCGGCGGCCGGCAGGTCGCCGTGCAGCACGTACCAGAGCGCGCGGGTGCCACCACAGCCCGGGCAGTCCAACCCGGTGGTCAACTTGAGCAGGCAGGTGGGCGCGGCGTCCGGGTCGGCGTAGGTCGGGTTGCTGAGCAGCGCGTAGCTCATGCCGATCGCGACGCAGCCGACCGCGGCCAGCGGCACTGCCCAGCGCGGGGAACGTTCGTAGAGCCGCAACACGAATCGGGTGAGCCGGTCCGGCTCAGGCGCCGGGTAGCCACCCGGCGGGGTGGTCGGCCAACCCTCCGGACCCGAGCCGTTGGGACCAACGCCACCGGGACCGAAGCCGCTGGGACCAACGCCGCTGGGACCAACGCCACCGGGACCGAAGCCGCCGGGAGCCGAGCCGCCGGGAGCCGAGCCAGCGGAACCCGCGCCGGCGGGATCGAAGCCGCCGAAAGCGGTCCCACCGTCGGCCGGTGCCGTGTGGACCGCGCCGGGGGCTGGATGCGGCTGGTCGACCGGTCCGGGAGCGCTCGTCACGCGCTCACGGTACACCGGACACGCCGGCCAACGCGGCGGTGAGCGGACCAGCCAGATCGCCGGCCGCTGGCGGGGCCACCGCATCCAGGCCGAGCCAACCGGCCAGGCGGTACAGCTCGGCGGCGAGCGCGACGGCGGTCTCCCCCGGGTCGGCGCCGGGTTCGAGCCAGGCGGCCGGCACGAGCAGCACCCCGGCCTTCCGATCGGCCTTCAGGTCGACCCGGGCGGTGAACCGGTCGCCCTGCAGGAACGGCAACACGTAGTAGCCGTAGACCCGCTGTGGCGCCGGGACGTAGATCTCGATCCGGTAGGTGAAGTCGAACAGCCGCTCGGTGCGGGCACGTTCCCAGATCAGCGGATCGAACGGGCTGACCAGCGTGTTGCCCCGCACCCAGCGGGGCATCCGGGCGGACGCGTGCAGCCACGCCGGCTGTCGCCAGCCCGCCACGGTGACCGGCACCAGCTCACCGGCCTCGGCCAGGTCGGCGACGGCCTGCCGGGCGCCGGCCAGCGGCAACCGGAAGTAGTCGCGCAGCTCCGGCTCGGCGGCGACCCCGAGGGACCGCGCGGCGAGCGCAACCAGCGTCCGGTACGCCTCGGCGTCGGTCGGGGTGGGCGCGGCCAGCACCGCCGCTGGCAGCACCCGCTCGGGCAGGTCGTAGCGGCGGGCGAAGGAGGTGCTGCGCTCGGCGGCGGTCACCTCGCCGGCCCAGAACAGGAACTCCAACGCGCGCTTGACCGCCGACCAGTTCCACCCCCAGTTGCCGGTCTCGCGGGGGGCGTCGTGCTCGATCTCCGCGGCGGTCAGCGGCCCCCGGGCGGCCACCTCGTCGCGGACCCAGGCGACCAGCTCCGGCTGCTCCTGGGCGATCCGCCGCATGCCGCCCCAGGATTCGCTGTGTGCCCGGGCCATTCGCCAGCGCAGCATCGGGTGCAGCTCCACCGGGACCAGCGACGCCTCGTGGCCCCAGTATTCGAACAGGTCACGCGGGCGTCGGTAGGCGGCCTGGTCGAGCAACGTGGTCGGATAGGGCCCGAGCCGGCTGTAGAGCGGCAGGTAGTGCGCCCGTTGCAGCACGTTGACCGAGTCCATCTGGATCAGCCCGACCCGGCCCAGCACGCGACGCAGGTGCCGGCGGGTGGGCATGCCCGTCGGCGTCGGGTCGGCGAAGCCCTGGGCGGCCAGCGCCACGCGGCGGGCCTGGGCGAGCGAGAGTGATTCGGGCGCGGTCATCGTCGGCGACCTTAATTCATCGGTACGACGCCGGTGCGGGAAGCTGGACGTGACGACCAACGGGGCATAGAACGGTGCAATGCTGACCATCCGTCGGGAGGAGCCGGACGACGCCGAGGCGGTCGCCCGGGTACACGTGCACGGCTGGCAGGCGGGCTACGCCGGCTTCATGCCGGACGAGGTGCTCGGGCGGCTCAACGTGGTGGCCTGGGCGCAACGTCGTCGCGACGTCGGCACCGCCGATCCGGAGCACCCGTTCATCACGCTGCTCGGCGAGGTGGACGGGTCGGTGGTGGGCTTCACCACCTTCGGGCCGTACCGCCGCAACCAGGACCGGGACGACCTGGACCCGACGGTCGGCGAGGTGGTGGCGCTCTACGTGGAGCCGGCCCACTGGGGTGACGGGACCGCGGCGGCGTTGCTGGACGCCGCCCGGAGCGGGCTCACCGAGCGGGGTTGGGCCGACTACCGGGCGTGGGTGCTGGCGGACAACCGGCGGGCCCGGCGGTTCTGCGAACGCGCCGGCCTGTCACCGGACGGTGAGCGGTCGACCTACCAGGTGCCGCTGGCCGGTGGGGGCCCGCCGGTCGGGCTGGTCGAGCTGCGGTACGCCGGACGCCTCGACAGCTGACCCGTTGTCGGTCAGCCACCGGCGGATCGGCAGGAAGGCCAGCAGCGCCAGACTGACCCACACGTAGGCGTTGCTGCCCAGGAAGCCGTCGACGCCGGTGAAGTCCTTCTCCCAGAACCAGACGGTCCGGCTGATCAGCAGCACGTACCCGATGGTCGCGGCGACCAGCAGGACCCGCCGTCGCCGGCCGGCCGGCGCGGCCATCGCGTTGTCGACCAGCAGGATCAACGCGGGCAGGAGCCAGACCAGGTGGTGCACCCAGGTGACCGGGCTGACCAGGCACATCACCGCGCCGGTCAGTGCCAGGCCGGTCGCCTCGTCGCCGGCCGCGACGGCGGCCCGGGACCGCCAGGCCCAGAGGGCCAGGGTGCCGAGCACCAGCAGCAGCCACAGCAGGGTGCTCGGGTGCTCCGGGTCGAGCCGGGCGACCACCCCGCGCAACGACTGGTTGGAGACGAAGGCCAGCTCGCCCACCCGCCCGGTGTTCCACAGGGCCTCGGTCCAGAACTCCCGGGACGCGTCCGGGAAGAGCGCGGCGGCCAGCAGCGACACCCCGGCGGCGGTGCCGCTGGCGGTCAGCGCCGCCCGCCAGCGCCCGGTCACCAGCAGGTAGACGATGAAGACGCCGGGGGTCAGTTTGATCGCCGTGGCGAGGCCGATGCCCACCCCGGCCCATCGGTTGCCGGCCGGCAGCAGGCGCAACAGGTCCACCGCCACCAGGAAGAGCAGCAGCGTGTTGACCTGACCGAAGTTGACGGTCTCACGCATCGGCTCGAACGCGGCGGCCAGGCAGAGCGCCACGGCGAGGGCGAACCACCGGGTCCAGCCGGCGCGGCGGGCGATCGGGTCGACGAGCCACCAGATCAGCACCGTGGTGGTGGCCACGCTGGCGAGGACGCTCACCACGATCGCGGCCGTCCATGGCAGGTACGCCATCGGCAGCATGACCAGGGCGGCGAACGGCGGGTAGGTGAAGCCGTACTGGGTGTTCGGCTTGAGGTAGTCGTAGATCTCCCCGCCGTCGTGCACCCACCACGTCAACGCGCCGTAGTAGACCTTCAGGTCGAAGAAGCCGTGCCGCACGGCAGCGACGGCGAGGAACCCGGTGACCGCCGCGGCGAGCACCACCACCCCGACGACCTGCGCGGTCGTCCTGTTGGCACCCTGCACCACCGTCGTCTCCCCCGCCCTGCGTAGGCTTCCGTCCCATGGCTCTCGGGTACGTCCGCCCGGCGCGTCCCGAGGACGCCGGCGAGATCGCACGCATCCAGCTCGCGACCTGGCGGGTCGCGTACCGCCGGATCCTGCCTCGGCATGTGCTCGACAACCTGGACGAGGCGTTCCTCGCCCGGCGGTGGAGCGCCGCGGTGCTGGAGCCGCCCTCGGGCGCGCACCGGGTGCTGGTCGCCGTCGAACAGGCCGAGCAATCGTATCTGGTGGGGTTCGCCGCCTCCGGCCCGGCCGACGGCGAGGCCCTGGCCCCGGGTGAGCCGGCCGACGCGCTCGGCCCGGACGTGGCGGCGGTGACCGACCTGCTGGTGGAGCCGCGCTGGGGTCGGCGCGGGCACGGTAGTCGGCTGCTCGCCGCCGCCGTCGACCTGTGGCGGGAGGACGGCATGAGTCGGGCGGTGGCCTGGGCGTTCGACGGTGACGAGGCGACCCGCACGTTTCTCACCAGCACCGGCTGGGAGCCCGACGGCGCGGCCCGGGCGCTCGACGTCGACGACATGCTGGTGCCTCAGGTGCGCCTGCATGTGGCGGTGCCGACCGAGCCACTCGCCGAGGACCGCCCCGGCGAGTGACCCGGCCGGGTCAGCCCTTGTCGGAGCCGTCGTTGGCGTCGCGGACGAAGTACCGCTGGAACACCACGAAGATGATCGCCACCGGGATGGTGGCCAGTAGCGCGGCACCGAGCTTGAGCGGGTACTGGGTGCCCTTGCCGAGCGAGCCGCTGACCAGGTCGGCCAGTCCGCGCGGCAGGGTGAACAGGTCCGGGTCCTGCACCGACACCAGGCTGTGTGGGAACTCGTTCCAGGAGCCCTGGAACGACAGGATGGTCAGGGTGATCAGCGCCGGTTTCGCCATCGGCAGCACCACCGACCAGAAGGTACGGAAGATGCTCGCCCCGTCGATCCGGGCGGCCTCCTCGACACTGACCGGGATCGACTCGAAGAACTGTTTCATGATGAACACGCCGGCCGCGTCGGCCAGCAGCGGCACCACCAGACCGGCGTAGCTGTTGTAGAGGCCGAGCTGGTTGAGCACCAGGAACTTCGGGATGAGCAGCACCACCCCGGGCACCGCCATCACCGCGATGACCGCCGCGAACAGCCCGCCGCGACCGGCGAACCGCAGCCGGGCCAGCGCGTACCCGGCGAGCGAGTCGAAGAACACCCGGCCGAGGGTGACCAGCACCGTCACCAGCAGCGAGTTGCCCAGCCACAGCGGAAAGTTGGTGCCGGCGAAGATCCGTTCGAAGCCGGCCAGGCTGAGCGGGTCGGGGAACGGTGACAGCGGGTTCGCCGCCGCGTCGGGCTCGGTCTTGAGCGAGTTGCCGATCTGGATGACGAACGGGTAGAGGAACACCAGCGCGAAGAAGACGAGTGTGGCGTACCCCAGGAATCGGCTGGCGAGGGTGCGGGCCGCGCGCTGCTGACGCCGCGCGGGCGCCGCCGGGCGGTCGGTGAGCACTGCCATCTCAGGACCTCTCCGGTACGCGTCGACGCCGCCAGCCGCGTCGCGGCCGGTCGGTGTCCCGCTCGGCCAGCGCCCGGCGCTGGATCAGCGTGAGCACGATGATGATCAGGAACAGGACGAACGAGATCGCCGCGCCGGAGCCGTAGTCGAAGTCCCGGAAGGCGGTCCGGTACGACAGGTACGCCGGGGTGAGCGTGGTCTTGGCCGGGTCACCCTGGCTCATCACGTACACCTGGTCGAAGACCTGCCAGGAGCCGATCATGCCGAGGGTGAGCACCAGGAAGGTGGTGGGTCTGATCATCGGCAGGGTGACGTATCGGAAGCGCTGCCACCGGGACGCGCCGTCGAGGGTGCTGGCCTCGTCGAGCGTGACCGGCACGTTCTGCAGCCCGGCGAGGAACATCAGCATGAAGGTGCCGGAGGTGGTCCAGACCACCAACGTGATGATCGACATCATCGCCACGCTCGGGCCGGCCAACCAGTCCCACCAGCTCAACCCGAACGGCCCGCCGTCGGTCAGTGCTGCCGGTGGCGACTCCACGCCGACCGCGCCGAACAGCAGGTGCAGCACGCCCCGGGAGTCGGCGAACCACTCCGGGCCGTCGATGCCGAAGAAGCCGAGCAGCGCGTTCACCGCGCCGGAGTTGGCGAAGAGGAACAGGAACACCACGCTGATCGCGACCGAGCTGGTGACCGAGGGGAAGTAGAAGGCGCTGCGGAAGAAGCTCTTGCCCTTGAGCATCCTGTTGTTGACGACCAACGCCAGTCCGAGCGCCAGCACCGTCTGCGCCGGCACCACGATCGCCACGTAGTAGATGTTGTTGCGGATGCTGGTCATGAAGTCGCGACGGGCCAGCCCGTCCTCGGTGAACAACTGGGTGTAGTTGTGGCCGCCGACGAACGGGACGTCGCCGGTGAACGGGCTGCCCTGGCCATTCCAGTCGGTGAGGCTGACCCAGAGCGCCATCAGGATCGGCAGCAGCAGGAACAGCCCCAGAATGACGATCACCGGCGCGACGAAGAGCCAGCCGGCGAGGTTCTCGTTGCTGCGGATGCCGCCCCTGCGTCGGCGAGGGTCCGACCCGGGCGCGGTCGCCGCGGCGGTCAGTGTCTCGGTTGCCATCTTTCCTCCCTCCCTTCCTCTCTCCGGCCGACGTGCGGCGGGGGCCCAGGTGAACACCTGGGCCCCCGCCGTCACCTCAGCTGCCGCCGAGCGCCGCCTTGGCGTTCTTGTCGAAGTTCTGCAGGACGGTCTTCGGGTCGCCGTTGGCCAGCCCCTGCAGACCGGTGTCGAGGTCCTTGAGGACGCTGTCCATCTTCGGGGCGTTCACCGGGCCCTGGGCGTACGCGGCGCCGTCGATGAACGGCTTGTCGGCCGGGAAGGCGCTGGTGTACTGCTCGCCCGCGGACTGCCGGGACGGCATGACGCCGAACGCCTTCGCGAAGGCCATCTGCTGCTCGCCGCTGGTCATCGCCTCGACGAACTTGATCGCCTGGTCCTTGTACTTGCTCTTGGCGGCGACACCCCAGCACTGGGTGAAGGACAGGGTGCCCTGCCCCTTGGGACCGGCCGGCAGCGCCACCACCTTGTACTTCACGTTCGGGAAGTCGTTCTGCAGGGCACCCTTGATCCAGTTGCCCTCGATGGTCATCACTGCCTTGCCCTTGCCGAACGCCTCACCGGACCAGCCGGCGTCGAGCTGCTTCGGGTACTTCGCCAGGCCGGTGGTGAGCATGGTCTTGACGTACTGGAGGGCGGCCAGGTTCTCCGGGGTGTCGGCGGTGGGCTGCTTGCCGTCCTTGCTGGTCAGCCAGCCCCCGTTCTGCACCATGAAGGCGCCGATCCGGTCCCGGGTGTCACCGATGGCGAGCGGGACCTGCCCCTTCGCCTTGATCTTCTGGGCGACCGCGGTGAGCTGGTCCCAGGTCGTCGGCACGTCGGCGTCGGTCAGCCCGGCCTTGGCCCACAGGTCGGTGTTGATCTGCAGGGCCAGCGTGGAGAAGTCCTTGGGTGCGCAGTAGAGCTTGCCGTCGTACGTGAAGGTGGTGCGCAGGCTCTCGTAGAAGTCGCCGGAGTTGCTGATCTTGTCGCCGTAGGGTTCCAGGGCGCCGACGCTGGCGTAGTCGGCGAACTGGGCCGCGTCCACGTAGAAGACGTCCGGCGGGGTGCCGCCGGCGAGAGCCTGACCGAGCTGCTGGGTGAGGTCCTGCGCCGGGGTGACGGTGGCGGTGTTGCCGGAGCTGCCGGCCCACGTCGCGGCGGCGTCCTGCACCGCCTTGGTCTCGGCCTCGCCGGACGAGCCGATCAGGATCTGCAGGCTGGCCGGGCCGCTGGACTGGGCGGTGTCGCTGGAGGAGTCGTCGAAGCCGCTGCCGCAGGCGGCGGAGCCGAGGAGGGCGACGGCGGCGAGGCCGGCCACCGCTGCCCGGGTGATTGTTCGGGGTGCCATGGTTTCTCCTGGTGGGGGGTGTGGGACTACGCGGTGTGCCGCAGCGCCAGCGAGGGCTGGAGCAGCACGGGGGTAGGGGTCTCGTGGTCGCCGTCGAGGACCCCGGTGAGCAGGTCCACGCAGCGGGCGGCGGCGTCGCCGAGCGGTTGGCTGACGCTCGTCAGCCCGACCGCGGCGGCCACCGGCGTGTCGTCGAAGCCGATCACCGACACCTGCGGGTCGACGCCGCGGATCGCCTGGAGGGCACCGAGGGCGAGTGAGTCGCTGGCGCAGACCACGGCGCTCGGCGCCACGGTGACCAGCAGGTCACGCATCAATCGCTCCCCCTCGGCGATGCCGTCCTCGGTCTCCCGGTGCAGCCCGGTCGGGTCGACGCCGGCCTCGCGCAGCGCGTCGCGCCAGCCGGCCCGCCGGTCGTCGCCGACTCCGGAGCCGTCGGGCCAGCCGATGAAGGCGATCCGCCGGTGGCCGGCGTCCAGCAGGTGCCGGGCGGCCTGGGCGGTGCCAGCGGCGCCGTCCACGTCCACCCAGGGGTGCGCGTCGAGCGCGTCCCACGGGCGACCGAAGGTCACGAACGGTACGTCCCGGCCGGCGAGCCATTCGGTACGCGGGTCGCCGTACTTGGTGCCCACCAGCACGAACGCGTCCAACTCGTAGGTGCCGAGCAGGTCGCCGTAGGTGGCGATCTCCCGTTCGTCGTCGGTGGCGGTGTAGAGCAGCACCCGGTAGCCGGCGGCGTCGGCGGTTTCGGTGAGGCCGTGCAGGAAGCGGTCGAGCACGGAGCCGTTGATGCCGTCGCGGGTCGGGTCGATGCGGGCGGCGATGAGGCGGGACCGGCCGGTACGCATCTGGCGGGCGGCCTGGTTGGCCCGATAGCCGAGCGCGTTGATCGCGTCCTGGACCCGCTGACGGGTCTCCTGCCGCACGATGTGCGGGCTGTTGAGGACGTTGGACACGGTCTGCCGGCTGACTCGGGCGTGCCGGGCCACCGTCGCGATGGTCACCTTTTCGGCCACTTAATCCCTCTCGCCATCTTGAACGATCCAATTTGGATAAGGCAGGATTGGATCGTTCAAGTTTCTGGAATGTTTCGCACTTTGCACCGCCAGGGGCGCGTTGTCAAGACGGCCGCCCCGCACCCCGAGGATCTGGAGCCACACCGTGATCGAACGCCAGCTGCAACCCCTCCTGCACGAGTTGGCAGGGGTGGTCTTCGCCCCGACCAGCGCGTTGGGGGACGCGACCGGGCAGATCCGCCCGACCGGCGTCCAGGGCGTCTTCCACGCCGACGCGCGGGTGCTCTCCCGTGCCGAACTGCGGGTCGACGAACGGGAACTCGAGGGATTGACCCGCGGCGACGACGGCCCGCACGGTGCACGCTTCGTCGGCCTGGCCCGCTGGCTGGGCGACCCCACCCCCGACCCGACGGTCCGCGTCGACCGGCTGCGCCGGGCCACCCGCAACGGCCTCACCGAGGAGCTGCGGATCGTCTCCACCGCCACTGTCGACGTAACCGCCACCGTCACCGTCGACCTCGGCTGCGACCTGGCACCCATCGAGGCCGTCAAGTCCGGTAGCGCCGCCGCCGCGCTGGAGGCCAAGACCGGCCAGCCGGGCGTGCTCACCTGGTCGGGAGCGGGAATCACCGTCACCGTCACCGCGTCCGGCGCGGACGTGCTGGCCGACGGCGAGCGTGCCACCGCGCCACGGCTGGCGTGGCCGGTCCACCTGCCTCCCGGCGGCGAGACCGTGCTGCGCTGGCAGGTGGCCGTCGAGGACCCGCGCGCCGTCGTCGTCGGCCCGGCCGGCGAGCCGGAGTGGTCCCGACCCGAGGTGACCGCCGACGACCGACGCCTGGCCCGACTGCTGGACCGCAGCCTCGACGATCTGCGCGGCCTCCGACTGGCCGAGACCGGCGCCCCCGGGGACGTGTTCCTCGCCGCCGGGGTGCCGTGGTTCCTCACCCTGTTCGGCCGGGACAGTCTCTGGGCCGCCCGGATGATGCTGCCGCTCGGCACCGACCTGGCCGCCGGCACCCTGCGCGTACTCGCCCGCCGGCAGGGCACCCGGCTCGACCCGGCGACCGGCGAAGCCCCCGGCAAGATCCTCCACGAGCTGCGCCGACACGAGTTCACGGTGCCCGGCAACGGCCTGCGCCTTCCACCGGCGTACTACGGCACCGTCGACGCCACGATGCTCTGGGTCAACCTGCTGCACGACGCCTGGCGCTGGGGCATGCCCGCCGAGCAGGTCGAGCCCCTGCTGCCGCACCTGGAGGCGGCTCTGCGCTGGCTCGGCGAGCACGCCGACCCCGACGGCGACGGCCTGGTCGAGTACGTCGACACCACCGGGCACGGGCTGTCCAACCAGGGTTGGAAGGACTCCGGTGACGCCGTCCGATTCCGCGACGGCACCCTGGCCACCGCGCCGATCGTGCTGGCCGAGGTGCAGGGTTACGCGCACGAGGCGGCAGTGAACGGCGCCGCCCTGCTGGACGCCTTCGGCCGACCGGACGCCGACCGGTGGCGCGAGCACGCGGCCGCGCTTGTCGGCCGGTTCCGCGAGAGCTTCTGGGTCGACGGCCGCCACGGGCCGCAACCCGCGCTCGCCCTCGACCGCGACAAGCGCCCGGTCGACTCGCTGACCAGCAACATCGGCCACCTGCTCGGTACCGGCCTGCTCGACCGGGACGAGGAAGCCCAGGTCGCGCACCTGCTCACCACCGACACCATGGCCGCCGGGTTCGGGCTGCGGACCATGTCCAGCGACGACGCCGGCTTCAGCCCGCTGTCGTACCACTGTGGCTCGATCTGGACCCACGACACGGCGATCGTGCTCGGTGGGCTGGCCCGCGCCGGGCACCGGAAGGCCGCGCTCGGCCTGACCGAAGGGCTGCTCAGCGCGGCCGAGGCGTTCGACTACCGGATGCCGGAACTGTACGGCGGCGACGACCGCGCACTGGTGAACCGGCCGGTTCCGTACCCGGCCGCGTGTCGACCGCAGGCGTGGGCCGCGACGGGTGCGGTGCTGCTGCTCCAGGCCGCAACGGGGCTCTACCCGGACGTGCCGGGCGGCACGGTCCGACTGGCACCCCTGGCGGGAGCAGAGTTGGGTGCGGTAGCGGTCGACGGCCTCCGCGTGGCGAACACCCGGGTGCACGTGTCTGTCGACCGCGCCGGCGAAGCCACAGTCACCGGCCTCCCCACCCCGCTAACCCCAACCCTCCCCACCCAACGCCGCCCCAAATCCCCAACCCACCCCAGCTAACCCACCCCTGCCCACGCCCCACTGCAAGCCCCCACCCCCTCCCCAGCACCCCGTCCCCGCCGACGCTGCGTCCCCGCTGCCGCCAACACCCCGCCCCGTCCCCGTCCCCGTCCCCGTCCCCGTCCCCGTCCGTCGATCATGGAGTTGTGGTGGGCAACAGCTCCGCGTACGCCCCTTTTGTGAGGCACCACAACTCCATGATCGACGCCGGCCCGGCCGGACGCCCCGGCGATCTTGCAGTTTCGGTTGCCGTTACGGGTGGGATGTCCTCTATGCCGCGACAGGAAGTGCTAGATCGCGGGGGCCGGGGCCGGGGGCCGGGGGGTCAGGGGGGCGGGGGGTCAGGGGGTCGGGGTCAGGGGGTTTGTTCGGCGATCAGCTCTTCGTCGTCGACCTCGCCCGTCGGGTGGAAGCCCAGGGACTCGTAGAGGGCGGCAGCCTGGGTGTTGTCGGGGTGGTACGAGAGGCGGACCGGGGGGTTGCCCTCCCGGGCCGCCAGCCAGGGAGCCAACGTCTGCACGGTGGCCCTGCCGACGCCCCGGCCCTGCTCGGCGGCGTCGATCAGCATCCCGCCGATCCAGTGTGAGCCGTCGTCGTCCACGCCCCACATGACGTGACCGACGACGGTCTCGTCGGCGTACACCGCCAGGGAGTTCCACACCTCGGAGCGGGTGCTCAGCAACAGATAGCGCGCGCCCAGCGCGGCCACGAATCGGCGCTGGTCGTCGTGCGGGGCAACGTCGGCCACCGCACGCCAGTTGTCGTCGTCTACCGGTCGCAGCGTCACTCGCCGCCCACGCCGGTCCAGGTGTCCACCATCGATCATCGGCGGATGCTACCCGGTCGGTCCGGGTGCGGAGATCGTGGACAGTTTCCGTCAGCGTGACGGCAACTGTCCACGATCTGCGCCAGGAACGAGGAAGCGGGCAGGCCCGAGCTCAGTCGAGCAGGGCGTCCAGGCCGACGGTGAGGCCGGGGCGGTTGCGCACCGCGCGGACGGCCAGCAGCACGCCCGGCATGAACGACACCCGGTCGTACGAGTCGTGCCGGATGGTCAGCGTCTCGCCGGTACCGCCGAACAGCACCTCCTGGTGGGCCACCAGGCCGGTGGCGCGCACCGCGTGGACGCGTACCCCGTCGATCTCGGCGCCGCGCGCACCCGGCACCTCGTCCTTCGTGGCGTCCGGGACCGGGCCGAGGCCGGCCTCGGCGCGGGCCTGGGCGATCTGCCGGGCGGTATGAGTGGCGGTGCCACTCGGGGCGTCCAGCTTGCGCGGGTGATGCTGCTCGATGATCTCGACGGACTCGAAGTGTCGGGCGGCCCGCGCGGCGAACTGCATCATCAGCACCGCGCCGATACCGAAGTTCGGGGCGATGACCACGCCCACCTCGGGCCGGTCGGTCAGCCAGCCGCGCACCTGCTCCAGCCGTTGCTCGGTGAAGCCGGTCGTGCCGACCACCGCGCTGATGCCCCGCTCGATGCACCACTGGAGGTTGTCCATGACGACGTCCGGCGTGGTGAAATCGACGACCACCTCGGCACTGGCCACGGCGGACCGGTCGTCGCCCTGGTCGATCGACGCCACCAGGGCGAGGTCGTCGGCGGCGTCGACCGCCTTGCAGACCTCGACGCCCATCCGGCCACGGGCACCGAACACGCCGACCCGCACCAGCCCGGCGGGGGTCTTCTCCTGCTCGTCAGTCACGGGGCACAACCTATCCCAATCGGGACGGGGGCTTCTGGCCGGATCCGGGGCATCCACCCGCCGAGACGGCGCGCCCAACAAGGGCCGCACCGCGCTGCAACGGAAGGACTCGGGCCGCGCTGGGGACGGAGGACTCAGACCGCCCAACAGCGAAAGGACGCAGACCGCGCAAACAGCGGAAGGACTCAGACCGCGAAGTCGCCCGCGCCGAAGGGGCCCACGACGGCCAGCGACATCGGCCGGTTGAGCAGCTCGGCAGCGAGCACGTTCACGTCCTCCACGGTGACCTCGTCGACCCGGCGGAGCAGCTCGTCGACGGGCATCAGGTCGCCGTAGAGCAGCTCACCCTTGGCCAGTCGGCTCATCCGGGAACCGGTGTCCTCCAGGCCGAGCACGAACGACCCCTTGCTCATCCCCTTGCCCCGGGCCACCTCGGCCTCGGTCAACCCGTCGGCGGCCACCCGGGCCAGCTCGGCGCGGGTCAGGGCCAGCACCTCGTCCACCTTGCCCGGCGCGCAGCCGGCGTAGACGGCGAACAGGCCGGTGTCGGCGTACTGGCTGGCGTAGGAGTAGACCGAGTACGCGAGGCCACGCTGCTCGCGGATCTCCTGGAACAGCCGGCTGGACATGCCACCGCCGAGCACGTTGTTGAGCACCCCGAGGGCGAACCGTCGATCGTCGAGCCGGTCGATGCCGGGGCAGCCGAGGATGACGTGTGCCTGCTCGGTCTCCTTCGGCTCCACCAGTGTGGTCGCCGGCTTGGTGCGTACCGCCGGGGTCGCCGCGCGGTGCGGCGCCGGGCCGGCCGGGTCGCTGTCCAGCGGGGTTCCGCGCACGGCCTGACGGACCAGCTTGACCACCGCGGAGTGGTCGAGGTTGCCGGCGGCGGCGATGACGATCTGCGGCGCGGTGTAACGACCCCGGTAGAAGGTCTGGATCTGCCGTCGGGTCATCGGGGTGACGGTCTCCGCGGTGCCGGAGATCAGCCGGCCCAGCGGGTGATCGCCGTAGACGGCCTGGACGAAGAGGTCGTGCACCTCGTCACCCGGCTCGTCGTCGTGCATGGCGATCTCCTCCAGGATCACGCCACGCTCGGTCTCGACGTCGGCCGCCTCCAGCAGCGAGTCCGCGACCAGATCGCACATCACGTCGATCGCCAGCGGCAGGTCCTCGTCCAGCACGCGGGCGTAGTAGCAGGTGTATTCCTTCGTGGTGAAGGCGTTGGTCTCGCCACCCACCGCCTCGATCTGCGAGGAGATCTCCAGTGCGGTGCGCTTGTGGGTGCCCTTGAAGAGCAGGTGCTCGAGGAAGTGCGCGGCCCCGGCCTGCGGGCCGGTCTCGTCACGCGAGCCGACCGCAACCCAGATGCCGAACGAGACGCTGCGCATCGCCGGAATCGCCTCGGTGAGGACGCGCAGGCCGCTGGGCAGCACGGTACGACGTACCGTGCCGCCCAGCGGGTCGTCGCTGAGCGTCCGGGTCACCGCGCGGGCGGTGCCGCCGGAGCGGCCCGCCCCGGTGTCCCGAACTCGACTCGCTTGGCTGGCCCGCCAGCCGGGGGCCACCCCCCGTCGATCCGGTGGAAACGGCGCGCTGATGGCCCGACTCACGACTTGCTCCCGGTTCGACGAGGGGTGGGTGATGCGTTGTGCGACGGTCAGCTGTGCCGGGTCCGACGGCGCGGACGCTCGCCGCCCTCGCCACCCTCGCCGCCGCCACCCTCGCCGCCGCGCTCCGGGCCACGCCCGCCACGGTCGCCGCCACGCTCACGGTCGCCGCGGTCACGCGGAGCCCGGTCGCCCCGGTCCCGACCAGCCGGCCGGTCGCCAGCGGCGGCCTCACCGGCGGCCGGAGCCTCGGTGCCCTCCGGACGGACCTTGTCGAGGTAGATCTTGCCGCGGGCGTCGATGTCCGCGATCTCGACCTCGACCCGGTCACCGACGTTGAGGAAGTCCTCGACGCGCTCGACCCGCTTGCCGTCGCCCACCTTGGAGATGTGCAGCAGGCCGTCACGGCCCGGCAGGAGCGAGATGAACGCGCCGAACGCGGCGGTCTTGACCACCGTGCCGAGGAACCGCTCGCCCTGCTTCGGCAGCGTCGGGTTGGCGATGCCGTTGATCCGGTCGACGGCCGCCTGGGCCGACGGGCCGTTGGTGGCGCCGACGTAGATCGTGCCGTCGTCCTCGATGGAGATCTCGGCGCCGGTCTCGTCCTGGATCGCGTTGATGGTCTGCCCCTTCGGGCCGATCACCATGCCGATCTTGTCCACCGGGATCTTGACGGTGGTGACCCGCGGCGCGTAGTCGGACATCTCGGCCGGAGCCTCGATCGCCGCCTTCATGACACCGAGGATGATTTGCCGGGCCTCGTTCGCCTGCTGCAACGCGGCGGCCAGCACGTCCGACGGGATGCCGTTGAGCTTGGTGTCGAGCTGGAGCGCGGTGACGAACTCCGGCGTGCCGGCGACCTTGAAGTCCATGTCACCGAACGCGTCCTCGGCACCGAGGATGTCGGTCAGCGTCACGTACTGGGTCTTGCCGTCCACCTCGTCGGAGATGAGCCCCATCGCGATGCCGGCGACCGGCGCCTTCAGCGGAACACCTGCGGAGAGCAGGCCCAGCGTCGACGCGCAGACCGAACCCATCGAGGTGGAGCCGTTGGAGCCGAGCGCCTCCGACACCTGCCGGATGGCGTACGGGAACTCCTCGCGCGAGGGCAGCACGGGGATCAGCGCGCGCTCGGCGAGCGCGCCGTGGCCAATCTCGCGACGCTTCGGCGAGCCGACCCGGCCGGTCTCACCGGTCGAGTACGGCGGGAAGTTGTAGTTGTGCATGTAGCGCTTGCGGTTCTCGGGGGACAGCGTGTCCACCATCTGCTCCATGCGGAGCATGTTCAGCGTGGTGACGCCCAGGATCTGGGTCTCGCCCCGCTCGAACAGTGCCGAACCGTGCACCCGGGGCAGCACGCCGACCTCGGCGGTCAGCGCCCGGATGTCGCGCGGGCCACGCCCGTCCATGCGGACCTGCTCGCGCAGCACGCGGTTGCGCACCTCGGACTTGGTCAGCGACCGGAAGGCAGCGCTGAGCTCCTTCTCCCGACCCTCGAACCGAGCGCCCAGCTCCTCGGCGACCCGGGCCTTGACCCGGTCCAGGGCCTCCTCGCGGTCGGCCTTGCCGGCGATGGTGATCGCCTCGGCCACGTCACCGCGAGCGAACTCGGCGACGGCGTCGTACACGTCGTCCTGGTAGTCCAGGAAGACCGGGAACTCGGTGACCGGCTTGGCGGCGACCTCGGCCAGCTCGCTCTGCGCGCGGCACAGCTCGCGGATCGCCGGCTTGGCGGCCTCCAGGCCGCTGGCGACGACCTCCTCGGTCGGGGCGGTGGCACCGGCCGAGATGAGGGTGACGGCGTTCGGGGTGGCCTCGGCCTCGACCATCATGATCGCGACGTCGCCGTCCTCGAGCGTGCGGCCGGCGACGACCATGTCGAAGGTGGCGCGGGCCAGCTCCTCCAGGGTCGGGAAGGCGACCCACTGGCCGTCGATGTGGGCGACGCGGGTCGCACCGATCGGGCCGGAGAACGGCAGGCCGGAGAGCTTGGTCGACATCGAGGCGGCGTTGATCGCCACGACGTCGTACGGGTGCTGCGGGTCGAGCGCGAGGATGGTCTCGACGACCTGGACCTCGTTGCGCAGGCCCTTGACGAAGGACGGGCGCAGCGGCCGGTCGATCAGCCGGCAGGTGAGGATCGCGTCCTCGCTGGGCCGACCCTCGCGGCGGAAGAACGAGCCGGGGATGCGGCCCGCGGCGTACATCCGCTCCTCGACGTCGACGGTCAGCGGGAAGAAGTCGAACTGCTCCTTCGGGTGCTTACCGGCGGTCGTGGCGGAGAGAACGACCGTCTCGCCCAGCTGGGCGATGACGGAACCGGCGGCCTGGCGAGCCAGCCGGCCGGTGGAGAAGGTGATCTCGCGGGTGCCGAAGGACCCGTTGTCGATCACGGCGGTGCGGGATTCGGTGCCGAGTTTGGTCTCGGTCATGTGCTGTCGTGCTCCTTCGCGTCGTGGGCCCACGACATCGGGGAGCTGCTCAGCCGGCCGGTCTTCGATCGAAGCGCCCGGGGGCCGGCATGATGCCGGGGTTCCCGGGGGCCACTACCGGAGACCGGTACGCTGACCGGCTCCCTCTCGGGTGGTCGCGCGGCCCGTGTTTCTTCAGGTGGGACGCGGTACGGGGGAGCAGCCGACCGGCCACTCCCCCGTCACGTCACCGGCGCAGACCGAGCCGCTCGATGAGCGACCGGTAGCGGGCAATGTCCTTCTTCTGGACGTAGTTGAGCAACCGACGGCGACGGCCGACCAGCAGCAGCAGCCCACGGCGGCTGTGGTGGTCGTGCTTGTGCACCTTCAGGTGCTCGGTCAGCTCGGCGATCCGCTTGGTGAGGACCGCTACCTGGACCTCCGGCGAACCGGTGTCGCCCTCGGCGGTCGCGTACTCCGCGCGGATGCTGGCCTTGGCTTCCTGATCGAGCGCCATGTTCTCCCTGTTTCGATGGGTTGATCAAGTGGGTGTCCGTCGTCCCGATGGACCGGGAACGGACCGGCACCTCGCACCCGCGGCGTCGAGCAGGCACGCGAGGCCCCACGCCGGTCACCCGACGTCCCGGCAAGACTACCAGCACTCGCCGGTAACACCCGGCGAAGGGCCTCGGTGGCGGCCCGGCGCCCCGGCACGATCAGGCCAGTACGCGCCGGGTGCGCTCGACGTCCTGATTCATCTGGGCGATCAACGGCTCGATCGAGTCGTACCGGATCTGGCCCCGCAGGTGCGCCACGAAGTCCAGGGCCAGCCGCTCGCCGTACAGGTCGCCGGAGAAGTCCAGCGCGTACGCCTCCACCCGTCGCTCCCGGCCGGAGAAGGTCGGATTGGTGCCCACGGACACCGCCGCCAGCAACGGCTCGTGGTGACCGCGACGGATCAGCCGGGCCGCGTACACGCCGTCGGCGGGCACCGCCGCGTACCGGTGACACAGCAGGTTGGCGGTGGGGAAGCCCAGCTCCCGGCCTCGCTGGTCGCCGCGGACCACGACGCCCTCCACCCGGTGTGGGCGGCCCAGCGCGCCGGCCGCCGCGCCCACGTCACCCGCGTCGACGCAGGACCGGATGTACGTGGAGGAGAAGACGGTGCCGGCCTCGGCGACCAGCGGGGCGCCCTCCACGCCGAAGCCGAACGTCTGACCCAGCCGTTCCAACAACGCCACGTCGCCGGCGGCCCGGTGCCCGAAGCGGAAGTTGCCGCCGACCACCACCAACGCGGCGTGCAGGTTCTCGACCAGGACGTCGTGCACGAATTGCTCGGCCGGCACCCGGGAGAACTCCGGGGTGAACGGCACCACGCAGAGCACGTCCACGCCGAGCGCCTCGATCAGCTCGGCCTTACGGGCCGGCTCGGTGAGCACCGCCGGGTGCGAACCGGGGCGAACCACCTCGGCCGGGTGCGGGTCGAAGGTGACCACCACCGACTGCACGCCCAACTCGCGGGCCCGGGCCACGGCGTGCCCGATGGTCGCCTGGTGCCCCTTGTGCACGCCGTCGAAGACCCCGATGGTGACCACCGAGCGTCCCCATCCGCCAGGCGCCGCGTCGTAGCCCCGCCACCGCTGCATGCCGTTCCTCTCTGCTGTCCCGCCGGCCGGCGGGTCGACACCGCCGGCCGCGGGCCGGCGGACCTGCGCTGCGCTGTCAGGCCGGTGCGAGCACGATCTCCGCGCGGGCCCGTCCGTCCCGCTCGCTGACGATAGCGATCAGGCCGCCGGCCGGCCCGAAGACGGCGTACGGCCCGGTCAGGCCGGCCGGGTCCAACGGTCCTCCGTGGGCGAGCACCCGGGCCTCGTCCGGCGTGGCCTCCCGGCGCGCGAAGAACCGGTCGGCCGCCGCGTCCAGTGGCAGGTTCACCACGTCCGGGGCGCGCTGTTCCAGCTCGTCGAGGGTCGCCGCCTCGGCGAGGGTGAAGCCGCCCACCGCGGTGCGCCGCAGGGCCGTGAGGTGCCCGCCGACGCCGAGCGCCAGGCCGGCGTCGCGGGCGATGGCCCGGATGTACGTGCCGGAGGAGCAGGTCACGTCCACGTCCACGTCCACCACGTCCGGCTCGGTGCGGCGGATCGCCAGCACCTCCAGCCGGGAGATGGTGACCCGCCGCGCCGGCAGCTCGACGCTCTCCCCGTCGCGGACCCGCTTGTACGCCCGTTGTCCGTCGATCTTGATGGCGCTGACCGCGCTCGGCACCTGGTCGACCTCGCCGCTCAGTCCGGCCAGCGCCGAGGAGATCGCGTCGTCGGTGACCTGCCCGGCCGGCACGGTGGCGGTCACGTCGCCCTCGGCGTCGTCGGTGACTGTGGTCTGGCCGAGCCGGATCGTGCCGGTGTAGCTCTTGCCCGCGCCGATCACGTAGGTCAGCAGCCGGGTGGCCCGGCCGACACCGATCACCAGCACGCCGGTCGCCATCGGGTCGAGGGTGCCGCCGTGCCCGACCCGTCGGGTCTTCGCCAGTCGGCGGATGCGCGCCACCACGTCGTGCGACGTCATGCCGCCGGGCTTGTCGACCACGATCAGACCATCGGTGCTCACGTCGGCCAAGCCTGCCAGATGGCCCGTACTCCGCAGGCCGTGGGCACGCCCTGCGTGACCCGAGCCTCCGCTGACGCGGTCCGAGCCGCTCCTCGGGACGAGGCGTCCGTCCGCTGAAGATCAAGCGGGGCAGCCGTGCCGGGGCCGCGCTGGTGCTCGGCACCTACCATCTGCTCGCACGCCACCAGCGGCGGCGAGACTGACGGGGGAAGCATGGACAGCACGTCGTCGAGCGGGCCCACACCGAAGGACCCGGTCGATCCGCCACCGCCGCCCGCCGCGGTGGCGCAGGTCAACCCGGTGCAGCTACCGGATTGGCTCCGCACCTCGCAGACCGAGCATCAGCCCACCGGGTGGGACCGGGTCCGGTTCTTCTCGGCCCGGCACAACGGGGCCATGCTGCTTGGCCTCGGGCTGGTGCTGGCACTGCTGATGGTCATCGGCGGGGTGGTGTTGGTCGGTCGGGTCGCCGACGGTGTCCGCGCGTCCGCCTCGGCGAGTCCCACGCCGAGCCGCACCCCACCCGTGAGCAGGGTCGGCGAACCACGCGACCTGTTCGCCGGATCGCCGGCGGCCTCCTTCGCGCCCGCCGAGGAGGCCGTGCGGATGCCGGCGGCCAAGGGCACCGGGCCGTTCACCGCGACCCAGGTGCGGACAGCGCTGGAGTCGGTGCGCAAGGCGCTGATCGAGGGCCGGGTCGACATCTCGATGTTCTCCGGGGATCCGGAGCCGTTCCTCGCGCTGCTCGCCCCGGACGCTCGCGAACGGCTCCGGGCCGACTTCACCAATGGCAGCTTCCTGCGGTACGCCACCAGGATGGGGTCACCGTCGGAGTGGGAGTTCGGCGTCCGCGCCCACGGCCGGGTCAGTTACCGGGCCACCAGGCAGAACGGCGTCCGACTGCTGGAGGTCTCCACGGAGTTCGTCTGGGCGTACCCGTTCGACGTGGACCTGCGGGCTCCCGCCGGCGCGACAGTGGTGGCGCTACGCGACCGGGTGGTGTGGCAGGTGCCGCACCCGGACGACGTGCCGGCTTCCTCCCGCGGCCTCTGGATCACCTCGGCGGAGGCCGTGACCTGGAACGCGGACTGCTCTCAGCTCCGTGAGGGCTGGGTGCGGGAGCAGTTCTGGATGGCCGACGTGCACCGGGACCGGATACCGGCGGGCGACCCGGGCACCATCTTCGACCTTGACGCGCCCGCGCCGACCACCACGCGCTGCTGACCGGCGGGCCCCGGCGACCCGGTCAGCGGACCGCGCCGGTCACCGCCCACCTGCCGGTGCGCAGCCGCAGCAGCAGGGCGACCAGCCGGATCACCACGAACACCGTGAGCCCGGCCCAGATGCCGCCCAGCCCGAGGTTGAGCGCGTACGCCAGCCAGATGGCCGGCAGGAAACCGCCGAGCGCCGCCACGATGGTGAGGTTGCGCAGGTAACGCACGTCGCCGGCACCGATCAGCACACCGTCGAGGGCGAACACCACCCCGGCCAGCGGCAGCATGACGACGAACCACGGCCAGGCCACCATGGCCTGCTCGCGTACCCCCGCATCGGAGCTGAACCACGACGGCACCACGCCCGCGCCGGCGGCGACGAGCAGCGCGAAGCCCACGCCGCAGACGCCGCCGAGCAGCCCGACCCGGCGGGCGAGCGCCCGCGCGCCCGCGTCGTCGCCGGCGCCGAGCGCGGCGCCGACCAGGGACTGCGCGGCGATGGCGAGGGCGTCGAGGACCAGCGCGGTGAAGAACCAGAGTTGCAGGGCGATCTGGTGGGCGCCGACGGCGGCGGCGCCGAAGCGGGCGGCGACGGCGGTCGCGGACAGGAAGCTGGCCTGGAACGCCAGCCCACGGATCAGCAGGTCCCTGCTGAGGACCAGTTGCTGGCGGATCACGCGGGGTTGCGGGCGCAGCGACACCCGTTCACCGACCAGGGCGGCGGCGAAGAGCACCCCGCAGAGCGTCTGCGCGACGACGTTCGCCACGGCCGAGCCGACCAGACCCAGCCCGCCGGGATAGACCAGCAGCGGGCAGAGCAGCGCGGAGAGCAGGTTGGGGCCGAGCACGAAGTAGAGGGGGCGGCGAGTGTCCTGCACGCCGCGCAGCCAGCCGTTGCCGGCGGCGGCGAGGAGCAGGCCGGCAGCGCCGAGGGCCGCGATCCGCAACCACTGGGCGGCGGCGTCGGCGACCTCGCCACCACCACCGGCGAGGGTACGGGCGAGCGCGCCCCCGCCGAACTGCATGCCGATCGCGATCAGCAGACCGACACCGAACGCCAGCCAGGACGACTGGACGCCCTCGGCGACCGCGGCGGCCCGGTCACCCGCGCCGAAGCGGCGGGCCGCGCGTCCGGTGGTGCCGTAGGCGACCACGGTGCCCACCCAGGCGGTGAGCGTCATGACCGTGCCGCCGACGGCGAGCGCGGCGAGCGGCACCCGGCCGAGGTGACCGACCACGGCGGTGTCGACCAGCACGTAGAGCGGCTCGGCGGCGAGCACCACGAGGGCCGGCAGGGCGAGCGTGGCGATCCGCCGGGGCGAGGCGGGTCGGTGGAGGGTGGTGCCGGTCTGGCTCATCGCGGCCGATCCTGGCACGGCTGCGGTAAGGATCGCAATCCCGCCGACCACTTACCCTGGTCGGCACGTCCCGTCGGCGGCGGCACTCAGGCTCGTCCCGGCCCCGCGCGCCGCGCCTGCCGGCCGGGAGTCGGGGCCGTCGGTCGGTCTGGTCAGGCGCTTTGGAGCTGATGTCGTAGGCGAGTCACGCGATGACGTCGCAGACGAGTCACGCCGTCAGGGCCCAGACGAGACACCCACTGATGTCGCAGACGATTCAGCTCCAAAGGCCGCGCAGAGCGGTCCGGATCCTCCGATCGACCCGACCTGAGGGATCAGCGTCGGACCGGTCGAATCACTGGCGGGTGTCCATCGACGTCTGCAGCGCGCGGCGGGCCTGCTCGCGGGCGTCGTCGGTGGTGGTCTCGGGCTTGGGCTTGTTCGGCATGGTGGCGCTCCTCTTCCCAGGGCGGGAGCCGCCGGCACGCGGCGGCCCTCACGGGCGGTCCTGCTGAGCGCCCCACGGCGGTCCGGGGTTACCGGAGCAGCCGACTGGGCAGCGCGAGCCCGGGTCGATCCGACCCTGGAGGGAGGCGGCGCGGGGTGTGGCACCACCGCCCATGACCTGCGCCGCCACGCGGCACCGGCCTTCTCCCAAGTTATCGTTCAGGTCCACATACTGCTTACGGTTCCCGCCATTTGGACGGTCGGCAACCCGGCTCAGCGGGCCAGGAAGTGCCAGCCCAGCCACCACCAGAACCCGAACAGACCGATCCGGCCCACCGGCACCGAACCGACCTCGTAGCGCATCACGTAGGCACAGACCTCGCCCAGGGTGGGGATTCTCGAACCCTCCCGCCGGGCCATCCATTCGACCACCGCGAAGAGGATCAGCGAGGCGAGGAAGCCGCCGATCGCGAGCGCGCGCATCATCGCCGCACCAGCCCCCAGAAGGCGGCCAACCAGGCGAACCAGGCCGCCGACCTGGTCAGTTGATCCTCCAGGAGAGGATCGGCCAGCCGGGAGAAGGTGGGGAAGTCATCGCCGGCGGCCAGCACGAAGGTCACGCCCTCGAAGACCCCGAAGACCACCACCGGCACCGCCCACCAGGCCGCTCCCGCGCCCAGCCGGCGCGGTGCCGGCCGGCGGGGCACCCGGTTGCTCAGACCGAGCCAGATCAGCACCCCACCCGTCCCGAGGGTGAACAGATTCGCCTCGGTGGAGAAGGACGCGAACCGGCCACCGACGAGCGACAGGCAGACGAGAACGGGAACGGAGACGGCGGGCCGGTCCCAGGCGCGGGGGGCCTCCACGGTGAGGTCGTGCGGCTGCTCCATCCCGCAATTCTTCCCGGTATCACGGAACGCGGGAAGACCAACACTCCCCGGAGCTGACCCTGATCTTCCAGACCGGAAATCGAAGACGGCTCAGCCGATCAGCGCCGCGTCCAGCTGACCGCGGATCGACTCGACCACCTGCTCGACGGTGCCCCGACCGGTGAACCCGGCCGCGAACGTGTGCCCACCACCACCCAGCGCCACCGCGACCCGACTGACGTCCACAGCGCCCTTGCTGCGCATCGACACGGCCCACTCGGCCGGCCTGGTCTGTTTCACCACACAGCTCACATCCGCCTCGGCGGTGCAGCGCACGGAGTCGATCAGCGCCTCCAGCACGTACGGCCGCTGGTCGTGCCGGGCCAGGTCGTCGAGGGTGGCGAAGGTCCAGACCAGACCCCGACCCCCGGCGGCGGCCGGCTCCAGTCGAGCCCGGCCGAGCACCTCACCGAAGAGGCGGACCGCGCCGAAGGGCCGGGTGTCGAAGACCTGCCGGGAGATGTCACCCGGCGAGATGCCGGTCGCCAGCAGTCGGGCAGCCATCTGGTGCACCGCCGGAGTGGTCGCCGCGAACCGGAAGGAGCCGGTGTCAGTGGTCAGCGCCACGTAGAGGCACTCGGCGATGGCCGGGTCCACGACCACTCCGAGCCGGGCCAGCAGTTGCTCGACCACGACCGACGTGGCCGCCGCGCCCGGGTCGACCAGGTTGACGGTGCCGAAACCAGGGTTGGAGGCGTGGTGGTCGAGCACCAACGCCGCACCCGCCGACGACAACCGCCCGGCCAACTCGCCGAGACGCGACTGGCTCGCCGCGTCGAAGCAGATCACCAGATCGGGCGCCGGGTCGGCGGCGTCCGCCGGGACCAGCAGGTCCAGACCCGGCAGCCCGCGCAACGGCTCCGGCACCTCCGGCGGCCCCGGGAAGGTCGCCTGCACGTCGCGTACGCCGAGCTGCCGCAGGCCCAGACCGAAGCCGAGCATGCTGCCCAGCGCGTCGCCGTCCGGATTGATGTGGCAGATCAGCAGCACCCGGGCGGTCGGCGGGACAGCCCGCACCAACGCCTCGGCCTCGGCCCACGCCGCCTCGGCCGGGCCGAGCCCGGTCGAGGCGACGAACGCTGCGCTGGCGGTGCTGGTCACCGCGCTTCCCCACCCCGCGGGGTCTCCGTGACGTCGGCCTCGTCGGCCTCGCCCGTCTCGTCGTCCTCGTCATCCACCCGGTACGGCTGGGCCTCGCCCGCGTACTTCGCCTGGGCGGCGAGCCGCTGCACCTCGGCGTCGGCGTTGCGGGCGGCGGCGAGCAGGTCGTCGATGTGCTTGACCTGGTCCTGTACGTCGTCGAGGACGAACGCGAGGGTCGGCGAGTGGCGCAGCCCGAGCGCCTTGCCGACAGTGCTGCGCAGCATCCCCTTGGCGCTCTCCAGCGCTGCCGCGGTGTCCGCCTGGGCCACCGAGTCCCCGAGCACGGTGTAGAAGACCGTCGCGTCCCGCAGGTCAGCGGTAATCCGGGCGTCGGTGATGGTGATCATCCCGAGCCGCGGGTCCTTGATCTGGCTCCGCACCACCGACGCGACCAGCTCACGCACCCGTTCCGCGTGCCGGCGTACCTTGGCCGGATCAGACATCTCGCCACCTCCACGGCGTCCTGCTTCCGGTCGACCCGGCGACCCGGAGGCCGCCGGCCGACCGGCCAACATCTCGAACATTACCTTCGGGGCCGCTCCGGTCGCCCGGCACAGCCGGCACCATGGTCAGTCGTCGTCCACGCCGTAGAGCCGGCGTCGGACCGACAGCAACTCGACCTCGGGGCGATTGGCCACCAGGCGCTCACAGGAGTCGAGCACCTCGCGGACGTGCGCCGTCTCGGCGGCCACCACGGCCACCGCCAGTTGCGCTCGACCATGCAGGTCGAGCGCACCCACCTCGGCGGCCGACACCTCGAAGCGGCGCAGTGCCGCCACGATCGGCCGTACATATGATCTCTTGGCTTTGAGCGACCGGGAGTCGCCCGGCAGCAGCAGGTCGAAGACCGCGGTTCCGGTGAACATCGCCCCGGACGATACCGCCAACCGGCCCCGCATGATCAAGGGGTTTACGCCCAGTGGCGTAAACCCCTTGATCAGCGTGTCACTGCCGGATCAGGCGCGAACCTTCTCCCGCATCTCGAAGGTCTCGATGACGTCGCCGACCTGGACGTTGTTGTAACCACCCAGGGTCAGACCGCACTCGAAGCCCTCGCGGACCTCGGTGGCGTCGTCCTTGAACCGCTTGAGCGAGGTGATCGTGAGGTTGTCCGCCACGACCGTCCCGTCCCGAAGCAGTCGAGCCTTCGCGTTGCGCCGGATGATGCCCGACCGGACGATGCAACCGGAGATGTTGCCGATCTTGGACGAGCGGAAGACGTCGCGGATCTCCGCGCTGCCCAGCTCGGCCTCCTCGTACTCCGGCTTGAGCAGGCCCTTGAGCGCTGCCTCGATCTCCTCGATGGCCTGGTAGATGACGGTGTAGTACCGGATCTCCACGCCCTCGCGGTCGGCCATCTCACGGACCTTGTTAGAGGCCCGCACGTTGAAGCCGATGATCGTGACCGGCTCGGACGAGGCGCTCGCGAGCATGACGTTGCTCTCGGTGATCGCGCCGACGCCCCGGTCGAGGACCTTGAGCTGGACCTCCTCGGGGATGTCGAGGTTGAACAGCGCGTCCTCCAGGGCCTCCACCGAACCGGAGACATCGCCCTTGAGGATGAGGTTGAGCGAGGTCTTCTCGCCCTCCTTGAGCTGCTCCATGAGCGTCTCAAGAGTGGCCCGGCCACGGGAGTTGGCGAAGGACGCCGCCCGCCGCCGTGCCTGGCGCTGCTCGGCGATCTGCCGCACCGTGCGGTCGTCCGCCGCGGCGAGGAACGTGTCACCCGCACCGGGCGGCGCGGTCAGACCCAGAACCATCACCGGACGCGCCGGACCAGCCTCGGAGAGCTGGTTGCCGTTCTCGTCGAGCATGGCCCGGACCCGGCCGTGCGCCCCACCGGCGACGATCGAGTCGCCCGCCCGCAGGGTGCCCTTCTGCACCAGCACCGTCGCCACCGCACCGCGGCCCTTGTCCAGGTGCGCCTCGATGGCCACACCCTGCGCCGGCCCGTCGATCGGAGCGGTCAGCTCCAGCGACGCGTCGGCGGTCAGCAGGACGGCCTCGAGCAGCTCCTCGATGCCGATGCCCGGCTTGGCCGCCACGTTGACGAACATGGTCTCGCCGCCGTACTCCTCGGCGACCAGGCCGTACTCGGTCAGCTGCTGACGGACCTTGTCCGGGTTGGCGTCCGGCTTGTCGACCTTGTTGACCGCGACCACGATCGGCACGTCGGCCGCCTTGGCGTGGTTCAACGCCTCGATGGTCTGCGGCATCACGCCGTCGTCGGCCGCGACGACCAGGATCACGATGTCCGTGACCTGGGCGCCACGGGCACGCATGGCGGTGAACGCCTCGTGACCCGGGGTGTCGATGAAGGTGACCGCCCGGTCCTCGCCCTCGTGCGGGACGTGGACCTGGTACGCACCGATGTGCTGGGTGATGCCACCCGCCTCACCGGCCACGACGTTCGCCTTACGGATGGCGTCGAGCAACTTGGTCTTACCGTGGTCGACGTGACCCATGACGGTCACCACCGGCGCACGGCTGACCAGACGCTCCTCGGCCACCTCCGCGTCGAGGTCGATGTTGAACTGCGCGAGCAGCTCGCGGTCCTCGTCCTCCGGGCTGACGATCTGGATGTCGAAGCCCAGGTGCTCACCCAGCAGGTGCAGGGTGTCGTCGGAACAGGACTGGGTCGCGGTCACCATCTCGCCCAGGTTGAACATCTCCTGGACCAGCGAACCCGGGTTGGCGTTGATCTTGTCGGCGAAGTCCGACAGCGAGGCGCCGCGGGAGAGCCGGACGACCTGACCCTGACCCCGGGGAGCACCCGAGCTCATGGTCGGAGCCGACAGGTTGTCGAACTCCTGTCTGCGCTGCTTCTTGGACTTGCGACCGCGCGTCGGCCGGCCACCCGGACGCCCGAAGGCACCCGCGGCGCCGCCGCCACGGCCACGACCGCCCGCACCCGGACGACCGCCGCCACCGGCCGGACCACCCGGCCGGAAACCGCCACCGGGAGCACCGCCACCGCCGCCGGGACCGCCACGGTAGCCACCGCCACCGCCGGCACCCGCGCCGCCACCGGGGCCGCCGCGGTAACCGCCACCGCCGCCGGCGCCACCGCCGGGACCGCCACGGAAACCACCGCCACCGCCACCGGGACGACCGGCGCCACCGCCACCGGGGCGACCAGCGCCACCGGGGCCGGGACGACCAGCAGCCGGGCGCTGGCTCGGCATGGACGCCGGGCTGGGCCGCGGCGGCATGGAGTTCGGGCTCGGCCGCGGCGGCATCCCCGCCGGGGTGTTGGGCCGAGGGCCACCCGCACCGGCGGCCGGGGGCCGCTGCTGCTGCTGGCCACCCTGGATGCCGAACGGGTTGTTACCGGCGCCACGCGCCGGCGGACGACCGCCGGGACGGGCACCCGGACCCGGAGCCGGCGTGCTCGGACGAGCTGCCGGCGAACCGGGACGGGGCGGCATCGCCGCGGGACCCGGCCGAGGGCCGGGACGGTTGGCACCGTCGGCCGGAGGCTCCCGGCGGACCGGGTTGTCCCGCTGCTGCTGGCGGGCGGCCTGCGCGGCCTTGACCGCGGCCTCCTGCTCAGCCTTCAGCGCGGCGGCACGCGCCTCCGCGGCCGCCACCTCGATGTCGTGGGCACTCGCCGGCTTGGCGACCGGGGTCGCCGACTGCGGGGCACCGGGAACCGGACCCTTGGGCTTGGGACCGGGTGCCGGCGCGGCCGGCCGCCGAGGCGGCATCGGCTTGGCCGAGACCCGGGGCGCGCCCGGGGTCGGGGTTGGCGTCGGGGTCGGGTTTGAAGCCGGCGTCGACGCGGGCGCCGACGGGGCGGCCGGAGCCGGGGCTCCGGCGGACGCGACGAATGCGTTACGCAGCCGCCGGGCGACGGGCGCCTCGACGGTGCTGGACGCGGACTTCACGAACTCGCCCATTTCCTTCAACTTGGCGAGAACGGTCTTACTCTCGACCCCGAGCTCTTTTGCAAGCTCGTGTACGCGGGCCTTGCCTGCCACTGCACTCCTCACTCCGAGGTCGTGCGGGCAGCACCCGCAGCGACCTCACTCGTGCACTTGAAGCCTGGTCATTTCAGGGACTTCATCGTGTGCTCATGTCGGTCGTCCTACCCTGCTAGCGACCCTCGCCCGGTCGGGCTGACCGGACGTAGTGGTTGGCGCATCGACGTGCTCCGCCAGCGCACCGTGGTCGAGGACCTCGGTGCTGCGCAGCGCACGCCCGAAGGCGCGGCGCCGCACTGCCAGCGCGAAGCAGGCCGGATCCGGGTGCATGTTCGCCCCCCGACCCGGCAGCCTGCGGCGCGGATCAGGCCGGAGGCTGTGACCAGCCTCGTCCCTGACCGCGACGATCCGCAGCAATTCGCTGGCCGGCGCACGTTGCCGGCAACCCACACAGGTGCGCTCCGGCTGCGCGCGTCGTACCACTGGAGGAAGTCTACCCCTAGCTGCCCGAGATCGCGCCGCCCGGCTCCCGCACGTGATCAGTTACCCCACGCGCCGCCGGTGCGGTCTGCTCCGCATCGGAACGAATGTCGATCCGCCAACCGGTCAATCGAGCCGCAAGTCGGGCATTCTGCCCCTCCCGACCAATGGCAAGCGAGAGCTGGAAGTCGGGAACTGTCACCCGAGCGGCCCGGTTGGCCAGGTCGACCACCTCGACCCGCAGCGCCTTGGCCGGTGACAACGCGTTGCCGACGAAGGTGCCCGGGTCGTCCGACCAGTCGATGATGTCGATCTTTTCGCCGTGCAGTTCGCTCATCACGGCACGCACCCGCTGACCCATCGGGCCGATGCAGGCGCCCTTGGCGTTCACCCCGGGGGTGGTGGAGCGGACGGCGATCTTCGTGCGATGGCCCGCCTCACGGGCGATCGCGCCGATCTCGACGGTGCCGTCGGCGATCTCCGGCACCTCCAGCGCGAAGAGCTTCTTGACCAGCGCCGGGTGCGACCGGGACAGGGTGATCTGCGGCCCGCGCATGCCCTTGGCCACGTGCACCACGACACAGCGGACCCGCTCGCCGTGCGCGTACCGCTCGCCGGGCACCTGCTCGGACTGCGGCAGCACGCCCTCCAGCTTGCCCAGGTCGACGCTGACGATGCCCTTCTCGGTACGCGTCTCGTGCGCCTGCACCACGCCGGTGACCAGGTCACCCTCCCGGCCGACGTACTCACCGAAGTGCACCTCGTCGGTGGCCTCCCGCAACCGCTGGAGGATCACCTGCTTGGCGGTCATGGCGGCGATCCGACCGAAGTCGTGCGGGGTGTCGTCCCACTCCCGCACCAGGCTGCCGTCGGGCTCCATCTCCTGGGCGTACACCAGGGCGGCGCCCGACCTGCGGTCGATCTCCACCCGGGCGTGCGGCTCGGCCCCGTCGGTGTGCCGGTAGGCGGTCAGCAGCGCGGTCTCGATCGCCGCGAGAATCGTGTCGAACGGGATCTCCCGCTCGCGCTCGAGTGCGCGCAGCGCCGCGAGGTCGATGTTCACCTCTCCTCGTCCTCCACATCATCATCGTCGTCGATGTCGTCTGAATCGTCGAACTCGTCGGAATCGTCCGCGTCGTCGAACTCGTCCTCGGGCTCACCGAGCTCGGCGAGCCGGGTGAACTCGACCTGCACACGGCCGGGGCCCAGCTGGGCGTACGCCCAGGCGGCGCGGCCGTCGTCGGTCTCCAGGTGCACGCCCTCGTCGTCGGCCGCGACCACCCGGCCGGTCAGCTGACGGTCAGCGGCGGGCTGGTCGCCGCGTTGGCCGGGCAGCGTGGCCGCGCCCCGGGCGGTGACCTTCACCAGTCGGCCCACGTTGCGCCGCCAGTGCCGGGGCAGGGTGAGCGGCCGGTCGACGCCGGGCGAGCTGACTTCCAGTTGGTACTCGCCGGCGACGATGTCGCCACCGGTCTCCTCGGCGGCGTCCAGCGCGGCCGAGACCTTGCGGGAGACGTCCGCGACGGCGTCCAGGTCGATCCCGCCGTCGGTGTCCACCATCACGCGCACCACGTGCCGGCGGCCGGCCCGGGAGACCGACAGGTCCTCCAGGTCGTAGCCGGCGTCGTTGACCACCGGCTCGATCACGGCCCGCAGTCGGTCCCGCCGCGCGGCGAGGTCACCGCCGCGGGGGCCCGCAGCACCGCGGGGCCGACCCGTCGGCCTGGTGGCACGGCCACGCTGCGTCATCTCCGCACCCTCTCCCTGGTCGACGGGGACCCGTGGTCCCGCCATGCCGGCACGCCACCGGAGTGGACACGCCGGTGGTTGCGCAGAGCGTAACGCGCCTGCCCGGCGGCGGACCGGGCGGCGCACCGACGCCGGTGACCCCCGGAGCGGCACGGATGGTGTTGACTTGGCCGGTGGGGATCGGCAGAACGACACAGCGCGACCAAGCATCCGGACATTCCCGGCGAAAGCTCCTGAGCGCCGGGGCGCTGCTGGTGCTCGGCGGTGCCGTGACGCCGCTGACCGGCTGTGATCTTTTCGACCGCGACGACCAACCGACCCCACCGCCCGACCCGCTGCGGCCGATGGTGGACGAGTCACTCGCGCTGGCCGCCGCGTACCGGGCGAACGCGACCGCCCACCCCGAACTCGCCGACCGGCTCAACCCGATCGCCGAGACGCACACCGCGCACGCCACCGAGCTAGCCCGGGTGATCGGCGTGACGGTGCCGTCGGCGGCCCCCGCCACCCCTACCACCGCCCCGGCGGCCGACCCGAACGGCGCGCGCGCCGCCCTGCGGGCGCTGGAGAAGACCGCCCAGCAGTCCGCCGCCGCCGCCTGCGCCGCTGCGCCCGCGGAGCGGGCGGCACTGCTCGGGTCGATAGTCGCCGCCCGGGCAACCCACCAGGAGGCACTGAAGTGAGGCAGCCGTCCGCCGGGGAGGCACTCGCCTCCGCACTGTCCGCCGAGTACGCGGCCATCTACGCCTACGGACGGATCGGTGTCCGGCTCAGCGGAGCCGCGCGGGACGCGGCACGCCAGGCGGAGGCCGCGCATCGACGCCGACGCGACGCGCTGGTGGTGCAGCTCACCGCGGCCGGCGGCGTCGTCCCGCCGGATCGCGCCGGGTACGCCCTGCCGTTCCCGGTCACCGACCGGGCCAGCGCCCTACGGCTCGCCGCCGAGGTGGAGGAGCGCACGGCCGCGCACTGGCGGGCCGCCCTGGCATCCACCACCGGCGCGGACCGGGAGCAGGCGTTGGCCGCCCTGGTCGAGTACGCCGTGCGGGCCACCCGGTGGCGGAAGACGGCCGGTCTGACCCCGCTGACTGTCCCGTATCCCGGCCGACCGACCTGAACCCGTCCACTCCGGTTGCGGTACGCATACCAGGTATGCATACTCCGTTGCCATGTCCATCCGTCACGGGTTGCTCGCCCTGCTCGAACGCGGCCAGATGTACGGGTACCAGCTGCGCGCCGCGTTCGAGGAGTCGACCGGCTCGACCTGGCCGCTGAACATCGGGCAGGTCTACACCACGTTGTCCCGGCTGGAACGGGACGGTCTGGTGCGCCCGCTGCCGGAGAGCGAGGGCGGACAGCGCCCGTACGAGATCACCGACGCTGGCCGGGCGGACCTGGCGCTGTGGTTCGCCACCCCGATCAGTCGTACCGACCGCCCCCGTGACGAACTGGCGATCAAACTGGCG
The DNA here is from genome assembly GCF_055587245.1 of Micromonospora sp. NPDC047756. NCBI lineage: Bacteria > Bacillati > Actinomycetota > Actinomycetes > Micromonosporales > Micromonosporaceae > Micromonospora > Micromonospora sp. NPDC047756. The sequence goes on from NZ_JBVJGQ010000005.1 coordinate 160,024, forward strand.
CTGGCGCTGACCACCCCCGGAGTCGACGTCCGGTCGGTGGTGCAGGCCCAACGCAGCGCGACGATGCGGGCCCTTCAGGAGTTGACCCGGTTGAAGTACGGCAGCAACCGGCCGGAGGACCTTCCCTGGCGCCTCGTTCTGGACTCGATGGTGTTCCAGGCCGAGGCCGAGGTGCGCTGGCTGGACCACTGCGAGACCAGTCTGGTCCGGCACCAACCCAGCGGCCCGGCGCCTCCCGCCACCCGACCCGATGACGCCAACGAGCGGGACGCGGCTCGATGGGCCGGCGAGGAGGCAAGACGGTGAGCGGATCGGACGACGCGGTGCTGGAGCTACGCGCCGTCCACCGCACCCACGGCACCGGGCCGGCCGCGGTGCACGCGCTACGCGGGGTCAGCCTGGTCGTCCGGCCCGGCGAGCTGGTCGCCGTGATGGGACCGTCCGGCTCCGGCAAGTCGACACTGCTGGCTCTCGCCGGCGGGTTGGACCGTCCGACCGGCGGCGAGGTCCGGGTCGAGGGGCAGCCGCTCGGGGCCTTGGACCGCCGCGGGCTGGCCCAGCTGCGCCGCCGTCGGATCGGCTACATCTTCCAGCAGCTCAACCTGCTGGGCAGTCTGAGCGCGCTGGAGAACGTGGCGCTCCCGTTGGAACTCGACGGGACCAGCGGCCGGCGGGCCCGCGCACTGGCCATGGCCGCGCTCACCGAGGTGGGGCTGCCCGCGTTGGGCGACCGTTTCCCGGACCAGCTCTCCGGCGGGCAGCAGCAGCGGGTGGCCATCGCCCGCGCGCTGGTGGGCGACCGTCGGCTGGTCCTCGCCGACGAGCCCACGGGGGCGTTGGACTCCCAGACCGGCGAGACGGTGCTGCACCTGCTGCGCCGCCGGATCGACGCGGGCGCCGCCGGGGTGCTGGTCACCCACGAGGCGCGGCACGCCGGCTGGGCCGACCGGGTGGTGTTCCTCCGCGACGGCGTGCTGGTCGACACGACGGCGCCGCTGGGCAGTGTCGAGCAACTGCTGTCCGGCAGCGACCGGTGACCGTTCGCCGTCCGATGCGGGCTCCCGGTCGGGCGGGCGCCGCGACGCCGGGGCCGGTCACGTCGCCCGCCCCGGTCGGCCGGCGGCGGTTCGCCGAGCTGACCGGCTCCTGGCGGGCCGCGCTGCGGATCGCCCGGCGCGAGTCACGCCGGTCCCGGCGGCGGACCGCCCTGGTGCTCGCGATGATCGCCCTGCCGGTGGCGGCGCTCGCCTTCCTGGCGGCGAGCTACGACATGGCCGAGCTGACCCCACAGGAACGCGTCGACCGCCGGCTCGGCGTGGCCGACGCGGAGTTGCAGTGGATCGCCAGCAGCCCGGTGCGGCAGGACGCCTGGGGTGAGGCCTGGTCCACGCAGGACGGCGAGCCGCCCGCGAGGGTCACCGCCGCCCAGATGACCACCCTGCTGGGGCCGGGCAGCCGGGTCACCGAGCTTCGTCCCCGCGTCCCGCTGACACTGCGCGGCACGAACCGCGACGAGATGGTGGACGGGCGGGCGCTGGACCTCACCGACCCGTTGGCCCGAGGACTGGTGCGGTTCCGGGCCGGCCGGGCACCACAACAGGCCGGCGAGGTGGCCGTCAGTCCGATGGCGCTGCGCCGCCTGGGCCTGCGCCTCGGCCACGCCGTGGCCACCGCCGACGGCAGCAGGGCGTACACGGTCGTGGGGGTGGTCGAATTCCCCGACGACCTCGGGCCGGTCGTGGCGTTGCACCCGGGGGCCGTGCAGGCGACCGGCCCGGAGCCGGACAGCGTCTGGTTGGCGGACCTGCCCGCACCGGTCGACGCGGCGCTGGTGTCCCGGCTCAACGAGCGGGGGGTGGTGATCACCGCCCGAAGCCCGGTCGGCTCAGGGACCACTGCGGACCGGATGTGGTTCGGTGCGATCAGGCAGAGCGGCGCCAACGACCTGAGCACCGGCGTCCTCATCGCGGGCCTCGGACTGCTGGAGGTCGTCCTGCTGGTCGGGCCGGCCTTCGCCGTCGGCGTCCGCCGCCGACGGCGGGATCTGGCGCTGGTCGCGGTGGCGGGCGGGGACGCCGCCCAGCTTCGTCGGGTCGTGCTGGCCGACGGTGTGGTGTTGGGCGTGCTGGGGGCCGCCGCCGGCCTGCTGGTCGGCGTCAGCGCGGCGTTCGCCGGTCGTCCGCTGATGGAGCAGTACGTCTTCAGCGCCCGTTTCGGCGGCTACCGCTGCTGGCCGAGCGCGCTGTTCCTGCTCGGTGGCGTCGCGGTGCTGGCCGGGGTGCTCGCCGCGCTGGCACCGGCCTGGACCGCCGCCCGGCAGGACGTCAGTGCCGGGCTCGCCGGACGACGCACCCCGGCGAAATCTCCGGGCCGCTGGTTGGCTCTCGGACTGGCGCTGGTGGTCGGCGGGGCGGCGCTGGCGGCGTTCGGAGCCACCCAGACCTCCCCGGCGGTGGTTCTCACCGGGCTGATCCTCGGCGAGTTGGGCCTGGTCTGCTGCACGCCCACGCTGCTCGGGGCGCTGGCCCGCCTCGGCCGGGTGCTGCCGCTGGCGCCACGGATCGCACTGCGTGATGCCAGCCGCAACCGGGCCGCCGCGGCACCGGCCATCTGCGCCGTGATGGCCGCCGTCGCCAGTAGCGTCGCCCTCGGCGGATACCTGGCCAGCGACGGCGCGCGCGACGCCCGCACCTACCGGCCGGCGCTGCCGACCGGTCACATGCTGGTGTACGCCAACCGGCCGGACGGCCAGCCCACGCTGGCGCAGGTCGCCGACGCGGCCCGGGACCAGTTGGGGGTCGACGCGGTAGCCACCGTGTACGCGCCCAACTGCGACCCGACCGGTGCCCGTTACTGCGACGTGGCGCCCGTCCTCCCGCCGAACCGAGCCTGCCCGTTCCAGCCCGGCGACAGTCTTCCCGCCGCGCACCGCCGGCAGGCGCGGGCCGACCCACGCTGCCAGATCCGCACGGCCGACTCCTACGGCGGCTACGTCGAGCCGGGGGTGGACGACGGCTTCGCGCTGCCACTTCTCACCGGCGCGGACCCGGCGACGACCGCCGCCGCCACGGCGGTACTGCACGCCGGCGGCGTGGTGGTGACCGACCCGCGCTACCTGCACGACGGCCTGGTGACCGTCCGCGTCTTCAGCACGGACGGGAGAACGGATTCGCCAGCCACCGACCGCGACCTGCCGGGGTACGCGCTGCCCCAGGCGGTGGGCTCCTCCCGCCTGCTGTTGTCGACCCACGCGGCCCGACAGCTCGACATGAGCTGGTACCCGTCCGGCTGGGTGGTCGGCACCACGACCCCTCCGGACGAGGAACAACGGGCGCGCTTCTCCGCCGCGCTGCGTTCCTTCGGGACGTTCTCGCTGACCGTTGAGTACGGCGGCGCCCCACGCGACGTCTCACCGTTGCTTCTCCTGTTCGCCGCGGCGGCCGGGCTGATCACCGTGGGGGCGGCCGGGATCGCCACCGCGCTCACCGCCGCCGAGGGACGCGCCGAGCTGACCACCCTCGCGGCCGTGGGCGCGGCCCCAGCGGTACGCCGGCAACTGGCGATCTGCCAGGCCGGGGTCATCGCCGGTATCGGTTCGGTGCTCGGCATCGTGGCCGGCCTCGGCACCGCCGCCATCGTGCTGGTCTCGGTGAACCGGCAGTACGCCAGTGACTGGCCGGTGTCCGATCCGTACCCATTTCTGGTGCCGTGGCCCGCGCTCGGGGTCCTGGTGCTGGTGCCGGTGGTGGCGATGCTCGGGGCGGGCCTGTTCACCCGGGCCCGACTGCCCATCGAACGGCGGTTGGACTGACCGGTCCGCCGGGCAACCGACAGTGGACCGCGTGGGGGTGCCGCCGGGGCTGGGCAGCCGGCAGACTGACCGGCGTGTCAGTACTCAGGAATGTCGTCCGTCGAGCCGGTCATCATCGCTGGTTCGGCGCCACCGCGCGCCTGCTGGTCCCGGCCGATCGGATGGTTGGTCGACTCACCCGGGGTCGGGTGGTCGCGCTCGGCCTGCTCCCCTCCCTGCTGATCACCACGACGGGTCGCCGCTCCGGCAAGCCCCGCAGCAATCCGCTGCTCTACGTGCCCGACGGCGACGCGTACGTGGTGATCGGCTCCAACTGGGGGCAGACACATCACCCGGGCTGGGCGATGAACCTGTTGGCCGATCCGGCCGCCGAGGTGGACGTGAAGGGCCGGCGGGTCGCGGTGCGGGCGCAGCGGGCCTCCGGCGCGGAACGGGAGCGGTTGTGGCAACTGCTCGTCAGCGCGTGGCCGGCGTACCACACGTACGTGCGGCGGGCCGGTGGACGGGAGATCCACATCTTCCGGCTGGCCCCGACCGGGCGCGGCGCGTCCGAATCGCCGCCGTCGGCTGACTAGGCTGACGCTCGGTAGTTGAGGCGAGGTGGTTCCGTGAGTGCGAGGAGCGAGCCGGGGTTGCGAGCCCCGCAGCCGCGGACAGAGCCGGTCCGGTGAGTGAGCGGGCCGGCGTCGACCGGGGCCTCGACGATCGACGGTGGACAGTCGCGGAGCGGGTCGCCGAGGCAATCCGGCGGCGGTTCCCGGCCGACACGCTCGCGATCGCCGTACACGGGCCTCTGGCGCACGGCGACGACGACGGCGGCGGGGACCGCGAGGCCGGGTTGCTGGTGGTCACCTATCGGCCCGGGACCGGCCCGTCACCGGCGACCCGGCGGGTCGACGGGGTGCTCGTCGACCTGACCGTGGCCGCCGCCGAGGACTACCTGACCCAGGCGCGGGTGCTCTCACCGCTCTGGCCACTGACCGCCGACCGGTACGTCACCACGCAGGCGTTGCACGATCCGACGGGCTGGTTGCGGACGCTGCGCGACGAGCACCTCGGTCGGCTGGCCCGAGCCCGGCCGGCGGAGTTCAGCACCGCGGCTCGCCAGGCCTGGTACAGGGGCAGCGCGGCGCACTCCCGGGCGGCCCGGTTGGCCGAGTGGTACGAGACCGATCAGGCTCTGCTGATGCTCGCCGAGGCCCGGCTGGCGGCGGCCACGGTGACCGGTCTGCTGAGCCGCACCTACTTCCGGGACCCGGGGGACGCGGTGCGGCGCACCGGGTTGGCCGGGGCGGACATGACCGAGGTGGGTGCGGTGCTGGCGCGGCAGGCCGAGGAGCTGGCCGCCCGTGGTCGGGCGGTCGACGGCACCGTCGACGAGCTGCTCAGCACCTGAGGCGCGTCACAGCCCGCCCGGTACGCCGATCAGCGAGCCGATCAGATAGGTGGCGCCGGCCGCCGCGGCGCCCAGCAGCAGCTGGCGCAGCCCACTGGTCCACCAGGGACGGCGGGTGAAGCGGGCCACCACGGCACCGGCGGCGAACAGCCCGAGGCCGCCGACAGCGAGCGCCAACCACAGTTCGGTCGCGCCGAGCAGGTACGGCAGCAGCGGCACCAGCGCGCCGATCGAGAAGAACAGGAACGACGAGATCGCCGCGGCCCACGGGCTGGGCTGTTCGTCGGGGTCGACACCCAGCTCCTCGCGGACGTGCACCCGCAGCGCCTCCTCCGGGTCGCGCCGCACCGCCTCGGCGACCTGGGTGGCGAGGTCCCGGGGCAGGCCCCGGGCCACCCACGCGTCGGCCAGCTCCCGGGCCTCCGCCTCGGGGTGCCGCTCCAGCTCCCGTCGTTCCTTGGCCACCTCGGCGGCGACCTGCTCGTTGGCGGAGCGCACGCTGGTGTACTCGCCGAGGCCCATGGAGATCGCACCGGCGACAAGGCCGGCGGTGCCGGTGAGCACGATGCTGCGCGGCGACACTCCCCCGCCGCCGACGCCGGCGATCAGGGCGATGTTGGTGACCAGGCCGTCCATCGCGCCGAACACGGCCGGGCGCAGCCAGCCGCCGGAGACGTCGGCGTGGTGGGCCTCGCGCAGCGCCGCCGGAGTGTCCGTCACGAAAGGGTCAGGATCGGTCACGGCAGGGTCAGGATCTCGTGGCCGTCGTCGGTCACCACGATGGTGTGCTCGAACTGCGCCGTCCACTTGCGGTCCTTGGTGACCACTGTCCACCCGTCGTCCCACATGTCGTACTGGTAGGTGCCGAGAGTGATCATCGGCTCGATGGTGAACGTCATGCCGGGCTCCATGATGTCCGTGGGGCGCGGGGTGTCGTAGTGCGGCACGTAGAGGCCGCTGTGGAAGGCCTCGCCGATGCCGTGGCCGGTGAAGTCGCGCACCACGCCGTAACCGAACCGCTTGGCGTACGACTCGATCACGCGCCCCACCACGTTGATCTGGCGTCCCGGGGCGACGGCGCGGATACCGCGCATCATCGCCTCGTGGGTCCGCTCGACCAGCAGCCGGGCCTCTTCGCTGACCTCGCCGACGCAGAAGGTGGCGTCGGTGTCACCGTGCACCCCACCGATGTACGCGGTCACGTCGACGTTGATGATGTCGCCGTCCTGCAGGACCGTGGTGTCCGGGATGCCATGGCAGATGACCTCGTTGAGGCTGGTGCAGCAGGACTTCGGAAAGCCCTTGTAGCCCAGGGTCGACGGGTACGCGCCGTGATCGCAGAGGAACTCGTGCACCACCTTGTCGATCTCGTCGGTGGTCACGCCGGGTTTGCAGTGCTCGCCGGCGAGCTGGGTCGCCTGGGCGGCGAGCCGGCTGGCGATCCGCATCTTCTCGATGGTCTCCGGCGTCTGCACGTGCGAGCCACGCCACTCCCGCGGACGCGTCTTGCCCACGTACTCCGGTCGGGCGATCTGGGACGGCACCGGTCGCATCGGGGAGAGCGTGCCTGGTGTCAGCGGCGGACGGACGGTCATGCCGCAAGCCTATCGCCGGGGCCGCTGGTGACCCGCGCCACGGCTGCCCGGTGGAGGTTGTTGCCCTGCCAGAGTGGCTGTGCCATGGTGTCAGCGTGGATCAAGGGGGAGCACCGCCCGTCTTCTCCGCCAGCGCCGAGATCGACGGTGACCACCTCCACGTCGTGGTGGCCGGCGAGGTCGACATGGCGACCGCGGACACGATGCTCCAGACCGCGCTGCGCGAGCCCGCCGCCGGGAAGATCACTCTCGACCTGAGCGCCGTCACCTTTTTCGACTCGGCCGCCATCCACGCCCTGGTCCGGCTGGCCCAGCAGTTTCCGGGGCGGCTCAGCGTCCGCCCGTCCCGGCAGGTGCGCCGGGTGCTGGAGATCTCCGGCCTCGGCGAGCAGGGCTGGCTCGACCCGGCCTAGGCACCCGGCCGCCGCCGCGGGCGCGGTCAGTCCTGCAACTGCCGGCGCAGCGTCACCTCGGTGCCCTCGGCGGTACGCCGAACCGACAGTTCACCCAGCGCTCTGATCAGCTCCAGGCCACGGCCCCGGAAGCCGGAGCCGGTCGACTCCCGCCACTGCCCGCTGTCGCGCACGGTGGCCGTCACCGTCCGACCGTCGATGGCCACCTCCACACCGATCATGGCCTCGGCGGGGTGGACCGGGTGCTCGATGGCGTTGGCGGCGGCCTCGGAGACGGCGACGGTCAGGTCGAACCTGTCGGTCTCGCCGACGGAGTGGGCGACGAGGAAATCCTCCAGCCGCTTGCGGAGCACGCTGAGCCGGGTCGGGTCCGCCGGTAGCCGCAGCGCGAAGCGGTTCAGCTCCGCCGCCTCCAGGGCGAGAACCGCCACGTCGTCGCGGCGTGGCCGCCCGGTGACCCGCTCGACCACCGCGTCGATCAGGTCCACCACGTGCTCGCTCGGCGTGGCCGCGTCGATGCGCAACTGGGCCAGTGCGGCATCGATGCCGAGCTGGCGGTCCTCGACCAGCCCGTCGGTGTAGAGCAGCAGGCGAGTGCCGGCCGGCAACTCGCCCTCCACCGACTCGTAGGTCGCGTTGGGGAGCGCGCCGACAGGTGGGCCGAGCGCCCGGTCGTGCAGGAACGCCACGTCGCCTCCGGTGATCAACAGTGGGGACGGGTGACCGGCGCTCGCGTATCGCAGCCGACCGGTGCCGGGGTTGAACAGCAGGCAGACCACCGTCGCGAAGGAGCGGGCCTCGGTGGAGCCGACCAGCCGGTTGAGCCGGGTCAACGACTCACCCGGATCGAAGCCCTCCAGCACGTACGCCCGCAGCGCGTTGCGCAGTTGCCCCATCGCCGCGGCGGCCCGGACGCCCTTACCGACCACGTCGCCGATGACCAGCACCAGCTCGTCGCCGTTGAGCGCGATCGCGTCGTACCAGTCGCCGCCGACCTCGACGTCGGCGCTGCCGGGCAGGTAACGGCTGGCGATCACCGCGCCGGGTAGCTGGGGCAGTGATCGGGGCAGCAGGCTGTGCTGGAGGGTGGTGGCGATGCGGTGTTCGGCTTCGTAGAGCTGGGCGTTCTCCAGTCGCACCCCGACGAGCCGGGCCAGCTCGGTCAACGCGGCGTCGTCGGCCTGCGCCTCGTCGCCGGCGGCCCGCCAGACCCGCAGCTCACCGAGCTGCTGGCCGGCGGTGCCGGTCAACTCGGCCACGAAGGACGGGTCGGCGGCGGTGGTGCCGCCGCCGTCCGCCTCGAAGCGCGCCTCGGCCGCGGCGACGACCACCCGGGCCGCCTCGGCGAGGCTCAACGCGTGCCGGGCGGCGACCTGGAGCACGTCGGCGGTGGATCGGGCGGAGTTCACCGCCACCGCCGCGTCGGCCAGCGCGCGGAGCCGGCGGATGATCTGCCCGCGCAGCTGGCCCAGCTCGACGTTGGCCCGGACCCGGGCGATCAGCTCCTGCGCGGAGAACGGCTTGGTGAGGTAGTCGTCGGCGCCGACGGCGAGACCGGCGACCTCCTCCGCGGAGCCGGCGCGGGCAGAGAGCAGCACGATCGGCACATGCCGGGTACGCGGGTCCGCGCGCAGGGCGCTCACCAGGCCGAACCCGTCCAGCCGGGGCATCATCACGTCGGTGAGCACCAGGTCGAACCCACCCTCGCGGGCCAGCGGCAGGGCTTCCAGCCCGTCGTTCGCGGTGACCACGTCCCAGGTCGGGGAGAGCAGCCGGCTGACGTGCTCCTGCAGGTCGGCGTTGTCGTCGACGACCAGGATCCGGCCGGTCGAGACGCCCTTCGACGGCTGCTGGTCGAGCTGCGGTGCCGACGCGACGCCAGCCCAGAGCGCGGTCTCCGCCACGAAGAGCCGGGCCTGCTGGGGCTCACCCACCGGCAGTGGGTCGGACGCCGCCACCTGGTCCGCCGGCAGGTGCGCCGAGCCGAACGGGACGGTCACCGTGAAGGTGCTGCCCACGTCGACCTGGCTCGTCAACCCGACCTCGCCGCCGTGCATCTCGACCAGTTCCCGGACCAGCGCGAGGCCGATGCCGGTGCCTTCGTGGGTGCGTGCCCGCACCCCGGGCACCCGGTGGAACCGTTCGAAGACGTGCGGCAGCTCGTCCGTCACGATTCCGATGCCGGTGTCCGTCACGTCCAGCCGAGCCGCGCCCTGCACGGCCCGGACCCGCACCCGGATCTCACCGTCGAAGGTGAACTTGACCGCGTTCGACACCAGGTTGAGAACGACCTTCTCCCACATGTCCCGGTCGACGTGGACCGGCATCGGCAGCGGCGGGCAGTCCACCACCAGTCGCAACCCGGCCCGGTCGGTGGCCGAGCGGAAGGTGCTGGCCAGTCGGGCGGTGTAGTCGGCGAGGTCGGTGGGCTGGAAGCGGGCGGCCAGCCGACCGGACTCCAGCCGGGAGAAGTCCAGCACGGTGTTGACCAGCTTGAGCAGGCGCAGCGCGTTACGGTGCATCATGGTGAGCCGGTCGGTGTCGGTGGGGGGCAGCGCCGGGTCAGCCAGCATGTCCTCCAGCGGGCCGAGCACCAGGGTCAGTGGGGTGCGGAACTCGTGGCTGACGTTGGCGAAGAAGTTGGTCTTCGCCCGGTCCAGCGCCGCCAGCTCGGCGGCGCGGGCCCGCTCCTGCTCGTACGCCCGCTGGGTGCCGACCGCCCGGGAGATCTGGGCGGCGACCAGGTCGAGGAAGTCGCGGTAGTCGTCGCCGAGCGGCAGCTGGCGGGCCACGCCGACGACCAGCGCGCCGACCGTCTGGTTGGTCGCCGTGAGCGGCAGCACGAGGGCCTGGTCCGCGGCGTCGACCGGCAGTTCGTCGAGCAGAGCGGCCACCTCGATGGTGGCGGGCGCGTCATCGGCGCTGAGCCGGGCCGACAGGTGCGCCGTGACATCGGCGGCGGGCGGGGTGGTGCCGGTGCAACCGGCCAGGGTGAGCTGGTCGCTGCCGTCGGCCAGGTAGACCAGGGCGAACGGCACGTCGGCCCGGTGTCGGCCGAGCACCTCGGCGGCGGTCCGGCCCAGCTCCCGGGCGTTGCCGATGTCGCTCAACTCGGCACCCAGTTCGGCCAGCGTGCGCAGTCGACGCTCGCCGAGCACCCGCCCGGTGGTCTCGCTGACGATGCAGTAGACGCCACTGACCGAGCCGTCGTCACCGCGGATCGGGTCGTACGAGACGTTGAAGTAGGTCTGCTCGACGAAGCCGTACCGGTTGAGCAGAAAAGGGTGGTCCTCGCCCCGGTAGGAGCGGCCGGTGTTCCGGACGTTGTCGAGCAGAGGGCCGAGCACCGCCCAGGTCTCCGCCCAGTTCGCGCGGGCCGGTTGGCCGACCACGTCCGGGTGTTTGTCGCCGATGGTCGGCCGGTAGGCGTCGTTGTAGAAGGCCAACTGCTCGTCGCCCCAGAACATGACGATCGGCGCGCTGGAGGCGAGCATCATCCCGACCGCGTTGCAGAGCGCCGGGGGCCACTGACCGGGGCCGCCCAGAGAGCCGGAGGACCAGTCGACGGAAGCCAACCGCTCGCCCATCTCGCCGCCGGCCGCGAACGCGGCCGCCAGCATCGGCGGGGTCTCGCGAGCGGACAGCGCCGGATGCCCGCTGTCCGCGCCCCCCTGGGCCGAGCTCATGCAGCCTCCCCGCCCCGGCCGTACCCCTCGACCGTTGATCTTCACCCGCTGTGCCTCGACTTGTACCCCAGCGGACCAGCAACGTAACGCATCACGGGCGATGGACGCTGGTTACGTACACCTGGGCGGTCGGGCACCGGACAGTGCGGATCCTCGGCGGCGTCGAACGGCGGCGGCCGAAGCGCTCTGACGAGTCAGAAGACCGGCAGTCCGTCGATGCTTGCCGCGTTCTTGGTGGCCCGGTAGACGACCAGATCATCCGCGCTGCGGCGGGAGTGTGAGGTAAGTAACAGATCGCGCTCGGCCCGGAAGTCCATCAGCGGCACCGCGTATCCGCAGGAGTCACTGACCCGCTCCACCTCGACGGTGATGACCGCCCGGACGGCGTGCACGTCCGGCGGTGCGGGAAACTCGGCGAGCCGCTCGGCGAAGGCATCGTCGGTGACCGCGACGCTGCTGCCCCGACCGTGCAACCGGACGATCTTCGGCGGGCCGTCGAACGCACAGAACATCAGCGTGATCCGGCCGTTGTCCCGCAGGTGGGCGATGGTCTCCGCCCCACTGCCGTGATAGTCGAGGTAGGCCACCCGGTGCGGGCCGAGGATCACGAACGTGCCCCGCACGCCCTTCGGTGACACGTTGACGTGCCCGTCGACCCCGGACGGGGCCGTCGCCACGAAGAACAGCGGTTGGGCCACGATGAAGTCACGCAGTCGAGAGTCGATCTCCGGATAGACCTTGCCCATGCGTCGATCCTCCCACCGGCGCGATGGACAGAAGGGGGGCGATCCCCGTCACACCCGCCGGCTGGCGGCCCGCACCAACGCCGTGATCGCAGCGGGATCCGACTCGTTCTCCGGATGCCACTGCACCCCGAGCACGAACGGCAGGGCCGAGTCCTCCACCGCCTCGACCACGCCGTCCGCCGCCCAACCGGTCACCGTGAGCCGGCCCGGATCGGCGACCGCCTGGTGGTGGTACGAGTTGACCTGGTCGATCCCGGTCAGCACCGACGCGGCCAGGCTCCCCGGCGCGAACCGCACCGCGTGCGCGCCGTACACCCCGTGCGCCGGACGGTGCGCCTCGTGACCCACCACGTCGGGCAGGTGCTGGTGCAGGGTGCCGCCGTACGCGACCGCCAGCAACTGCATCCCCCGACACACGCCCAGCACCGGCACCGCGGCGGCGAGCGCGGCGGCCAACAGAGTCAACTCGCCGGCGTCGCGGTCCGGCCGGTCCTCGGTACGGGGGTCGGGCGGCTGGCCGTACCGCCCCGGGCCGACGTCCGCGCCACCGGCCAACAGCAACCCGTCGAGGACAGCCACCACGTCGGCGTCCACGTCGTCCGGTGGCAGCACCACCGCCCGGCCACCCGCGGCCGCCACCGCCCGCGTGTACGCCTCCGGCACCAGCACCGCCCGCACACCCCGCCAGGCGGCCCAGTCGGCGGGTTCGACGTACGCGCTGACCCCGATCAGCGGGCGTCGGGCTGGCGACCGCGGTGCTGGCGAACCCGGTCCGCTCCCCGCGCTCACAGCGGCGTGACGTAGGCGCCCGTGATGCCGCCGTCGACCACGAACTGCGCGGCGGTCATGAACGAGGCGTCGTCGCTGGCCAGGAACGCCACCGCGGCGGCGATCTCCTCCGGTTGCCCGAAGCGTCCCATCGGCACGTGCACCAGCCGGCGGGCCGCCCGCTCCGGATCGGCGGCGAAGAGTTCCAGCAGCAACGGGGTGGCCACCGGGCCGGGACAGAGGGCGTTGACCCGGATGCCCTCACGAGCGAACTGCACACCCAACTCCCGGGTCATCGCCAGCACCCCACCCTTGCTGGCGGTGTACGCGATCTGCGACGTGGCCGCACCCATCAACGCCACGAACGAGGCCGTGTTGATGATCGAGCCCTTGCCCTGCCGACGCATGTGCGGAATGGCGTACTTGCAGCACAGGTAGACGCTCGTGGTGTTGATCCGCAGCACCCGCTCCCACGCGTCCAGGCCGGTCTCCAGGATGGAGTCGTCGTCGGGCGGCGAGATGCCGGCGTTGTTGAACGCCACGTCCACCCGGCCGTGCCGGTCGGCCACCCCGTCGAACAGGTCGCGCACCGCCGACTCGTCGGCCACGTCGGTGGCCACGAACTCGCCGCCGCACTCCTCGGCGGCCTTCGTACCGGCGGCCACGTCGATGTCCACGCAGACCACCCGGGCCCCCTCGGCGGCGAACCGCCGCACGGTGGCCAACCCGATTCCGCTGCCCGCTCCGGTGACCACGGCCACCCGGTCCTGCAACCGACCCTGCACTGGCGTCACTCCTCCGTCGCGATGAACACGTTCTTGACGTCCGTGAAGGAGTGCGGCGCGTCCGGGCCCAGCTCGCGGCCGAGCCCGGAGCGCTTCATCCCGCCGAACGGGGTCCAGTAGCGCACCGAGGAGTGCGAGTTGACGCTGAGGTTGCCCGCGTCGACGGCGCGGGCCAGGCGCAGCGCCCGACCCACGTCCCGGGTCCAGACCGAGCCGGAGAGCCCGTACTCGGTGTCGTTGGCGAGCCGGATCGCGTCCGCCTCGTCGTCGAACGGCAGCACCGAGACCACCGGGCCGAAGATCTCCTCCCGCCAGTGCCGGTCGGCCGGCGAGTCGGCCAGCAGCACGGTGGGCGCGTGCCAGAACCCGGGGCCGTCCGGGCAGGAGCCCGTGAAGGCGACCTTCGCCCCGTCGAGGTAGCCGGCGACCCGGTCGCGTTGGGCGGCGGAGATCAGCGGGCCCATCTCGGCGGTGTCGCGCGACGGATCCTCGACGCGCACCGCGCGTACCGCCGGTTCGAGCAGTTCCAGGAACCTGTCGTACACCGAACGCTGGACCAGGATCCGCGACCGTGCGCAGCAGTCCTGGCCGGCGTTGTCGAAGACCGCGCCCGGCGCGGTCGCGGCGGCGCGCTCCAGGTCGGCGTCGGCGAACACGATGTTCGCGCTCTTGCCGCCCAGCTCCAGGGTGAGTCGCTTCACCTGGGCGGCGCAGCCGGCCATGATCCGGGTGCCGACCTCGGTGGAGCCGGTGAAACAGATCTTGCGGACCGCCGGGTGGGTGACGAACCGCTCCCCCACCACCGAGCCCTCGCCCGGGATGACGGTGAAGACGCCGTCGGGCAGGCCGGCCTCGCGGGCCAGCTCGGCCAGGCGCAGCGCGGTGAGCGGGGTCAACTCGGCGGGCTTGAGCACCACTGTGTTGCCGGCGGCGAGCGCCGGGGCGAACCCCCAGGCGGCGATCGGCATCGGGAAGTTCCAGGGCACGATCACGCCGACCACACCGAGTGGCTCGTGGAAGGTGACGTCCAACCCGCCGGGCACCGGGATCTGCCGCCCGCTCAACCGCTCGGGCGCGCCGGCGTAGTAGTCCAGGACGTCGCGGACGTTGCCCGCCTCCCACCGGGCGTTGCCGACGGTGTGCCCGGAGTTGCGCACCTCCAGCAGGGCCAACTCGTCCAGGTGCGCGTCGACCACGGCGGCGAACCGCCGCAGCAACCGCGCCCGGTCCCCCGCCCCCACCTGCCGCCAGGTCGTGAATGCGGCAGCCGCCGTTGCGATGGCGGCGTCAACGTCCTCCACAGAGGCCGCCGCAACCTCCCCAAACCCCACCCCGAAAGCCGGATCCACCAAAACCGTCACGCCGCTACCCCCTGCCCCTGCGCGATCTTGCAGTTACTGCGCCAACAAAAGCCGCGAACCTCCATGAACCCGCAACACAAAGTGCAAGATCGCGGGAGGTGGGGCGAGTGTGGCGCGGGGTTACAGGCGTTCGAAGCCACGCTTGAGCTCCCAGTCGGTCACCGCGGCGTCGAAGGCGGCCAGCTCGACCCGCGCCTGGTTGGCGTAGTGGGCCACCACCTCCTCGCCGAACGCCTCGCGGGCCACCGCAGAGCCTTCCCACAGGGCGAGAGCGTCGCGCAACGTGCCGGGAACGCGCTCGGCCTCCGGGTCGTCGTACGCGTTGCCGGTGCACTCCGCGCCCAGTTCCAACTCCCCGTCGATGCCGTGCAGCGCCCCGGCTACCAGCCCGGCGATCGCCAGGTACGGGTTGACGTCGGCCCCGGGCACCCGGTTCTCCACGCGCATGCCCTGCCCGTGCCCGACCACCCGCAGCGCGCAGGTGCGGTTGTCGACACCCCAGCGCAGCGCGGTCGGGGCGAACGACCCCGGCTGGTAGCGCTTGTACGAGTTGATGTTCGGGGCGAAGAGCAGGCTGAACTCGCGCATGGTGGCCAGGAGCCCGGCGAGCACCCGCTGCCCGGTCTGCGACAGGTGCGCCGGCCCGTCGCCGAGCATCGCCGACGAGCCGGAGGAATCCCGGAGTGAGAAGTGGATGTGGCAGGAGTTGCCCTCCCGCTCGTTCGGCTTGGCCATGAAGGTGATCGCCATCCCCTCCTGGGCGGCGATCTCCTTGGCGCCGTTCTTGTAGATGACGTGGTGGTCAGCGCAGGCCACCGCCTCGTCGTACCGGAAGGCGATTTCGTGTTGCCCAAGGTTGCACTCGCCCTTGGCACTCTCCGGGGTGAGCCCCGCGCCGGCCATCTCGACCCGGATGCGGCGCAGCAGCGGCTCCACCCGGGCGGTGCCGAGCAGCGAGTAGTCGACGTTGTACTGGTTGGCCGGGGTGAGGTCGCGGTAGCCGCGCTGCCAGGCGTCCTCGTACGAGTCGCGGAACAGCACGAACTCCAACTCGGTGCCGGCGTACGCGGTCAACCCGTGCTCGGCCAGCCGGTCCAACTGCCGCCGCAGGATCTGCCGGGGCGAGGCGACCACGTCACCCGAGCCGTCGAGCCAGGTCAGGTCGGCCAGCACCAGTGCGGAGCCGGGCTGCCAGGGCACCCGGCGCAACGTGGCGAAGTCCGGAACCATCGCGAAGTCGCCGTAGCCGCGTTCCCAGCTCGACATCGCGTACCCGTCGACGGTGTTCATATCGACGTCCACGGCCAGCAGGTAGTTGCAGCCCTCGCTGCCGCCCTCCACCACCTGGTCGAGGAAGAAGGGCGCGTGGAGCCGCTTGCCCTGCAACCGGCCCTGCATGTCGACGAGGGCCAGCACCACGGTGTCGATCTCGCCCTCGGCGACGGCGACCCGCAGTTGTTCCAGCGTGAGCGGTGCTTTCCTCATTCGCGGGCCTCCATCACCAAGGTCTACTGGCAAACCGGATCACCGTCAATGCCCCCGGCGGCAAGGGCCGCAAACCCGGCGGGACGGCAGCGCCGTCCGTCCCGCCGGGCGCCGGTCAGACCGGGCCGTCGGTCGGCGCCGGGTCGGGCGCCCCCGCGGTTTCCTCGACGGTACGAACCGGGCCGGTGAACCACGTGCGGGCCGAGGCGTACCACCAGACGGCGACCACGAGTAGCACCCCGCCGACGGCGAGCGGCGCGTAGTTCACCGCCGACCAGGTGAACCCGTCGTTGCCGGGCACCCCGGCGGGCACGATCGGCAGCACGAAGTAGACGGCGATGATCGCGATCTCGATCACCGCGATCCAGCCGAGCAGTTTGTACTTGCGGCCCAGCGTCCACGGCCCGGGGACGAACCGGTCGCCCATCCGCAGGCGGAGCGCGATCGGGATGAGGAACGACAGGTAGAGCCCGAGCACCGCGACGGAGACGACGGCGTAGAAGGCGATCGGAATACCGGCGGAGCTCTCGTAGAGCGCCGGCAGGGTCAGCACCAGGCCGGCCAGGGTGGCGCCGACGATGGCCTTGACCGGGGTGCCGTTGCGGTCGACGGTCGACCACAGCCGCCACCCGGGTACGGCACGGTCCCGGCTGAACGCGTACGCCATCCGGCTCATCGAGGTCACGCAGCTCATGCCGCAGAAGAACTGCCCGATGGTCGAGATGATGATGACGATCTTGAAGAAGACCGGGGTCAGCGCCGACTCGAAGATGGCGCCGGAGAAGCCGCCCGCGGCGTTGACCGCCTCGACGTCGGTGGCCGCGAAGAGGAACGCCAGCAGCAGGATCCAGCCACCGACCGCCGAGTAGAAGATCGACTGCCAGAGCCCACGGGCCGCGGCCTGAGAGGCGCCCCGGGTCTCCTCGGAGACGTGCGCGCAGGCGTCGAAGCCGGTGATCGTGTACTGGGTCAGCAGGAAGCCCAGCGGCAGCACGTAGAACCAGAACGTCAGCCCGCCGATGTCCCCGTCGCCGAAGCCGGAGTTGTTGAACCGCTCGGTGAACACGAACTGGAAGCTCTGGTGGTTGTCGGGCACGAAGACCAGGATGGCCACCACGACGGCCGCGCCGGCCACGTGCCACCAGACCGAGACGTTCTGGAGTACGTCGATGATCCGGTGCCCGAAGATGTTGATCAGCCCGTGCAACACCAGGATGATCACGAAGAGGACGAACGCCTGCCGCAGCGTCCCCGCCCAACCGTCGAAGAGCGCCGACAGGGTGAGGTTGAGAAACGTCGCACAGCCGTAGTCCACCGAGGCGGTGACGGCCACCAGGCCGATCAGGTTCAGCCAGCCGGTGAACCAGCCGTGCACCGGGCGGCCCATGGTGGCTGCCCACCAGTAGATCCCACCCGCCGTCGGGTACGCCGACACCAGCTCCGCCATGCAGAAGCCGATGATCAGGATGAACAGGGAGATCAGCGGCCAGCCCCAGGAGATGGCGACCGGCCCGCCGTTGTTCCACGCCTGACCGAAGGTGGTGAAACAGCCGGCCAGGATCGAGATGATCGAGAAGGAGATGGCGAAGTTGGAGAAGCCGCTCCACTTTCGGCGCAACTCCTGTTTGTAGCCGAGTTCAGCGAGCCGTCGGGCGTCGTCGTCCATCGGTTGCTCGGCGGTCGGCACGGGCGTCGTGGCCACTGCACACCTCCCTGAGGTGGTTCCGCGTGCGAGTGGGCAAAGTGTCGTCCCGGCCGATCAAGGCGGTCAATACGTAGTCGGTGGGAATCTCACCGACGTCGGGCTTATTGCGTTGCCGACCGGCCACCGCTGCCGGCATCCTGGACCAGTGACCAGGCCCGACAGGGGCCTACCCCGGGCGCTCGGACCGCCCGACCCGGTGGCGCGGGGCACGCCTCTCTCTCACGTACGGCCATTCCGCCGTACCCGAAAAGTGCCCCGCGCCCCACTCACTCCCCGCACCCCACCCCCCTCCCCGCACCCCACGCCCCCTCTACCGCGCGCACGCCCCTCTACCGCGCGCCACGCCCCTCTACCGCGCCGATCTTGCAGTTTCAGTTGCTGATAACAGCGGATATGCGCCGTATGTCAGCGCAGAAAGTGCAAGATCGCGAGGGCTGGGGCTGGGCTGGGGCTGGGCGGGGTTGGGGTTGGGGTTGGGTGGGGTGGGTCAGGTTAGGAGGAGGCCGGCTACCCAGAGGGCCGCGACCAGGAGGCCGGCCAGGAACTCCACCAGCATCGACAGGCCGGCGGCCTTCAGGGCCTGCACGGTGGAGGGCCAGGCGAGCTGATTACTGCCGAGCCGGAGCCGTTCGGCCGCCCACACCCCGGCGACGAAGCCGAGCACCAGGCCGACGACGGGCACCACGAAGAACCCGATGATGCCGAGCACCCCACCGGCCAGCAGCGTGGACGTCGGCACACCGGTGCGCTTCAGGTTCCGGCCCGGCCACGCGTACTTGATCACTGCGCCACCCCCGGCGACCAGCGTGGCGGCGGCGAACACCGCCCAGCCGACCAGGCCCGCGCCGCCGAAGACCGCCCAGAGCAGCACGCCACCCCAGCACAACGGCAGCGCCGGCAGGCCCGGCACCACCACGCCGGCCAACCCGGCCAGGATGGCCAGCCCGGCCACCACCGTCACCGCCGTCTGCGAGTCCGTCAGGTCCACGCCGCCATCCTCCGTCGCCACCCTCCGGACCGGAACGGTCCCCCGCCGCGCTGCGTGCCCTCGCCTCGCGCCACGCTGCTGAGCCTGCCGGTTCGCTCGCTGCGCTCGCTCACGCCGACGCTCCGCCGCGCAGCCGGGCCGTGATCACGTCGGCCGGGGCTGGCGCACCGAAGAATCGGCCCTGCCCGGTGTCGCAGCGCAGCGCCCGCAGCCGTTCCGCCTGCACACCGGTCTCGACCGCCTCGGCCGTGACCCACAGCTCCAACGCGTGCGCCAACCGGACCAACGCGTCGACGATCCGTTCGTCGCGGTGGTCGGCCGCCACGTCGGTCCCGTCCGCGCGGATGCCCTCCACGAACGGACCGGCGAGCTTGAGGCTGTGGATCGGCAACCGGCGCAGGTACGCCAGGTTGGAGTACCCGGTGCCGAAGTCGTCCACGGCCAGCCGGACGCCGAGCGCGGCGAGCCGGTGCAGGCTGCGCAGGGGTTCACCGGCGCTGCCCATCACGGCGCTCTCGGTCAACTCCAGTTGGAGCAGCTCCGCGGGCAGCCCGCTGGTCTGCAGGGCGTCGGCGACGGTGTCCACGATGGCCGGCTCGTCGGCCTGCCGGGCCGCCAGGTTGACGCTGACCACCAGCCTGGCGTCGGGGAACTCCCGCCACCACCGTTCGGCGTCCTCGCAGGCCCGCCGCAGCACCCACTCGCCGAGCCGGACGATCAGGCCGGTCTCCTCGGCCAGGCCGATGAACCGGTCCGGGCCGATCAGGCCCAACTCCGGATGCTCCCAACGGACCAGCGCCTCCACGGCGAGCATGGTGCCCTCCAGCAGCGACACGATCGGCTGGTAGTGCAGCACGAACTCGCCCCGCTCCAGCGCGGCGGGCAGCCCGGCGACCAGCGCCGAACGGGCGATGTCCCGGGCGCCGCGTTCCGGGTCGTAGACCGCCCACCGGCCCCGGCCCGCCGCCTTGGCCCAGTAGAGCGTGGTGTCTGCGGCCTTCATCAGCTCGGACGCGCTGGTCTCCGAGGCCGGGCACTGCACGATGCCCACACTGGCCGAGACGGCCAACTGGTGCTCACCGACGTGGGCCGGGGCCGCGACGGCGGCCAGCGCCGCCTCCGCCACGGAGACCGGGTCGTCGGTGTCGTCGCCTCCGTCCACGAGGATCACGAACTCGTCGCCCCCCATCCGGGCGACCAGGTGGCCGTGGTCGGCCACACACGCGGCCAACCGGCGGCCGATCATCACGAGCAGTCGGTCACCGAGGTCATGGCCGAGACTGTCGTTGATCGCCTTGAAGCCGTCCAGGTCGAGGAAACACACCCCGACGCGCTGCCCGGCGTCCGCGGTGTCGAGCAACCGTCCCAGCGTCTCGAAGAACAGCGTCCGGTTGGGCAGCCCGGTCAGCGGGTCGTGCAGCGCCTGGAAGCGCAGCCGTTGCTGGAGTTCGTACCGCTCGGTGATGTCCTCGATCATCGCCACGGTGAATCGGGGCCGGCCCTCGTGTCGGATCAGGGAGACGGCCAGATCCGTCCAGACCGTCGTGCCGTCCTTGCGGTAGTAACGCTTCTCCACCCGGGCCGCGTCGTGCTTCCCCTCGATCATCTCCTGGTAGAGCTCCCACATCCCGGCCGCGTCGTCGGCGTGGACCAGCCCGGTCACGTTGGTCTCGCGCAGCTCCTCGATCGAGTAGCCGAGCATGTCGGCGAACGCCTGGTTGACGTCGATGATCTGACCGTCCACGCCGGCGATCCCGATCCCGATCGCGGCCCCGGTGAACACCGCCCGGAACCGTGCCTCGCTCTCGCGTAGCGCCTGCTCGACCTCGTCGCGCGCCTGCCAGGCCGACCTGGCGATCTGCTCCTGCTGGCTGAAGGTGCGGTCGCGCAGCGCCCGGGCGAACCCGGCGGCCAGTCCGCCCTGCACCGACGCGATCCTCTCGGCGAGGTCGACCGGCCGGTCACCGTCGCACAGCACCCGGCGCCCGAAGGTCGTGCCGAACGCGTGCAGCGTCCACTCCAGGGCCTGCGGCTCGGTGAGGTGCGCCTCCACCAGGGCCCGCCCGACCTCTTCGGCCGCTTCGGCGGTGAACGGTTCCGACCGCACCGCGTGGGCCAGCCGGATCGTGTGCGCCAGCAGCAGTCGCTCGGTCTCGGCCACGCTGAGCGGCACGAAACCGAGTCGACGCACCGCGCGGGCCCAGTCGGCGGCGAACCCTTGGGCGTCCGCCCGACCGGCATCGACCCCGGCCGGGCCCCGGCCGGCATCGACCCCGGAGGGGTCCTGGCCGGCATCGACCCCGGAGGGGTCCGAGACGGCGGCCACGAGATCAGCCGGCGGGCTGGTCGTACCGGGCGACGCCCCCGAAAGCGCCGAACCGCTCCGGGTGCTCGTCCACCTCGGACGGTGAGTCCGGGCGCCAGAGCGGCATGTGCACCACGCCCGGTTCCAGGACGGTCCAGTCGCCGAAGAAGCCGGTGACCTGAGCACGGGAGCGCAGGGTGATCTCGGTGGCGGTGCGGGCGGAGAGGCGCTGGGCGTCCAGCATCTCCTGTGGCTGGTCCTCGAAGGTGGAGTGGGAGACGACCAGGAAACTGCCCGGCGCGGCCGCGGCCCGCAGGGTGGCGAGGATCGCCTCGGGCCGGTCGGCGTCCGGGATGAAGTGCACCACCCCGGCCAGCAGGATGCCCATCGGACGACTGAAGTCGATCAGCCCGAGCTGTCGGGTCTCGGCGAGGATCCGCTCCGGCTCACGCAGGTCGGCGTGGATGACCCCGGTCAGCTCATTGCCCGCCAGCAACTCCCGGCTGTGCGCGACCGCCACCGGGTCGATGTCGACGTACACCACGCGGGCCTTGGGGTTCACCCCCTGCGCGACCTCGTGCACGTTGCCCACGGTGGGAATTCCGGAGCCGATGTCGAGGAACTGGTCGATGCCGGCGTCGAGCAGCACCCGGACGGCCCGGCGCAGGAACTCCCGACCGGAGCGCATGGTGGCGGCGAGATTCGGGGTCATGCTGGCGATCTGCTCCGCCAACTGCCTGTCGATCTCGAAGTTGTGCGCTCCACCCAGAAAGTAGTCGTACACCCGGGCCGCGCTCGGCCTGGTCAGATCGATCTCGGTCGGCAGTCCGTCCGGCATCAGCGTGCTCCCCAGTTCATCGCCGCGGCGCGGGACGGCACCGGCGTCGGGGCGCGCAGCGGGCACGCGTGGGCACCGGTCGACCCGCGGGTCGTGTGGTGTGGACCACTCTAGGCGGCTGACTCCAGCAACAGCGAGATGCCTTGACCAACGCCGATGCACATGGTGGCCAGAGCCCGGCGTCCGCCGCGACGGCGCAGCTCCAGGGCGGCGGTCAGCGCCAGCCGCGCGCCGCTGGCGCCGAGCGGGTGCCCCAGCGCGATGGCGCCACCGTTCGGGTTGACGTGCTCGGCGTCCACGGGCAACCCCAGCTCACGCAACACCGCCACGGACTGCGCGGCGAACGCCTCGTTCAACTCCACCACGTCCACCGCGCTCACCTCGACGCCGACGCGTCCGAGCAGCTTGCGGGTGGCCGGCACCGGGCCGATTCCCATGATCCGGGGCGGCACACCGGCCGCCGCCGCGCCGACGATGCGGGCCAGCGGGGTCAGGCCGTACCGGGCGACCGCCGCCTCGCTGGCCACCAGCAGGGCGACAGCGCCGTCGTTGACGCCGGAGGAGTTGCCGGCGGTCACCGTGCCGCCGTCGCGGAACGGGGTGGGCAGCATGGCCAGCTTGTCCAGCGAGGTCTCCCGGGGGTGCTCGTCGACCTCGACCAGCCGGGTCTCCCGACGACCGGCCGGCACCGACACCGACACGATCTCCTCGGCGAACCGGCCGTCCGCCTGGGCCCTGGCCGCCCGCTGCTGCGAGCGGTACGCGAAGGCGTCCTGCTCGGCCCGGCTGACGCCGTACTCGGCGGCCACGTTCTCCGCCGTCTCCGGCATCGAGTCGACCCCCCACCCGTCACGCATCAACGGGTTCACCAACCGCCAGCCGAGGGTGGTGTCGTACACCTCGGCCGAGCGGGAGTACGCCGACGCCGCCTTCGGCATGACGAACGGCGCCCGACTCATGCTCTCCACCCCGCCCGCGATGACCAGCTCCGCGTCCCCGGCGACGATGGACCGCGCCGCGGTGGCGAGCGCGTCCAGGCCGGAACCGCAGAGCCGGTTGACGGTGCTGCCCGGCACCTCCTCGGGCAGGCCGGCCAGCAGCGCCGCCATCCGGGCCACGTTGCGGTTGTCCTCGCCGGCCTGGTTGGCGCAGCCGAGCACGACGTCGTCGACCCGCGCCCAGTCCACCGACGGGTGGCGGGCCACCAGTTCCCGGATCACGTGCGCGGCCAGGTCGTCGGGGCGGACGCCGGCCAGCGCGCCCGCGTACCGGCCGATCGGGGTGCGGACACCGGCCACCAGGTATGCCACGGTCATCGCGAGTCCTTAGGGGGTGCAGACGGCGGGGGTGGGGCACGCCCGCCGGGTCACGAGGGCTGCCGGCCGCCAGGATATCCACGCCGACAGCGGATAGGTTGACGGCATGGCCCGGGCCCAGTTCAGCGCAGAGACCAGCGGCAGCGGCGCGTTCGTCCGCCAGCCGAACCGGTTCACCGGTCGGGTCACCGCCGACTCCACCTCACCACCCGGCGGCGGCCCGGACGAGCAGGACCGCTGGCCGTTGGAGGCCGGCCGTTACCGGCTGATCTGGTGCCGGGCCTGCCCGTGGGCGCACCGGGCGAGGATCGTGCGTGGCCTGCTCGGGCTGGACGACGCGATCTCGCTGGGCACCGTCGACCCGATCCGGGACGAGCGGGGTTGGGCGTTCGCCCTCGACCCGGACGGCTTCGACCCGGTGCTCGGCGTGAGCTTCCTCTCCGAGGCGTACCTTGCCACCGACCCGGACTACACCGGCCGGGTGACGGTGCCGGCGCTCGTCGACACCCTGACCGGCCGGGTGGTCACCAACGACTACCCGCAGCTCACCCTCGACTTCTCCACCGAGTGGCGGCCGCTGCACGCGCCTGACGCCCCGGATCTCTACCCGGTCGAGCTGCGCCCCCGGATGGACGCGCTGATGGCCGAGATCCACACCGACGTGAACAACGGGGTCTACCGCTGCGGGTTCGCCACCTCCCAGCAGGCGTACGACGAGGCGTTCCGGGCGCTCTTCGCCCGGCTGGACGCGCTCTCGGAGCGGCTGGCCGACCAGCGGTACCTGATGGGCGACGCGATCACCGAGGCGGACGTGCGGCTGTTCACCACGCTGGTGCGCTTCGACGTCGCGTACCACGGGCACTTCAAGTGCAACCGCGACAAGCTGACCGAGATGCCGGTGCTCTGGGCGTACGCCCGGGACCTGTTCCAGACGCCGGGTTTCGGCGAGACGGTGGACTTCGACCACATCAAGCGGCACTACTACGGCACCCATCGGGAGATCAATCCCAGCGGCATCGTGCCACTCGGGCCGGACGAGTCCGGCTGGAGCACGCCGCACGGGCGTGGCTGAGCCGGGTCGGCCGACCGCCCCGACCGTTCCGAGCGCCCGCGGCGACGTCGCCCGCCGGGTGGCCGGGTCCGCGGCGGCCGGCTGCACCCTGGCCGGCGCGGTGGCGGTGACGCTCGCCGTGGTCGCCGGTCCCGGTCCAGGGCTCACCGGGTACGTCAGCGAGGCGGGCATTGCCGGCAGCGCCCACGCCGCGACGTACCGGATCGGGATTCTGGCCCTTGCCGGCGCGTTGCTGCTGATCGGCGCGGCGCTGCCTCCCGGGGTGTGGGCGGCGGCCCCGGCGCTGCTCGCCACCGGGGCCGTGTTCACCGCCGTGTCGGGGGCGGTGACCTGTTCCGGCGGCTGCCCGTTGCCCCCGTTCGAGCGTGCGACGACGGCGGACCTGGTGCACGGCGGCGCGAGCATCGCGGCGACCGCCGCGGTGGTCTTCGCCATGATCGCGCTGGCCGTCTCCGTGCCGGCCGGCCAGACGGTGCGTCGGCTGGCCGGCGTCGCCGCCGTGCTGGCCCTGCCGCTCTGCGCCACGGTGGGGCTGGCGATGCTCGTGATCGGTCGAGGCCCGGTGGTGGGGGTGCTGGAACGGCTGATCCTCGCCCTGGCGGTGCTGTGGGGCCTGGGCACCGCCACCGCGCTGGCCCTCTGTAAGGAGCCTCACGCCGTCCGGTCCTTCCGATGAGCGGGAATCGGCGTATCGTCGGCCAGCGATGACCAATGTCTGGGGCCTCACTGTCCGCCTGTATGTCGATCTCCGACTGCAGGCCAGTGGCATCTGTCCGGGCTAGCCGCGTTTCTACGCCACGCCCCGATCGGACCGGACAATTGGATTCCTCCTCATGCCCTTCAGCCTGCGCAAAATTCCCTTCTCCGTGCAGATCCTGCTCGGCCTCGTGCTCGGTGTCGCGCTGGGCTTCCTGGCCCGCACCAACGACCTGAGCTGGCTGACCAGCACCCTGCACACCGTCGGCAGCCTCTTCGTCCAACTGCTCAAGCTGGCCGTGCCGCCGCTGGTCTTCACCGCCATCGTGGTCAGCGTGGTCAGCCTGCGCGGCGTCGCCAACGCCGCCCGGCTCGCCCTCAAGACCCTCATGTGGTTCGGCATCACCGCGCTGATCGCGGTGAGCATCGGCATCGGCCTCGGCCTGCTCACCAATCCGGGCCGGGGCGTGACCCTCGACCTGGGTGGCGCGGCCGCGCCGAAGAAGACCGGCTCGTGGACCGACTTCCTCACCGGCATCGTGCCCACCAACCCGGTCGGCGCGTTCGTCGAGGGCAACGTCCTCCAGATCGTCTTCCTCGCCGTCGTCATCGGTGCCGCTGCGCTGCTGGTCGGCGAGGCCGCCGAACCGTTCGTGGCGCTGAACCGCTCCCTGCTGGAGATCGTCCAGAAGGCGCTCTGGTGGGTCATCCGACTCGCCCCGATCGGCACCCTCGGCCTGATCGGCAACGCCGTCGCCTCGTACGGCTGGGACCTGCTGGCCCCGCTCGCGAAGTTCACCACGGCCGTCTACGTCGGCTGCGCCATCGTGCTGTTCGTGGTGTACCCGCTGGTGCTGATCCTCGCCGGTCGCCTCAACCCGCTGCGCTTCTTCGCCGGCGCCTGGCCGGCGATCGAGCTGGCCTTCGTGTCCCGCTCGTCGGTCGGCACCATGCCGGTGACCCAGCGCTCCGTCGAGCGCCTCGGCGTCCCCCGCGAGTACGCCTCGTTCGCGGTGCCCTTCGGCGCGACCACGAAGATGGACGGTTGCGCCGCCATCTACCCGGCCCTCGCCGCGATCTTCGTGGCGCAGGTGTTCGGCGTGCAGCTCGGCATCGGCGACTACCTGCTGATCGCCTTCGTCTCGGTGGTCGGCTCGGCGGCCACCGCCGGCCTGACCGGCGCGATCGTGATGCTCACCCTGACCCTCAGCACGCTGGGCCTGCCGCTGGCCGGCGCCGGTCTGCTGCTGGCCATCGACCCGATCCTGGACATGATCCGCACCGCCACCAACGTCGCGGGGCAGGCGCTGGTGCCGACAGTGGTCGCCGCCCGCGAGGGCACCCTCGACCGCGCCGCGTACGAGTCCGCCGGCCGACGCGACCTGACCGAGCCGGAGCCGGTAGCGGAAACCCGGCCCGACCTGACCCCTGTTCCTGCCTGATCAGATCAACCGGTACGGCGGCGGACCTCCCTCCCCGGGGGCCCGTCGCCGTCGCCGTTTCGAGAGGATGTCCCCATGAGCTCCCTGTTCACCCCCCTGGCCCTGCGCGGGGTCACCCTGCCCAACCGGATCGCCATGGCACCGATGTGCCAGTACTCCGCGGGCCCCGACGGCCTGCCCACCGACTGGCACCTGATCCACCTCGGCAGCCGCGCGGTCGGCGGGGCCGGCCTGGTCATGACCGAGGCGACCGCCGTACTCCCCGAGGGCCGGATCAGCCCCCAGGACACCGGGCTCTGGTCCGACGCGCACGTCGACGCCTGGCGACCGGTGACCGCGTTCGTCGCCGCCCACGGCGCGGTGCCGGCCGTGCAGCTCGCGCACGCCGGCTTCAAGGCATCCACCTGCCGGCCCTGGGCGCCCGAGCGCGGTGGCGTGCCGGACTCCGAGGGCGGCTGGACGCCCGTCGCCCCCGGCTCGGAGCCGTTCACCGCCGACTACCGGACGCCGACCAGCCTCGACGAGGCCGGCATCGCGGGTGTGGTCGACGCGTTCGCGGCCGGAGCCGTACGCGCCCTGGACGCCGGCTTCGCCGCCGTGGAGATCCACGCCGCCCACGGCTACCTGCTGAACGAGTTCCTCTCGCCGCTGACCAACCACCGCACCGACGCGTACGGCGGCGACCGCGCGGCCCGGATGCGGCTCACCCTGGAGGTGGCCCGCGCGGTGCGCGCCGCGGTCGGCGAGGACGTGCCGGTGCTGACCCGGATCTCCGCCACCGACTGGGTCGAGGGCGGCTGGACGATCGAGGACAGCGTGGTGCTCGCCGGCGAGCTGGCCGGCGTCGGCGTCGACCTGGTCGACGCGTCCTCCGGTGGGGTGAGCACGGACCAGCGCATTCCGCTCGGCCCGGGTTACCAGGTGCCGCTGGCCGCCCAGATCCGTCGCGAGGCCGGCGTGCCGACCGGCGCGGTGGGCCTGATCGTGGAACCCGAGCACGCCGAGCAGATCGTCGCCAGCGGCGAGGCTGACCTGGTGCTGCTGGGCCGGGAGTTGCTGCGCGACCCGTACTGGCCGCGCCGGGCCGCCGCGAAGCTCGGAGTCGCGTACTCCGGACCCGCCCAGTACGCCCGCGCCTGATCCTTCCGGTCGGGCGGCTGCTCACCGAGCAGCCGCCCGTCGGCACTCAACCCGCCAGGTGTGACCAGTCGCCCTCCAGGTCCTGCCAGGTGCCCTGGGCGGCCACCGTGCCACCGAGCAGCACCACCACGTGGTCGGCCCGGACCAACGCGGCGCGCTTCGCGGTCGAACCGACGACCGTCACCCCGTGGCCGCGCAACGCCTGCCACAACGCCAGCTCGGTGGTGACGTCCAGCGCCGACGACACATCGTCGGCGACCAGCAGTTCGGTACGCGGGGCCAGCGCGCGGGCCAGCGCCAACCGCTGCAACTGCCCGCCGGAGAGCCGGGTGCCCTTGTGCCCGATGAGCAGGCCCAGCCCACCACCGGCGGCGGCCAGGTCATGGTCGAGCTGGGCGGTGCTGACCGCCCCCGCCGCGTCCACCTGGTGCCCGAGGGCGATGTTGTCGGCCACTGTGCCGGACAGCACCCGGGGCAACTGACCGACGTAGCCGACCTGGTTCGGGCGCAGGAACAGCTCCGGCTCGGTGACCGGGTCACCGTTCCAGGCCAGCTCACCGGTGTGGTGCACGATCCCGGCCAGCCCGCGCAGCAACGAGGACTTGCCGGACCCGACCGGCCCGACGACCAGCACCAACTGCCCCCGCTGCACGGTCAGGTCCACGTCCCGGACGGCCACCGTGCCGTCGGAGTGCACCACCCCGAAGCCACGCAGCTCCAGCCGGCGCAGCGGATGCCGGGGCGGCATGGTCGGCGCGGGCGCCGTCCCAGCCGTCAGGTCGACCTCCGGCACCCCCGCGGAGTACGTGCTCACGCCGGTCATCGCCACGGTCCGTCGGGTCCAGACCCGGGCCGAGGGCAGCTGCGAGATCAACGACGCCGTCGTCCAGGCGAACCAGCGGGCCGCGCCCAGTGTGGAGACGGCCACCAGCACCGCCCCGGCGGAGAGCGACCCGTTCAGGTAGAGCGCCCAGGCCCCGATCGGCAACAACCCGCTGGCCATCGACGGTGTGGAGCGGGCCCACACCTGCACCGAGATCTCCCGCCGCTGCCGGTCGCTGCGCAGCACGTCCAGGCCCGCCAGGTGGCGAAGCACCGCCGTGGTCGCGCCGGCGAGCTTCACCGTCCGCGCCGCGGACAGCGCGGAGACCAGCGCCGTGGCGAAGGAGGCCCGCGCCGCCACCGTCGCCCGCGCCGCCCGCTCCAGCTTCGGCCCGAACAACGTCGCGGCCAGCCCCGACACGACCATCGTGCCGAGGAAGAACAGCCCGGGTACGACGCTGCCGGTGACCGCCGTCATGGCGACCACGAGCACCAGCGCGACGGTCTGGTCCAGCACGTTGTCGGCGAGTTGGACCACCCGCTCGGTGTCCCCACCCTGCGCCACCACCTCGGCGGGAGTGTGTGAGCTGACCCGGCGCGGCCCGGTCTGGCCGTGCACCAGCCGAAGGCCGATCCGCAGCATCTGCCGCACCCACCACTGCGGGAACCAGACATGGGTGTAGAACGGCAGCGGCAGGGTGACCAGCAACCCGGCGACGATCCCCACCGCTGGCAGGTACGGGTTGCCGGTCCCGTCGACCAGGTCCGCCCAGAGCCAGGGCAGCATCGGGCCGTCCAGCCCGAGCAGGCTGAGCCCGAGGAACAACACGATCGCCGCCGCCCCGTACCGGGGATCGTTCCTGCACAGTCGGAAGATCTCCCGCAGCGTCCGGGCCGGCGGCACCGGCGGCAGCGGCGGCGGGTCGGCCCGGTTCGGCCCGACCGCGTTCCGCGTGCTGTCGGGGGGTGTCTCCCGGGTGGCCTGCTCACGCGGCTCGGCCCGCGTCGACGCCGGTTCGGTCGGCCAGGCGGCGCCCGCCCCGGTCGTTGCGACCGGCTCGTCCCGCGCGGGCGCCGGCTCGCTCGGCCACGCGTCCGGGCCGGGGCCGACCAGCAGGTCGGTGCCGACGCCGGTACGACCGGCCGGCGCCGCCGTCGCGTACGCGGCGGCGTGGCTGGTCGCCAACAGTTCCGCGAAGCGGGTCGAGGTCTCCAGCGGACCGGCCTCGACCACCGCGCCGTCGGCCAGCACAACCACCTCGTCACAGCGGCGCACCGAGGAGAGTCGGTGCGCGATGACGATGCCGATCCGGTCGCGCAGCAGTCGTTCGGTGGCCCGCTGCACCCGCGCCTCGGTGACCGGGTCCAGCCGCGCGGTGGCCTCGTCGAGGATCACCACGTGCGGCTCCCGGACCAGGATCCGGGCGAACGCCACCAGCTGCTCCTGACCGGCGGAGAGCACGTGCCCGCCCTCCCCCAGCCGGGTCGTCAACCCGTCCGGAAGCTCCGCGATCCAGCTCGCCAGGCCCAGCTCGTCCAGCGCCCGTGCCGCCGCGTCGAGCAACTCCGGGTCGAACAGCGCCACGTTCTCGGCGAGCGTGCCGGCCAGGATCTCGGTGCGCTGCGGCACCAACGCCACCCAGCGGCGCAGTTGCTCGACGTCGAGGTCGCACAGGTCGGTGCCGCCGAGGAAGACAGCGCCCGGCGGCACGTCGACCGCCCGGGTGAGCACCTTCGCCAGCGTCGACTTGCCCGAGCCGGTCCGCCCGATCAGCGCGTACGAGCGACCGCGCGCGAAGGTGAGGCTGAGCCCGCGCAGCGCGGCACCCCGGGCACTCTCCCCGTACTCGAATGTCAGGTCCCGAATGCGCAGGTCACCCTCGCTCGGGCTGGCCCCGCCGACCGGCTCCTGCCGGGCCCTGGAGAGCAACTGCACCCGCGCCCACGCGCCGAGCGCCTCCTGGATCTCCGGCACCATCCGGCTGACGTGTTCCGCTGTCGCCCCGAAGGCCAGGGCCAGCAGCCAGATGGCGGTGAGTCGGGCGGCGTCGATCCGGCCGGTGGCCAACGCCCAGGCACCGCCGAGCACCACCGCGCCGATGCCCGCCCGGATCGTCGCGGTGGCCACCGTCGCCACCCGGGCGGACAGCACCCAGACCACCAGGCCACGGGAGAGCACGGCGGAGGCCCGTCGGGCGTACAACCGCAGCACATACGGCCGCGCCAGACTGGTGCGTACGTCGTCCTGGCCGTGCACCGCCTCCTCCATCACGGCCGCCAGGTCGGACCACGCCTCCTCCTCGGCCATCCGGGCCGGGCCGATCCGCGCGGTGGGCCGGCGCAGGCCGACCGCGAGCACCACGGTGAGCAGCAGCATCGCGATCCCCGCCGGCCACCACACGAACAGCGCCACGACCATCGACAACAGACCGACGCAGAGGCCCTGGGCGAGACGGGTGCCCTGGTTCCGAATCGCCGACGCCACCTGATAGACGTCCCCGTCGATGCGGTCCAGCAACTCGCCGACCGGAGTGGTTTCCAGGGTGGGCAGGTCCTGCCCGAGAGCGACCCGGCAGAGCCGACGGCGTACGTCGGCGGACCAGTCGGCGGTCAGGCCGGCCATCAGCAGACTCACCGCGAGGTCGCTGAGGACCACAGCGACCAGGGCCACGGCCAGCACGGCGAAGAAACCAGCCGAACGATGCACCAGCACCGCGCCGGCCAGCGCCGATGCGCCCGCCTGCCCTGCGGCACCCAGCACGATCAGGACGGCCACGGTCGTCACACGACGGGTCGACGTACCCCACAGATCACGGAGCAGGCGCATGGAAGTCCTCCGGGACGTGGGTGGCGGAGACCTCAGCCTGCCGGCAGCACCCCGTCATCTCAACCGATTTACCCGCCTCTGAGCTGGACTTCCATCAGTTCCGCCGCCGCCCAGCTCCTGCCCCGGGGCAGGGACGGCAGGACGCGGTGACGACGCGTAACCTGTGGGCGTTTTGACCGATCTGAGGACTTCTGGGCAGTCCGCGACGGCCTCGCAGGTCCAGATCGACTCGGATTCTGTGATGTCGCGGTGTCCGGGCGTTCGGGACAGCGCGACATCCAGGTACGCGAGTGGATCACAGCCGGTGCGGGGTGCTTTGCTGCCGTGCGGCACGCGAGCGAAGGGGGTTTTGCCGGCTTTTGGGCGATCTGGGGTGTGGTCGGGCGCACTCGTGGGCTGGAATCATGGCCGGGGCGGGGTCGTTACACACCCTGACGATCGCAGCACCACCAACCGCCGGCCGCCCCTTCCAGGGCGGTCGCGCAGGTGGGAATGGCAGCTTTGATCCGGTCGTTGCAGTCCCCACGGCCGCAGGCACCGCCGCGATGTGGGTGCCGCCCGATGGATGGGCCGACCTCGGAATGAGGCCAGCCCCACGGTCGTTGCAGTCCCCACGACCGCAGGCACCGCCCCGATGAGGGGCCGATCCCGGAATGACCGCGGCCCGCCGGTCGTTACAACTCCCACGACCACAGGCACCGCCGCGATGAGGGTGCCGATGGATGGGCCGACCCCGGAATGATCCCCGGCCCCCCGGTCGTTACACAGGGTCCCGGCGCCACGAGCCCCCCGCTCGCCAGGCCGCCGACCTTCCAAACTTTTCCTCTTGTTTGTCGCAGCGCCGGACGAGGTGCTCACACCCCCACCACCGTTTTCCCCCCTTGTTGGTGGTGTGGGTGTTCCTACCCCCGAAGGAGCTACCCCCATGAACACGATCATGCGTAAGAGCGTTCTGTCTGTTGCGGGTCTCGCGTTCGCCGGTGGTGTGTTCGCCGGTCCGATCGCCGCCCACGCCGCCACCCCGGTGGATGCCAAGCCGGTCGCGGTGGCTGTGCAGTCGGCCGCGCCGAAGCCGCAGGGCGAGCAGTCCCACATCGGCCTCACCGACGAGCAGACCGCCAACGTCAAGGCGATCATCGCCGCGACGAAGAAGGCCGGCCTGCCCGAGCGGGCCGCGGTCATCTCGATCGCGACGAGCCTGCAGGAGTCCAAGCTGGAGAACCTCGGCCACCTGGGTGATAGGAACGACCACGACTCGCTGGGCCTGTTCCAGCAGCGCCCGTCCAGTGGTTGGGGTACGCCGGAGCAGATCACCGACCCCGAGTACTCCACCACCGCGTTCTTGAAGGGTCTGAAGCAGGTCGACGGGTGGCAGGACATGCCCCTGACCGACGCCGCGCAGACGGTGCAGGTGTCGGCCTACCCGGACGCCTACGCCCAGTGGGAACAGCAGGCCACCGACCTGGTCGCCCAGCACTGGAACAGCTGACCCGCACCACCACACGACAAGCACCGACACCACCGCACAGCACAGCACCACCGCACGACCACAGCACCACCGCACGGCACGTGCACAGAACCACCGACCGCTGGCCGGCACCCGCAACCCCGGGGTGCCGGCCAGCGGCATCTCCACCCACTGACCCCGCACAGACCGCACCACGGCACCGACCGAAAGCCGCCACCCGCACTTATGGGTGCCGGCCAGCGGTATCCCCACCCCCTGACCCCGCACAAACCGCACCACGACACCGACCGGAAGCCGGCACCCGCACCCAGGGGTGCCAGCCGCCAGCACCCGAGTCCGCAGATCGGTCGCCCGCACCGCCCTACGCCGCGTCCACATCTCCGTCCAGCAGACCCTGGCCGCAAAGTCACGCCGCCGGAACCACTTGGCATGGTCCACTCGGCAGGCGTCAGCAGATCTTGGACACTTACCGTCAAGCGAGAACAAGCGAGAACGGAAACTGTCCAAGATCTCGTTACTTGTCGGCCGCAGGCGCCGCGCAAGAGCGGACGCCGCGCGAGAGCAGACGCCGCGCAAGAGCAGACGCCGCGCAAGAGCAGACGCCGCGCAAGAGCAGACGCCGCGCAAGAGCAGACGCCGCGCAAGAGCAGACGCCACGCAAGAGCAGACGCCACGCAAGAGCAGACGCCACGCAAGAGCAGACGCCACGCGAGAGCGGACGCCACGCGAGAGCGGCTGTCACGGCGGTGAGGCGACCGGCGTGCGCCGATGAAACCCGGGCGGCAGATCTCCACCGCAGCGGTCAGAAGAGGACGGTGGCCAGGGTGCCGACCGGCTGGAAGCCGCAGCGCTCGTAGACGCGCCGGGCCGGGAGGTTGAAATCGTTGACGTACAGGCTGACGGTGGGGGCGACCCGCAGCAGCGCGTCGCGGACCACGGCTGCCATGGCGGCGGTCGCGATCCCCCGGCCTCGCCACTCCGGTGCCACCCAGACGCCCTGGATCTGCGCCGTCCGTTTGGTGACCACGGCCAACTCGGCCTTGAACACGACCTTGCCGTCGACGATGCGGGCGTACGCGCGACCGGTCCGGACCAGGTCGTTGACCCGTCGGCGGTAGCTGCGTCCGCCGTCCTCGGCCAGCGGGGAGACGCCGACCTCTTCGGTGTACATGGCCACCGCCGCCGGAAAGAGCCGGTCGACCTCGCCGGAGCGGACCTGGCGTACCTCCGGATCGGCCGGTACGGGTGGCAGCGTGTCGGTGACCAGCAGCGGCTGATTGGGGCGAACGTCTCGCGCTGGCCCCCACGTGTCGGAGAGGCGGTCCCACAGCCCGAGGACGGCATCGGCCCGGCCCACGATGGAGGAGCAGAGCCTCTCCTCGCCCGCGAGCAGGTCGGCGAAGGCGGCCACCGCGGCGTCGCTGGCCAGCACCGGTGTGAGGTTGCCGCCGAGCCAGCAGAGTGATTCGAGGTTGCGGCGGGCTCCGTACCCCAGGATTCTGCCCTCGGCCCGCCACCACGAGAGTCCGCGCGCGGCGATGCGCTCGGCGACCTGCGCGCCCGCGAACGGGTCATGGTCGAGCAGTCGCTCGACCGCGCGGCGCTCCGATTCCCCCAGTTGGCGTACCGGCACCGTCAGCACGGCTATCAGCCTGCCAGATCAGCCCCCCGCTTCGCCGGTCGAGTGAGAAGGCCGGCACCGGTTACCCGAGGCCGGGTCCGCCCGGCCCAGCGGACGACCGGGGGCACCAAGGCTCCGAGCAGGAGAAACAGGGCATCGAGTACGAGCCAGTCGGGTACGCCCCAGCCGAGGGCCAGGGTGGTCACCGCTACCGGTGCGAGCATCTTGCTCAGTTCGTAGCCCATGCCGTACGCCCCTGGTACTGCCCCCGCCGCTGCCACGCCCGGAGGAGATCCCCCAGCCGACGACGGAGTGCCACGGTTCCCGGTGACGTGCGCGAACGCCCAGCGGCCGAGCAGGCCCACCGCGTCGGCAGCACGGCGGCGCGGCGCTGGCAGCGAAGAGTACGCGGGCCAGGGCGATGGGGTTGTCGGCGATGCATTGCCGATATATCGTTGATGCATCAGCGATAGTCTTACGAAAGGAAGAGCCCCATGAGGTTCCACCGACAGCACCACCCGATGCACGAGGCCCGGATGCGGGGGTTCGGCTTCCCGCCGGTCCCGCCCGGTCCGCACGGTCATGGCCACGAGCACGGACACGGCGGCCCCTGGGGCGGCCGGGGCCGTGGTCGGGGTCGGGGCCGACGACCCAACGTCCGAGCCGCCGTGTTGGCCCTGCTCACCGAGCGGCCAATGCACGGCTACGAGATGATCCAGGAGATCGACTCCCGCACCGGCGGTGCGTGGCGGCCGAGCCCCGGCTCGATCTACCCCACCCTCCAGCTCCTGGAGGATGAGGGCGTGATCGTCGCCAGCACCGAGGAGTCCGGTGGTGGGCGGAAGCGGTTCACCGTCACCGAGGCCGGTCAGGCGGAGGCGACCGACGCCGCGCAGACTCCGCCGTGGGCGGACGTCGCCCAGGGCACGGTGAGCAGCTGGCACGACATCCGTGACTCCGGCACTCAGGCGATGAACGCGCTGCGCCAGGTGATGATGAACGGCACCGACGACCAGCGTGAGCGGGCCGCCCAGGTGCTCGACGAGACCCGGCGCAAGCTGTACGCGATCCTCGCCGAATCCGAGTGACCCCAGCCCGCACCACAGCGCCAGGCCACACCACAACGCGAGGCCACACCACAGCGCCAGGCCACATCACAACGACAGGCCACACCACAGCACCATCGCCACAACGCCAGGCCGCGCCACAACGCACGACCGCCACAAACGCACAGCGGCCGTTCCCCGCACGGGGAACGGCCGCTGTTCCAGATGGAAAATCAGTGCACGGTGACGGTCGGGCCGGTGACCAGCCCGCGCAGTTCCTCGGGAAGCTCGGCGCCCATCTCGTCGGCGATCCGCAGCGCCTCTTCGATGAGGGTTTCGACGATCTGGGCCTCGGGCACCGTCTTGACGACCTGCCCCTTGACGAAGATCTGGCCCTTGCCGTTGCCGGAGGCGACGCCGAGGTCGGCTTCCCGGGCCTCACCCGGACCGTTCACCACGCAGCCCATCACGGCGACCCGCAGCGGCACCGGCAGCCCTTCCAGGCCGGCGGTGACCTCCTCGGCGAGCTTGTAGACGTCCACCTGGGCCCGCCCGCAGGACGGGCACGAGACGATTTCCAGGCCCCGCTCGCGCAGACCGAGGGACTCCAGGATCTGGTTGCCGACCTTGATCTCCTCGACCGGCGGGGCGGACAGCGACACCCGGATCGTGTCGCCGATCCCCTCGGCCAGCAGCGCACCGAAGGCGACCGCCGACTTGATGGTGCCCTGGAACGCCGGTCCGGCCTCGGTGACGCCGAGGTGCAGCGGGTAGTCGCACTGCTCGGCGAGCTGCCGGTACGCCCGGATCATCACGACCGGGTCGTTGTGCTTGACCGAGATCTTGATGTCGCGGAAACCGTGCTCCTCGAACAGCGAGCACTCCCACAGCGCCGACTCGACGAGCGCCTCGGCGGTCGCCTTGCCGTACTTGCTCAGCAGCCGCTTGTCCAGCGAGCCGGCGTTGACGCCGATCCGGATCGGCACCCCCGCGTCCCCGGCGGCACGCGCGATCTCCTTGACCTTGTCGTCGAACTGCCGGATGTTGCCGGGGTTGACCCGGACCGCCGCGCAGCCGGCGTCGATCGCCGCGAAGACGTACTTGGGCTGGAAGTGGATGTCGGCGATCACCGGGATCTGCGACTTCTTGGCGATCGCCGGCAGCGCCTCGACGTCGTCCTGGGACGGCACGGCCACCCGGACGATCTGGCAGCCGGACGCGGTCAGCTCGGCGATCTGCTGGAGCGTGGCGTTGATGTCGGAGGTGAGGGTCGTGGTCATCGACTGCACGGACACCGGCGCGCCGCCGCCGACCGGGACCGAACCGACCATGATCTGGCGGCTGGCCCGACGGGGAGCGAGCGGCGGGGGCGGCACGGCGGGCATACCGAGACTGATAGCTGTCACTTCAGGCACTCACCTTGAGAAGAGCGTGATGGGGTTGACGACGTCCGCGGCGATGGTCAGCAGCGTGAACGCGCCACCGATCAGAATCACCGCGTACGTGAAGGGCATCAGTTTGAGGTAGTCCACCCGGCCGGGGTCGGTCCGGCCGATCCGGGCGTAGATCCAGGAGCGGGCCCGTTCGAACCAGGCGATGGCGATGTGGCCACCGTCCACCGGGAGCAGCGGCAGCAGGTTGAACACGCCGATGAAGAAGTTCAGCGACACGAAGAGCATGAAGAAGACCAGCCAGGCGTTGTTCTCCACCGCCTCGCCGCCGAGCCGGCTGGCGCCGACCACGCTGATCGGGGTGTCGATGTCGCGTTCACCGCCGGTGAGGGCCGTCCACAGGGCGGGGACCTTCTGCGGGAGGCGCTGGAGCGCCTGGGCGGTGCCGACGGCCAGGTCGCCGGTGAAGTCGGCGGTGGCGCCGAAGGCACCGACCGGGCTGTACGTCACACGGGTGGGTGTGCTGGGGACGAGCCCGACGCCGAGGGCGGCCACCGGGGCGGCGGCACCGGTCGGGTTGTCCAGCGGCGGACGCTGGGTCTGCGCGAGCACGGTGCTGGTGGTGGCCGGCTGCCCGTCGCGGACGTACGCGATCTGCGCGGTGTCGCCCGGCTTGAGCGCGCGCAGCGTGGTGAGCAGGTCGCCGTAGGAGTTGACCGGGGTGCCGTTGATCGAGGTGATCCGGTCCCCGTTCTTCAACTGCGCCTGGGCGGCGGGGCTGGCCGCGTCCCCGGGGGCGCAGGCGCGCACCGAGTTCTCCGCCACCACGCAGTCACTGAGCCGGATGACGGCGGGCTCCTGGCGGGCCTGCGCGTCGGTGGTCGGGAAGTCCGGGTTGGGCAGGCCGGCGGAGACGGCCAGGATCCAGATGGTGACCAGGGCGAGCGCGAAGTGCGTGATCGATCCGGCGGCCATCACGATGGTCCGCTTCCAGACCGGGTAGCGCCACATCACCCGGGACTCGTCGCCCGGCTCGACGTCGTCGTCCTGCGGCGTCATCCCGACGATCTTGCAGAAGCCGCCGAGGGGGATGCCCTTGAGGCCGTACTCCGTCTCACCCCGCCGGAACGACCAGATGGTGGGTCCGAAACCGACGAAGTACTTGGTGACCTTCATCCCGAACGCCTTGGCGGTCAACAGGTGACCCGCCTCGTGCAGGCTCACCGAGATGAGAATGGCCAGGGCGAAGAGGACCACCCCGAGCAGGTACGACATCAAGCTCCTTCCACCGAACCCGCGATGATCTCCTGCGCGTGCGCGCGCGCCCACGACTCGGCCGCGAGCACGTCCTCGACGGTACCTGGTTCGTCGAAGTCCGGAGCCTCCTCCAACACCCGTTCGAGGGTGTCGACGATGCCGAGGAACGGCAGCCGGCCCGCCACGAACGCGGCCACGCACTCCTCGTTCGCCGCGTTGTAGATCGCCGGCCGGCAGCGCCCGGCCTCCCCGGCGGCCTTGGCCAGGGCGACGGCCGGGAACGCCTGGTCGTCGAGCGGCGCGAACTCCCAGGTGTGCGCGGCCGTCCAGTCGACGGCGGTGGCCGCCTCCGGGACCCGGTCGGGCCAGCCCATGCCCAGCGCGATCGGCAGTCGCATGTCCGGTGGGCTCGCCTGGGCGATCGTCGACCCGTCGACGAACTCGACCATCGAGTGGATCACCGACTGCGGATGCACCATCACGGTGATGTCGGCGTACGGCACGTCGAACAGCTCGTGCGCCTCGATCACCTCGAGCGCCTTGTTGACCATGGTCGCCGAGTTGATCGTGACGACCGGCCCCATGTTCCAGGTCGGATGCGCCAGGGCCTGCTCGGGTGTGACCTGCGTCAACTCGTCGCGCCCCCGACCTCGGAACGGACCGCCGCTGGCCGTGACGA
Source organism: Micromonospora sp. NPDC047756 (assembly GCF_055587245.1). NCBI lineage: Bacteria > Bacillati > Actinomycetota > Actinomycetes > Micromonosporales > Micromonosporaceae > Micromonospora > Micromonospora sp. NPDC047756. Next base: position 198,683 of record NZ_JBVJGQ010000005.1, read on the forward strand.
TCAGCCGCCGCACCTCACCCCGCGACCCGGAGCGCAGGCACTGGGCCAGCGCCGAGTGCTCCGAGTCGACCGGCACGATCTGCCCCGGCCGCGTCACCGCGGCCTTGACCAGCGGGCCGCCGGCCACGAGCGACTCCTTGTTGGCCAACGCGAGGGTACGACCACCGCGCAGCGCGGCCAGCGTAGGAGCGAGGCCCAGCGAGCCGACCACCCCGTTGAGCACGACGTCGCACGGCCACTGGGCCAGCTCGGTCATGGCGTCCGGGCCGGCCACGATCTTGGGAAGCTTGAAGTCACCGGTGGCCCATCCGCGCCGGCTCGCCTCCGCGTAGAACGCGAGTTGCAGATCCTGCGCGGCGGACGCCTTCGCCACTCCGACCGCCTCGACGCCCAGTTCGAGGGCCTGCGTGGCGAGCAGCTCCACGTTGCCACCGCCGGCACCCACGGCGACCACCCGGAACCGGTCCGGGTTGCGCCGGACGATGTCGATGGCCTGGGTGCCGATCGAGCCGGTGGACCCGAGCAGAACAAGGTCGCGGGGGGTAGTCACCCGGCCATTCTTCCCCACCGCCGCTGCACGCCCGCTGGGAGCCTCAGCCCTCCCCCTCCGCCGGCTCCTCCTCGTCCAGCAACTCGGCCGGGTCTATGGAGAACTCGAACGGCTCCCGCATCGCGAAGGTGCTCCCCGCCGCAGCGGCGGCCAACGGCCGGTACTCCCCGTCGGACAGCTCGAACAGGGCAATGGTCGGCACCCGGTTACGCAGGTCCACCCGGAGAAAGAACGGCACCCCGACGGCGGCGTACTCGCGGGGTCGGTCGATCACGTCCTTTCGCCGGTTACCCGGCGAGACGTAGGGCAATTCGCGCTCGACCGACTGATGATCGATTCCCGCATGTGGTGTCACGATCACGCTTCCGCTCAGGACCTCAACCTTGGGGCCGTTGGTCTCCGGCAACAGGTCGAGGGCGAGGTGCGCAGTCCACGGTTCGTCGTGCCACCGCAGCACGTCGAACGACGGCTCGGTGTGCTGCGGCGCCGGCTCCGGCGCGAACGCTGCCTGGGCCATCCGGGCTCACCCCCTCAGCGGGACATTCTGCTCAGCTCAGCCTAGCCACCGCAGCCCCAGAAACGCGTCATCGCACACGGGGTCCGTCAGCCCAAATGACTGCACCGCGGCAAGGCGCGAGGCGCGTGCAGATCTTGGACAGTTTCCGTCATGGACGAACGGAAAGTGTCCAAGATCTGCGGGCCGACGCCCCACTCGACGTGGTCCGGTGTCGCACGACGGCCAGCCAGACCGCTGCGCCGACGCAGAGGACGGCCAGCAGGGCCAGCAGCACCAGGGCCGGGTTGAGCCAGGCGGGCACCAGGTCGTAGGTGGCGTTGCATCGGTCGTGGAGGGGAAACCACCTCGTCGACTCACGCCAGTGCGCGGCGCGGTAGGCGCTGTCGTAGGTGACGCCGGCCTGTCGGCAGGACTCCTCGGAGTTCATGGAGGAACCCGCGAACGCGCCGACGAACCAGGTGACAGCGGCGGCGGCGATCGAGAGCCCGCCCGTCGCGGCGAACCAGCCCGGAGTCTTCCAGCGGCCGGTGAGCAGCGGTCGGCCCCACAACCAGAGCACGAGCAGAGCGGGTACGGCGAGGCAGAGCCCGGTCGTCACGACACCCATCCTGATTCGTCACCCTCCCGCCAGCGAGCCAACCTTGATCATCGCACGGGCCGGCTCACCGCCGCGAACGTGACGAAGGCCGTCCACGCCGACGGGGGTGAAGGTTCGCCGAGACCACCGAACCGGGCGCACAGGCGGTGCGGAGGCGCCCAGCGAGGAGGACGCGATCGACTCGGCTTCATGAAAGTCGGGGTGTCCGCAGTCCGCGGACACCCCGAGTTCACTGAAACCGTGTTGATCAAACGGCGGGCTGAGGGTTAGCCGCCGTTGATGACGAACTGTGAGCCCGGCTGGATGACGATGTTGCCGTCAGCCGAGTTGGTGATCGTCACGTTCGTCAGGTTGGCGTTACCGCGCGCGCCGCTCATCGCGAGGATGCCGGCACCGTTGTTCGACTTGTCGATGCGTACGTTGGTGATGGCGACGTTCGGGATGTTGCCGCCACCGTTCTTGAACTGGATGCCGTCGAAGGTCGAGTCGATGATGTCGGTGTCGCGGATGGTGACCCCGACGATGTCCCGAGTGGCCGGGAAGATCGTGATGGCACCGAACTCCTGGTCCTCGTTCCAGAACGCGCCGCCGGTGCGGTAGAGCCCGTTGTTGGCGATCAGCGTCGTGCCGGAGAACGGCAGCGGGTCGTGGTCGGTCGCCAGCATGATGCCCGGGTAGTTGGCGGTGTCGTAGATCAGGTTGTTCTGGATCGAGTTGTCGTAGCCGCCGTAGATGGCGATGCCGTTCGCCCGCCAGGGCAGCTGGATGGTGTTGTTGACGAAGTGGTTGTCGTGCGCGATGTCGACGTTGCGGTCCTTGACGTACGGGTTGGCCCAGACGGCGAGCGCGTCGTCGCCGGTGGTGCGGAACGACGAGTTGAACACCCGCGAGTTGCGCGTGCCGTTGCTGAAGTTGATGCCGTCGGCGTACGTGTTGCGGATCCGCATGCCGCTGAAGTCCAGCCCGTCGGCCGGCCCCCACAGGTCGGGGATGTTGTCGTAGTCGCGACCCACCCAGACGCCCACGTTGGCGTGCTCGATCCAGACGTTGCTGATCTTCGTGCCGGCGCCGAAGCGACCGTTCAGACCGACGCCACCCTCGGCGTTGCCGTCACCGCCGCGGATCCGGCCCGAGCCGAAGATGGCGATGTCGGAGATCTGGGTGTTCTTGTCGATGTCGAAGCCGAAGTTGCCCTCGTGCGGGTGGTTGATGCCGCCCACCACGTTCTGCGGCTCGGTCAGCGTGTAGAGCTGCGAGTGCCACATGCCGGCGCCCCGGATCGTGACGTTGCTGATGCCGACCTGGTTGTGCATACCCCGGTTCAGCGGGTCGTCGGTCAGGATCTTCTGCTCCTGCCGCCACTGCCCGGCGGGGATCCAGACGCAGCTGATGACACCGTTCTGGTCGTCGGTCACCGCCCGCTGGATGGCTGCGGTGTCGTCGATCCCGTCGTTCGGGACCGCGCCGTACGAGGTGATGGAGGTGCAGCCGGCCGGCTGGCTCGCCGCCGGTGCCACCTGCTCCAGGTCGATCATGTCGATGACGTAGAAGGAGGCGGTGTCACCCGAGTCGCGCTGCAACTTGAACCGGGTGCCGGCCGGGTACGACTGCGCCAGCAGCGCGTTCGACTCGTCGAAGAGCCGCCGGGCATCGGCCTGCGGGGTGTTGGTCAGCGCCTCCGGCCCGTCGGTGTTGCCGTAGAGCCAGCTGTGCTTCGACGACAGGGTCAACTTCCGGGAGAAGACGTCGTTGACGTAGAGGCTGATGGTCGCCTCGATGCCGCCGCCACCGGGCGCGTCCGGAATGGAGTTGCGCACCACGATGGAGTTGGCCTGGTTGGCCGAGGTGAACTCGACGAACTGGCCGGTGCTGGTGAGCCGCACCGACTTACGACCGGACGACTCGCTGGCGAAGTTGGTGTGCCCGAACGTCCGCAGGGCGTCGGTCTCCAGCAGCGTGCCCGAGTAACGACCGGCCTCCGCCTCGTAGGAGACGTACGGGACGGCTGCCCCGCGCCCGACCACGATCGACTGGCTGAACGCGTTGTTGGTCTCGTTGGTCTCGGTGACCACGTTGGTGGCGTCGGCGGTGGCGGTGAGGGTGGCGCCGCCGCTGGTGGCGGTCCAGGTGCCGCTGACGGCAACGGTGACCGTCGCGCCGGCGGCGATCGAGGCGGTGTTGGTGTTGAGCGTGGTGCTACCCGCCACCAGTCGGGTGACGGTGGTCGCGCCGGTCGCGGTGGTGCCCCGGTTGCGAACCGTCACGGTGAAGCTGACGGACGCCCCGACGGCCGGGTTCGGCGGGTTCGAGGCGATGCTGAGCACCTGGAGGTCCGGGCCCGGGGCCTGCGCCACCACCAGCGGCGACGCCGCCGTGAAGCTGTTGTTGCCGTTGTTCTGCTCGACGATCGTGTTCGCCGGGTCGACCACCGCCGAGACGGCGTAGCTGCCCATCGGCCGGGTGCCGGCGTTGAACGACACGGTGGTCGAGGCACCTGCGGCGAGCGCGCCCACCGAGGCGCTGCCGACGACCGCGCCGGCCAGGCTGAAGTTCACGGTCGTCGCGCCGGCGGACGCTGAGCCGATGTTCTGCACCACCGCCGAGAGCGTGACCGGGGAGACCTCGCTGGGCGACGAGGGCGACCAGGTCACCGAGCTGACGACCAGGTCCGGGTTGGGCGCCGGGGTGCCGCACACCTCAAGCTCGGCCACCTGGCCGGACGGGGCACCGGTGTTACCGGTGAACCGCAACTGCACGTCCGCGGTGGTCGCGCTGACCGGGATGGTCACCACGTTGCTGCCCTGGACGAACTGGTAGGCCGCCGCCGACACCAGGCTGGTGTACGGGGACGACGCCTGGTCGCGGCCGAGGATCTGGATGGTCTGGGTACGGGTGCCCCACGACGAGTCCGGGTTGAGCTTCACAGTGACACCGGAGATGGAGTGGTTCGCGCCGAGCGCCACCGTCAGGTTCTGCGGGTAGCTCGCCGCGCCCTCCCAGTAGGTGGAGAGCTGCCCGTCGTTCGCCTTGTCCGGGGTGAAGCTGAAGGTGGAGCCGCTCGCCGTCATGCTCTTGCCCTGCGCCACGTTGGTGCAGGCCGGCGGGTTGCTGCCGGTGCGGGTGACGGTGTTGCTGTTGCCGGAGAGGTTGCCGGCTCCGTCGCGGGCCCGAACGTAGTAGGAGACGGTCGCCGTCGCCGGCTGGGTGTCCTGATAGGTGAGGACGGTGCCCAACGTGGCGATCAGGCTGCCGCCCCGGTAGACGTTGTAGCCGGCGAGCCCGCTGCCACCGGAGTCGGTGGAGGCCTCCCAGGTGAGCGTGATCGTGCTGCCCGACGTGCTCTGCGACAGCGTCCCCGGGGTGCTCGGCGCGGTGGTGTCACCACTGCCCGTACGCGTCACGGTGTTGCTGTTGCCGGACAGGTTGCCGGCCGCGTCGCGGGCCCGGACGAAGTACGACACGGTCGCCGTCGCCGGCTGGGTGTCGTTGAAGCTGGTCACGGTGCCGACGGACTGGAGGAACGCGCCGTTGCGGTAGACGTCGTAGCCGGCGATGCCGCTGCCGCCCGCGTTGTCGGTCGACGCGGACCAGTTGAGGCTGATGGTGGTGCCCGACTGGGTGTACGAGAGGTTGCCGGGGACGCTCGGCGCTGTGGTGTCGGGGGTGGTGCCGCCGCTGCCGTACACCTCCAGTTCGGAGAGCTGCCCGGCCGGCCAACCGCTGTTGGCGGTGATGGTGATCCGCACGTAGCGGGTGGAGGTCGAGCTGAAGTTGATCGTGGCGGTGCTGCCGCTCGCCGGGTTGAACGTGTACGTCTGCGACCCGACCAGGTCGGTGAAGGACGAACCGTTGGTGCTGCCGCGCACGCTCAGCGTCTGCGTCCGGGTCCCCCAACCGGAGGTCGGCAGCTTCAGCACGACCTGGTTGACGCTCTGCGACGAGCCGAGGTCGACCTGCACCCACTGGGGGAACGCGTTGTTGACGCTCTCCCAGTAGCTGCCCGCGTTGCCGTCGACGACCTTCGACGAGTCGTAGACGTCGGCGTGGCCGCTCTCCTGGGTGGGACGGCCCTGGGCGAGGTTGGTGGCCGCCGGGGCGAAGGCGCTCGGTGCCGCTGCCTCGGTGGGGCGGGCGGCGGCGGCCGGGTTCGCGAGGGCGGTCGCCCCGGCCGTCGCGATCAGCGCGGCGGCGGCCGTGGCCGCCACCATCCTGAACAGATTCGTTCGTCTCATCACTGTCCTTGTCGTCGGGGGACGGTTGCCGCGGTGGCTGGACCACGGGGGTGGGGGTGCGGCGGTGCAGCGCCGGCCGAAGCGGGAGGGCCGGTGTCGAGAGAGACGGGTGGACGGGCGGCGCGGGGGCGCCGACCGCCTTGGAAACACCAGAGGGGTACGACCATCAACGGGCCTCCCCAGGAGGCCCGTTGAATTTTCCGGGTGTGTGCACAGAACCGTGCACACCTTTGTCGAAATCTTGCGTTACTTTGGCCCAAAGGTTACTGACGTGCTACCGGAGCGTCAACACTTCGACCACGGTGACTATTGACGGACTTGTCTGCCCTGGGCGTCGATCCACGGCCCGACCTGCAGGCAATTTCGGAGAAGGTGCTGCCTCCCGACGACTGGAGGCAGCACCTTCCCCGAGTTTGCGCGGATCTTGCGTCAGGTCGTGCGGGAACGATCAGGCATCTGGTGCGGTCAGCACGAACGTCTCCAGCAGCTCCCCGCCGTACCAGTCGGTGCGCTGGCCGACATGGACCATGCCCAGCCTCCGGGCGACAGCCATCGACGCCTCGTTGCCCGGCGCCACGACCGCGTAGATCTCTCGGGTTCCGGCGGCGAACTCCCGGTCGACCGCTGCGCGGGCCGCCTCGGTGGCGAAGCCGTGGCCCCACGCGTCCGGGTGCAGGTGCCAACCGACCTCGATGTCGTCGCTGCGGCGCGACTCGTCGCGCCCCGGCAACGGCTTGAGCAGAACGGTGCCCACCACCAGTCCCGTCTCGCGTACCTCGATCGCCCAGGTGCCGTACCGGCCACCGTCGGCGGCGTGCCGCTCCTGCCAGATCCGCAGCCGCTCGACGGCCTGCGCCGGGTCGGTCAGCGGCAGACCCGGGGCGACTCCCAGCCAACGGCTGATCTCCGGACGGGAGTAGATGTCGTAGATCCTGGCCAGATCGGCCGGATCGGCGGTCCAATCGCGCAGGATCAGGCGTTCGGTGGTGAGAACAGTCATGACCGGCGATCTTAAGGAGTGACAGCCTCGGCGACAGGGAAGGAGGACCCGATGGGCAACGGATGGCAGCGCACGAAACGGATCATCAGTGCGGCGTTCCGTCCGGTGCGCGGACGGGACCTGTCGCTGCACGCCGCCGCGATCACCTTCTATGGGGCGATCGCCGTGGTGCCGGTCGCCCTGTTGGCGATCTGGCTCACCGCGCTGGTGGCCGGGGCCGACCGGGTACGCCGGCTCACCTCGTACGCCGTAGAGGCCCTGCCCACCGCGATCGGCGCGCCCCGGGCGGTCGAGGCGCTGGTCGAGGCCGGGGTGGGGTTGACCCCGCTGCTGGCGCTGGCCTCCCTGCTGCCCGCCTCGCTGTACGGCGAGGGCCTGCGCCGGGCGTTCGTCTCGGTGGCCGCGCCCCGCTCCGACGAGCACCTGGTCGGCTGGCGGGGCCGGCTCCTGCTGCTGCCACTGCTCGCGCCGGCCCCCGCGCTGCTGCTGTCGATCCTGCTGGCGCTTCCGCTCACCACCCGCCTCGTACGCCAGGGTGGTTGGCTCGGTGTGCTCGGCGTGGTGCTGTCCTTCCTGGCGGTCTGGCTGGTGCTGACGCCGGTGCTGGTGTGGGTGTTCCGGGTCGTCGGGCCGGCCTCACCGGACTGGCTCTCCACCCTCGGGATCGGCTCGTTCACCGCGGCGAACCTCTCCGGCTTCCTGCACGGCTTCGTGCTCTTCGCCTCACTCCCACTGGACCTGGGAGTGCCCTTCGGCGGCTTCGACGACATCGGCGCGGGCGTGGCCGTCCTCCTCTGGCTCTACCTGTTCCACGTGATCGTCCTGGCCGGCTACTCCGCCACCCTGGCCCTCTCAACCTGGCGCACCACCCGCCGCTAACCCACCCAACCCCAACCCCCACCCAACCCCCACCCCCACCCCGCCCCACCCCGCCACCCCGTTGATCATGAAGTTATTGCCACGACCCGCCGCGCCGAGTGGCAATAACTTCATGATCAACCAAGGAGGTCACCGGCAGCGGGGACCTGTCAGGGGGTTGTCAGGGCTTCGGTGGGGGTTTGGCGGGCGGCTCGGATGGACGGGTAGACGCCGGCCACCACGCCTACCAGGAGGGCGGCGGCTACTCCGCCGAGCACCGCGGGCAGTGGGATGGTGGGCGGCCAGCCCTGGTAACTGGCGTAGCCGACCGTGGCGAGCACCCCCAGGGCGGCACCGGCGGCACCGCCGAGCACGCTGAGCAGCACCGACTCGGTGAGGAACTGCACCCGGATCTGGCCGCGGTTCGCGCCGAGCGCCCGGCGCAGGCCGATCTCCCGACGACGTTCCAGCACCGAGATGACCATCGTGTTGGCCACCCCGATCCCGCCGACCAGCAGGGCGACGGCTGCCAGCCCGAGGAACAGCGCGGAGAAGCTGTCCTCGGTGGCCCGTTTCGCGGCGAGCGCGTCGGAAGGGCGGCTGACCTGGACCAGCCCGGGCAGCTGCGGGTTGAGGGTGGCCGGCAGCACGGCACGGACGTCCTCCAACGCGTCCTCCCTGGCCCGCAGGTAGACGACGGTGGGGTGACCGTCGAAGCCGAGCATGGCCCTGGCGGCGTCCCACCCGACCAGCACCGAACGGTCGAGATCCGGGGAGAGCGGCAACGGGTCCAGGATCCCGATCACCGTGAACCAGCGCTCACCGATGAACACCTGGGGTGGTTGCCGGGGGTCCACAGTGGCGAAGCCGAGCCGGCTCGCCGCGACGTAGCCGAGGACAGCGGTCGGAAGCCGGGCCGACCCGTCGTCGAGGGCCCGGCCGCTGCGGACCCGGCCGTTGACGGTCCCCAACAGGTCCGGCCGGGACGCGAGCACGGTGAGCCCGGACGTGTCGTACCGGTCCAGCAGGTCGTTTCGGCGTACGGCGGTGTGGGTGTTCGCGACCGCGCTCGCCGCGTGGACCGGCCCGATCCGCGACGCCATGGCGGCGGCGTCCTCGGGCAGGAGGACGGGCGGGTTCTGATCCGGCACGGGTTCGGCGCGCAGCAGGTTGGTGCCGAGGGCGGAGAGCTGCTCCATCAGGCCGCGCTGGCTGGACGCGGGGATACCCACCACGACGACCAGCGTGGCGATGCCGATGGAGATGCCCAGGGCGGAGAGGACCGCCCGCATCCGGCGGGTGGTCAGGCCGAGCAGACCGAGCCGGAGTACGTCGGTCGGGGCGAGCCGCGTCGACCGGGTGCCACCCGGGGACGCGCTCACGCCCCACCCCCGGCGACGGTGTCGGCAACGATCCGGCCGTCGCGGATCTCCACCCGTCGAGGCGTACGGGCGGCGAGATCGCGGTCGTGGGTGATCACGGCGATGGTGGTGCCCTCCGCGTTGAGGTCGGTGAGCAGGGCGAGAACCGCCTCCCCGTTCGCCGTGTCGAGGGCACCGGTCGGCTCGTCGGCCAGCACCAGCGCCGGCTCGTTGACGAGCGCCCGAGCTATCGCCACCCGCTGCCGCTCCCCGCCGGAGAGCTGCTGCGGCAGGTGGTTCACCCGGTGCGCCAGGCCGACCCGGGCCAACGCCTCGATCGCGGTGCGGCGACGGCGACGCCGGGGCACCCCGGCGTAGAGCAGGCCGGTGGCGACGTTCTCGGCGGCATCCAGCCCGTCGGTGAGGTGGAACTGCTGGAAGACGAAGCCGAGCCAGCGGCCCCGCAGCGCGGAGAGCCGACGGTCGGACAGGGCGGTGACCTCCTGCCCGGCGACGCGTACCCGACCGCTGCTCGGCAGATCGAGGGTGCCCATGATGTTCAGCAGGGTGGACTTGCCGGACCCGGACGGCCCGACGATGGCGAGCATCTCCCCGGCGCGCACGGTCAGGGAGACGTCGTCCAGTGCGGTCACCCCGCCGGGGTACGTCCTGCTGACTCCCTCGACGTTCAGCACCGCTTCGGCGATCACGATGCCGTCACCACGTCGAGGCCCTCGGTCACACCGGTGCCACTGACCTCGACCAGGCCCCGGGCGAACATCCCGGTCTCCACGGCCACCAGCGCACCGTCGGGCAGTTGCAGCGCATGTCCACCCTCGCGCAGCGCCACCAGCGCGCCGACCGGCACCGCGAGCACGCCCTTGTGGACGGTGGTGGTGAAGCGGACCTGAACCGTGGCCGCGTCCAGCTTGGCCACATCCGCCGCCCGGGTCGGCGCGACGAGGACGTCCACGGTCGGCGGGCTGCCCTGCCCGGTGCCGCCGTCCGACCCACCGCCGCGCACCGTCTGCGAGATCGAGGCGACCTTCGCCGGGATCTCGGAGCTGTCCGGCAGGGCGACGACCACGGCGGCACCCACCGTGATGGCGCCCACGTCGGTGGCCCCGACCGGCACGGTGACCAGCTTGACCTTCTCGGTGACGGCCAGCAGCTCACCGGCGACCGGGTCACCGGGCAGCGCCTTCACCGCGCTGACCCGGGCCGACCCGGCCAGCACCGCGACCTGCCCGACCGCGATCGCGCCGGTCGGGTCCAGGCCGACGGCCTGCTGCCACTTCTTGATCGCGCCGACGAGGCTCGTGGTGAGCAGGGCCTGACCGGCGTCGATCTTCGTGCCGTCGGTGGTCCGCGACGGCTGCGAGCCGGTGTGGTAGCCGAGCGCCCTCAGGTTGTCCGACACGATCCGCACGTCGCTGCCCACCAGACCCGGCTTGTCGAGCGTGCGGAAGAGCGGCGTCCCGCCGAACAGCACCGGCACCGGTCGGTCGTTGACCCAGTAGAGCGGCTTGCCCCGGGCCACCGTGTCGCCCACCTTCGGCAGCCGGGTGACGACGCCCTCCCCGGCACCCTTGACCAACCGCTCCGGGCCGAAGCCGAGTGTGCCGTTGAGCGAGCGGCTGTCCGACAGGTCGGCCCGGGTCACCGTCGTCGTGGTGACCGGCGGTGGGGCGTCCGTGGCGTCGTCCCGAGGACCGTGGCGCACGGCCAGCGCCCCGACGCCGGCACCGACGGCGACCACCAGGGTCACCGCCGCCACCCCGATCGCGGTACGCCGGGTCGTCCGCCGACCAGGATCGTCGTCCGGGCTACTTCTTGGCACCGAAGATCTCCATCGTGCAGTCCCGCTCGACCTTGTCCATCGCGGCACCCTCAAGCCCGTTGGTCGGGTCGGCGACGCCGTCGTCGTAGGTCCAGCCCGAGCCGTCCGGCAGTGAATGGATCTTCAGCCCGCGCCCGCGCAGGCACTGGACGTAGTCGTTCCACTGGCTCACGTAGTTCGGGTTCTTGTCCGGATCCAGCTCCGGCGGCTGGAGCGGCAGCTTGTTGGCGCACGCCACGTACGCCGCCTTCGGCTCCCCGCTCTGGTCCAGCGACAGGCCCGTGCCGTCCCCCACCGGGCCGGGCCGGGACCGGCCGTCGTTCAGCTTCACGCCGTTGTCGTGCAGGCAGATGTTGTACAACCCCCAGAGCTGATTCTCCTCCTCGTCGGTGCTGTCGAGGCGCAGCTGTGGACGGCCGCTGACCGCAGTGCCGGTAGCGCTCGCCGAGGCGGACGGGGTGGTCAGCGACGCCACCTCGCCCGTACCGCTGGCGGTGTCCTTGTCGGCGTCACCGCCGCCGCCGCAGCCGGCCAGGGCGGCGACGAGCACTGTGGCGGCGGCGAGCCCGGCCGCGACCCGATGGGTTGAGTTGGTCATGGCGTGCAGCTTCACGCCCGGGTGTCAGAGACCTGTAAGGAAGCGGTCGTCATCCGATAGCCCCAGCTCAGCGGCCGCACTGGAACTCCGCCGCGCCACGTACAGTCGCTGCCGTGTGTGCGTACGTGCTGGTGGCCGAGGACGACCAGAAGCAGGCGGAGTTGGCCCGCCGCTATCTGGAACGCGAGGGGCACGAGGTGACGGTGGTGGCCGACGGTCGGGCCGCCCTGGAGCAGATCCGTCAGCGGCCCCCGGCGCTGCTCGTCCTCGACGTGATGATGCCGAAGGTCGACGGCCTGGACGTCTGTCGCATTCTGCGCCGGGAGTCCGACCTGCCGGTGCTCATGCTGACCGCCAGGTCGACCGAGGACGACCTGCTGCTCGGCCTCGACCTGGGCGCCGACGACTACATGACGAAGCCGTACAGCCCCCGTGAACTGGTCGCCCGGGCCCGCAGCCTGCTGCGCCGGGGCCAACGGACGCCGGCGGACCCGGTGCTGCGGGTCGGCGCCGTGCACGTCGACCCGGTGCGCCACGAGGTACGCAGCGACGGACGCCTCGTAGACTGCACACCCGGCGAGTTCCAGCTGCTCCAGGCGATGGCCGCTCAGCCCTCCCGGGCGTTCACCCGGGATCAGCTCCTGGGCTACCTGCACGGGTTCGACAGGTACATCACCAACCGGACCGTCGACGTGCACGTGATGAACCTCCGCCGCAAGATCGAGCCGAACCCGCGCAAGCCGGCCCGGCTGGTGACCGTGTACGGCATCGGATACAAGCTCGTCGAAGAGTCACCCCGTGTCGGGTGAGGTCCCGCTGCGCCGCAGCCTGCTGCTCCGACTGCTGGCGCTGGCCGTCCTCATCGCCATCGGCTCGATCGCGGCGACCGCCTGGCTGGCCGTGCGCACCACCACCGGAGCGATCCGGCAGGAGCAGGGTCAGGCGCTCGCCGACGACGCGCGCATCTACGACACGGTGCTCGCGTACGCGGCGACCCACCCGAGCTGGGACGGAGTCGACGCGACCCTCCGGCCGCTCGCCCAGGACGTCGGCCGACGGATCGCCCTGACCACCGAGACCGGTGCGCCGATCGCGGACTCGGCCCCCGGAGCGGGCCCGTTGCCGACGACGTCGTCCGCGACTGTCGACGCGCTCGCCGTCGACACCGCCCTGATGCCCGGCACCACCCCGTCGAGCAGCGGTGACGGCGGCACCACCCCGGCGGGCGGCAGCGGTGACGGCGGCACCAGCCGCATCGACCCGCGCACCACCGGGCCGTACCTGCTCCCGCCCGAGGAGCGCGCCGCGCTGCGCGAGAAGGCGGCCCGGGCGGCCCAGTGTCTGCGGCTCCGGGCGCAGATCGACGCCACCGTCGTGGACGGGCCCACCGGCCGCCCCCGCCTCGACACCCCCGGCACCGACCTCGCCAACAGTGCCGTCTGCGCTCAGTTGCGGGAAGAACTCGCGACCCGTACGGCCACCGAGGGCAAGGCGCTCGCCCAGCTCAACGCGCTGGTGAACACCTGCCTGGCGCGGCGACGCCTGCCCGCCGTGCAGGTGGACCTGAACTGGACCTGGACGAGGCAGCCGGCGGCCAGCGCACCCGACTCCCGCAGCGCGGCCGGGGTCGACCAGGAGCACAACCGGTCGGTCAGCGCCTGCGTCGGCACCAGTCGACGCGAACAACTCCTCCCGTACGTCGCCCCGGCCGCGACCCTCTTCGTCACCGACCCGGGCGGTCGCCCCTCGACGACCTTCGACCTCTCCCCCGCCAATCAGACCCGCATCGTCGCGGTCGCCGGACTCGTCCTGCTGGTCACGATCGGCTTCACCGTCCTCGCCGGCATCCGGCTGACCCGCCCGCTGCACGCGCTGACCGGGGCCGCCCAACGGATGCGCGACGGCGACGGGGCCGCCCGGGTCCGGGTGACCGGCCGCGACGAGATCGCCCGGTTGGCCGAGGCCTTCAACGACATGGCCGAACGGCGGGAACGGCTGGAGCAGCTACGCCGGGCCATGGTCAGCGACATCGCCCACGAGATGCGTACGCCGGTGAGCAACATCCGGGGTTGGCTCGAAGCGGTCGAAGACGGCGTCGCGGCCCCCGACCGCCGGCTGCTCGCCTCACTGCTGGAGGAGGCGACACTGCTCCAACATGTGATCACCGACCTGCAGGACCTGGCCGAGGCCGACGCGGGCGCGTTGCGGCTGCACCGTGAAGAGGTCTACCTCACCGACCTGCTCGCCCAGGTCGCGGAGGCGCACCGGGCCCAGGCCGAGCGGGTCGGCGTCACCATCACGGTATGCACCGAGGCCGACCCGCGGGTGGACGCCGACCCGGTGCGACTCCGCCAGGCCGTCGGCAATCTGGTGGCCAACGCGGTACGGCACACCCCGTCGGGCGGGCACGTGACGATCAGCGCCAGCGCGACCGACGCCGAGGTCACCATCTCGGTGACCGACACCGGCAGCGGTATCAGCGCCGAGGACCTGCCCCGGGTCTTCGACCGCTTCTGGCGGGCCGAGAAGTCCCGGAGCCGGCAGACCGGCGGCAGCGGCCTGGGCCTCGCCATCGTGCGCAAGCTCGCCGAGGCCCACGGCGGCACAGTCAACGCCACCAGCACCCCCACCCAAGGCTCCACCTTCACCCTCCACCTCCCCACCCTCCCCCCATCTCCCCCCATCCCCCCATCCCCCGCCCACCGCCCCGCCCCGCCCCACCCCACCCCGTCCCGTCCCGTCCCGCCGGATCGATCATGAAGTTATTGCCCCGACACGCCGCGCAGAGTGGCAATAACTTCATGATCAACGGGGCAGGGTGGGACCCGGGCGGGGAGCAGGGTGGGACCCGGGTGGGGAGCGGGGTGGGTGGGGTTGGGGTGTGGTGGGGCTAGGGTGCGGTGGTATGAGCAGTGAGATTCCGGCCCGCGCCGACGTCGTGATCATCGGTGCCGGGCACAACGGTCTGGTCTCCGCTGTCCTGCTGGCCCGCGCCGGCCTGGACGTCCTCGTGCTCGAGGCAGCCGACGTGATCGGCGGCGCGACCCGCACCGAAAACCCGTTCCCGAAGGTGCCGGGGCTGCGCCACTCCACCGGGTCGTACCTGCTCGGGCTGATGCCCCCGGAACTGCTCGCCACGCTCGACGTACGGATCCCGGTGCTGCGCCGCGACCCGCACTACTTCCTCCCCACCCCGGGTGGCCTCGGCTCGCCGTACCTGCTCTTCGGCAGTGACACCGCCGCCACCCGGGCGCAGCTCGCCGAGTTCTTCTCCCCCGCCGACGTGGCCGCCGACGACGCCATGCAGGCCGAGCTGGCCGCGCTGCGGGAAGACCTCGCCCCGGCCTGGTTGGCCGAGCCGCTGAGCGTCCAGGAGACCGCCGAGCGGCACGTCCGTCCGGCGCTGCGCCAGGTCTTCGTCGACCTCGTGCAGGGCTCGGTCGCCGACTACCTGGCCCGGTTCGAGTTCCGCTCGGAGCTGCTGGTCAGCATGTACGCGGTCACCGACGGTCTGTCCGGGCTCAACGCCGGCCCGGACGACCCCGGCACCGGCCACAACTTCCTCGTGCACAACATGTGCCGACTGCCCGGCTCCGGCGGCACCTGGATGATCGCCGAGGGTGGGATGGGCACCGTCTCCAGGACCTTCGCCGAGGCCGCGCGCGCCGCCGGAGCAACGATCCTGACCGGTACGCCGGTGCACGCGGTGACCCTGGACGGCGGCGCGGCCAGCGGAGTGGTGCTGGCCGACGGTCGGGAGGTCGCCGCCCGGGTGGTGCTCGGCGCGTGTGACCCGTACCGGATGATGGAGCTGTTGCCCGACGGCGCGCTCCCGGCGCGGCTGGGCGAACGGATGGCGGCGGTCCGCCGGCCCGGCACCACCCTCAAGCTCAACCTGGCGCTCACCGGGCTGCCGCGGTTCTCCTGCCTGCCGGACGGCACGCCGAGCCCGTTCGGCTCGACGATCCACCTGCTGCCCGGGTCGGCGTCGCTGGTCGGCGGGGCGCAGACCTCACCGATGACCGCGCTGCGCGCGATGTGGGCGGACGTGCAGGCCGGGTTGCTGCCGGCGGAGCCCACCATCGAGTGGTACCTGCACACCACTGTCGACCCGTCGCTCTCCGACGCCGCTGGGCACCACTCGTCGGCGCTGTTCGTGCAGTCCGTCCCCTATGAGTTGGCCGGCACCACCTGGGACGCGGAGCTGCCCGGCTACGTCGACCGGCTGCTCGGGATCGTCGAGCGGTACGCCCCGGGCACCGGCGAGCTGATCGCCGACGCGGTGCCGCTGCCGCCGCCCGGCATTGAGGAGCACTTCGGCATCACCGGCGGCCACATCCACCACGTCGACAACACCGTCTCGTTCACCGATCGGATGCCGTACGCCACCGGCGTCGACGGTGTGTACGCCGGCAGCGCCGGCTGCCACCCGGCTGGCAGCGTCATCGGCGCGGCCGGCCACAATGCCGCCCGCCGCATCCTCACCGACCTCGGCCGCTGACCGGCAGTGTGCTGGCGCGGGCGGAGGGCCGGAGGTCACCCGGACCCCCGATCAGGTAGAAGCCGACCAGCAGCAGGTACGCGCACAGGCTGAGGATGGGGTTGACGAAGACGATGGCGAACGCGACCAGGTAGAACAGGGGCTTCAGCACTATCCGCCGCGCGACGGCCCTGGCCAGCCGGGGATCCAGGTCGGGGTGGAGCAGTCCGCGCCGACGAGCCCACCACCAGGTCAGGTTCACGAAGATCGCCTCACCGAGCACGGTGCCGACGTAGAGGGCGGCGGTCAGCCGCTGCTCGGTCGGGCTGCCCCGCAGGTTGTCCGACAGCAGGTCGGCGGTGAACGGGATCGTGGCGATGAAGAGCAACACGAGCAGGTTGAAGACCAGCAGCATCTGGTCCACCCGGGCCACGTACCGCCACAGGTTGTGGTGGGCGAGCCACACCTGCCCGGCGATCGCGAAGGTGATCACGTACGCCAGGTAGGACGGCC
Organism: Micromonospora sp. NPDC047756; assembly: GCF_055587245.1. Lineage (NCBI taxonomy): Bacteria > Bacillati > Actinomycetota > Actinomycetes > Micromonosporales > Micromonosporaceae > Micromonospora > Micromonospora sp. NPDC047756. The sequence continues at coordinate 215,230 of NZ_JBVJGQ010000005.1, forward strand.
AGGCGTGGGCCAGGGCGTCTGGAAGCTCTCGCCCGCTCTCCCTGGCCGGGCCGGTCTGGAGCAGCTCGACGGCCATCACCGTCAGCACGACCCCGAAGACCCCGTCGCTGAACGTCTCCACCCGAGCGGCGTCCCGGGCCTTTTCCCGGCCGCGCCCGTACCGGTACTCGCTCTCCCGCGCGTCCGCCCCCGCCACTCACACCCCCAAGCCCGGTCGCCGCGCGGTCACCCCACCCGCGATCTTGCACTTTTTGTCGCCGCTATGGGGCGATTGCCCCACTTTGCTGGGTCCGAAAGTGCAAGATCGCGGGTGGGGTGGGGGTCAGATCACCGCTTCGCCGGCCGGGGCGGGGGTCTCCGCGTCCACCCGGTGGGCTCGTACCTTGTGGCCAACGCTGGTCAGGCAGCGGCCGGACGGCAGGTCGAAGCGCCAGCCGTGCAGCTGACAGGTGAGCTGGTCACCGTCGACGATGCCGAAGCGGGTCAGGTCGGCCTTCAGGTGCGGGCAGCGCCGCTGCACCACCCAGTCGCCCAGCGTGATGTCCTCGGCGTCGGTGCTGCGCTCGTGCTCGTCGTACCAGCCTTCGGCGTACTGGAGACGCTCCTCGGAGAGGCACTTGAAGAAGGCGTAGACGAACTCGTTGTACTGGCCGATCCGGGCCGCCGAGAACCGGCAGGACAGGAAGAGCGAGTTGACCCAGTCCACCTCGTCGATGAAGAGCAGGTGCTCGATCAGCGACCGCTCCATCCGGAACCGGTAGCGGACCTTCTCGTCGGCGTACGGCCGGACCTCCTTACCCGGGAAGTCCACCACGATCGACTCGACGCTCTCGCCGTCGTAGCCGACCAGGTCGAAACGGACCGGGCCACCGACCCCCTTGGCCAAGTAGATCGACTCGTCGAGCAGCGGTTCGATCCGACGCTTCATCTCGCCGAGCACGTCCACCTCGGGATGCCGCCAGGACGCCTTCTCCGCCTCGATGATCGGACGCTTGCGCTCCCGCATCTCCTCCAGGTGGGCGACCTTGTTGGCGAAGAACTCCTGCACCGGCACCGGGTGGGTGGTGCTCGCGCCCTCGGTGGTGACCTCGGCGACGCTGCCCGGCAGCAGCACGATCCCGTTGGTGCCGCCGACCTTGGCGTACTCGCTCAGGAAGACCGACTGGTCGGGGAAGATGTTGCCCTCGTCGCCGTGGATGTCGTTGAACTGCCACAACTCGTCGTCGAGGAAGCACGGCGGGCCGGCGATCGGGAAGACGTGCGACGCCTTCAGGTCGTCGATGTAGCGCCAGGTCCGGTCGAACTGCCGGTCGCGCTTCTGCTTGCCGAACGCGGTCTTCGCCGCCTGGGGCAGCTCGTAGACCATCGGATACCAGATCGCGCCGGAGAACTGGAGCAGGTGCGCGTGCACGTGCCCCAGCTCGGCGAAGAGGCTCAGGTCGGTGGGGCGGGCGTCGTTCTGGTTGAGCAGCCGCACCCCGTCGTACTCGACCCAGAGGGACGAGTCGCCGATCGGCCCGTCGGTCGGGCTGGTCAACGCCTGAATCATGACCTTCAGACCGCCGGGCAGCTCCACCACCTGCTCGTTGGGGGTCTTCAGGAACTTGGTGAAGCCCAGCGCCCGGAACTCGTCCTCCATCTCCGAGGTGGGGAACTCGGGGAGCAGGACCGTGGCGTCCTTCGAGACGAAGTCACGCAGGTGCTTCGCGTCGAAGTGGTCCCGGTGCAGGTGGGAGACGTACAGGTAGTCGACCTGACCCAGACTCTCCCAGTCCAGCAGTGAATTGTCGGGGAACGGGAACCACGACGCGAAGTAGGCCGGGTTGACCCACGGGTCGCACAGGATGCTGCCCGCGGCCGTGTCGATCCGCATGCTGGCGTGCCCGGTTCCGGTCACTCGCACCGCACAGTCCCCCTCAAACAGACAATCAGGTGTACGCCAAACGCTACCGGAGCGAGTCTGACCGCCGCCCCGCGACGCCGGTAGTGCCGTCCAGCCCAGGTGGGGCAGGGCCGATGGCCAGGAAACCCCCACCCCACCGCACCGCGTACGAGGCGTGCCAGACTAACCAAAGATCCGATCGCGAGGGAAGGACCGACAGTGGCAGGAAGCGAGCCGGTAACGTCGCCAGACCAGCACAAGCCCGGGCACCGCAAGGCCGGGCAGATCGGCGCCGTGCTGTCCGCACTGGCGCTGCTGGCGATGATCTGCGGCAACCACGAGGGCAGGGTCGAGGACATCTGGCTGATCGGCCTGGCCGCGCTGCTGCTGATCATCGTGATCGGCGACATCGTGTTGCGGCGCAGCGGTCTGCGCTCCTGACCCGACCCACCGCCGGACGACCGGCCGACGTACGCCGAGGGCCCGCCCCCACCCGGGGGACGGGCCCTCGTCCGTGTCGCGTCGGGGTCAGCGCCCGAAGAGAATGTCCTGCACGTCCTTCAGCGCGGCGTCGACCTCGGCCTCGAAGTAGCCACCCGGCACCAGGCCGAACCGGAGCGTGTCCAGGTCCTTCGGGTCGACCGGCATCGGGTTGCGGCGCTGCATGCCACCGAGCAGGGTGTCGAAGAACCGGTCCACCTGGTCGGGGTCGTACCCGCTGCCGAACCGGCGCACCTGGAAGCTGCGACGGATCTGGTCGACCCGGTACAGGTCACTGCCGGGCGGACCGGCCATCGGCGGACCACCCATCGGCGGACCGGCCACCGCAGGAGGACCGGCCATCGGCGGTGGACCGGCCATCGGCGGGCCGCCCATGCCCTGCTGCGGAAGTGGAGGCGGACCGGCCGGACCACGGCGCATGTCGCGCAGATCCCGCTCCGGCATCCGGATCTCGGCCGTCATGTCGGCGCGACCGTGCCGCCCGGCCTCGAAGCCGTCGAAGCGCGGCTCCTCCGGCGGCGGCGGATAACCGCCGGGCGCGCGCTGGTCGTCCTGACCGTACCCGCCGCGCTGATCATCCGGGCCGTAGCCACCGGGTGAGCGCTGGTCGTCCGGGGGGCCGTACCCGCTGGGACCGGCGGGCAGGCCGCGCTGCGGCATACCGTGGCCACCCATCGGGCCGGGGCCCATCGGGCCACCGGGACCCATCGGCGGGCCGGCCGGACCACGTGGCGCGTCGTAACCACCGCCGCGGGGGGCGTCGTACCCACCGGCGAAGGCACCGGTCGGCTCGTCGTAGCGGCCGTAGGGCGGGCCGGGCTGCGCGGGCATCGGCCGGGGCGGCATCGGCTGCGGGACCATGCCCCGGTCGTCACGCATCGGCGGACCCATCCGGTCCGGCGGGCCCATCCGGTCACCCATCCGGGGGTCGCCGCCGCGCCCGGCGTTGTTGCGCTCCTCCAGCTCGGCCAACTGCCGCTCGACCCGGTCCAGGTGCAGGTCGACCTGCCACTCGTCGTAGCCGTTGAAGCGGACCCGGAAGACGACGTCATGAACCTCCTGGGAGGCCACCGGGGCACCGACCTGTCGGCCGTCGAGCGTCGCCTCGACCCGGTCGAGGAAGGCATCCACCTCGTCGACCTTGTATCCCCGGCGGAGCGCCTTGCGCCGGAAACGCTGACCCTGACTCGCCACTATGTCTCCTGGTCTCGTTCGCCACGCCCGGTCACGCCGGTGCCTCTCCGGCGCGGTCGGTGTTGGTGTCGTTGTCTTCGGCAGCGGCAAGCTGGCCACACGCGCCGTCGATCTCGCGACCTCGGGTGTCCCGAACTGTGGTGGACACCCCGGCGTCGCGCAACCGCCGGACGAACTCCCGCTCGACCGGCTTCGGGCTCGCGTCCCAGCGGCTGCCCGGCGTCGGATTGAGCGGAATGAGGTTCACGTGGGCCAACTTGCCGGCCAGCAGCCGCCCGAGCAGGTCGGCTCGCCACGGCTGGTCGTTCACGTCCTTGATCATCGCGTACTCGATCGACACGCGGCGGCCCGTCCGGGCGGCGTAGTCCCACGCTGCGTCCAGCACCTCGGCTACCTTCCAGCGCTGGTTTACCGGCACGAGTTCGTCGCGCAGATCATCATCGGGCGCGTGCAACGACAACGCAAGGGTCACTGAGAGGTCTTCGCTGGCCAGTCGGTGGATGGCCGGAACCAGGCCAACCGTGGAAACGGTGATGTGCCGCTGGGACAGGCCGAGCCCCTCCGGAGCCGGGCTGACCAGCCGACGGATCGCCGCGATCACCCGGTTGTAGTTGGCCAGCGGCTCGCCCATGCCCATGAAGACGACGCGCGACAGCCTCGGCGGGGAACCCGCCACCACGCCGGAGGCCGCCACCCCGGCCATGTAGACCGCCTGGTCGACGATCTCCGCCGTCGACAGGTTGCGGGTGAGCCCGGCCTGCCCGGTCGCGCAGAACGGACAGGCCATGCCGCAACCCGCCTGGCTGGAGATGCAGACGGTCACCCGGTCCGGGTAACCCATCAGCACGCTCTCCACCAGCGCACCGTCGTGCAGCCGCCAGAGCGCCTTGCGGGTCGCGCCGTCATCACAGGCCAGCTCGCGCACCGGGTTGAGCAACGTCGGCAGCAACTGGTCTGCCAGCCGCTCCCGGGTCGCCGCGGGCAGATCAGTCATCGCCTGCGGGTCGCGGACCAACCGCCCGAAGTAGTGGTTGGAGACCTGCTTGGCGCGGAAGGCCGGTTCACCCAGCCCGGTGACCAGTGCCTGGCGACCGGCCAGGTCCAGGTCAGCGAGGTGCTGAGGGGGCATGGAGGCCCGGCGCGCGGCGGGGGCGACCGAGATGGCGGGGATCAGGGGCAGGCTCGTCATGGCTGGTCCAGTGTGTCACGCCGTCGGCGGCGGCTGCCGGTCCGGAGGTGTCGGACGGGCCGCGACCGCCGGAGTCGGATGACCAGGTCGCCGTGATTCATACCTCAGCTCACCACCGGCACGAAGACCGCCAACAGCAGGTAGGCCGTCGGCACCGCGAACAGGATCGAGTCCAGCCGGTCCATCAGACCGCCGTGACCGGGCAGCAGGTTGCTCATGTCCTTCACGCCGAGATCCCGCTTGATCATCGACTCGGCCAGGTCGCCGAGGACCGCCGCACAGGAGACGGCCACCCCGAACAGCGCACCCCACCAGGGGGCCACCTCGAACATCAGCCACAGCAGCAACGCTCCGCCCAGGGCCGCCGCGGTGACCGAGCCGGCGAAGCCCTCCCAGGACTTCTTCGGGCTGATCGACGGGGCCATCGGGTGTTTGCCGAAGGAGACCCCGGCCGCGTAGCCACCGGTGTCGGAGAGGACCACCCCGATCAGCGTGGCCAGGATGCGCAGATGCCCATCGTCGGGAGCCGCCGCCAGCAACGCCGCGAAACCGGCGAGGAACGGCACGTAGACGGCGATCAGGGTGGCCGCGGTGAGATCCCGCTGGAAGCCGGCCGGCCCGTCACCCAACCGCCAGATCATGGTGCCCAGCACGGTGACCAGCAGCCCCAGGCTGAGCGCGTCCGGGCCCGCGTACCAGGCCAGACCCACTGTCAACACGCCGCCGGCGATCAACGGCACCAGCGGCGGGTGCGCGCCGCTGCGGCGTACCGCGCGGGCCATCTCCCAGGTGCCGACGGCGACCGCGGCGGCGATCACCGGCAGGAAGGCCAACGGATAGAAGGCCAGCGGCACCACGATCAACGCGCCGAGGCCGAGCCCGACCCCGATCGCCGCGGGCAGGTTGCGCCCGGCTCGCCCGGTGCCCACCTGCTGGGTGGCCGGTCGGTCGAGGCTGGCCCGACGTCGCCCCTTCGACCGTCGACCGGTCGTCGGCTCCGGCTCCACAACCGGCTCTGGATCCGGCCCGATCTCCGCCCCGATGGGCGCCAGCTGCGCGGTCGGGTAATCGGCATCGTCGTCAGAACGGACCGGCCCGTCGAACGGTCCCGGGCCGCCGTACCGGCCTGGCTCACCGAAAGGCGGGAGGCCGCCGCGGGCAGGGGCACCGTCCGCACCGGCGGGCGCGCGGTCACCGTAGCGGTCACCGCGACCCCGGTCGTCGTACCGGTCGGGCTGGTTGCGGTCGTCCACGTGCCGGTCCCGGTCGTCGAAACGGTCGCGCCGGTCCCGGTCGTCGAAACGGTCGTCCGGGCGGACCGGGCGGCCACGCTCGTCGTACGGGTCCGCGGGCCGCGGGTCGGCGTACGGCCGGGCGGGCGGGTCGGCGTACAGCTCAGGGCCGGCGGCCGGACGGCGGCTCCACTGACCGGCCTCCAGCTCCTGGTCCGGCCAGGGCAGCGCCACCGGGCGCTCCGGGCGGTCCCAGCCGCGGGGCTCACTGCCGTAGGGGTCGGGGTGGGACATCACGCACCGCAAAGCGGCACGAGAACCACCACATGACGCAAGACCACAAGCATCCCCTACACGTGCGATGTTCCTCCGATTGACCGCCCCGACGGTCGGTCGATCCCCGGTGTTCACCACCCGGTGGCCGGGAATCCTGCCGAGCCTACTGCACCGGCCGAATCGGCACGGCGGACGAGGCACGCCCACCGACGTCACCCGGCACCGCCGGCCCGCCGGCCCGCCGCACACCCATCCGGTACGGCGGACAGCTCGTCCGGTGCGCGATCGAGCACCGCGCCAACCCGCCCGGCATGCTCCGCTGAGGTCGCGCCGGACACCAGGACCGTCTGGACCCCCTGCTGAGCCAGGTACGGAACGAGGCCCGTTCCCGACGTCGGGAACGGGCCTCGGAGCAGGGCTCACACCTCGAGCAGCTCGGTTTCCTTGTGCTTCACCAGGTCGTCGATGCTGGCCACGTACCGCTGGGTCAGGTCGTCGAGTTCCTTCTCGGCGCGGCGGCCGTCGTCCTCGCCGGCCTCGCCGTCCTTGACGATCCGGTCCAGTTCCTCCTTGCCACGGCGGCGGACGTTGCGGATCGCCACCTTGGCCTCCTCGCCCTTGTGCCGAGCCACCTTGATCATGTCGCGGCGACGTTCCTCGGTCATCTGCGGGAGCAGGATGCGCAGCTGGTTGCCCTCGTTGTTCGGGTTCACCCCGAGGTCCGAGTCGCGGATCGCCTTCTCCATCGCGTTGATCTGCGAGTTGTCGTACGGCTTGATGATCGCCATCCGCGGCTCGGGAACCGCGATGGACGCCATCTGCGTCAGCGGCGTGGGCGTGCCGTAGTAGTCGATGATGACCTTGGAGAACATGGCGGCGTTGGCGCGACCGGTACGGATGGCGCCGAACTCCTCCTTGGCGTGCTCAACCGCACGCTCCATCTTCTCCTCGGCCTCGAGGAGGGTGTCGTCGATCACCGGTCTCCTCGCCTCCTTCTGTGCTCGTGGTGGGCTCTGCTGAAAGTCGTCAGACCGCTGTCGTCGTCACCGGTGGGCGGACTCAGGCGGTGATCAGGGTGCCGATCTTGTCGCCACCCACCGCGCGGATGATGGTGTCGTCACCCTGCGCGCCAAAGACCAGCATCGGCAGGCCGTTCTCCATGCAGAGGCTGAACGCCGCCGCGTCGGCCACCCGCAGGTTGCGGCGCAGCACCTCGGAGAAGGTGATCGAGTCGAGCTTACTGGCGGTGGGGTCGATCCGCGGGTCGGCGGTGTAGACGCCGTCCACGCCGTTCTTGCTCATCAGCACCACGTCGGCCCGGATCTCCAGCGCCCGCTGGGCGGCCACCGTGTCGGTGGAGAAGTACGGCATCCCGGCGCCGGCGCCGAAGATCACCACGCGGCCCTTCTCCAGGTGCCGGATGGCCCGCAGCGGGATGTACGGCTCGGCGACCTGGGCCATCGTGATAGCGCTCTGCACCCGGGTCTCGATGCCCTCCTTCTCCAGGAAGTCCTGGAGCGCGAGGCAGTTCATCACCGTGCCGAGCATGCCCATGTAGTCGGCGCGGGCCCGGTCCATCCCACGCTTCTGCAGCTCCGCGCCGCGGAAGAAGTTGCCTCCGCCGACCACCACGGAGACCTGCACGCCGCGGCGGACCACTGTGGCGATCTGCCGGGCGATGGCCTGGACGACGTCCGGGTCGACGCCGATCGCGCCGCCACCGAAAACCTCACCGGAGAGCTTCAGCACCACCCGGCGGGCGCGCCCCGGCGGCGGTGCCGTCGGATCGTCCAGCTCCAGCGTCCGGTCACTCACAACCTGCGTCATCCGCCCCGCCCTTCCCCACGCGCACGCCCCGTGCGGCGCGTACCGCGAACCTGCCGCTGCCGACCCTATGTGACGAGGAGGCCGCGGTGCCTGTCACGTACACCGGCGGCCTCCTCGTTGACGTCTTCTGCCCACGGGCGCGCATGGCGCCCGGTGGCGGCTCAGGCCTGGCCGACCTCGAACCGCACGAAGCGGGTGACCTCGATGCCGGCCTCGGCCAGCAGCTGCTTCACCGACTTCTTGTTGTCGGAGACGGACGCCTGCTCGATCAGGACGAAGTCCTTGAAGAAGGAGTTGACCCGACCCTCGATGATCTTCGGCAGGGCCGCCTCGGGCTTGTTCTCCTCGCGGGCGGTCTGCTCGGCGATGCGCCGCTCGGACTCGACGACCTCGGCCGGAACCTCGTCCCGGGTGAGGTACTTCGGCCGCATCGCGGCGATCTGCATGGCCACACCACGGGCGTCGGCGTCGCCGGCCTCGTCGGTCTTGCCGGTGTACGACACCAGCACGCCGACGGCCGGAGGCAGGTCCTGGGCCTTGCGGTGCAGGTAGACGGCGGTGGTGCCCTCGACCCGGGCGAACCGGTTCAGCACCAGCTTCTCGCCGATCTTGGCGGACTGCTCCTGGATCAGGTCCGCGATGACCTTGCCGTCGAGCTCGGTGGCGAGCAGCTCCTCGGCGGAGTTCACGCCGGCGCGCTCGCCGTGCTCGACCAGCTGCTGACCCAGCGCGATGAACGACTCGGTCTTGGCGACGAAGTCGGTCTCGCAGTTCAGCTCGAGCAGCGCCTTGCCGGAGTGGGCGATCAGGCCGTTCGCGGCCGTACGGCCGGCCCGCTTGCCAACATCCTTGGCGCCCTTGACGCGCAGAATCTCGACGGCCTTGTCGAAGTCGCCCTCGGCCTCGGTCAGCGCCTTCTTGCTGTCCATCATGCCGGCGCCGGTGAGGTCGCGGAGCTTCTTGACGTCCGCGGCGGTGATTTGGGACATGGCTCTCTCTTCGGTGTTGAGACGGCGTGTGGATGGTCAGAGATGCCGGTTACCCGGATCCGGGCGGATGGTGCCCGGCGTACCGCCGCTGCCCGCCGTCCGCGAAAACGGACGGCGGGACAGCGACGGTGCGATCACTCCGCGGTGGCGGCCGCCGGCTGCTCGGTGGTGGCCTGCGCCGGCTGCTCCGGGGTGGTGGCGGGCTGCTCGGTGGCGGCAGCGGCGGGCTGCTCGGCCGGGGCGGCCTCGTCGGCCTTCTTCGGCTCCAGCAGCTCGCGCTCCCACTCGGTCAGCGGCTCGTCGCTCGCGACACCCTCGGGCTTCTCGTCGTTGCCCCGGCGACGGCCGGAGCGCGCGATCAGACCATCCGCGACGGCAGCGGCGACAACCTTGGTCAGCAGCTCCGCCGAGCGGATCGCGTCGTCGTTACCCGGGATCGGGAAGTCGACCTCGTCCGGGTCACAGTTGGTGTCCAGCACCGCGATCACCGGGATGCCCAGCTTGCGGGCCTCGTCGACGGCGATGTGCTCCTTCTTGGTGTCGACGATCCACACCGCGGCGGGAAGCTTCTGCATGTCCCGCAGGCCACCGAGGGTGCGGGTCAGCTTGATCTTCTCGCGGGAGAGCTGCAGGGTCTCCTTCTTGGTGTAACCGGCGGCGGTGCCGCTGAGGTCACCCAGGCCCTCCAGCTCCTTCATCCGCTGGAGCCGCTTGTAAACGGTCTGGAAGTTGGTCAGCATGCCACCGAGCCAGCGGTGGTTGACGTACGGCTGGCCGACCCGGGTCGCCTGCTCGGCAATCGCCTCCTGGGCCTGCTTCTTGGTGCCGACGAACAGGATGCTGCCGCCCTCGGCGACGGTCCCACGCACGAACTCGTACGCCTTCTCGATGTAGTCGAGGGTCTGGCGCAGGTCGATGATGTAGATGCCGTTGCGCTCGGTCATGATGAAGCGCTTCATCTTCGGGTTCCAGCGCCGGGTCTGGTGCCCGAAGTGGACACCGCTCTCCAGCAGCTGACGCATGGTCACGACGGCCATGGTTGGGGTACTCCTCAAGGTCCCTGGTTGTCACGTCCGGCCGGTGGCCGGGCGTCCTGGCGCCTGGTCGCCGACCCATGGTGGACCCGATCAAGATCGGGACCAGGGAGGCCGTCGCTCCACGACGATTCGTGAAGAGGGCGCGCGAGGTCGACCGCACAAGGCGGTCGCCAGTTGGCCAGTGTACGCCCCTCACCCGTTCAACCGCCCCGGGGTGCGTGTGGCGTGCTCCGCCGCCCCGCAGCTCGCTGCCCCGCCGCTCGCTCGTGCGAGTTGCGGGCGGCGGGCGAGCAGCGGGCCGCAGCCGGGTCAGCCGGCGGCGAGCGCGGCGGCCACGAAGAGCACCAGGCCGACGGTCAGGTAGGCCGTCGGTGGGCGCAGCCAGCCCCGACCGTTGTCGGCGAGCGCCAGACCTCCGGTTCGGAGCCCGTACAGCCCGGTCGCGAAGATCGGTAGTCCGGCAACCAGGGCGATACCCACCACCACGTTGCCGGCGTCCACCGGATCGCCGGTCACGCCCGCCAGCAGCACCCGCAACGCGGGGACCTCGAAGACCACCACCAACAGAGCGAAGAGTACGGCCAGCACCGGTCGACGGGTCCGATAGACGCCGTCGGCGGCCGGCGGGTACACCGCTGGTTCGCCGGTGGGCAGGTCGGGGCGAGGCCCGATCCCCGGCATCGGGCCGGTCGGCATCTCCAGCGGGTGCGGCGGGTCGCCGGCGCCCCGGGTCGGCTCGACGATCGGGTACCCACCGAGCGGAGCGGGACGAGTCTGGTCAGCGAGCACCCCGGCCGGCACTGTCGACGTGCTGTCGCGGGTGGTCTCCGGCACCGCGCTGGTCACCGGTGATCCCGCCGTGGTCGTCTCTCGGGCGGCCCGGCGACCGGGCAGCTCTCCGGAGGCCTCGGAGGGGTCCCGGTCCGCCCGCCGCGACCGGGTGGCCCGGTAACCGTCCGCCTCCGGCCGGGCGGCACCCAACGGGTCCACCGCGCCGAAGCGCCCCGAATCAGCCTCGCTCCCACCGAACCGACCGGTCTGGGCGTCGAGGGCGCGAAAGCGACCCGAGTCCGACTCCGGCGTGCCGAAGCGGCTCGCATCGACGGCACCGAAGCGATCCGAGCCCGGCTCCGGCGCACCACCGAAGCTGCTCGCGTCGACGGCACCGAAGCGGCCCGATTCCGGCTCACGGCGGCGGCCGACGCCGGTGTCCGTGACAGAGCGGTCGTCCTCCGCGCCACGCTGCTCGGGGATCTCGGTGTCCCGGTAGCGCGGTTCGCCCGCGCCGCGCCACTCCGACTCGCCGTAACCGCGACCCCGCTCGTCGGGGTACCAGCGCGACTCCTGATCTTCCGGAAAACTCCGTCGTCCGTCCACGTCAGGCACCGTATGCGACCGGCCACGCCTGCGCCATTTCAGCCCCGGCGGCCGGGCCGGGACGCCGGCACGAATCGTGCCCCCGGAATGGAGCCACGGGACCCGCATCATGATCAAGGAGACGCCGCTAGCACAGCGCGGGCATGATCGTTGCGTTGTCCACAGCACCCCCGTTGTCCACAGCTGGGCTGCCGCCGGGTCGCGGCGACCACCCTCGGGCGGGCACCGTGCCGGCCATGACGAAGCGGAACCAGGCGGTTGGCGCGTACGGCGAGCAATGTGCGGCCCGGCACCTGACCGAGGCGGGGCTGCGCCCCATCGCCCGAAACTGGCGCTGCCCGGCCGGGGAGATCGACATCATCGCGTGGGACGGGCCCGTGCTCGCCTTCTGCGAGGTGAAGACCCGCCGGGGTGAGGGCTTCGGCACCCCGGCCGAGGCGGTCGTACCGGCCAAGGCCCGCCGGCTGCGAGGGCTCGCCGCGCGGTGGCTGACCGAGACCGGCACGACCGCCGAGGAGGTCCGCTTCGACGTGCTGTCGGTGCGGCTGCCCGACGCCGGCCCGGCGCAGGTCGACCACCTCAAGGGCGCGTTCTGAGATGCGTACCCGGAGGATCGGTGACGTGCCGTGAGCTACGCCAAGGTGCTCTGCGTGGGGCTGGTCGGCGTGACCGGACACCTCGTCGAGGTGGAGGCCGACCTGGCCGCCGGTCTGCCGGCAGTGGTGATCTCCGGTCTGCCGGACACCGCACTGCACGAGGCCCGCGACCGGGTCCGCGCCGCCGTGGTCAACTCCGGCCAGCGCTGGCCCAACCGGCGGATCACCCTCAACCTGTTGCCCGCCACGTTGCCGAAGTTCGGGTCGGCCTTCGATCTGGCCATCGCCGCAGCGCTGCTGGGCGGCTCGGGTGAGTTGCCGCTGCTGCCGTTGGAGGGAGTGGTGGTCCTCGGCGAGCTGGGGCTCGACGGGACGGTCCGGCCGGTGCGCGGCGTACTCCCGATGGTCGCCGCCGCGGCCCAGGCCGGCGTCGCGCGGGTGATCGTCCCGGTCGGCAACGCCGCCGAGGCCGCCGTCATCCCCGGGGTACGGGTGCGAGCGGTGGACAACCTGCACCGACTCGTCGCCTTCGTTCGGGACGGGACCCCGCTGATCGAACCACCGGCGGACATCCCGGAGCCGCTGACCGGTGGGCCGGATCTCGCCGACGTCGCCGGGCAGCAGCTGGGTCGGCGCGCCCTGGAGGTTTCCGCGGCCGGCGGGCACCACGTGGCACTGCTCGGCCCACCGGGCGCCGGCAAGACGATGCTCGCCGAACGGCTGCCGTCGATCCTGCCCGAGCTGGACGACGACGCGGCGCTGGAGGTCACCGCGCTGCACTCGGTCGCCGGGCTGCTGCCGCCGGGTGGTCGGCTGCTGCGTCGCCCGCCGTTCCAGGCGCCGCACCACACCGCGACCGTGCCGTCGCTGGTCGGCGGCGGTTCGGGGCTGGCCCGACCCGGCGCGGTGTCGCTGGCGCATCGCGGGGTGCTCTTTCTGGATGAGGCCCCCGAGTTCAGCAAGGGTGCGCTGGAGGCGCTGCGCCAGCCGCTGGAGCACGGCCGCATCCAGCTCAGCCGCAGCGGGGGCGGCACCGTCTATCCGGCCCGGACCCAGCTGGTGCTGGCTGCCAACCCGTGCCCGTGCGCGAAGCCGGCTGGCGACGCCCACTGCGAGTGTTCGACGCTGGTGCGCCGCCGCTACCTGGGAAGGCTCTCCGGGCCGCTGCTCGACCGGATCGACGTCCAGGTACGGCTGATGCCGGTGCGGGCGGCCGAGCTGATGGCGACCGACGGCGGTGTCGAGCCCTCGGCGACGGTCGCCGCCCGGGTGGCGGCGGCCCGACAGGCGGCGGCCAGCCGCTGGGCGGACCTCGGCCGACGGCTCAACGCCGAGGTGGAAGGGCCGCACCTGCGCCGCCCGCCGTGGCGGCTGCCGGCCCGGGTCACCGTGGAGCTGCGGGGCCGGCTCGACTCCGGCTCGCTGTCGGCGCGCGGCTTCGACCGGGTGATCCGGATGGCGTGGACCATCGCCGATCTCGACGGTCGCGACCGACCCGACCGGGACGACGTCCGGGAGGCGCTTCAACTACGGACGGGGGAGGCGACGTGAGCGCCGAGGAGGAACGACGGCTGGCCCGGGTCGCCCTGACCTGGTTGGCGGAGCCGGGCACGCGCGCTGTGCATCACCTGGTCGAACGGCACGGCCCGGTGAAAACCCTGGAACTGCTGCTCGACGGGGGTAGTCCGGACGGCTGGCTGCACACCACCGTCGCGGCACGCTCGGCGGCCCGCGACGCGCGGGCAGTGGCCGCGGAGGCCCTGGAGCGGGCGGACCGACTGGGCGCCCGCCTGATCACGCCGGACGACGAGGAGTGGCCGGCCCAGGTCGCCAACCTGGCCGCGTTGCGGCTGCCGGACGTCAGCCGCCGGGTGGACGCGGAGACCGCCCCGCCGCTGTGCTTCTGGGTGCGCGGGAGCTGGCCGCTCGGCGAGGCTCTGGATCGTTCGGTGGCCGTGGTCGGGGCGCGGGCGGCCACCGGATACGGACAGCACGTCGCCACCGAGCTGGGGTACGGCTTGGCGGAGCGGGACTGGACGGTGGTGTCCGGTGGCGCGTTCGGCATCGACGCCGCCGCCCACCGGGGCGCACTCACCGCTGGCGGTCTGACCGTCGCGGTGCTCGCCTGTGGGCTCGACCGTCCGTACCCGATGGGCAACGCCGCGCTCTTCGACCGGATCGCCGAGACGGGGCTGCTGGTCAGCGAGTGGCCGCCCGGTGCCGAGCCGCTGCGACCCCGTTTCCTGATCCGCAACCGGGTGATCGCCGCAGGCACCCGGGGCACCGTCGTGGTGGAGGCGTCGGCGCGCAGTGGCGCGACGCAGACCGCGCGGCGAGCGGTCCACGCCGATCGGGTGGCCATGGTGGTGCCGGGGCCGGTGACCTCGGCGATGTCCGTCGGCGCGCACGAGTTCCTGCGCGAGTTCCCCGACAAGGTCCGACTGGTGACCGGGGTGGCGCACGTGCTGGAGGAGGTGGGTCGGATCGGCGCGGACCTGGCCCCGCTGGCGCGTGGACCGCAGCGGGCCACCGACGCGTTGGACGACGACGCGCGGTCTCTGTTGGAGGCGCTGCCCCGCCGGGGCGCGGTGGGCGTGGACCGGCTCTCCGCGCGCGCCGGCGTCGACGTACGGACCGCGTTGCGCAAGCTGTCGCTGTTGGAGGAACTGTCCATGGTGGTCCGTCGCGACGACGGCTACGCCCTTGCCGCACCCGTCAGACAAAAGCGTGCGGCGGCGGAGACGTCCGGTCGGCCTGTCGCCTGAGCGGATACGCCACCGCAGCCGGGCCGGCGTGGTCGTCCGGATGCCCGTGTTCCCTCGCTGTCGGGATCCCGGCAGCGTCTTCCGGTCGGGATCCGGCCAGCCGACCTCGGTCGGGATCCCGGCCAGCCGACACTGCCGGTACCGTGCCCGTTCATGGGTGCAATCAAGCCGTGGCACATCAGCGTGCTCCTCTGTCTCGTCGTGACCGCCGCGCTCGTGGTCGGCCTGGTCGTGGTGCTGAGCAAGAGGAACAACCGCCGGTAGTCGAGGGTGGACGCCGGCAGCGTCGTGCCGGGTGCCGGCCGCGGACCGGCCGTAGGCTGGTGCCGTGTCAGCCGTCAGTGAGGGTGCCGGGGCCGAGGAACCGGCCGGCACGTCGGCGCGGCCACGATGAGCCGACCGGACCGGGGCACCCGGGCCATGCACCAGGCGCTCCCGCCAGCGTTGCGCGACGCTGTCGACGACTTCGCCGCACACCTGTCCCGGGTCCGTAACCGCTCAGCGCACACCGTCCGCGCGTACGTCACCGATGTGGTCTCGCTGCTCGACCACGCCGTCCGGATGGGCTGCGTCGACCTCTCCGAGCTGGACCTGTCGGTGCTGCGCAGTTGGCTGGCGCGGCAGCGCACCACTGGTGCGGCGCGCACGTCGTTGGCCCGGCGGGCCGCGTCGGCGCGGGCGTTCAGCGCCTGGGCGCACCGGGCCGGCCTGCTCCCCGCCGACGTGGGTGCCGCGCTGGCCAGCCCTCGCGCGCACCGGGAGCTGCCCAACGTGCTGCGCGCCGACCAGGCCGCCGCTCTGGTCGAGGCGCCGTCCCGGCAGGCGCCTCCCCCGAATCCGCCAGCGGAGTCGGGCCCCGGCGAAGCCGCCGAGGCGGTACCGCTGCGGGACCGGGTGCTGTTGGAGCTGCTCTACGCCACCGGCGTGCGGGTCAGCGAGGCCTGCGGGTTGGACGTCGAGGACGTCGACCACGGCCGGCGGGTGATCCGGGTGTTCGGCAAGGGCGGGCGGGAGCGCTCGGTGCCGTACGGGGTGCCCGCCCAGCGGGCGTTGGACGACTGGCTGCGCCGGGGCCGCCCGGTGCTGGTGGGCGCGCGTTCCGGCGACGCGCTGCTGCTGGGTGCCCGGGGTGGTCGGCTCAACCCGACGACCGCCCGTCAGGTTGTCGGTGCGTACGCCCAGGCCGCCGGGCTGCCCCGGACCAGCCCGCACGACCTGCGCCACTCCGCGGCCACCCACCTCCTGGAGGGTGGCGCGGACCTGCGCGCCGTGCAGGAGGTACTCGGCCACTCGTCGCTGGCGAGCACGCAGATCTACACCCACGTCTCGGTCGAGCGGCTGCGGAGCGCCTACCGGCAGGCGCATCCGCGCGCCTGATCACGGGGGCCGGAGCGCACGCCCGCCCGCCTGGTCGAGGACCGTGGGCGCACCTGCGTGGCGGTTACGATCATCAGGTGAGCGTCCCGAGTCCTCCCGAGCCGATCCCGGGCGCCCGCCTGCTCTTCTCCCTGGACCCGGCGGTCAGTCACCTCAACCATGGCTCGTTCGGCGCGGTGCCGATCACCGTGCAGCGCGCCCAGCAGCGGCTGCGCGACGAGATGGAGGCGAACCCGCTGCGCTTCTTCACCCAGGGGCTGGTGGACCGGATCGCGCACACCCGCCGGCACCTCGCCGGGTTCCTGGGTGCCGACCCGGACGGCAGCGCCCTGGTGGGCAACACCACCACCGGCGTGGCGGTGGTGCTCCAGTCGATTGGTCTCAAGGCCGGCGACGAGGTGCTGAGCACCGACCACGGGTACGGGGCGGTGAGCCTGGCGATCCAGCGTGAGTGCCGCCGCACCGGCGCGGTCAGCCGGGTCCTGCCGATCCCGCTGGCCGCCACCGACGAGCAGATCGTGCAGAGCATCCGCGACGGCCTGCGCCCCGGGAGGACCCGGCTGCTCGTCGTCGACCAGCTCACCTCGGCCACCGCGAAGCTCTTTCCGACCGCCGCCATCGTCGGGGCGGCGCGCGAACACGGTGTGCCGGTCCTGGTCGATGCCGCGCACGCCCCGGGGATGCTGCCCATCCCGGTGGCCGGCATCGGCGCGGACTTCTGGGTGGGCAACCTGCACAAGTGGGCGTACGCCCCGCGCGGGACCGCCCTGCTGGCGGTGGCGCCGCGGTGGCGGGACCGGGTCGAGCCGCTGGTGGTGTCCTGGGAGCAGGAGTCGGGCTTCCCGGCCCGGCTCGAGTGGCAGGCCACGCTCGACTACACGCCCTGGCTGGCCGCCCCCGCGGGCCTGTTCGCGATGCGCAGTCTCGGCGTCGACCGGGTGCGGGCGCACAACGCGGCGCTCGCCGCGTACGGCCAGCGGGTGGTGGGGGATGCTCTGGGGGTGGCTCCCGCCGACCTGCCTGACCCCGGCGGGCCGGGGGTGGCTCTGCGCCTCATCCCGCTGCCGGCCGGCACGGGCACCACGATCGACGCGGCGCGGGCGTTGCAGGCGCGGATCGGTGAGCGGCTCGCCGCCGAGGTGGCGGTGATGAGCTGGAACGGCCGGGGGTGGCTGCGGCTCACCGGCCAGGTCTACAACGCGGCCGACGAGTACGAGCGGCTTGGCGCGCGGCTGCCGGCACTGCTCGCCCAGCGCTGACCGGACGGCCGGGACCGGACACCGAGGCGGGGTCGGCCGGGAGCAGGCGCACCGGGCCGAGGCCGAGCAGGGCCAGCGGGTCGAGATACTCCTCGCCGCGGCGCAGGCCCCAGTGCAGGCACGCCTCGGCCGGGCACCCCGGGTGGCCGGGCAGCAGGTCGCCCAGCGGCGCGCCGGCGGCGACCGGCTGGCCGGGGCGTACGCCGGGTTGGACCGGCTCGTGGGTGGTCCGCAGCCCGTCGGCGTGCCCCACGGTGACCACCGGTCGACCGGCCACCAGGCCGGCGAAGAGCACGGTGCCCGGGCCGGCGCTGCGGACCACCGTGCCGGGGGGAGCCGGCAGGTCGACGCCGCGATGGCCGGGGAGCCATGGCTCAGGTGGCGGGTCGAAGCGGCGCACCGGACGGGGCGGCCCGTCGAGCGGCCAGCGGAACCGCCCGGCGGGAGCGGGCGCGGACGCGGACGCCTGGAACGCGATGGGCACGGTCGGCGTCGGTGATTGGCCGGGCACCGCCGCGACGAGCACCGCCAAGCCGCAGAGCTGCGCGGTCAGCGCCAGTGGCACGGCGGCGCAGAGCAGCACGCTACGGCACATCGAACGGACCGATGGTTGTCGCATAACGGCAGCCTCCGGTCACGGCCGGGTGGTACGCCAGCCCAGCCGACAAACCTGTGGACAACCGACGGCGCTGTGGACGACCACCCGACGCTCTCGATGATCTGCTATGCGCAACGCCGCCACGCAGGGCCTAGGCTGGGCCGCGTACGGCGGGGTGCCGCCGTCTGTACCGGGGAGGCCGCATGACCACTCTCGATGACCGGACGTCGTCCCCGACCGGGCCCACGGTGGCCGACGTGAGCGGCCCGTCCCGGCTCGCGGAGCCGGACGAGACGATCAGCGCCGAGGAGCTGCAACTCGCGGCCCGCAACCACGGCATCCCGTTGGAGGCGCTGCGCTACGACGTCACCCCGGCCGGGTTGCACTACCTGCTGATCCACTACGACATCCCGGCGCTCGACCCGGAGACGCACACACTGACCATCGGCGGCGCGGTCGACCGTCAGCTGACCGTCACCCTCGCCGACCTGCGCGAGCGGCCCCGCGTCACCCGGCAGGTGACCCTGGAGTGCGCCGGCAACGGGCGAGCCCTGCTGCACCCCCGACCGGTCAGCCAGCCCTGGCTGGTCGAGGCGGTCGGCAACGCGGAGTGGACCGGCACCCCCCTCGCTCCGCTGCTGCGGGAGGCGGGCGTCGACCCGGACGCGGTGGACGTGGTCTTCACCGGCGCCGATCACGGTGTGGAGCGTGGGATCGAGCAGGACTACCAGCGGGCGCTTCCGGTCGCCGACGCGCTTCGCGAGGAGGTGCTGCTGGCGTACGAGATGAACGGCGCTCCCCTGCTGCCGCAGCATGGCGCGCCGCTGCGGCTGATCGTGCCGGGCTGGTACGGAATGGCCCACGTGAAGTGGGTCCACTCGATCGAGCTGCGGACCGAGCCGTTCGAGGGGTACCAGAACGCGGTGGCCTACCGGGTACGTCGCGACGCGGACGACCCGGGCGTGCCGGTCACCCGGATCGAGCCACGGGCGCTGGTCCGTCCGCCCGGCTTCCCCGACTTCATGTCCCGTCGTCGGGTGCTGCGACAGGGCCCGTGCACGCTGGATGGTCGGGCCTGGTCGGGGCACGCCCCGGTGGTCGCCGTGGAGGTGACCACCGACGGCGGGCGGAGCTGGGCGCCGGCCGAGCTGGACCCGGCGGACGCCGGGGACTTCGCCTGGCGGCGCTGGCGGCACGAGTGGGTCGCCACCCCCGGCCGGTACGTGCTCGGCGCGCGGGCGACCGACGCGTCCGGGCGGACCCAGCCGGTCGAGCAACAGTGGAACCGTGGCGGCTTCGCCAACAACTCGGCGCAGCGGGTCGAGGTCGTGGTGCCGACCGAGTGATCGGCGGCGGGTGTCACGCCACGGGTGGGGGGCCCGTGGCGGGGCCCGGCGGCTCGGGTGCGCTCAGCCGCCGAAGCCGGAGTCGGCGGGCAGCGAGATGTCAGGCTTCTCCAGCTCCTCGACGTTGACGTCCTTGAAGGTCATCACCCGGACGTTCTTCACGAAGCGGGCAGGACGGTACATGTCCCAGACCCAGGCGTCGTGCATCTCGACCTCGAAGTAGACCTCGCCGTCGGAGTTGCGCACGTGCAGGTCGACCTGGTTGGCCAGGTAGAACCGACGCTCCGTCTCCACCACGTAGGAGAATTGGCGGACAATGTCGCGGTACTCCCGGTAGAGCTGCAGCTCCATCTCGGTCTCGTACTTCTCGAGATCTTCCGCGCTCATCGCACTCCGCCTTCCATGGCCACATCTTCCCCCACCGGCGTCTGAGGCCGAGGCTGCTCGCCCAACGCCACGCCGACGGTACCCCCTGACGCCCACGAGCGCTCCATCGGCTCATCCGGGCCGTGGCCGCCGGGCCGTCGGGCGCGCGGCGGCCGGCCGTCGCGGCCGGAGACCGCGGCGACATTGACGTACGAGAACCGGTGCTCCCGGCACGGCCCGTACTCCCGCAGCGCCGCCGAGTGCTCCGGGGTGATGTAGCCCTTGTGCTCGGCGAAGCCGTACGCCGGGAACACCGCGTCCAACTCCACCATGAGCCGGTCCCGGGTGACCTTGGCCAGCACACTGGCCGCCGCCACACACGCGGCAACCCGGTCGCCCTTCCACACCGCCAACCCGGGCACACCCAGGCCGTCCACGCCGAACCCGTCGGTCAGCACGTACTCGGGGCGGGTGGTGAGCGAGGCGAGCGCCCGGCGCATCGCGGCCAGGTTGCACACGTGCAGACCCCGGGCGTCGACCTCCTCGGCCGGGATGACCACCACGGCGTACGCGAGCGCGCGGTCCACCACCTCCGCGTACACCCGTTCCCGGCTGGCCGGGGTGAGCAGCTTCGAGTCGGCCAGCCCCTCGATCTCGCCGCGACGCCCCTCGGGCAGCACCGCCGCGGCGGCGACCAGCGGACCGGCACACGCCCCCCGGCCCGCCTCGTCGGCGCCGGCGACGTGCCGGAAGCCACGCCGCTGCAACGCCCGCTCCAGGGCGTACAGGCCGGCCTCGCGGCGCACCACGGTGCGCGGCGGGGTCAGCACGACGCTCCGCCCTGGCCGACGGCGGTCGACCGCCCCAGCCGGGTCAGCAGGGCGGGCAGTTCGGGCGGGTAGAACCGGTCGCCGCTGGCCACCAGCTCGTCCGGGACCCACCAGCGGTGGTCGGCGATGCTGCGGCGCTCGACGTCGTTGAAGCCGGAGGTGTCCACCTGCCAGGAGTCCACCCGGAAGAGGAAGAAATCCTGCTCCTGGCGGTACCAGGTGCCGTCGAAGGAGAACTCGGTCGCATCGGCCCAGACCGGGTCGCCCAACCGGGCCGGGTCGAGCCGCAGGCCGGTCTCCTCGGCCAACTCTCGGGCCGCGCCCGCCGCCGGCGACTCCGACGGGTCGAGCCCGCCGCCGGGAGTGAACCAGTATCGGTGCCCGGGTCGGGCCGGGTCGAAGCCCTCGAACAGCAGGACCCTGCCGGCCGCGTCGACGAGCAGCACGCGAGCCGCGCGTCGAGGGGTGTAGACGGTCACCGCACCAGCCTGCCAGACCGACGACGGATCGCCCACGCCCCGTCGGCCTACGGCTTGGGAATGCCGTCGAACCCGTCGGGCACCGTCAGCCAGGTGGCCCGGTTGACCGGCCAGAAGACGGTGAACGCCCGCCCGACCACGTCTTCCTCGGGGATGGTGGCCTCGGTGATGTCCTGCTGGGACTGCTGCCAGTGCTCCAGCGAGTCGCCGGAGGCGGAGCGGTGGTCGCCCATCACCCACAGCCGGCCCTTCGGCACGGTGATGTCGAACTCCTGGTCGGCGGCCTTGTCGCGAATCCCGTCCATGGAGAAGATGTACGGCTCGTCCAGCGACTTGCCGTTGATCATCAACCGTTCCTCGGGGTCGCAGCAGACCACGTGGTCACCGGGGATGCCGATCACCCGCTTGATGAAGTCCTCACCGTCGGGGTTACCGCTCCACGCGGTCGGCGCCTTGAACACGATCACCTCGCCGCGGTGCGGTGACCGGAAGTCGTAGACCAGCTTGTTGACCAGCACCCGGTCATCGATCTTGAGAGTGTTCTCCATGGACGGGGAGGGGATGAAGAAGGTCTGCAGCACGAAGGCGCGGACCAGCACCGCGACCAGGATCGCCACACCCAGCAGGATCGGCAGCTCCTTCCAGAAGGAGCTGCGCGGCTTGTCGGTCTGCTCGTCAATCACGCCAAGGAGCCTACGTTGCCCGGCTGGACGGCACCGTCCGGAACGCGCGGGAACCACGCAGCGCGGCTACCAATGGAAGCATCAGCAGCACACCGCCCTGCGGAGTCGGTCGCGCCGGAGTCGCGCCGGGGGACGCCGTGACCGGCCCGGAGACGTCCTCGAACGTGGACGGCACCGACAGGGCGCTCCACCGCGACGACGGCCAGACCACCATGAAGGCCCGGCCGACCACGTTGTCGATCGGCACCGGCCCCTGGCAACGCGCGTCCTGGGAGACCTCACGGTGATCACCCATGACGAAGATCTGACCGGGTGGCACGACGATCTCGTCGAAGCGCCGGGAGCGGCACTCCGCCGGGTTGGGCGGCAGGTCCAGGGGTGAGTCCCGCAGGACGTACGACTCGTTGAGCGGGATGCCGTTGACGGTCACCCGACCCTGACTGTCGCAGCACGCGACCCGGTCACCGGGGAGACCGATCACCCGCTTGATGAAGTCCTTCTCACCGGGGCGGCTCACCCCGACCAGGTCGCCGACGGTGCGGGCGAGCCGGCCGCTGACGCCGGGCTCCGGCTGCTCGTCGACCTGCGGCGCCCAGCGATCGGTGCCCCGGAAGACCACCACCTCGCCGCGCAGCGGATCGCGAACGTCGTAGACGACCTTGTTGACCAGCACCCGGTCACCGACGAGGAGGGTGTCCTCCATCGAGCCGGACGGAATGAAGAACGCCTGGAGCAGGAAGGTGCGGATCAGCACCGCGAGGCAGAACGCGACCACCAGCAGCAGCGGCAACTCCTGCCAGAGCGGCATCTGCCGGCGGGTGCGGCGAGCCCGTCGGCGCCACGGATCGACGGTGCCGTCCTCGTCAAGCGTCTGCACCACGCCACTCCCCGGTCCGCAGAAAACACCACCGCCCGGGAGCCTCGTCGAGGCTCCACGGGCGGTCGTGGACAACTACCCGCCACCTGGGGCGGGACCGCCGCCTCGCTGCGCCCGTACCGACCAGGGTAGTGCGCTCTGGTCGGTACGGCATACGCGCAGCTCGGGCGGCGTGGCGAGCGGGAAGTCAGCTGGGCTGCTTCTCCCGCTTCTCCTTGATCTTGGCCTTCTTGCCGCGCAGCTCGCGCAGGTAGTAGAGCTTGGCGCGACGCACGTCACCGCGGGTCACGACCTCGATCCGGTCGATGCCCGGGCCGTTGAGCGGGTAGGTCCGCTCGACGCCGACACCGAAGCTGACCTTGCGGACCGAGAAGGTCTCGCGCAGACCGTCACCCTGGCGGCGGATCACGACGCCCTGGAAGATCTGGACACGGGACCGGTTGCCCTCGACGACGCGGGCGTGCACCTTGACGGTGTCACCGGCCCGGAAGTCGGGAAGGTCGGTCCGCTTCGACTGGGCGTCAAGGGCGTCCAGGATGTTCATCGCTGCGTCCTCGTAAGGCTCACGGCGCACCGTCACTCGGTGCGCGGGTGGGTGATTCTGATTCCCGGGTGGTGATCGGCGAACCGACCCCGGTCGGGGATCCTCGCAGCCGACCGCGGGCGCGGACGGATGCGGCAACCCCCCTACTTTGCCACATCCCCCGGCGGAGGTTGAAATCCGGCCTGGTCGAGGGCCGCGATGTCCCGTTTGTCGAGCCGGTCCGCCGGGAGCGCGGCCAGCAGATCCGGCCGGCGGGCGGCGGTGCGCAGCAGACCCTCCTCGCGCCGCCAGCGGGCGATCCTGCCGTGGTCACCGGAGCGGAGCACCTCCGGCACGTCGTGCCCACGCCAACTCGGCGGCTTGGTGTAGATCGGCGCCTCCAGCAGCCCGTGCGCGTGCGACTCCTCGTCCAACGAGCCCGCGTTGCCCAGCACCCCGGGCAGCAGCCGGGTGACCGCCTCCAGCATCACCAGGACCGCGACCTCGCCGCCGAAGAGCACGTAGTCACCGAGCGACACCTCGGTGACCGGCATCCGGGTGGCGGCGTGCGCCAGGACCCGCTGGTCGATCCCCTCGTAGCGGCCGCAGGCGAAGAGCAGATGCGACTCCGCCGCCAACTCGTACGCCATGGCCTGGGTGAAGGGGGCACCGGCCGGCGACGGCACCAGCAGCCGTGGCGGCGGGGCGTCGAGCGGCGCGAGGGCGTCCAGCGCCTCACCCCACGGCTCAGGACGCATCACCATGCCCGGCCCGCCACCGTAGGGGGTGTCGTCGACGGTGCGGTGCACGTCATGGGTCCAGGTCCGCAGGTCGTGCACGGCAAGGTGGAGTACGCCGTTGGCCCGCGCCCGTCCGATCAGCGACAGGTCCAGCGGGGCGAAGTACTCCGGAAAGATCGACACGACGTCGACGCGCATGCGGGCTGGTCCTAAAGGTCGAGCAGTCCGGCTGGCGGGTCGACGATCACACGTCCGCCGGCCAGGTCGACCTCCGGAACGATCGCCCGGACGAACGGGATCAACGCGGTACGCCCCTCGGGGCGCCGCAGCACCAGCAGGTCGGACGAGGGCGCGTGGTCGATGCGGGCGACCTCACCCAGGCGCTCGCCGGCCGGGGTCACCACGGCCAACCCGACCAACTGGTGGTCGTGGAACTCCTCCGGGTCGTCCGGTGGGGTCACGTCGGCGCTGTCCAGCACGAGCAGCGTCCCACGCAGCGCCTCGGCGGTGTTGCGGTCCAGGATGCCCTCGAACGCGATCAGCATCCGGCCCTGGTGGAAGCGGGCTTCCTCGATGGTCAGCTCCGCGGGAACCCGGAACGGCACCCCGGGCCCATCGCTGGCCGGTGGGGGTGTCGCCCCCGGCTCAGTGCGCAGCACACCGCTGCTGCGCGGGGACGCAGCCGGGGGCGTCGCCCCCGGCTCAGTGCGCAGCACTGCACCGGGGGCGAACCGTGCCTCGGGCTCGTCGGTCCGCACTTCCACGGTGACCTCACCGCGGACACCGTGCGGCTTGCCGATCCTGCCGACGACGAGCTGCATCAGTACGAGTCGACGATGTCGACGCGAACCCCGCGCCCGCCGATGGAGCCGATCACCTGGCGCAGCGCCTTGGCGGTCCGGCCGGACCGCCCGATCACAGTGCCGAGGTCCTCGGGGTGCACGCGGACTTCCAGCCGCTTACCCCGACGGGAATCGACCAACCGCACCCGGACGTCGTCCGGGTGGTCGACGATGCCCTTGACCAGGTGCTCCAACGCCGGACGCAGTGGCATGTCAGGCCTGCTCACCGGCGTCGGCAGCGGCCGGAGCCTCGGTCTTCGGAGCCTCGGCAGCCGGAGCCTCAGCGTCGGCCTTCGGAGCCTCGGCAGCCTTGGCGGCCTTCTTGGCCGGCTTGGCCGGGGTCTCCGGGGCGAGCCCGGCGGCGGCCTTCGCCTCAGCCTCGTACGCCGCCTTGCGGTCGGCCCGCTCGGGAGCGACCAGGAGCGGCGGCGGGGCCGGCAGGCCCTTGTACTTCTGCCAGTCACCGGTCAGCTCCAGCAGCCGCTGCACCGCCTCGCTCGGCTGAGCGCCGACGGACAGCCAGTACTGGACCCGCTCCGACTTGACCTCGATGATCGAGGGGTCTTCCTTGGGCTGGTAAACCCCGACGAACTCGATCGCCCGGCCGTCACGCTTGGTGCGCGAATCGGCGACGACGATGCGGTACTGCGGGTTGCGGATCTTGCCCATCCGCAGGAGCCGGATCTTTACGGCCACAGTTGTTTCGCTCCTGTTGCGATCTCACCGGCCCAAACGGGCGGTGTGCATGGGTGAGCGCCGACCGGCACAGTGGGGTTGGGCCGGAGACTACTCGGTGGACTGGCGACGTGCCCGGGTTAGAGGGCGCCGGACGCGCGCCGGATACCAGCTAGCCATTCTGCCAGATCCGGTGCCGATCTCCCGCATCGGAGGGGTACACCACGTCGTCGGCGACCTCGACACCGCTCAGCGCACCGGTGGACGGTCCCATCCCGGTGGCAGTTTGTCCGGTATGCCCCACTCCGGCGGGGGCGTGAAGTCACACCAGGTGCCGTCGAACGGGAACTCGCCGGACTCGGCCAGCGCGATCACCCGCTCCCCCTCGGCGCGGACCGCCTTCTCGTCGGTCACCCAGTAGTCGGCGCCGAAGGCGAGCCGCTCGACGAACTCACCCTCGTCCTTCCACTCCCAGCTGCGGTCCGGCCACACCACCACGTCCAGGTCCTGGTCCACCACGTCGACGCCGGCCACCGGGCCGTCGTCCCAGCGGACACCGGGCTCCTCGAGGTTGACGTACCAGTGGGCGAACCGGCCCTGGGCGTCGGAGAACCACCAGACGGAGTGCGCCGCCCCCGTGGGCAGGAACTTCAACAGCGGCGGGCCGTTCCAACGCCCCTGCGCCAACCGGTACGTCGACAAGATCCACTCGGCGAACGGCATCGCCCGCATCCCCAGCCCGGCCTCGGTCACCTCGTGGGCCACCGGCGAGTCCCGGGCGATCCAGACCAGCAACCCTCGATCATCGTCGCTGACCACGCGGGCCGGCCGGACCCACCCGATCCGGCCGTGCCGCACGTTCCGATGCATGATCAGCCGGCCTGGCGCGAAGCGCACGACCGTCCTACGCCTCAGTAGGCGCGGGCGAGGATGGCGACCAGATCCGGCTCGTCCTCCGAGTCCGGTACCGACCCGTCGGCGCGCAGCAGGCAGCGCACCGTGACGCCCTGACCGTTCGCCTCCGCCTCACCGGCCACGCCGACCGCCGACCACGGCACCCGCGCCCAGCCGGTCGCGGCGGCCTCGATCGCCTCGGCCAGGGTGGCCACCTCCACGGTGCGCGACTCGCGGTTGGCCAGCGCCTGGTCGTGCAGCACCTGCTGGTCCGTCTCCAGGGCGCTCAGCACCGCGGTGACCACGTCCGCCACCGGCGTCGGGGTCTTCGAACCGTCGGTCCGCCGCACCACCGTCGCGTTGCCAACGGCCAGGTCACGGGGGCCGACCTCGACGCGTACCGGATAGCCACGCAGCTCGGCGTCGACGGCCCGGCGGCCGAACGGGGTGTCGGTCCGGTCGTCGAGCGCGACCCGGACACCGGCGTCGCGCAGGCCGTCGCGCAGCTTGGCCGCCGCCTCACCGACGCCGTCGCCGTCCTTGACGATCATGACGTACGCCTGGATCGGGGCCAGCTTCGGCGGCACGCGCAGGCCGTTGTCGTCGCCGTGCGCCATGATCAGGCCACCGAGCATCCGGGTGGACGTGCCCCAGGAGGTGGTCCAGGCGTGCTCCCGGCTGCCCTCCTTGGAGGAGTAGCTGATGTCGAACGCCCTGGCGAAGTTCTGGCCCAGCTCGTGGCTGGTGCCCAGCTGCAACGCCTTGCCGTCGCCCATCATGCCTTCGCAGGTGTACGTGGCCGTCGCCCCGGCGAAGCGCTCACGCTTCGTCTTCAGACCGACCACGACCGGAATGCCGATCACGTTGACCATCAGGTCCTCGTACGCCTCGTGCAGGATCCGCCGCGCGTACGCCCGGGCGTCCTCACGGGTGGCGTGCGCGGTGTGCCCCTCCTGCCAGAGGAACTCGCTGGTACGCAGGAAGATCCGCGGCCGAAGCTCCCACCGGACCACGTTCGCCCACTGGTTCAGCAGCAGCGGCAGGTCCCGGTACGAGTCGATCCACTTGGCCATGAACTCGCCGATGACCGTCTCGCTGGTCGGGCGCACCACCACCGGCTCGGCCAGCGGCTTGCCACCACCGTGCGTGACGACGGCCAGCTCCGGCGAGAAGCCCTCGACGTGCTCCGCCTCGCGCTTGAGATAGTTCTCGGGGATGAACAACGGGAAGTACGCGTTCTCCGCACCCGCCGCCTTGATCCGAGCGTCCATCTCAGCCTGCATACGCTCCCAGATGGCGTAGCCGGCCGGTCGGATGACCATGGTGCCGCGAACCGGGCCGTTGTCGGCCAGCTTCGCCTTGGCGATCAGGTCCTGGTACCAGCGGGGAAAATCCTCCGCACGGGGAGTGAGCACGCGTGCCATGACCGCACATCCTATGCGCCGCGCGGGCGGACACCGCGTCCGGGAGTCGCCAGCCCCGTACCGTGCCGTCCTCGGCGCCAGCACCAGGCCACTCCCGCCCCCGCCCGCGACAACGCGGAGCAGGCCGCGACGACGCCGCGCACCCCGCACCCCGCACCCCGCACCCCGCACCCCGCACCAAGATCCGAGCAACTTCCCGGATGTTGCTGCCTCAGGCGCGCGGCAGGCAGCAACATCCGGGAAGTTGTGCGGATCTTCGGGCCATGATCGTGCTCGATCCTGGATGTAGTGGCATCCCGCGACGTTGAGGCCCCTACATCGTGGTTCGAGCACGATCTTGCGCCAAGGGACGCGGCACACGCGCACAGCCGCACAGCGGCCCAGCGGCCCAGCGCACCACGACGGCGGAACCCGCGGGGGGCGGTCAGCGGATGACGCGGCCGCGGAGGATCGTGCGGGACGGGGCGCGGACGACGCGCAGGTCACTGCGGGGGTCCTCGGGGTAGACGGTCAGGTCGGCGAGGCCGCCCTCCACCAGGCCGGGAAAGCCGAGCCACTCCCGGGCGCCCCAGGAGGCGGCGGCGAGCACGTCGATCGGGGCCATGCCCGCCCGCTCGTGCAGCAGCAGCATCTCCTCGGCGGCCAACCCGTGATCGATGCCACCGCCGGCGTCGGTGCCCACGTAGATGGGCACCCCAGCCTCGTACGCGGCACGCACCACCTCGGGGAAGCCGTCACGCAACGCCAGCATGTGGTCGGCGTACCCGGGAAACTTGCCCCGCGCCTGCTCGGCGATCCCCCCGAAGGTGGCAATGTTGATCATCGTGGGGACCAGCGCGGTGCCCTGGCGGGCCATCTCGTCGATCAGGTCGAGGGTGAGCCCGGTGCCGTGCTCCACCGAGTCGACCCCGGCCCGCACCATGATCTCGACGGCCGACTCGGAGAAGGTGTGCACCGCGGCGCGTACCCCGGCGTCGTGTGCGGCCCGCACGGCGGCGCTGAGGGTGTCCGCGTCCCAGGCCGGCGCCAGGTCACCGACGCCACGGTCGATCCAGTCGCCGACCAGCTTGACCCAGCCGTTGCCAGCCCGTGCCTGCGCGGCCACCGTCGCGGCGACCTCGGTGGCGTCGACCTCCACGCCGATGTCGCGCAGGTAGCGCTTCGGCGGGGCGACGTGCCGGCCCGCGCGGGCCAGTCGCGGCAGGTCCGGCTCGTCGTCGAGTTCGGGGTACGGGTACGGCGAGCCGGCGTCCCGGATCGCCAGCACCCCGGCGTCCCGGTCGACGTGGGCCAACGCGCGGGCCTGGTCGAGTGAGGTGATCGGGGCGCCACCTCGGGCGATGCCGATGTGGCAGTGCGCGTCGACCAACCCCGGCAACACGAAGCCGCCGTCGACGACGGTCTGGGCATCGGGTACGGGAGTGAAGGTCACCCGGTCGCCGACCAGCCAGAGATCCCGGACCTCGTCGTCGGGGAGCAGCACGCCGCGCACATGAAGAGCCATGCGCACAGTCCTACCCGATCACTCCCCGTCGGGGGCGAGCAGGTCGTTCTTCCGAGCGGTCAGGGCGGGCAGGTCCACGGAGACCTTCCACGGGTGCTCGGTGACGAACAGGTCCTCGGTGTGGGCGACCTGCTCGTACTCGCGGGTGGCGCCAAGGGTGTACTCGGTCAGCGTGACGTGTTCCTGCAACGGGTCCACCACCCAGTAGGACCGGACGCCGGCGTGCGCGTAGACCTTCGCCTTGTCGTACATGTCGCGGAAGCTGGAGGTCGGGGAGACGACCTCCACGGCGAGCAGGGCGTCCTCCACCGGGACCGGCGATCGGCCGGCATGCTTACGGCGAATGACCACCACGTCGGGGCGAGGCTCGTTGCGCCGGTCGACCCGCATGGACAGGTCGATACTGACCAGGTATTCCGGCGGGCAGTTGACGCGAAGCGTGAGCAGCAGCTCGACGCAGAACTCCTGGTGCACGGCAGTCGGCGACGGCACGATCAACCTTCCGTTGATCAGTTCGTACGGAAGGTCCTTCGGCAGGTCACCGAGGTCGTCGACCGTCCACTCGTGCCGTTCGGGCAGGATCGGGGCTGCGGTCATGACATCTCCTTCCAGGGGGCGACCTCACCCTAAGCGCCGGATCAGTCGCCCGCCGTCACCGACACACGTCAGCGCGGGCCCTTGTCGCCGCCCTTGCCGAGCTTGTTGAAGTCGATCTTCGGAAGCTTGAAGCCGGGCGGCAGGCCCTGGCCGCCAGCGAGGTCGTTCGGGTCCATCCCCGGCGGGAGCTGCGGCATTCCGCCCGGGAAACCGGCGGGCATCCCGGCGCCGGCGCCGGTACGCGGACGACCGCCACCCTTGGTGCCCTTGCGCTTGTTCTTCGGCGACTTGGTCGCCTTGCGCCGGCCACCGCCGGGCAGGCCCATCATGCCGCCCATCTGCTTCATCATCTTCTGCGCGTCGGCGAAGCGGTTGAGCAGTTGGTTGACGTCCATCACGGTGACCCCGGAGCCGTTGGCGATACGCGCCCGGCGGGAACCGTTGATGATCTTCGGGTTGGTCCGCTCGCCCGGGGTCATCGACCGGATGATCGCGGTGACCCGGTCGAAGTGGCTGTCGTCCAGCTCGGCGAGCTGGTCCTTCATCTGCCCCATGCCCGGCATCATGGCCAGCACGTTGGCGATCGGGCCCATCCGCCGCACCGCGATGAGCTGGTCGAGGAAGTCGTCAAGGGTGAACTGCTCACCGCCCATCAGCTTGGCGGTCATCTTCTCCTTCTGATCGGAGTCGAAGGCCTGCTCGGCCTGCTCGATCAGAGTGAGGACGTCGCCCATGCCGAGGATCCGGCTGGCCATCCGGTCGGGGTGGAAGACGTCGAAGTCCTCCAGCTTCTCACCGGTGGACGCGAACAGGATCGGCTGCCCGGTGACCTCGCGGACCGACAGCGCGGCACCACCGCGGGCGTCGCCGTCGAGCTTGGAGAGCACCACACCGGTGATGCCGACGCCGTCGCGGAACGCCTCGGCGGTGCGGACGGCGTCCTGACCAACCATCGCGTCGATGACGAAGATGACCTCGTCCGGCGAGACGGCGTCGCGAATGTCGGCGGCCTGCTGCATCATCTCGGCGTCGATGCCGAGGCGGCCGGCGGTGTCGACGATGACGATGTCGCGGGCGGCGCGCTTGGCGTGCTCGATCGACGCGCGGGCCACCTGCACCGGGTCACCGGTGCCGTTGCCGGGCTCCGGGGCGTACACCTCGACACCGGCCCGGCCACCGAGCACCTGGAGCTGCCCGACGGCGTTGGGGCGCTGGAGGTCGGCGGCGACGAGCAGCGGCTGATGCCCCTGGCCCTTCAGCCAGCGGGCCAGCTTGCCGGCGAGGGTCGTCTTACCGGAGCCCTGGAGGCCGGCCAACATGATCACGGTCGGGGGCTGCTTGGCGAACTGGAGCCGCCGCCCCTCGCCGCCGAGCACGTTGATCAGCTCTTCGTTGACGATCTTGATGATCTGCTGGGCCGGGTTCAGCGCCTGGGAGACCTCGGAGCTGCGGGCCCGCTCCTTGACGGCCGCGATGAAGCCCTTGACCACCGGCAGCGCGACGTCCGCCTCCAGCAGCGCGAGGCGGATCTCGCGCGCGGTGGCGTCGATGTCGGCGTCGGTGAGCCGCCCCTTGCCGCGGAGCTTGGTGAAGATCCCGGACAGGCGGTCACTCAAGGTGTCAAACACGCGAACATCCCGTTTGTCAGTGTTCCGGCGGGCACAACGCGGCCGGCACTGCGGAGTCCGGCCACCGCTAGGGTAACCGCCCGGCCGTAGGGCCGCTGTCGCCCGGCCCGGGCCTCACCCCGAGACCAACCCCGACTGGTACGCGAACACGACGAGCTGGGCCCGATCCCGGGCTCCCAGCTTGCCCATCGCCCGGCTGACGTGGGTCCGCGCGGTCGCCGGGCTGACCACCAACCGCACGGCGATCTCCTCGTTGTTCAGGCCCTCACCGACCAGGCCGACGACCTGACGCTCCCGATCGGTCAGCGCCTCCAGTCGCGGGTGCGGACGAAGCACCCGCGACGGCCGGGTGGCGAACTCCCGCACCACCCGACGGGTCACCGACGGCGACAGCAGCGCCTCCCCCTCGGCGACGAGCCGGATCGCGCGCAGCAGCTCAGTCGGTCTGGTGTCCTTGGTGAGGAACCCGCTCGCACCGTGCCGCAGCGCGTCGAAGACGTACTCGTCCAGCTCGAACGTGGTGAGCACCACCACCCGCGTGCCGGTCAGGTCGGGGTCGCCGACGATACGGCGGGTCGCCTCGATGCCGTCGATGCCGGGCATCCGGATGTCCATCAGCACCACGTCCGGGCGCTCCCGACGGGCCAACTCGACCGCCCGCAGCCCGTCGGACGCCTCGCCGGCCAGCGCCAGGTCGTCCTCGCTCTCCACCAACGCGCGCAGCCCGAGCCGGACCAGATCCTGGTCGTCGGCGATCAGCACCCGGATCACGTGGTCGGCTCCACGGGCAGCCTCGCGTACACCCGAAACCCGCCCCCGGCGCGCGGCCCGGTGGTCAACCGCCCACCCAACGCCGCGACCCGCTCGCGCATCCCGGCCAGACCGTGGCCACCCTCGCCGTCGGCCGGAGCCGTTCCGGCGCGGTCGGCACCTGACCCCCCGTCGGTGACCTCGACGGTCACCTCGTCGACCCGGTAGTCCACCGTCACCTCCGCGCTCGCCACTCCCGCGTGACGCAGCACGTTGGTCAACGCCTCCTGCACCACCCGGTACGCGGCCAGGTCCACCGCGGCCGGCACCTCCCTGGGCTCCCCGACCACGCGCACCTCCACGGCGAGCCCCGCCCCGGCCAGCCGGTCGCGCAGCGCCGGAAGCCGGGCCAGGCCGGGTACCGGCTCACGCTCGGCGCCCCGGCGCACCGCACCCAGGGTGACCCGTAGCTCGTCCAGCGCCTCGCGGCTGGTCCGGCTGATCGCGGTCAGGGCCACCTCCGCCTGCTCCGGCCGCTTCGGCAGCAGGTGCAGGGCGATCTCCGCCTGCATGCTGATCGCGGCCAGCCCGTGCCCCACCACGTCGTGCACCTCCTGCGCGATGCGCAGCCGCTCCTCGTCGGCCTGCCGTCGCGCCTGCTCAACTCGGCCGCGGGCCTCTTCGGCACGGGTACGCGCGGTCGCCTCACGGCTCACCCGCACCACCACCCCCACCGCGAACGGTACGACCACCCAGGCCGACGCGGGCAGCACTCCCGTCCAACCCGGCGCGGGCCCCCGCCCGAAGAAGACGTGCGCCAACAACAGAACGAACGCGCCACCGGTGGCGAGCGCCGCCGGTCGCACCGGCAGCCACACGGCCACGCTGTAGACCGCGACCAGGAACGTGACCAGAATCGGCCCGTACGGGTAGCCGATCAGCAGGTACGCCGAGGTGGCCACCGTGACCACGGCGAGAGCGGCGACCGGAGCACGCCGCCGCACCAGCAGGGCGAGCGCCGCGACGGCGATCAGCACCCGACTCACGGCGTCCACCGGCCTCGACCCCGGCTGGTTGTCCCCGGCCAGCCCGGTGGCAAGCAGTCCGAACCCGAGCAGCACCACGCCGAGCGCGGCATCCGCCGCCACCTCCGGCCACCACCACCGCCCGTCTCGCCGCATGGCCGTCATTCTGCCCGCGCGGACCCCGCGCGACGTCCGTCCACCAGCGGCACCGCCCCTACGCCCCCCGACGTACCCCCGCCCCCGCCTGCCCGCCCCCGCCCCCGCCCTCGCCCTCGCCCCCGCCCTCACCCTCGCCCTCGCCCTCGCCCCCGCCCCCGCCCTCGCCCTCGCCCTCGCCCTCGCCCTCGCGATCTTGCACTTTGTGTCGTCGCTATGCGGCTTTTACCTGGCATGCGGGGACACAAAGTGCAAGATCGACGTAGGGGTGCGGGGGCGACGCGGGGCAGGGCGGGGCCGGGGCGACGCGGGGCAGGGCGGGGCCGGGAGACGCGGAGCAGGGGGGGCCGGGGCGACGCGGAGCAGGGCGGGGCCGGGAGACGCGGGGCAGGGCCGGGCGGGGGGACGCGGGGCGGGGTGGGGCGGTTAGACGGCGGCTAGGACGGCGGCTTCCAGGCGAGCCCGGGTGGTGTCGTCCGGCCAACCGCCCACCAGGTAGAAGGCGTCGACCACGTCGGCGCCGAGGGTGGAGATGCGGGCCGCGCGAACCAGGGCGCCGGCCTCGTCGAGCGCGCAGGTGACCCGGTAGAGCAGCCCGGCGGCGTCGGCGGCGCGCAGTTCCAGCAGTACGGCGTCGGTGGCCGCCTCGCGGTGCCAGACCACACGTGGAGCCGCGCCACCGCCACGGCTGGCGAGGGCACGGCCCCGCAGCCGTTGGGTGACCGACACGTCGCCGGCGACCGCCCGGCGCAGGTCGGCGCGGAGCGGGACCGGGTCCGGCGGAAGGCCGTAGCGGGGCTGCACCCGGCACTCGACCAGAGCCCGGCCGTCGACGGCGGAGGCGTCCGCGGAGATCACCTCCAGCCGGTGCAGGGCCAGGCAGCCGGCCACCGTAGCGAGCAGACCCCGCCGGTCGGCCGCCGCGACCGACACCCGGTCGCCGGTCAGGTGGACGACCGGCAGGGGTCCGGCCAGCAGCTCCGGGTCCGGGGCGGGTGGCTCCGGAAGTACGCCGGTGTCCAGCGCGGTGCGGACCCGGGCGACCAACTCGGCGACGAGCCGGCCCTTCCAGTCGGACCAGGCCGCCGGCCCGGTCGCCGCCGCGTCGGCGCGGACCAACGCGTGCAGCACGTCGAGGGTGCCGGTGTCGCCGACCGCCTCGGCCACCGAGGCGATGGTGACCGGGTCGCTCAGGTCCCGGCGGGTCGCCACGTCGGGCAGCAGCAGGTGCAGCCGGACCAGCTTGCCGATCAGCTCGACCTCGGCGGTGGGCAGACCGACCCTGGTGGCCACCGCCTGGGCTACCGGCACGCCGACGGTGCTGTGGTCACCGGGGAGTCCCTTGCCGATGTCGTGCAGGAGAGCGCCGAGGAGCAGCAGGTCCGGGCGCTCCACCTCGCGGGCGTGCCGGCTGGCCTCGTGCGCGGTCTGCACGAGGTGCCGGTCGAGGGTGAAGCGGTGCACCGGGTTGTGCTGGGGCAGGCTGCGCAGCCGGGTCCACTCGGGCAGCCAGCCGTCGACCAGCCCGTACCGGTCGCAGGTCTCCCAGGCCGGCACCAGGCCGGGGCCGGCGCCCAGCAGGGTGATCAGCGCGGCCCGGGCCTCGGCCGGCCAGGGGGCCGGCAGGGGCGGACAGTACGCCGCCAGCCACTCGCAGGTGGCCCGCGCGATGGGGAGTCGGGTCGTGGCCGACGCGGCGGCCACCCGCAGCGAGAGGCTCGGGTCGGGGCGCGCCCCGATCGCCGTGCGGGCGAGCACCAACTCGCCGTCGTGTTCGACCACGTCGCGGGCGACCGGGCGGCGGACCGGGCGGCCGTTGCCGCCGCGGGAGCGGCCGGAGCGCAGCCGGTCGGCGGCCCGGAAGGCGTCGTCCAGGGCGTGGCTGACCGTGCGGGCGTCACCGGCGACCCGACGCAGCAGCGCGTCGCCGTCGTCCACCACGGCTCCCGGCCGCCCCTCGGCGTCGGACCCGCCGGGCTGGAGTTGTCGCAGGCCGAGCAGGTTGGCCACTCCGTCGCGTTCCTGGGCGACCAGCCGGTCGACCCGTCGGCCGACCTGCTGGTGCAGCGCGTCGCGGGTGTCCAACAGGCGCAGGTGAGCGGCGCGTACGGCGGGACGCAGCGCGTCGGTGATGCCGGCGGCGGAGATCGCCCGCAGCAGCCCCACGTCGCGCAGACCACCGGCGGCCTCCTTGAGGTCGCCCTCCAGCAGGAACGCCAGCTCGCCGTGGGCCTGCCAACGGGCCTCGGTGACCTCGCGCAGGCCGGAAAGGTGCCGGACGGCGGTACGTCGCCAGTGATCGGCGGCGGTGCGGATCAGCGCGTCGGCCAGCGCCTGGTCCCCCACGATCATCCGGGCGTCGAGCAGCCCGAGGGCTACCTTGACGTCGTCCTGGGCCACCGAGAGCGCCTCGGCGACGGTGCGGACGGAGTGGTCGAGCCGCAGGCCCGCGTCCCAGATCGGGTACCACACCGACGCGGCCAGCTCGTCGGTGCCGGGCACCCCGGCGTGCACCAGCACCAGGTCGAGGTCGCTGTACGGGGCACACTGCCGCCGACCCAGGCCCCCGACGGCCAGCAGCGCCACCCCGTCCCGCGGCGGCAGCAACCCCCGCAGGAACGAGTCGTACGCCGCGGCCCGCCCCCGCCGGGCCGCTTCCCCGATCCCCCCGGGAACGCCGACGACCTCGTTGATCAAGAGGTTCGCGTCACCGTCATCGGCGGGTCCTGACGCGTTCTTCTTGATCAACGAGGTCATGTCAGTCGTGGCCGCGTCAGAGTGCGTCGAGGCCGCGTTCGCCGGTACGCACCCGGACGACCTCTTCGACACCGGTGACCCAGACCTTGCCGTCACCGATCTTGCCCGTGCGGGCCGCTCCGACGATGGCGTCCACCACCTTGTCGACGTCGATCTCGTCGGTGAGCACCTCGACCCGGATCTTGGGCAGGAACTCGACCGTGTACTCGGCACCCCGGTAGACCTCGGTGTGCCCCTTCTGCCGTCCGTACCCCTGAACCTCGCTGACGGTCAGCCCGGCCACCCCGAGGGCGTGCAGGGCCTCCTTCACCGCGTCCAGTTGGTACGGCTTGATGACTGCGGTCACCAGCTTCATGTCCAACCCCTCCATCCCAGGAACGTTAACCGGCGACCTTTTCGCTGACCGGCTCGGCGGGCTCCGCCTCCGGCTTGGCACCACTCGTCGAACCGCCACCGGAGGTGCCGATGCCGGCCATCGCGAACGCGCCGCCCGCGCCGCCACCGGCCGGTGACAGGTCGTAGCCGCTCTCGGCGTGCTCGCCGATGTCGATGCCCTCGACCTCCGCCTCGGCCTTGACCCGGAAGCCGATCGTCTTCTCGATGACGAAGGCGAGCACCCAGGCGATGCCGAACGACCAGGCGGTGACGATCAGGCCGGCGAGCGCCTGGCGTCCGAGTTGGGTCACGCCGCCGCCGTAGAAGAGGCCGTCGGAGGCGCCCACCACGTCGGTGATCGCGGAGTTGACCGAGTTGGTGGCGAAGAGGCCGAGCCAGAGCGACCCGATCCAACCACCGACGAAGTGCACGCCCACCACGTCGAGCGAGTCGTCGTAGCCGAGCTTGTACTTGAGGCTGACGGCGAGCGCGCACACCGCGCCGGCGACGACACCGAGCAGGACGGACGCCCACGGTGCGATGAAGCCACAGGCCGGGGTGATGGCGACCAGGCCGGCGACGGCGCCGGACGAGGCGCCGACCATCGTCGGCTTGCGGGTCTTGATCCACTCGACAGCGATCCAGCCGAGCACCGCCGCAGCCGTGGCGAGCTGGGTGTTGATGAAGGCGAGGCCGGCGACCGAGTCGACGGTCAGCTCCGAGCCGGCGTTGAACCCGAACCAGCCGAACCACAGCAGACCCGCACCGAGCGCGACCAGCGGGATGTTGTGCGGCTTCATGCCCTCACGCGGCCAACCGAGCCGCTTTCCGAGGACCAGGACCACGGCCAGGGCCGCCGCACCGGCGTTGATGTGCACCGCGGTGCCACCGGCGAAGTCCAGCGCGTGGATGTCGCCGCCGATGATGCCGCCGCCCCACACCCAGTGGGCGACCGGGAAGTAGACCAGGGTGGCCCAGCCGAAGGCGAACAGCAGCCAGCCGGCGAACTTGGCCCGGTCCGCGATGGCACCGCTGATGAGCGCGACGGTGATCACCGCGAAGACCATCTGGAAGGCCATGAACACGTAGAGCGGGACGCCGATGCCGCTGGGGTTCTCCGCCGTGGCACCCCACAGGTCGGTCTCGGCGAGGAAGGTCTTGGTGCCGAGGTACGCGCCCGGGTCGCCCCAGAAGCCGTTCACGTCGGTCCCGAAGGCGACGCTGAATCCGTAGAACCACCACAGAATAGAGATGAGCCCGATAGCCGAGAAGCTCATCATCATCATGTTGAGTACGCCCTTGGCCCGGTTGAGGCCGCCGTAGAACAGCGCCAGTCCGGGGGTCATGAGCAGCACGAGCGCGGTCGAAACCAGCAGCCACGTGGTATTGGCGCCGTCGATCGTCGGTGCTTCAGGCACGCTGGCCTCCTAAAAGGTGAAGTCCTCCTTCGCGGCTTTCCGGGGCAGCGTCGCCCGTAGGCCGGTTGCGCGGAAGCTTCGCGGCCGGCTGTTTCACTTTGGGTCCCGTGCGGGTTTCCGTTTCGTGACGGGTTGTTTCGGACGTGTCACGAACTCCGCACAGTCATCAGCATGGACGATTGTGGATCGACCGGACGGCGACCGTCGATGGCTGACCGGTCAACGGCATCGACCGGTGCGCTTGACGCGCCCGGCCGAGCATCGCCGGCCGGCGCTCAGCGGAGGGCGTTCTCCAGGGTGTGCCGCTCGTAGTCGAGCAGTCGCAGATCGCGCATCGGTCGACGCAGGTGACCCTTGTGCACGATCCGGACGAACGCCGGCTCGCCGGCGGCGGCCATCCGGCGGATCCCCTCGACGTGGTCCACGATCCGTTTACGGATGGTGCGGATCAGCCGGTGCCGGTCCCGGGGGATCAGCCCGTACGCGTCGGCGAAGAGCCGGAGGCGGCGAGGGCGGTCCGGGTTCTTCCAGCCCAGCGTGATCGAGTCGCGGTCCGCGAAGATCGGCACCCAGGTCCAGGCCGCGTACGCCACGTCGTAGATCCGCGCTCCGGGCGAGGCGAGGTCGAAGTCGATCAGCCCGAGGGTGCCGTCCGGACGCCAGATCACGTTGTGCGGCGCGGCGTCGTGGTGACAGATCACCTCGGTGTCCGGCGGTGGGGGCCCGAACGACCGCCAGACCGCCGCCTGCGGAGGGGTGAAGCCGTACTGCGCGTCGTGGAACATGCGCAGCATGGTGGCGACGGTGACCAGGGCCTCGTCGGTCACCCAGTGCGGGGCGAGCGGATATTCGCCGCACTCCCCCTCCAGGTACGACAGCACCTCACGGTTGCGCTCGTCCATCCCGAGCGCCCGGGGGGCTCCGGTGAACCCCACGTACTCCAGGTGGCGCAGCAGCGCGTGCACGGACGGGGTCCACGGTCCGGCGTTGCGACGGACCGTGTCACCCACGCGGACGACGGTGCTCACGTTGCCGCCGTGCAGCGGGATCTCCTGCGAAGTCACGTACGGTCTCCCGAGGCGCTGCGAAGAATGGCCAGGGTCACGCCAGCCCGCGTACGCGCGATCGTCAGTGGTCACCCGAGACTACGCGTCCCGGCCGGTGGCCTCAGTCCCCAGCAACGCGTCGACGAACTGCGCCGGGTCGAACGGGGCCAGGTCGTCCTTGCCCTCGCCGAGGCCGACCAGCTTCACGGGGATACCGAGCTTGCGCTGCACGGCGATCACGATGCCGCCCTTGGCGGTGCCGTCGAGCTTGGTGAGCACCACGCCGGTCACGTTGACCACCTCGGTGAAGACCCGGGCCTGCTCCAGGCCGTTCTGCCCGGTGGTGGCGTCCAGGATGAGCAGTGTCTCGTCGATCGGGCCCTGCTTCTCCACCACGCGCTTGACCTTGCCCAGCTCGTCCATCAGGCCGATCTTGTTCTGCAGGCGGCCGGCGGTGTCGATGAGCACGGTGTCCACGCCGGTGTCGATGCCGCGCTTGACGGCGTCGAAGGCGACGCTGGCCGGATCGGCGGCCTCCGGCCCCCGCACGGTCTCCGCTCCGACGCGCGAGCCCCAGGTCTCCAGTTGGTCGGCCGCGGCGGCCCGGAAGGTGTCCGCCGCGCCGAGCAGCACGCTGCGACCGTCGGCCACCAGCACCCGGGCGATCTTGCCGCAGGTGGTGGTCTTGCCGGCGCCGTTGACGCCGACGACGAGGACCACCGCCGGCACGCCGTCCTTGGGGGCGGTCCGCAACGAGCGGTCCAGGCTCGGGTCGAGCGCGTTGACCAGCTCGGCGGCGAGCAGTGCCCGCAGCTCGGAGGCCGAGCGGGTGCCGAGCACCCGGGTGCGCTCGCGAAGCCGGTCGACGATGTCACGGGTGGCGTCCACGCCGACGTCGGCGGTGATCAGGCTGTCCTCGATCTCCTCCCAGACGTCCTCGTCGAGGTGGTCACGGGCGAGCAGACCGAGCAGGCCCTTGCCGAACACGCTCTGTGAGCGGGACAGCCGCGAGCGGAGCCGGACCAGCCGGCCGGCGGTCGGCTCGGGCACCTCGACCTGCGGTTCGAGGACCGGCGGCGGCTCGACCAGGACGCCGGTGGACAGATCGGACTCCGGTGCCTCGACCGGCGGGCCGGCGAGATCCTCCTCGGCCCTGGTGTCGACCTCCGTGCGGGGCAACGGGGGCTCGGGCCGTCGCCGCAGGCGCGGGACGACCAACCCGACTGTGCCGGCGATCAGCACACCGAGCAGGACCAGAGCGAGGACGAGATATTCGGCCATGCCGGAATCCTGTCAGATGCCGGCGACGGCGTCCCAGCCACCGCACCCCGAGCCGTGCACGGAGTCTCCGCCGCCGCCCTCCCAGGCGGCGCCCGGCATCTCAGCCGCCGCCCTCCCGCGCGGTGCCCGGCATCTCAGCCACCGCCCGCAGCCGGTGCCCGGAATCCGGCGGTAGGCTCGCGCCATGTCCGCCGCACACCTCCTCATCGGCCCACTTCTGCGGCGAGTCGTGGACACCCGGGCCACCATCTGGGTGGAGACCGCCGGGCCCGCCGTGGTCACCGTCCGCACCGCCGACGGCGCCACCGGCGCCGCGCCCACCTTCTCGGCGTACGACCATCACTACGCCCTCGTGGTCGTGGAGGGCCTCACCCCGGACAGCGAGACCACCTACGAGGTGCTCGTCGACGACGAGCTCGTCTGGCCCGTGCCGAGCAGCGGGTTCCCGCCGAGCGTGATCCGCACCCGGGCCGCCGACGACCGGGACCAGCCGGTCAACCTGATCTTCGGCTCGTGCCGGGAGACCACCCAGCACTCCACCACCCGCAAGCTGCCACCTGACGCGCTGGACGCGTACGCCCGGCGGTTGATGGCGGACCCGGAGTCGAACCCGCTGCCCGACCTGCTCGTGTTGCTCGGTGACCAGGTCTACGCCGACGTCACCTCGCCCACTGTGCGCCGGTTGCTGCGTCGACGGCGGCGGCGGCCGAAGGGCGCTCCCGCCGACCAGGTGGTGAGTTTCGACGAGTACACCAAGCTCTACCTGGAGTCCTGGCGTGATCCGGAGATCCGCTGGCTGCTCTCCACGGTGCCCAGCGTGATGATCTTCGACGATCACGAGATCATCGACGACTGGAACACCTCGGCGGCGTGGCGGGCCGAGGTACGCGAGCAGCCGTGGTGGGCGGAGCGGATCGGCAGCGGGCTCGCCTCGTACTGGGTCTACCAGCACCTGGGCAATCTCTCGCCCGACGAGATCGTCGCCGATCCGGTCTTCGCCAAGGTCGCCGCCGCCGAGGACGCCACCAGCGTGCTGCGCGAGTTCGGCCACCGGGTCGACCAGGAGTCCGACCTGGCCCACGACACCGAGCGCTGGCGCGCGGTGCAGTACCAGTGGAGCTACGCACTGGATCTGGGCCGGACCCGGCTGGTCATGCTGGACAACCGGTGCAGCCGGGTGCTCGAGCCCAACAGCAGGGCGATGCTGCCGCCGGGCGAGTGGGCCTGGTTCCTCGACCAGGCGCACGGGGTCTACGACCACCTGGTGGTGGGCGCCTCGCTGCCCTGGCTGCTGCCGCAGGGCATCCACCACATCGAGGCGTGGAACGAAAAACTGGCGGACTCACGCCGGCCGTGGGTGGCGCGCGGGGCGGAGAAGCTGCGGCGTGCCCTGGACCTGGAGCACTGGGCGGCGTTCCGGCGGTCCTTCGAGGCGCTCGCGGAGACGTTCGCCCGGATCGGCACCGGCACGCCGCGGCAGTCCGGCGCGCGGATCGGGGCCGGCCCGGCGTACGCCCCACCGGCGTCGATCAGCGTGCTCTCCGGTGACGTGCACCACTCGTACGTGGCACGGGCCCGGTTCGCGGACCCGACGGTGGTCACCCCGGTGCACCAGCTCACCTGTTCGCCGATCCACAACCAGGTGCCGGCGGGCATTCGTCCGCTGATGAAGCTGGGCTGGTCGCCGGGGCCGGCCGGGGCCACCCGGGCGCTGGCCCGTTCGGCGGGCGTACGCCGGCCGGGAGTGCGCTGGCGCAAGCTGGCCGGCCCGTACTTCGGCAACGCGGTCGCCACTCTGACCCATCAGGGGCGCGGGGCGGACGTGGTCATCGAGGGCACCACGAAGGACGGGCACCTACGCCCCGTGATGCGGCGTCGACTCTCCGGCGACGGCGAGCCAACCGCGCCGTAGTCTCTACGCCGTGGACGAGCACCTGCCGGAGCCGATCCGGGCGGTCGAGCACGAGTTGACCGCTTTGCTGCGCCGTGGCCGAGCGGTCTCCTGGGAGATCGCCCGGGAGGTGCACCCGAATCTGGAGCCGAACACCTATGGGCTGTTGCTCTGGTTGCGGCGTAGCGGGTCGATCCGGTTGACCGAGTTGGCGGCGCGGTTGGGCGTGGGCAAGGGCACGCTGAGCCGGCAGATCAACGCGTTGGAGGTCCTCGGCCTGGTCCACCGCGACCCCGATCCGAGTGATCGGCGGGCCGCGC
Organism: Micromonospora sp. NPDC047756; assembly: GCF_055587245.1. Lineage (NCBI taxonomy): Bacteria > Bacillati > Actinomycetota > Actinomycetes > Micromonosporales > Micromonosporaceae > Micromonospora > Micromonospora sp. NPDC047756. The sequence goes on from NZ_JBVJGQ010000005.1 coordinate 257,756, forward strand.
AGATCAGCATGACCGAGGAGGGGCAGCGCCGGTTCGACGTTGCCCGTTCGGCGCGCCTGGGCGAGTTTCTGCGTGCCCTGGACGGTTGGCCGGAGCGGGACGTCGAGGAGTTCGCCCGGCTGCTCGGCCGGTTCAACGACTCCTGGCAGTAGGCGTCGCGGCGGGGAATAGCGCGCCGGTCCCACAAGTTGTTGCTTCAGGCAACCAAGGCATACGGTTGCCTCAGGCAATTCTCAGGCGGCCCGCGCGTACCGGCCCCGCCGCCGTTCCACCTCGACTCCGCTCGGAGGCAACCCACGATGAGCCAGGCCACAGTCCCCACGCGGGCGGCCGCCGTCGACATGACCCACCGGCAGATCCTGGAAGCGCTCTCCGGCCTGCTGCTGGGTCTGTTCGTCGCGATCCTCTCCTCCACGGTCATCTCGAACGCGCTGCCGCGAATCATCACCGAACTGCACGGCGGCCAGTCCGCGTACACCTGGGTGGTGACCTCGGCCCTGCTCGCGACCACGGCGACCACCCCCATCTGGGGCAAGATGGCCGATCTGACCAACAAGAAGACACTCGTCCAGATCGCGCTGGGGGTCTACGTACTGGGCTCGGTGCTGGCCGGCCTCGCGCAGGGCACCGGTGAGCTGATCGCCTGTCGGGTGCTTCAGGGCGTCGGCGCAGGCGGCCTCACCGCACTGGCCCAGGTGATCATGGCCACGATGATCTCGCCGCGCGAGCGGGGCCGCTACAGCGGCTACCTCGGCGCGGTGATGGCCGTCGGCACCATCGGCGGCCCGCTGATCGGCGGCGTGATCGTGGACACCTCCTGGCTCGGCTGGCGCTGGTGCTTCTACGTCGGCGTGCCGTTCGCCATCATCGCGCTGATCGTGCTCCAGAAGACCCTGCACCTGCCGGTGGTCAAGCGGAAGGCGCAGATCGACTGGTGGGGCGCCACTCTGATCACCGCGGCCGTCTCGCTGCTGCTGATCTGGGTCTCGCTCGCCGGCGACCAGTTCGCCTGGGCGTCCTGGCAGACCGCCGCGATGGTCGTCGGTGCCGTGCTCCTCGGCGCGCTGGCGATCCGGGTCGAGACCCGGGCCGCCGAGCCGGTGATCCCGCCGCGGTTGTTCCGCAACCGCACCATCACCCTCGCCGTGGTCGCCAGCGTCGCGGTCGGTGTGGCTCTGTTCGGCGCGTCGATCTTCCTCGGTCAGTACTTCCAGATCAGCCGTGGCCAGAGCCCGACCATGTCCGGTCTGATGACCCTGCCGATGATCCTCGGCCTGCTGGTCGCCTCCACGGTGATCGGGCGGGTCATCTCCACGACCGGCCGCTGGAAGCGGTACCTGGTGATCGGCACGGCGCTGCTCACCATCGGCTTCGCCCTGATGGGCACGCTCCGCGCGGACACCAGCTTCACCCTGCTCAGCGTGTACATGGCGCTGATCGGCCTCGGCCTGGGCATGACCATGCAGAACCTGGTCCTGGCCGTGCAGAACACCGTCAGCGTCCACGAGCTCGGCGCGGCCAGCTCGGTGGTGGCGTTCTTCCGCAGCCTCGGTGGCGCGATCGGTGTCTCCGCCCTCGGCGCGGTGCTCGCCCACCGGGTCAAGGACTACACCGCCGACGGGCTGGCCCAGCTTGGCATCCCCGCCTCCAGCTCCGGCAGCGGCGGCACCCTGCCCGACGTGCACACCCTGCCCGGCCCGCTGCGGGCTGTCGTCGAGAGCGCGTACGGCCACGGTGCCGGCGACATCTTCCTGGTGGCCGCCCCGTTCGCGTTGATCGCGTTCATCGCGGTGCTCTGCATCAAGGAGGTGCCGCTGCGTCAGCACAACGACAGCCCGGTTTCCGCCGAGGTCGAGCGGGAATCGACAGTCGCCGCCGGCGCTGGCGCGGCCGTGATCCGTACCGGCGAGCAGAGGTGAGGTAGAGCCATGGGCGTGGGAGCACCGGACCGCGAGGAGTACGGCCCCCGGACCCGACCGCTGCCCTTCGAGCGCGGCACGGACGGCCCTCGGGTGATCATGGCGGGTGTCGACGGCACCCGCACCTCCGAGCGGGCCGGTGCCTACGCCGCCGGCCTGGCCCGTCGGCAGAGCGCCGCGCTGGTGGTGGTCTTCGTCAGCTCACCGAGCGGGCTGACCGCCCTGGTTCCCGGCATGGACGCCGGCGCGGTCCAACGCACGCACGACGAGCTGGCCGACGAGCTGCGCCGGGAGTGCCGGCGTGGGGCCGAGCAGTGGGGCATTCCGGTGACCCTGCTGGTGCGGCGCGGCGACGCGTACGGCGAGCTGTGCGCGGCGGCCGACGAGTTCCAGGCCGACATGCTCGTGGTCGGCGCGTCCGAGCAGGCCGGACACCGGCTGGTCGGCTCGGTCGCCACCCGGCTGGTCCGTGCCGGCCGCTGGCCCGTCGTCGTGGTGCCCTGATAACCCGTCGCGGCATGTCCGGGGTGCCGGGCAGGATGCGCGGCATGACCTGGACCGCACCGGAGATAACCCGGACTCCCGAACCGTACGTCGGCGACGAGCGCACCATGCTCGACGGCTGGCTCGACTACCACCGACAGACGCTGCTGCTCAAGTGTGCCGGGCTGACCGAGGAGCAGTTGCGCACGCCGAGCGTGCAACCGTCCGGGCTGACCCTGCTCGGCCTGGTCCGGCACCTGGCCGAGGTGGAGGCCTGGTGGTTCCGGGAGAACTTCGCCGGCAAGCCTGTCGACTACCCGTACTTCACCCCGGAGAACCCGGACGCCGACCACGACGTCAGCGCCGCCGACGCCGAGGCCGACTTCGCCACCTTCCACCGCGAGGTGGCACTGGCCCGCGAGGCCGCCGCCGGCCACTCGCTCGACGAGACGTTCATCGAGGTCGGCGCGAAGAAGCGCACCTTCAACCTGCGCTGGGTGTACGTGCACATGATCGAGGAGTACGCCCGGCACAACGGCCACGCCGACCTGATCCGGGAACGCATCGACGGCGTCACCGGCGAGTGACAAGGGCTCAGTAGTCCAGGGCCGCCCGCAGGTAACGCAGGTCGGCGTGGCCGCCCCAGCGGTGCGCCGACAACCCGGCGGACCGGGCACCCCGCACGGCCCAGTCCTCGTCGTCGACGCACAGGACCCGGGCCGGCGGGGTGGCCAGGGCCACGCAGGCGGCCTTGAAGTATTCCGGGGCGGGCTTGTGCACGCCGATCACCGAGGAGTTGACCACCACGTCCAGCTCCCCGACCAGACCGAGCGCGGCCAGGTCGGAGTCGAGCAGGTCGGTGGCGTTGGTGCCCAGCCCGACCCGGACGCCCGCCGCACGGACCTCCCGAACGAACGCCAGCACCTCCTGGTCGACCTCTCCCCGGTAGCTCTGCCACTGCTCCACGGCGGCGCGGGCCCGTTCCGGGCTGCCCACCGACTCGGCCAGGGCGTCCGCCACGCTGTTCATCCACTCGGCGTGGTTGACCTGGCCGGTGAGCACCGGCTGGAGCCGCCCCCACTGCATGGCGATCTCGCCGAGCACCCCCTCGGAGAGGCCGTACTCCCGCTCGACAACGGCGGCCACCGCCGGGTCCCACCGGCGCAGTACGCCGTCGAAGTCCAGCAGGAGCGCCGTCGCGCGTTCCCGAGCCACTACCCGTTCTCCTCGCCGCGGCCGTGCCGCTGGTCGTTCTCGTCGGTCTGGTTGAGCCGTTGGCTGATCACCTGGGTGACCCCACTGCGCATGGTCACGCCGTAGAGCGCGTCGGCGATCTCCATCGTCCGCTTCTGGTGCGTGATGACGATCAACTGACTCTTCTCGCGCAACTGTGCCATCAACGTGATCAACCGGCCCAGGTTGACGTCGTCCAGGGCCGCCTCCACCTCGTCCATGATGTAGAACGGGCTGGGCCGGGCGCGGAAGATCGCCACCAACATGGCCACCGCGGTCAGCGACCGCTCGCCACCGGAGAGCAGCGACAGCCGCTTGATCTTCTTGCCCGGCGGGCGGGCCTCCACCTCGACGCCGGTGGTGAGCAGGTCGTCGGGTTCGGTGAGGATCAGCCGTCCCTCACCACCGGGGAAGAGGACGGTGAACACCTGCTCGAACTCCCGGGCGGTGTCCTCGAAGGCACTGGCGAAGACCTCCAGGATCCGCTCGTCCACGTCCTTGACCACGGTGAGCAGGTCCCGACGGGTGGCCTTGAGGTCCTCCAACTGCTCGGAGAGGAACTTGAAACGCTCCTCCAGCGCGGCGAACTCCTCCAGCGCGAGTGGGTTGACCTTGCCGAGCAGGGCGAGTTCGCGTTCCGCCTTCGCGGCGCGCTTCTCCTGCACCGGCCGCTCGTAGCGCACCGGCTCGGGCACCGGCAGACCGTCACGTTCGGCCGTCGCGACGTCCACCGGGGTCGGCGGAACGGGCTGCGTCGGACCGTACTCGGCGACCAGCGTCTCCACGTCCAGCCCGAAATCCTCGGCGGCCTTCGCCTCCAACTGCTCGATGCGCAGCCGCTGCTCCGCCCGCGCCACCTCGTCGCGGTGCACCTGGCTGGTCAGCCGCTCCAACTCCGCCCCGAGCCGCTTGGCGGCACCGCGTACCTCCTGAAGCTCCGCCTCCCGCGCGGCGCGCTCCAGGGCGACCGCGTCGCGGTGCTCCTCCGCCGTCGCGATCGAGGTGGTCAGTCGGGTCAGCGCCTCCCGGGCGCCACCGGCGACGGACCGGGCGATGCCCGCACCCCGGGCGCGGGCGGCCCGGCGGGCCGCCGCGCGTTCCCGGGCGGCCCGCTCCGCGGTGGCCTGCCGCGCGAGCGAGTCGGCCCGGCCGGCGATCGAGGAGACCCGCTCCTCGGCGGTACGCACGGCGAGCCGGACCTCCATCTCGTTCTGCCGGGCCTGCGGCACCATGGCCGCCAATTGATCCCGTTCCTCGCTGGAGGGCTCGGCGTCGACCGGGGTCTCCTCGGCCAGCCGTAGCCGCTCCTCCAACTCGGCGAGCGCGGTGAGGTCCCGTTGCCGGGCGGCCTCGGCGCGGGAGCGGGAGTCGCCGAGCCGGTCGGTCTCGGCCTTCGCGGAGCGGGCCGCCGCACCCAGCTCGGCCAGCCGGCGAGCGGCGGCGTTGCGGTGGCTCTCCGCCTCACGCTTCTCGGCGGCGGCGTGCTGCACGGCCTCCTTGGCGGTCGCCACCTCGGCGCGCGCCTCGACCAACTGATCACGCAACTCCAGGCCGGCGCGTTCGGCGGTGACCCGGTTGGCGCGGGCCTCCTCGACTGCGGCCTGCACCTCGATGTAGCTGGGAGCCTTGGCCGACCCGCCCGCCGCCGCGTACGCCCCGACGACGTCACCGTCCGGGGTGACCGCCCGCAGCTCGGGGTTGCTGGCGATCAGCTCGGCGGCGGCGGCCAGATCGTCGACGAGCGCCACGTCCCGCAGGGCCCGGTGCACCGCCGGACGCAGCTCGGCGCTGCACTCCACCAGGTCGGGCGCCCATCGGGCGTCGTCCGGCAACTTCGGGCGCAGAGCGTCCGCGGAGCCGGTCATGCCGGGCCCCGCCGGGCTGCCGACCAGCAGTCCGGCCCGGCCGGCGTCGGAGATCTTCAACAGCCGCATCGCCTCGACGGCCTCGTCCACCCCACTGACGGCGACGGCGTCAGCGAGGCCGCCGAGCGCGGCGGCCAGCGCGGCCTCGTGACCGGGCGTGACGGTGAGCAACCCGGCGAGGCTGCCGAGCAGGCCGGGCACGTCTCCGGCGCGGGCGAGCAGCGCCCCGGCGCCGTCCTTGCGCCGCAGCCCCAGGGCGAGCGCCTCCTCGCGGGCCTTCCAGGAGGCGGCGTCCTTCTCCGCCGCCCGCTCGGCGTCGGACAGCGATCGGACGGTGGCTTGGGCCCGTTCCTGCACGGCGACCGCCTCGGCGTGCCGGGCGTCCAGGTCCGCGTTGTCCCGGTCGGCCTCGGTGGACTGGGCGGCGACCGCGTCCAGGTCGGCCTGCGCCTGCTCGGCGCGGCCCAGCGCGTCGGCGTGCGCGATCGCGAGGCGTTCGATCTCCTCGCCGGCGCTGGTGGTCCGGGCCCGGGCGGAGTTGACCTGGCCGGTGAGCCGGGCCATCCCCTCGCGCCGGTCGGCGATGGCCTTGGCCGCGACGACCAGCTCGCGCTCGGCGGCGGCCAACTGCCGCTCCAACTCCTGGCGGTGCTCGACCGCCTCGGCCAGTCGGATCTGGTCGTCGGTGAGCGCGCCGCGCAGCTCCTCCTCCTGCTCGCGGACGCGTTCCGCCTCGGCTTCCAGCTGGTCCGGGTCGCGGCCGGGCCGCTCGTCGTCGCCGGTGGCGCTGAGGTGCCGCAGCCGCTCCCGGGCCAACTGCTCGATCGAGCGGAAGCGTTCCTGGAGGGCGGAGAGCTTGTACCAGGTGTCCTGGGCGGCGGCGAGCAGCGGCGCGTCCTCGGCGAGGGCGGCCTCCAACTCGCCGAGTCGACCCTGCACCTCGGCGTGCTCACCCTCGATCTGCTCGCGCCGCTCGCGCAGCGCGGTCTCGTCGGCGATCTCCCGGTCGAGGGTGGTCCGCAGGGTGGCCAGGTCGTCGGCGAGCAGCCGCAACCGGGCGTCGCGCAGGTTGGCCTGGATGGCGGCGGCGCGCCGGGCCACCTCGGCCTGCCGGCCCAGCGGCTTGAGCTGACGACGCAGCTCCGCCGTGAGGTCGGTCAGGCGATTGAGATTCACCTGCATCGCGTCGAGCTTGCGAAGCGCCTTCTCCTTGCGCTTGCGGTGCTTGAGGACGCCGGCCGCCTCCTCGATGAACGCCCGGCGGTCCTCCGGCTTGGCGTGCAGCATGCCGTCGAGGCGGCCCTGCCCGACGATGATGTGCATCTCCCGGCCGATGCCGGAGTCGGACAGCAGCTCCTGGATGTCGAGCAACCGGCAGGAGTTGCCGTTGATCTCGTACTCGCTCTCACCGGAACGGAACATCCGGCGGGTGATGGAGACCTCGGTGTACTCGATCGGCAGCGCGCCGTCGGTGTTGTCGATGGTGAGGGTGACCTCGGCGCGACCCAGCGGAGCCCGGCCGGCGGTGCCGGCGAAGATGACGTCCTCCATCTTGCCGCCACGGAGGGCCTTGGCGCCCTGCTCGCCGAGGACCCAGGCGATGGCGTCGACGACGTTGGACTTGCCCGAGCCGTTCGGGCCCACCACACAGGTGATCCCGGGCTCCAGCTTCAACGTCGTGGCGGAGGCGAAGGACTTGAACCCCTTCACCGTCAGGCTCTTGAGATACACCTACTCGATCCTCGTCCGGTGGCCGCCGTACCGTCGCCGGCTGCGGGACCTGGGTGAACCCGCAGACTAACCCGGCGGTGTGAGCGGGCCGGCACGCGACCCGCCCCGCGTCGCGTCGACAGGGTTCGCGCTGTTGTTCGGTTGACCGTGAGAAAGACAAGCGCCTTTCATGATCGGCTTATCCGCCGACATGCTTTTCGGTAACTGTGCGGCGCGCTTCCCACACGGTCGGCTGCAAGATCATGAATGGTCGGCGCCGAAAAGGTGCCGGACAGTGTTGCGCGCCGGCACTGAGGTGTCGGCGCGCATTTTTGCGGTGGTGCGATTCAGTTTTTTTGCGACGTGAAGATCAGGTCAACGCCGGCTCGGCCAGACGGAGAAGATCATCCGCCTCCGCCGCAGCCGCCGCGAGCCGATCATTGTCGGCACGCAGACGCGTGATCTCGAACTCCAGCGCCTGAACCCTGGAACGCAGTCGGGTGACCTCGTCGAGCAGACGCCGGTCGGGCGCTGCACCTACGTGGCCGTAGAGGGCCTTCGCCATGCTGACTCCTTGATATGCGCTGCCGGAAAGGCCGGCCAAACGCGCGCCCATTTGTACGCGGCTGTCATTCCAGGCTGTATCTGGGCATGACCGGGCGCGACTGGCGACACCTATATATTGAGCCGCAAACCCCTCCTTCGTCAAGTTCTCGCAGGCCGTAGATCATCTCCACGTCGACCTGTCCACTTGTCGGGGGGCTGCCACAAGGCACGGACACTCTCTGTCCGGACGCCTTTACTGTACGCCTGGATTCGCGGAAGTCCGCACCCTGGCGTCCGACTTCCCCTTAACTCTTTCTTAGCCACGTTGCCGCAGGTCGTAGGCGCGCCGTAGCGTCACCCCGGCCCGCAACCGACCCCTGGAGGCATAGGCGTGTACGGCTGGACCGATCCGATGGACCCCAACGGCGCCCCCCGGCGCGCCGGAGGACCGACCGACGAGCCGGCCTGGCTGCACGACCGCCCGGAGCCCCGCTCGACCTACCTCTTCGGCGACGAACCCGACCAGCCGCGCGACGAGTGGCACCGGGAGCAGCCCACCGACAGCCGGCAACCGGACCCGGCGAACCCCGCCGAGGCGGCCGACGCCCGCACCGCCGCCTGGGGGGCGTACCAGCCGGACGGAGCGACCCACGGTTGGAGCGACAGCCACCCGGCCGAGGACACCACCGGAGGACGGCGCGCCGAGACGCCCGGCGGCTGGCACACCGACACCGACCCGGCGGCCACCGACGGCTGGCACGGCACCGCCGAGACCAGCCGGCCCGGCGAGGGACGACACCGCTCCCCACGCCGCTGGCGCCGCCCACTGATGATCGGAGGGGCCGCCGCGGCCGCCACCCTCGTGGTGAGCTTCGGCGTCGGCGCGCTCACCCTGCCCGGCGGTGACGACGGGGCCGCTCAGCCGACGGCCGTCGACGACTCCTTCGCCACGCCGGCCGCGCCCACCGAAGAGCCGGTGCTGGACACCCTCGCCGCGCCCTCTCCGTCGACCATCCCCAGCCCGGCTTCTCCCAGCCCGTCGCCGACCAAGATCGTCAAGCCCACGCCGGCGGCGTCGCGGAGCACCGCCGCCTCGCGCCGCAGCGTCCAACGCAGCACCGCGCCGAGCAACACCGGCAACTCCGCCGGTTCCAACGGCGCCAGCGGCACCGTCAGCGCCCAGGCCCGCGAGGTCGTGGACCTGGTCAACGCCGAGCGGTCCAAGGCCGGCTGCCAGGCGCTGAGCATCAACACCAAGCTGATGACGGCCGCCCAGCGGCACAGCCAGGACCAGGCCGACAACAAGAACATGTCGCACACCGGCAGCGACGGCAGCAACGCCGGCACCCGCCTGGACCGGGTCGGCTACACCTGGCGCACGTACGGCGAGAACGTGGCCTGGAACCAGCAGACCCCCGCCGCGGTGATGGACGCCTGGATGAACAGCTCCGGCCACAAGGCCAACATCCTGAACTGCGCGTTCACCGAGATCGGCGTCGGCATCGCCAACAGCAACGGACCGTACTGGACGCAGGTCTTCGCAGCACCGCGCTGACCGCGCGTCGTTCCCGCCCCCGCGCTCGTTGACCCGGTGAGGTACGTCGGGCCGGAGCGTGGGGGCCGCGTACCGGTGCGGGCGGCGACCGGCCGCCCGGGACCCGGGAGCTGCCGATGCGGATCCGGCCGCGGCGACGCGTCGCCGTACGCCCAGTGCGCCGCGCCCTGTCCGCCAGCGTCGCGCTCGTGCTGGTCATACCGGCGTACGGGTGCCGCCCCGCGCTGACCCCGCCCGGGGCGCCCACCGCGTGGCCGGCGGCGCAGGCCCGGCACTGGCAGTGGCAGTGGCAGCTCAACGGCCCGCTCGACCCGGCGGTGGACGCCCACGTCTTCCTCCTCGACCCGGTGGCCACCACCGCCGCACAGACCGCCGATCTGCGCTCCCGGGACCGCCGGTTGATCTGCCAGGTCCACGTCGGATCGGTCCGCTCCGACGACCCGGACGCCAGCCGGTTTCCCGAGGTCGTCCGGGGCGCGGCCGGACGTAGAGCCGACAGCCGGTGGCTGGACGTCCGGAGTTGGGACGCGCTCCGGCCGGTGCTGACCGACCGCTTCCGGCTCTGCCGGGGCAAGGGCTTCGGCGCGGTGGCGCTCTTCGACGCCGACGGGTACGCGGCGCGCTCCGGCTTTGCGCTCGACTTCGACGACCAACTGCTGTTCAACCGCCGGCTGGCCGAGCTGGCCCGCTCACTGAGCCTCTCCCCGGGGCTGGTCAACGACGTGCCACAGCTCGCCGCGCTGGCCCCGGACTTCGACTTCGCCGTCAACGAGGAGTGCGTCCGGCTGACCCAGTGCGCCAAACTGCTGCCGTTCAGCGACGCCGGTAAGCCGGTCTTCCACGTCGAGTACACCGGATCGACGGACGACTTCTGTGTCACCACCGTCGGCTACGGCTTCGCGTCCATCCGAAAGGACCGCACCCTCGACGCATCCCGCGAACCCTGCCCCCTCCCCTAACCCCCACCCCGCCCCCACCCCGCCCCTGCCCTGCCCTGCCCCGCCCCGCCCGCCCCGCCCCGCCCCGCCCCGCGATCTTGCACTTTCGGTTGTCCTTTTGCCGGGTTGCTCCCGCTTTGCCGCGACAGAAACTGCAAGATCGGCGGGCTGAAGGCGGGGTGGGGCTGAGTGGGCTGGGCAGGGCGGGAGCGGGAGCAGGGGCGGGAGCAGGGGCGGGAGCAGGGGCAAGCGGGGCGGGGCGGGAGCGGGGGGCTTAGGGCACTGGGACCAGCTCCGGGGCGGAGGCGGGTGGGTCGATGGGGGCGGGGGCCGGGCGGGGGCGCAGGAATCGCGGGGCCCACCAGTTGGCGTCGCCGAGCATGGTCATCAACGCCGGCAGCACCACGCCCCGGATGATGGTGGCGTCCAGCAGGATGGCCGCCGCCAGCCCGATGCCGAGCTGCTTCATGTCGATCGTGCTGAGCGTGGCGAAGATCGAGAAGACCCCGACCATCACGATCGCCGCGCTGGTCACCACCCCGGCCGACGACGTGATCCCGTACGACACGGCGTCGCGGTTGGGCAGGCCGGACCGGACGCCCTCGCGGATCCGACTGACCACGAAGACGTGGTAGTCCATCGAGAGGCCGAAGAGCACCACGAACAGGAACAGCGGCAGCCAGGACACGATGGCGCCCATCGAGGTGAAGCCGAGCAGTCCCTGCGCCCACTCGCCCTGGAAGACCAGCACCAGCAGGCCGTACGCGGCACCGGCGGAGAGCAGGTTCAGCGCGATCGAGCTCGCCGCGATCACCACCGACCGGAAGGTGAACGTCATGACCAGGAAGGTCAGCACCAGCACGAAGCCCATGACCAGCGGCAGCTTGTCCCGGACGTGCTGGGCGTAGTCCTCGCTGTCGGCGACGCTCCCGCCCACCGCGTACTCGATGCCGGGGATGGCCCGCAGTTCGGCCGGGACCAGATCCTCGCGCAGCTTCTCCAACGACTGCACCGACCGGTCGTCCCGGCTGGCGTACGGGGTGGGAACCTCCAGCACCGAGACCCGCCGATCGGCCGACACCTCGATCTTCGGTCCGTCCGCCTCGGCCGGGGCGAACAGCGGATCGCCGGCTGCCCGGGTGGACAGGCCGGTGAGGGCGGCGCGTACCCGATCGGCCTGGTCGGCGGGCGCCCGGACGGCCACCACGTGATTGGTGCCGGCGCTCGGGAAGGCGGCGGTGAGCCGGTCGTACGCCTGCATTGCCGGAGTCGTGCGGGGCAGGTCCTCCATGCCGGGGAACTTCAGCTTCATGCCGAGCGCCGGCGCGGCCAGCGCCAGCAGCAGACCGACCGAGATGACGAGCGTCGCCACCGGGGCGCGCAGCGCGGGTCGGAGCACCGCCGGCCACAGCCGGGGCGCGCGGGGCTCGCCGTGCCGGCCGGTACGTGGCGCGGTCAGTCGCCAGAGCAGCGGCACCCGGGGCCGGTCCACCCAACGGCCGAGCCGGGCCAGCAGGGCGGGCAGGACGGTCAGTGAGCCGGTCACCGCGACGGCCACCACGAGGATCGAGCCGATGGCGAGGGACGAGAAGACGACGTCGCCGGCGAGCAGCAGCCCGGCCATCGAGATGATCACCGCGAAGCCGGAGACGACGACGGCGTGCCCTGAGGTCTCCGCGGCGATCTCCACCGCGTCCAGACCGGACCGACCCTTGGCTCGTTCCTCCCGCTCTCGACGGATGTAGAACAGCGAGTAGTCGACGCCGACCGCCATGCCGATCAGAAGGATCACCGGTGCCGTGGTGTCGGTGGCCGGCACCAGGTGGGAGGCGAGTGTGGACAGACCCATCGCGGCGGCGACCGAGGAGAGGGCCAGCAGCACCGGCACGCTCGCCGCGATCAACGCGCCGAACGCGATGATCAGGATCGCCAGGGTGACCGGCAGGCTGAGCAGCTCGGCGCGCTTGAAGTCCTTGCCCAGGGTGTCGTCGAGGGCCTGGCCGATCGACGGTCCGCCTACCTGCTCGACGCGAAGCCCGGGGTGCGCGGCCTGCACGGAGGCGGTGGCGTCCCGCAACGGCTGCACCCGCTCCGAGGCCGTCTCCGGGTCGCCCGACATGGTGATCGGCAGCAGCAGCGCCGAGCCGTCCCGCGCGGTGACCGGCTGGCCCACCCCGGCGACCCCGGTGACCGTCCGCAGCCGGGCCGCCGCGTCGTCGGCCGCCGACTTCGCCGCCGCCGGGTCCAACGCACCGCCCAGGGAGGTGATGAGGACGTTGTCCACGGCCGGGTCGTCGAAGCTAGCGGCGTCGACGATCAGGCCGGCCCGCCCCGCCTCGCCGATCGCCTGGTCACCGCTGGTGGCCTCGTTGAGTCCGGCGGCGTTGCCGCCGACGAAGCACACCGCCACGAACACGGCCCACAGTGCGATCGCCCGCCACGGATGCTCGGCGCTCCACCGCGCCAGCCGCACCGTCACCGGTCTTCTGCCCATCTCCGGTCCCCCTGTCACGTCAACCCCCTGTCAACGGTGCTGACGTTAGGTGCGTGACGAGGCGGTCACATCGGGGATCGACCCGGGCCCACCCTGGAACCGGCGGACCGGGCGCGGGGGCGCTTCCGCCGGACATCGGCCCGCGATTCGGACGTACACCGGGGGCCTGCCCCGAGCGACAGGCCGCGACCCGCCGGCATCGCCCCGAGCCGGCTCCGGGTCATCCCCGAAGGGAACCCCGGGGCCGTGGCTGACAGTGCGGGCAGCTGTACGAGGACCGGTTCATGAACGCCTCACGGCGGATCGGCGCACCACACCGACGGCACGGCTCGCCCTCGCGGCCGTAGGCGTTGAGCGCCCGGTCGAAGTAGCCGCTCTCGCCGTTGACGTTCACGTAGAGGGCGTCGAAGCTGGTGCCGCCCTCGCTGATCGCCTCGGCCAGCACGTCACGGACGTGGCCGAGCAGACGCTGCGCGGCCGGGCCGGTCAGCGCGTCGGTGGGTCGGCCTCCGTGCAGCTTGGCGCGCCAGAGCGCCTCGTCGGCGTAGATGTTGCCCACGCCGGAGATCAGGGTCTGGTCGAGCAGAGCGCGCTTCACCTCGGTGTGCCGGCGGCGCAGCGCCGCGACGAACGCCTCGTCGGAGAACTCCGGGTCCATCGGGTCGCGGGCGATGTGCGCGATCTCGTCGGGCAACTCGGCGCCGCCCTCGCTCACCGAGAGCCCGCCGAACGTGCGCTGGTCGACGAAGCGCAGCTCCGGGCCGTCGTCGTTGAACCGGAACCGGACCCGAAGGTGGGTCTCGTCGGTCGTGCCGGGGGGCTGGAGCAGTAGCTGACCCGACATGCCGAGGTGCCCGACGATCGCGTCACCGCTGTCCAGTGGCAGCCACAGGTACTTGCCGCGACGGCGGGCGTCCAGCACCGTCCGGCCGGCGAGCACGTCGGCGAAGTGCACGTCGCCGGGAGCGTGCCGGCGGACCGCACGCGGATGACGAACCTCGACCGAGGCGATCCGGCGGCCGACGACCCACTGGGCCACCCCCTGCCGGACGGTCTCCACCTCGGGCAGCTCAGGCACGCGGGCCACCCGTCTCGTGACCGTCGGCGCCCCCGGCCGGCAGGGCCTGCGCCAGGTGGTCGGCCTGCTCGGCCTGCGCCGCCCGCTCGGCGCTCTCCAGTGGCCCGAACGACTCGCCGCGATCGGCCGAGTCGTCCCGGTCGGCCGGCTGGCCCCGGCCGGGGTCGCCGTCCTGACCACCCTGGCCGCCGTCGCCGTTCTGGCCGTCCTGGCCGCCGTCGCCGTTCTGGCCGTCCTGGCCGCCGTCGCCGTTCTGGCCGTTCTGCTCGGCGAGCGTCCGCCAGGCGGCCTCGGCGGCCCGCTGCTCGGCCTCCTTCTTGCTGCGCCCCTCCGCGCCGCCGTACCGGTTGCCGGCAACGACCACCCAGGCGGTGAACGTCTTGAGGTGGTCCGGGCCGGTGCCCTCGATCCGGTACTCCGGGACGCCGAGACCGAGCGCTGCCGTCAGCTCCTGGAGACTGGTCTTCCAGTCCAGCGCGGCCCCACGACCGGCCGACTCGGCCATCAGCGGGTCGAAGAGCCGATGGATGACGATCCCCGTGGTGTCCAGGCCGTACTGGAGGTAGATCGCGCCGAGCAGCGCCTCCAGCGTGTCGGCGAGGATGCTCGCCTTGTCCCGACCGCCGGTCGTCTCCTCACCCTTGCCGAGCAGCAGGTACGCGCCGAGCCCGTCCGGGCCCAGACCGCGCGCCACGTCGGCGAGCGCCCGCATGTTGACCACGCTGGCCCGCAGCTTGGCCAACTGCCCCTCGGGCAGATCCGGGTGGTTGTGGAACAGCGCCGTGGTGATCACCACGCCGAGCACCGAGTCGCCGAGGAACTCCAGCCGCTCGTTGGTCGGCAGCCCGCCGTTCTCGTACGCGTACGACCGGTGGGTCAACGCGCGCTGAAGCAGCTCGGGTTCCAGGCTTACTCCGAAGGCGGCTTCCAGGTGACCGACGGACGCCCGCCGCCGCTTGTCGTTGCTCATGTGCGTACCTCGGTGTCGGTGGAGCGGTCGGTGCGACCGGTCGCGGCGTTGCGGTCGAGCAACGCGGAGACCAGATCGGTGGCGCGCCGCCGCCACAGGTGGGCGGCGAGAGCTATGCCGGAGGCGACGTCGTCGGCGCGGGCGGACCCGTGACAGACGACCACCGTCCCCGCGACGCCCAGCAGGGCCGCCGCGCGGGGCGCGCCGCCCTGGGCAGGTGGGCCGCCGGCCATCGCGTACGCGCCCTCAATGGCCTTGAGCAGCACGTTACCGGTGAAGCCGTCGGTGACGACCACATCGGCGCGCGCGCCGAGGGCCACGTCGAACCCTTCGACCAGGCCGACGTAGCGCGCCCCGCCGGGCAGCGGCTCGACGGCCAGCAGGGGGTCGGTGGCGCGGCGGACCCGGTCACCCTTTCCGGCCTCGGTGCCGACCGAGAGCAGCCCGACCCGGGGCGCGGCGATCGAGTGGGCCACCGCCGCGTACGCGGCGCCGAGCACGGCGTGGCGGGCGAGGGTCGCCGGGCGGGGTTCCAGGGAACCGCCGACGTCGAGCAACACGACCGGACCGGCCACGGCGGGCAGGGTGGCGGCCAGCGCGGGTTGGCGGATCTCCGGCGAACGGCCGAGGCCGAGTACGGCCGCGGTGACGGTGGCGCCGGTGGCACCGGCGGAGACCAGGGCATCGGCGGTCCCGTCCCGGACGGCGGTGACCGCGGCCCGGACGGTGCTCTCGGAGCGGGCGGCGCTGGGATGGTCGGCCATGCCGACGACATCGCGCACGGGTCGCACCGTGATCCTGGCGCGTTGCGCGGGATCGAGGGCAGCGATCAGCTCGTCGGCGACCTCGGTCGGACCGACGAGAAGCAGGTGCAGGTCGGGGTCGGCGCGCATGGCCCGCAGAGCGCCGTCAACCACGACGGCGGGAGCGTCGTCCCCGCCGAGGAGGTCAACGGCGATCCGCGCGGTGCCCGGCTCCACCGGAACGCCGGCCGGGTTGGACCGGCCGGCGTCGGAGGGAGCCGGGGCACCGGGCGAATGCCAGGATGCGCGCGCCTCCCGACCTGAGGTCGGGGGCGTCACTCGGCGTCCAGGTCAGACCTCGAGAACCTGGCGGCCGTTGTAGGTGCCGCAGACGGAGCAGGCGGCGTGCGGCAGCTTCGGGGACTTGCACTGCGGGCACGCGACGGTCGCGACCACTGTCGCCTTCCAGTTCGCCCGGCGGGACCGGGTGTTGCTGCGCGACATCTTGCGCTTCGGGACGGCCACGGTTCTTACTCCTCTGTAACGGTCAGTTGCGACAGGCCCGCCCAACGCGGGTCGATCTGCTGGTGACTGTGGTCGGCCGGCAGATCGTCCCAGTGCGCCCCGCATTCGGGGCACAGTCCTGGGCAGTCCTCCCGGCAGAGCGGGTTGGTCGGCAGCGTGAGCACCAACGCGTCCCGCAGCGCCGGCTCCAGGTCGATCAGATCGCCCTGCATCCGGCCCACCTCGTCCTCGTCGGTCGTGGCGTCCGTGGTGCTGTCCTCGTACGCGTACAGCTCCTGGATCGTCACGCCCATCGAGTCGTTGATCTCGCGCAGGCAACGGCCGCACTCACCCCGGACGGGACCGGTGATGGTCCCGGAGACGAGCACGCCCTCGGACACCGACTGCAACCTCAGATCGAGGTCGAGGTCCGCGCCCTCCGGCACGCCGATCAACTCCACACCGAGGTCCGCCGGTGCCGGCACGACCCGCCGGACCTCACGCAACGCGCCAGGGCGACGCGGCAGTTCCCTCGTGTCGAGGACCAGCGGCGACCTGGGGTTGAGTGTCGATGGCGAGTGCTTGGGCATAGTTAGACTCCGGCCGGTGAGAGGCCGACAAAAAAGGTTACCTGGACGACCGCCGGACCGTCGAACCGGGGGCGACGCCCGCCTGAGAAGTCGGCTGGTGAGGTGCCGCTCAGAAGGGTAGCGGGCGTTCGGCCTCATCCCCAGCGAAGGTGCCGATCTCCCGCAGCGCGTGCATCTTGTCCCGGCCGCGCTCTATCGAGGCCAGCGCCCGGGTGAGGAACTGCTCGAAGTTGGCCAGCGCGGTGTCGACGTAGTCGTCGACCTCCTCACGCAGGCGTTGCGCCTCGGCGCGGGCCTCGCCGATGATCCGGGCGCCCTCGTGCTCGGCCGACACGGTGATCTCGTTCACCGAGACCAGGCGGGCGTGTTCTGCCTCACCCTCGCTGATGATCCGGTCCGCCTCGCGCTTGCCGGCGTCCATGATCTTGTCCCGCTCCTCGAGGAGCGCGGCGGCGCGACGCAGGTCGGCGGGGAGATCGGCACGCATCTCATCGAGGGCAGCGATCATCTCACCCCGGTCGACCATGCAGTTGTTGCGCGACATCGGGACGGAGCGGGCCTGCTCCAGGATGGCGATCAGTTCTTCGATGCGATCGAGCGGGTCCACCGGCTACCTCACTCCTGTCGTTCGTCGGCCGACCTCCATGATGCGGGCTACGGCCGTTCCCCGCGCCACCAATCATGTCGTGCCGGCCCCACCACCGCCCCACTCACCCCAACCCGGCGAGTCGCGACATAGTCACCCGCGGCTCCCACCGCGCCGATCTTGCACTTTCCGTCCCGTCAAACCATGCCGAAAAAGGCGATGCGGGCACCGCAAGTGCAAGATCGCGAAGGTGGGAGGTGGAACGGGGCCGGGGTCCGTTCAGCGGCGGGGGCCCAGGCGGGCCTGGAGAGCCTCGCGGACCGGGTCCGGAACGTGGGCGGAGATGTCGCCGCCCCACTTGGCCACGTCCTTGACCAGACTCGACGAGAGGAACGAGTAGAGCGGGTTGGTCGGCATGAAGAGCGTCTCGACGCCGGCCAGACCGATGTTCATCTGGGCCATCTGCAACTCGTAGTCGAAGTCGCTGACCGCCCGCAGGCCCTTGATCAGCACACTGGCCTGCTGCGCCCGGCAGAAGTCCACCAGCAGCCCCCGGAACGACTCGACCCGTACGTTGCCGTACGACGAGGTCACCTCGCGGAGCATCTCGATGCGCTCCTCGACGGTGAACAGGCCACTCTTCGACTGATTCACCAGCACACCGACGATCACCTCGTCGAAGAGCCGGCTGGCCCGCCCGATGATGTCGAGGTGTCCGTTGGTGACCGGATCGAACGAACCGGGGCACACCGCACGTCTCATGATCGGCGACCGTACCAAAGGGTGGTCTCGCCGTAACGGCGACTGCGCTCGGCGGTGATCCCCTCCACCCAGTCGAACTCCCTGGTGCGGCGGGACCGCTCCACCACCACCAACGCGTCGGGCGTCAGCCAGCCGCCGTCGACCAGCGCGGCCAACAGCGCGGTGATCTCCTCGTCCGGCACCGCGTACGGCGGGTCGGCGAAGACCACGTCGTACGGCCCGTCGTCCGGCCCGGCGGCCAGCACCGTCGCCACCTTGCCGGTGACCAGACGGGCCGCCGGACCCGCACGGAGAGCCGCCACGTTCTCCCGGATCACCCGGGCCGCCCGCGGATCGGACTCGACCAGCAACACGTGCCGGGCGCCTCGGGAGAGCGCCTCCAGGCCGACCGCGCCGGAGCCGGCGTACAGGTCCGCGAAGCGGGCGCCATCGAGATCGACAGCGGCCTGGACGGCACTGAACAGCGCCTCCCGAACCCGGTCCGAGGTGGGTCGGGTGCCGGCGCCGGGTGGCGCGGCGATCCGCCGGCCACCGAGCGTCCCGGCCACGATCCGGGTCACCGTTTCCTCCTGCTCATGCCCGCGACGCTACGCGATGCGGCGCAGGCACGGTCAGCACGGCACGGATCCGGGGAGCGGGCCGGCCGGCGACGACGGGGGCACCTGAGCAGCCCCGACGCAGCGGCATCCACCGTGGAGCCGGAGCGGGGCGGACCGTCCCCAGTGACCGGACCGGCACCTTCGGTATATCAAAGATCACGAATCGACTACATTGCCGGATGGCAATGATCTGAACTCCCCTCATTAACCACCCATCAGTACAGTCTCCCCCTGTCCCCGCTTTCGCCGCGGGAACACCACCGCGTCGCGCGACGCCCCGGTGAGCAGTGACTCCCCGGTCACGATGCCTCCCGGCCTTCCGCCACGCGATCCGTACCCCCCTCACCAGGAGCAGGCGTGAACCCTCCCAAGTCTCCGTTCCGGCGCGTAGCGGCCATCGCCGCGGGCGCGTTGATCGGCATCGCCGGCGTCGGCGTCCTCGCGAGCCCCGCGAGTGCCCACCACCCCGAGCCCTCCGGCACCTACTGCCTGACCTCCGACGGCCAGGTCAAGGTGACCTGGACGGTCGGCAACAGCGAGAACATCACCGCGAAGATCACCACGCTGAAGTCGACCGTTCCGGCCGACTTCACCGGCGGCCTGGCGCAGGACGCCACTCTCCCGGCGAAGGGCGAGGGTTTCCTCACCGGCACCCAGGCCTACCGCTTCGACCAGAAGCGGCCGACGGTCGAGCTGACCGTCGAGGCCCGCTGGGTGCGCGACGACCGGATCGTGAGCGAGTCGCGGACCGTGGCCGCCGAGCCGAAGGGCACCTGCGCGGCAGAGGCCACGCCCTCGCCGAGCAGCCCGACGCCGACCGCCACTCCGTCGGCGACCCCCACCCCGACCCCCACTGTCGCCTCGCCGTCGCCGAGCCAGCCTCCGACCCAGAGCCCGACCCCGACTGCCACCCCGGCTCCGGCGGAGCCGGTGGGCTCGGTCGAGTCGACCTGCGACAAGCTGACCTTCGCGATCGAGAACCCCGCCGACGGTGAGACCGTCACGCTCACCCTGACCCCGAACAAGGGCGAGGTGAAGACGCTGGTCGTCAAGCCGGGCGAGACCGGTTCCGTCTCCTTCGACGCGACCGAGGGTCTCGTCGTCACGCCGGCGGCCGAGGGCCTCGACGACACCGAGCCGATCGCCTGGGAGCAGCCGGCCGACTGCGCCCCGGGTCAGGGTGGCGGCAAGGACGAGCCGGCTCTGCCGCTGACTGGTGCCGCCACCGGCGGCATCATCGCCGGTGCCGTGGTGCTGCTGGCCGCCGGTGCCGCCCTGTTCGTGGTGGCCCGTCGTCGTCGGGTCCGCTTCACCGCCTGAGACAACCCGCTCTGACAGTTGAGGGCGCGTCGACCACCCGGTCGGCGCGCCCTCAGCCATGTGATGGCCTGCGTGGTCAGCCCTTCTCCAGGTACTCCGCGCGGTCCTCGTCCACCAGTGCGGCCACCGACGCGGCCAGTGCCGGGCTGCGGGCCAGCTCCGGGTCGTCCTCGACCAGGGTGATCGCCTCGGCGCGGGCGTCGCGGATCAGGTCGGCGTCGCGCCGCAGGGACAGCAACCGCAGGTGCGAGCGGTGCCCGGACTGGGTGGCACCCAGCACGTCGCCCTCGCGACGTTGCTCCAGATCCAGTTCGGCGAGCTTGAAACCGTCGCTCGTGGACGCCACCGCGTCCAACCGTTCCCGTGCCGACGAACCCTCGGCCGCCTCGCTGACCAGCAGACACAGCCCGGCGGCGGCGCCCCGGCCGACCCGGCCCCGCAACTGGTGCAGTTGAGAGACACCGAACCGGTCGGCGTCCAGCACGATCATCACTGTCGCGTTCGGCACGTCCACGCCGACCTCGATCACCGTGGTCGCCACCAGCACGTCCAGGTCACCGGCCGCGAAGGAACGCATCACCGCGTCCTTCTCGTCGGCCGGCAGGCGACCGTGCAGCACCCCGATCCGCAGGCCGCGCAGCGGACCCTCGGCCAGCAGCGGGGCCACCTCGGTCACCGCCAGCGGCGGCCGACGGCCGTTGTCGTCCTCGGCTGGCGGCTCCTCGTCGGACGTGGGACCGTCACCGATCCGGGGACACACCACGTACGCCTGGTGGCCGGCGGTCACCTCCTCGCGCAGCCGACGCCACGCCCGGTCCAGGTAGGCGGGCTTCTCGGCGGCCGGCACCACGTGCGAGGCGATCGGCGACCGCCCCCGGGGCAGCTGGGAGAGCGTGGAGACCTCCAGGTCGCCGTAGACGGTCATCGCCACCGTGCGCGGGATCGGGGTGGCTGTCATCACCAGCACGTGCGGCGGCTGGTCGGCCTTGGCGCGCAGGGCGTCGCGCTGCTCCACGCCGAAGCGGTGCTGCTCGTCGACCACCACCAGGCCGAGATCGGCGAAGTCGACCCCCTCGTAGAGCAGGGCGTGGGTGCCGAGCACGATGCCGGCGGCACCGCTGGCCACCTCGCCGAGCGCCCGACGGCGGGCGGCCGCGCCGAGCGAGCCGGTGACCAGCTCGACCCGGGTGGCGTGCTCGGCCGAGCCCAGCTCACCGGCCCGCCCGAGCGGCCCGAGCAGGTCGAGCATGCCGCGGTGGTGCTGGGCGGCCAGCACCTCGGTGGGCGCCAGCAGCGCGGCCTGCCCACCCGCGTCGACCACCTGGAGCATCGCCCGTAGCGCCACCACCGTCTTGCCCGAACCCACCTCGCCCTGCAACAGGCGGTGCATGGGGTGCGCTGTGGCCAGGTCAGCGGCGATCTCCACACCGACCTCCCGCTGACCGGCCGTCAGCTCGTACGGAAGTCGGGCGTCGAACGCCTCCAACAGCCCGTCCGGACGCGCCGGGCGGGGCCGGGCCGGCCAGTCGGCCGCCCGGTGCTTGCGCTGCACCAGGGTCACCTGGACGGCGAAAGCCTCGTCCCACTTGAGGCGCCGCCGCGCCTGGTGCAGCGCCTCCTTGCTGGACGGCCGGTGGATCTCGGTCAGCGCGACGCCCAGCCCGACCAGCTTGCGGCCGGCCCGCACGGCGCTCGGCAGTGGATCGTCCGGCGGGGTGAACGTGTCCAGTACGACGCGCACGCAGCGCGCGATCACCCAGGTCGGCACGGCCGCGGCGGCCGGGTAGACCGGGATCAGCGCCCCGGCGAACTCCTCGATGTCCTCGCTGATCGCCGCCTCGCCGTCGCCGCCCTCACCGAGCAGGACGTACTCCGGGCCGTTGAGCTGCCGTTTGCTGCGGAACTCGGTGACCTTGCCGGCGAACAGACCCCACCGACCCGGGCGCAGCTCGCGCTCGCGCCACGCCTGGTTGCCGAAGAAGGTCAACGTCAGCACCCCGCCGGAGCCGTCGCCGACGGTCACCTCCAGCAGGTTGCCCCGCCGCTGACGCATCGGGCGCACGGTGGTGCGCTGCACCTGGGCCATGACGGTGACCTGCTCACCGACGTCCAGTGAGCGGATGTCGGTGTGTTCGCCGCGCTCGTCGTAGCGGCGCGGGAAGTGGTAGACCAGGTCACCCGCGGTGTGCAGGTCGAGGTGCGAGGCCAGCGCCTTTGCTGTCTTGTCCCCGACCAGCTTCTTCAGCGGAGTGTCCACGGTGGCTGGTTCGCTCATTCGATCCCTACCAGGAGCGGATAAAACGGCTGGCCGCCCGGGTACGCGTGCACCTCGACGAACGGCCAGCGTCGCGCGACGTGCGCGCGGACGGCGTCGGTGAGCCCGGCCGGAGCGTCCACCCCGGCCAGCAGGGTGACCATCTCGCCGCCACCGCCGAGCATCCGGTCGACCACCGCCGCGCAGGTGTCGGTGAGGTCGGTGCCGATCAGGTGCACCTCCCCCTCCACCAGCGCCAGCACGTCACCGGGACGGCACGGGCCGGCCACGGTCAACGCCTCCCGGCTGGCATGGCAGACCTCGGCGTACCGGCAGGCCCCAGCCGCCTCGGCCATCGCGATGACGTCGTCCTCGAAACGGCGGTCACCGTCGCGGACCGCGAGCGCCGCCAGGGCCTGCACCGGCGAGCGGGTCGGCACCACGCTCACCTTGATGCCGTACCGATGGGCCTCGCGGGCGGCGGCGCTCGCCACCGCCTCGGTGTTGGCGTCGTTGGGCAGCACCACCACCCGGGCCGCGCCGGTGCCGCGGACGGCGTCCAGCAACTCACCCGTGGACGGGTTGCCCGGCACCACGGTCGCGCCCTCCGCGGCGAACAGGTCGGCGATGCCGCTACCGGTGGCCACCACCACCGCGGCCCGGCCGGCCACCACCGGGCCGGAGGGCGACTCCGGCTGGTCGGCGAAACGGGTGACCGAGATGCGGTACGGGCGGCCGGCGGCGACACCCGCCTCCACCGCCGCGCCCACGTCGTTGACGTGCACGTGCACGTTCCAGGTGCCTTCCGGCTCACGCCCGTCGCCGACGACGACCAGCGAGTCGCCCAGGACGTCGAGGGCCCGCCGCAACCCGTCGACCGCCTCGGCGCGGGCGTCGAGCAGGAACTGCACCTCGTACGCGTACTCCTCCGAACCGGTCTCGCGGGCGACGGTGGCCGCCGGGCGGGCGGGGCGCGGTGCCGGCGCGGGCCCTGCCGCGCTCTCCCCGGTCAGCACCTCGACCAGGGCGTCGAGCAACACGCAGAGCCCCCGGCCACCGGCGTCGACCACACCCGCGCGGGCCAGCGCCGGCAATTGCTCCGGGGTACGGGCGAGCGCCTCGGACGCCGCTCGAGCCGCGACCCCGGCCACCGCCGGCAGGTCGTCGCTGTCCGCGCCTTCGGCCGCGCCGGCGGCGGCCGCGATCACGGTGAGCAGGGTGCCCTCGACCGGCCGGGAGACCGCCGTGTACGCGGCGGTGGTGCCGCAGCGCAGCGCGGCGGCCAACTCCCGGCCGCGCACCGCCGGCACCCCGGCGACCTGGTCGGCGAGGCCACGCAGGATCTGCGAGAGGATCACCCCGGAGTTGCCCCGCGCGCCGAGCAGCGCGCCCTGGGCCATCAGCCGCAGCGCGTGCCCGTGCGCTGTCGGCCCGCTGTGCGGGAGCGTGTCCAGATCCATGGCGAGGGCCTGCTGCGCCGAGGTGAGGGTGAGCACCAGGTTGGTGCCGGTGTCGCCGTCGGGCACCGGATAGACGTTGAGCTGGTCGATCTCGCCCTGGTGGCGCTTCAGTGCGGCCAGCCCGCTCGCGCACCAGCGGCGGACCGCGGCGGCGTCGAGGGTGTCCAGCACGGGCAGAAGCCTACTGGCGCGCACCGACACCCGTCGGACTCGTCCGGCGTGTCCTCGCCGGCCCCGGCCGGCGCGGGCCGCAGTCTCCCTCAAGGCCCGGGCGGCTGTCTCTCGTCGGTCCCGGCCGGCGCTGATCGCGGCGGGGACGAGCACCTCCGGTACCCTTGCCGCCGGGCCGGCCCGCCGCAGGGCGGACGGGCCCACGACCAGGCGTGAGCCGGGGCACGGGCGAGCGCCGGACCGGGCCGGTTGGCCGGGTCGGCGAGTCATCGGGTAACCTGACCAGGTTGCCCGGGCAGCACCTGCCGGCGACCTCATGAACGTATCAATCCCAGGAGTATCCCGTGGCTAGCGTGTGCGACGTCTGTGGCAAGGGACCGGGCTTCGGCCACAACGTGTCCCACTCGCACCGGCGGACCAACCGCCGCTGGAACCCGAACATCCAGTCGGTGCGTACCCCGGCCGGTGGCGGCAACACCAAGAAGTTGAAGGTCTGCACCTCGTGCATCAAGGCCGGCAAGGTCACCCGCGCCTGACGCGGTAGCACCCACCTTTCGTTCGGCTCAGCCGGCGGACCCCGAGGGTCCGCCGGCTGAGTCGTGTTCCCGGGGCAGACGCCGCACCCCGCCCGGGGCCCGGGCACGCCCAGGTCCCCGGCGAGCTGTCAGAGGGTACGGCCGAAGGAGACGCAGCCCTCCGCGTCCTTGTAGAAGCCGAAGTTCGGGATCCGTTCGTACCCGGCGGAGCCGTACATGGCGATCGCCTCGGGCTGCTTGTCGCCGCACTCCAGGACCACTCGCTTGCGGCCGTGCTCGCGGGCGGAGCGTTCGACGGCCGCCAGCACCGCCCGGGCCACCCCGCGCCCCCGTGCCGCCGGGGCCGTGTACATCCGCTTCAGCTCCGCGCTGTCCGCGCCGTGGCTGCGCCAGCCACCGCAGCCGACCGGCTCACCGGCCAGGTAGGCCACCAGGAACGCGCCATCGGGCGGCTCGAACTCGGCCGCGTCCACCGGGGTGTCGTCGCCGGTGCCGCCGTAACGGGCGCCGAGGTCGGCCAGTGCGGCATGGATCAGGTGCTGCGCCACCGGTGCGTCGAACCGCACCGCCCGGATCTCGATCTCACTCACGGTATCCAGGGTACGGCGGGGCGCGGACCTCATCTGAAGTGGTCCCAGCCGGCCAGGCCGTCGTAGGCGACGCCGTCGACCGTCACACCGCCACCGTCGGTGACCAGACCGATCGGCCGCCAGCCCGGCGGCAACGCCACCGCCGGGGGGAAGGTCGCGGCCAGCGCGTGATCGTCGCCACCGGCGAGAATCCAGGTGTACGGGTCGACGCCGAGCGCCTGCGCCGCGTCGGCCATCTGCCGGGGCACCTCGAACCCGTCGCGGCGCACGTCGATCGCCACCCCGCTGGCCGCCGAGACGTGCCCGAGGTCGGCGAGGAGCCCGTCCGAGACGTCGATCATGGAGGTCGCGCCGAGCTGTGCGGCCTGCGGGCCGGCCTGGTAGGGCACCTGCGGTCGCCGGTACGCCTCGACCAGCAGCCGGGGTGTACGGAAGCCCCGGGTCAGCACGGTCAGCCCGGCCGCCGCGTACCCGGTGCGCCCGGCCAGAGCGAGCACGTCCCCCGGTCGGGCACCCGAGCGCAGCACGGGCGGACGGCCCCCCAGGTCGCCCAGCGCGGTGACCGCGACGGTCAGGGTGGGGCTGGCCGACATGTCCCCGCCGACGACGCTCGCGCCGACCGTCGCCGCCTCCGCGGCGAGCCCGTCGGCCAACTCCTCCGCCCAGGCGGTGTCCAGATCCGCCGGCATGCAGAGAGCGACCAGCAGAGCGGTCGGCGTGGCACCCATCGCCGCGATGTCCGCCAGGTTGGCGGCTGCCGCCCGGTGCCCCACGTCGCGGGCCGAGGACCAGTCCCGTCGGAAGTGCCGCCCGTCGACCAGTACGTCGGTGGAGGCCGCCACCCGGCCGTCCGGCGCGGCCACCACCGCCGCGTCGTCGCCCGGGCCGAGCAGGGTCGTCGGCCCGTACGACAGCCGGGCGGTGATCTTCCCGATCAGCCCGAACTCCCCGATTCCGGACACCCCGACGCCGCCGCGGTCGTTCCGCCCGTGCTGCCCGGCCCCGCCGTGCTCGCTCACCGCTGCTCCTTGACCACCGATAGGGATCAGACCTGGTCCGTAAGGTAGTTTCACCCTTCGGGCCGCTCCCGGGCGGCGACGGACGGAGGTCGAGTCGTGGTACAGGCGTACATCCTCATCCAGACCGAGGTCGGCCGCGCACGTGACGTGGCGGGTCTCATCGCGGACATCCCCGGCGTGGTACGCGTCGACGCCGTCACCGGGCCGTACGACGTGGTCGTCCTCACCGAGGCGAACACCGTCGACGAGCTCGGCAAACTCATCGTCAGCAAGGTGCAGATGGTGCCCGGCATCACCCGCACCCTCACGTGTTCGGTGGTGCGGCTGTAAGTGGACGAGATGACGACCTCCTCCTCGGCTCTGGACGACGGCGGGGCGCGCGACGCGGCCGACGGGACGTCCGAGCCGGCTGACGGTAACCGCGAGTCGACCGATCCCGCCGCCGCCGCGCCGGCCGGCCGTGATCGGACCATGCGTGGCGCGGCTCTGCTGGCCACGTTGATCGCCTTGCCGATCACGCTGCTGGTGGCCGTGCTGGCCTTCAGCAAGCTCAGTCCGGACGCGCCGGCCGCCGCGCCGACGCCCTCCGCGACCACCGCCCGGTTGCAGTCCACCACCCCGGTGGAGATGGCCGCCCCGGCGCTGGCCGCCCGCCCGGCCACGGTCTGCCGGGCCCTGCTCTCGCAGCTTCCGGCGAACATCCGCGACCTGGCCCAGCGACCGGTCACCGCCGGCCCGGAGCAGAACGCCGCCTACGGCGACCCCGCGCTCACCGTGGCCTGCGGCGGCACCGAGCCGACGTTTCCCAGCACCGACGAGGTCTGGACGGTCAACCGGGTCTGTTGGCACCTGGCCGACCAGGCCGACGCGGCGGTCCTCTCCACTGTCGACCGGGAGACGCTGATCACCGTGCGCGTTCCGCGCTCGTACGAGCAGCCGTTGCAGTGGTTGCCGACGATCTCCAGCACGATCGTGGCGAGCGTGCCCTCCGGCGGGGCGATCCCGTCCGGCTGCCAGCGCTGAACCCGAACCGACCCCGCCCGCGCCGGCTGACCGGCGCGGGCGGGGTTCGGACTGCTCAGTGCAGACCGACGCCGCGCCGCTGGGCGGTACGGATCAGCCGGTTGACCAGCTTCGGGTACTCCAGGCCGGAGGCCGCCCACATCCGCGGGAACATCGACGTCGGAGTGAAGCCGGGCATCGTGTTGATCTCGTTGAGGTAGACGTCCAGCTCGTCGGTGACGAAGAAGTCGGCCCGGGCCAGACCGGCGCAGTCCAGCGCGGTGAACGCGCGGACCGCGTACTCCTGCACCTGGCGGGTCACCTTCTCCGGCAGGTTGGCCGGAATGTCGTACTCGCAGGAGTCGTCGAGGTACTTCGCCTCGAAGTCGTAGAAGTCGTGGTCGGCGACGACCCGCACCTCGGCCAGCACGGACGCCTCTGGCGTGCCACCGGCCTCGCCCTCCAGCACCCCGCACTCGATCTCGCGGCCGACGATCGCGGCCTCGATGATGACCTTCGGGTCGAACTGCCGGGCGGCGGCGACGGCCGCATCCAACTCGGCCCAGTCGGTGACCTTGCTGACGCCGAACGACGAACCGGCCCGGGACGGCTTGACGAAGACCGGCAGGCCGAGCCGCTCCTTGTCCTGCTCGCTGAGCGTCATGCCGTTGCGCAGCACGGCGTACGTGCCGACCGGGATGCCCTCGACGGCACAGAGCTTCTTGGTGAACTCCTTGTCCATGGCGGCCGCAGAGGCGAACACGTTCGCCCCGACGTAGGGGATGCCGGCCATCTCCAGCATTCCCTGGATGGTGCCGTCCTCGCCGTAGGTGCCGTGCAGCACCGGGAAGACCACGTCCACGTCGGCCAGCGCCCGGGGGCCCTCGGTCGGGTCGAGCACCATCAGCCCGTTACCGGTGGGGTCGGCGCGCAGCACGATGTCGTCACCCGAGTCGGCGGTGATCTCCGGCAGCTGACGGGCGTTGATCGCGAGCTGGGCGGGGTCTCCGTTGGTCAGCACCCACTGGCCGGCCCGGGTGATGCCCACCGGCACCACCTCGAACTCGTCCGGGTCGAGTGCGCCGAACACGCTGCCGGCGCTGACGCAGGAGATGCCGTGCTCCGGGCTGCGTCCGCCGAAGACGATCGCCACGCGGGTCTTGCCTGGGGTGGTCACTCCGGTCACCTCTTCGTACGCGACTGCGGCTGGTCGTGCTCGCCGGTGGCGCTCACCCGGTTGACCTTACTGTGCGTGGCCGCAGGGCGAGGCGATACCCGGCGAGCCACGGGACGACACGGCAACCAGTCAGGAGAGGATATACGGTGCGTAATCGGGCGGTAGCTGTGTCACCGACCGCCGACCTGGGGCTGTTCAGTCCCGGGAGTGCCGGCGGCCAACCGCGATCACCTTCACCCGCTGCCGGCCGGCCCGCACCATGCCCAGCGCCATGAACGCTCCGGCGATGCGGTCGGCGGCCTCCCGACTGCTGGCGCCGACGACCTGCCGGCGCCGTTCCGGCGCGACCCGCTCGTTGCGGTTGACGCCCTCGACGGGACGCACGTCGGTGAGCACCACGAGGAAGCGGGTCATCGCACTCCGCCCGAGGGTACGGCGGAGGGCTCCGGGCGGGTTCGCACGTCGTCTCCTTCCGGCAGGCCGGGGTGGAGGGGCGGCACGCGACGATCGGGTACGGGGGAGAAACCCGATCGCCGCGCGCCCCATCCCCTCCGGTCGCTCACCACCACCGTCGCCACGACAACCGGCGGTGAGGACGCCATAACAGATTGACACGTGTATAGGCGTGAATGCAACTCCCATCGACGTTCTCTCATGCAGACGTTCCCGCAAATGTATGCGACCATCGATGCATGGCCCCGAAGACCGCCCGCGCCCGCCGGCTCGGCATCGCCCTGCGCCACCACCGGGAAGCCGCCGGGCTGACGCTGGAGACCGCGGCGGACGAGATCAACAGCACCCGCAGCACCCTCTCCCGCTACGAGAACGCCCAGACCCTGATCAGCCCCGCCACCGTGCGCGCCCTGCTCACGTCGTACGGGGTGAGTGCCGAGGAGGTGGCTGCGGCGGTGCAGCTCGCCAAGGACGCCCGTAAGCCCGGCTGGTGGGTGTCGTACTCCTACCTGCTGGATCCACGCACCATCGACTTCATCGCACTGGAGGCCGAGGCGACCGCCATCGCCAACTTCGAGCCCTCGGTGGTGCCCGGCCTGTTGCAGACCGCCGACTACATCCGTGGCGTGATGCGCGGCGGGCCGCACACCCTCGGCGACGACCTGGTGGAGCAGCGGGTCAAGATCCGGCTCGACCGACAACAGCGGCTCACCGCCGACCAGCCGCCCATCCTCGACGCGATCATCGACGAGGGCGCGCTGCTCCGGCCGGTCGGTGACCAGTCGGTGATGAATGGGCAACTACGGCACCTGGTCAAGATGGCCGAGTTGCCGAACATCAGCGTCCAGGTGATCCCGCTCTCCGCCGGCTACCACCGGGGCACCCGGGGTTCCCTGCACATCCTCGAGTTCGCCGACCCGGAGGACCCGATCATCGCCTCGGTGGAGACCGTCGCGGGTCAGATGATCCTCGACCGCGCGGGCGAGACGCGTACCTGCACCAAGATCATGGAGCATCTCCGAAGCGTGGCGCTCAGCCCGGCGGACAGCCGCGAGATGCTCCTGTCAGTCCTGAAGGGACGGTAGGACCCGATGACCCCGATGATCACAGCGGCCTTGGCCACGGCGCGGTGGCGCAAGAGCAGCCGCAGCGGCGACGAAGGCGCCTGCGTGGAGGTGGCCGCGATCCCGCGGCTCGTTGCCGTGCGCGACTCCAAGGACCCGGCCGGCCCGGCCCTGCTGTTCCCAACGGCGGCCTGGGCCGCCTTCGCCCAGGCGCCGCCGCAGCCCTGACCGGAGGTGCCGCCCGGGCCGCCCTCGCCCAGGCGGCACCGCACCACTGACCGCAGGTGCCGCCTGGGCCGCCCTCGACCAGGCGGCACCTGTGTGTTGACCGGAGGTGCCGGGCCGGTGCGGGCCGAGGCCCGCGCCGGCTCAGGCAACCAGCGGGCGGGGCTCCGGAGCGGCGCGTAGCGCCTCCAGCGCGGCGATCGCGACCCCTCGGGCACCGGCCATGTCCCGATCCGGCACCAGGGCGAAGGTGGCCACCGCCGCCTGCTCCTCGCGGAGCACCGTGTGCTCGCGGACCGTCGCCAGGAACCAGTCGCGGAACTCCGGTGCCGCCTCCACCACTCCGCCGCCGACGAAGTACGCGTGCGGGTCGCTGAAGTTCGCGGCGACGGTGAACAGCCGCCCCAGCGCCATCGCCTGCTGCGTGAAGAGGTCCCGCGCGAGAGCGTCCTCCCGCTCGCCGTACCCCCGGACCAGCTTTGCCGCCCGGGCCAACGGCTCGACGGCGAGCGGATGGTCGGGGTACCGGGTCAGCCAGTACGGCAGCAGGTTGCGTTCGATGCCGGTCAGCGAGGCGACGCTCTCGACGTCTCCGGTGAAGCCGCAGGCACAGGTGGGCTCCGGCTGACCCGGGCCGAGCAACCTGCTCAGCGGGATGTGCACGTGGCCCAGCTCCCCCGCCATCCCGGCCGCACCGGCGATCACTCGACCGCTCTCGACCACACCGCCCCCCAGGCCGGTGCCGACGATCGCGGACACCGACGAGCGGCTCATCGCGTCGGCGCCGAAGTAGACGTGGTGGGCGTAGAGCGCTGCCGCGTTGCCGTCGTTGTGATAGATCACCGGCAGCCCGAGCCGTCGCTCCAGCGCCCCGCGTACGTCGAAGCCGCGCCAGGCCGGCTGGGAGAAGTTGGTGGAGCCCCGCGACGAGATGACGCCGTCGGCGCTGGCCGGGCCGGGAGTGTCCAGCCCGACCGCCTGGACCAGGTCACGCGGCACGCCGGTCTGCGCCAGGGCGCCGTCGAACGCCTGAGCCAACGCCTCGATCGCCGCCTCCGGCCCGGCCCGCACCTCGCTCGGGATCTCCAGCAGCCCGTCCACCAGGAAACGGCCGTCCATCGTCAGCACCGTGGCGTTGTTGCTGGTGCCGCCGTTGTCCAGGCCGACGACCACCGGCACCCCTGCGCTGCCCACCGAAACCGCCTCCTGCCGTCATGAGTGTGAGCCGAGGCTAGTGCCAACCCCTCTCCCCCGCCACGCCCGGGCGCTCCACCAGCCTCACCGTGGCCACAAACCGGACAGCCCGGCTGGGTCGATCATGGAGTTGTGGTGGGGGACAAATGACTCATACCCGCACCAACCAGGCACCACAACTCCATGATCGACGCGGGTCAGGGGGTTGCGGGTCCGGGGGGCACGGGCGCCGGGGGTGGGTTAGGCGGGGCGGCCGGCGGTTAGGGCGGTGGCGTCCAGGTCTTCGTTGTGGTGGACGGTGGGGATCAGGCCGGCTTCGCCGAAGGCGTCGCAGAGGGCGTCGATCTGGGTGGTGCCGACTTCCACCACCAGGTGACCGCCGGGGGCGAGCCAACCGGCCGCGTCGACACCGACCCGGCGCAACACGGAGAGCCCGTCCGGGCCGCCGTCGAGCGCCACCGGGGCCTCGTGCAGCCGCGCCTCCGGCGGCATCAGCGCGACCGCGTCGGTCGGCACGTACGGGGCGTTGGCGACCACCAGGTCCAGCCGACCCCGCCACCGCTCGGGCAGCGGAGCGAAGAGGTCACCCTCGTACACCTCGACGTTCAACCCGGCGACGTTGCGACGCGCACACGCCACGGCCGCCGGGTCGATGTCGGCGGCGCCCAACCAGCGCGGCCCGAGCCGATGTGCCAGCGCGACGGTGGTGGCACCGGATCCGCAGCAGAGGTCGACCACGGCCGGCGCCGCGCCGGTCAACTCGGCAGCCATCTCGACCAGCAGCGCGGTCCGGGCCCGGGGCACGAAGACGCCCTCGTCGACGGCTATCCGCAGGCCGCAGAACTCCGCCCAGCCGAGCAGGTATTCCAACGGAGCGCCCGCCACCCGACGGTCGATCAGGTCGGCCAACGCCGCCGGGCTGCGCGCGGCGGCCAGCAGCAACTCGGCCTCGTCCTCGGCGTAGACGCAACCGGCGGCCCGCAGCCGGCTCACGAGAGCGGCCCGCTCGGCGGGGGACGGAGACGTCAAACCGGTCCGGCCACGTCGAGCGCGGCGGCGATGTCCGCCACCAGGTCCGCAGTGTCCTCCGCGCCGCAGGAGAGCCGGACGAAGCCGGGAGCGGTGTCGTCGCCCCACTGCGCCCGCCGGTCCGCCGTGGTGTGCAGGCCACCGAAGGAGGTCGCCGCCGCCACCAACCGGGCGGCCTCGACGAAACGGCCCACCCGGTCGGCGTCGCCCAGGTCGAACGAGAGCACCCCCGGTATCCGGCGCATCTGCGCCGAGGCCACCGGGTACGCCGGGTCGTCCGGCCGCCCCGGCCACCGCAGGCCGGTCACGTCCGACCGGCCGGCGAGCAGCTCGACGACCGCGGCGGCGTTAGCGCTCTGCCGCGCCAACCGCAGGTCGAGAGTGGCCAGTGACCGGTGGGCCAGCCAGGAGTCGAACGCGCCCGGAACCGCCCCGGTGGTGGTACGCCAGGTCGTCACCGCGTCGATCAGCTCGGTGGAGCGGCTGGCCAGATAGCCCAGCAGCAGGTCGGAGTGGCCGGTGAGCGCCTTCGTCCCGGAGGCGACCACCAGGTCGGCACCCAGATCCAGCGGGCGTTGTCCGAGCGGGGTGGCGGTGGTGTTGTCCACCGCCAGCAGCGCGCCGGCGGCGTGCGCCCGCTCGGCCAGGGCCGCCACGTCGACCACGTCGAGGCCCGGGTTGGCGGGCGTCTCCACCAGCACCAGCCGGACGCCCTCGAACGACGGGTACGGCCCGACGGTCGGCACGAACAGCACCCGTACGCCGATCGCCTCCAGCACGCCGGTGGCGAACGCCCGGACCGGGAAGTATCCGTCGGTGGGGAGCACCACCGTGTCCCCCGGCCGCAGCAGGGTGAGCAGCAGGCCGGTGATGGCCGCCTGACCGGTCGCGAAGACCCGGCAGTCACCGCCCTCCAGCTCGCCCACCGCCACCTCCAAGAGCCGGCGGGTCGGGTTGTCGGGGCGACCGTAGCCGTTCGGTGACGTGCCCTGACCCTCGAACGGGTCGAGGTGGTACGGCGCGGCGAAGACCGGCCCGGGCAGGAACGGGTCCCCCGGTGCCGGCTCGGGCAGGCCAGCACGTACGCAGCGGGTGCCGTCCCCCCACTCGCTCATCGGGTTCCTCACTCGTACGACTCGGGTTTGGCGGTGCGGCTCATCAGGGTCTCCACGGCGAGCCGCGGATCCATCCCCTCGTGGCAGATCCGCTCGACGTGCTCGGTGATCGGCATCTCCACGCCGTGCGCCCGGGCCAGGTCGCGGATCGCCAGGCAACTCTTCACGCCCTCGGCGGTCTGCCGGGTGGCGGTCTGGGCCTGCTCCAGCGTCTCACCCCGGCCCAGATGCTCGCCGAAGGTGCGGTTGCGGGCCAGCGGGGACGAGCAGGACGCGACCAGGTCGCCCATGCCGGCGAGGCCGGCGAAGGTGATCGGGTCCGCGCCGAGCGCCACGCCCAGTCGGGCCGTCTCGGCCAGCCCGCGGGTCATCAGCATGGCCCGGGTGTTGTCGCCGAAGCCCATCGCGGTGGCGATGCCGTACGACAGGGCGATCACGTTCTTGACCGCCCCACCCAGCTCACAGCCGATCACGTCGTCGTTCGTGTAGGGGCGCAGGTACGGCGTTCGGATCGACGACTGGACGAGCGTGGCGCGGGCGCTGTTCGTCCCGGCGACCACCGTCGCGGCGGGCTGCTCGGCGGCGATCTCCGGGGCCAGGTTCGGGCCGGACACGACGACCACCCGGTCCGCGGCGACCCCGGCGGTCTCCACGATGACCTCGCTCATCCGCTTGGTGGTGCCCAGCTCGATGCCCTTCATCAGCGACACCAGGGTGGAATCCGGGTGCAGGTGACCGGCCCATTCGGCGAGGTTGCCGCGCAGCGTCTGCGACGGCACCGCCAACACCACCACCTCGGCCCCGGTGATCGCCTCGGCGGCGTCGGCGGTGGCGGTGACCCGGGCCGGGAGCAGCAGGTCGGGCAGGTACTCCGGATTACGGCGCTCGGTGCGGATGCTCTCGGCGACGGGCGCCCGCCGGGCCCACACCGTCACGTCCCGCCCCGCGTCCGCGAGGATCTTGGCGAACGCGGTGCCCCAGGAACCGGCACCGAGCACCGCAACATGACCGCTCATGCCACCGCTCCGCTTCGCTGCGCGGCGGCCTGAACGGCACCACTGAGCCCGATGATTCGCTCGCTTCGCTCGCTCATGCCGCATCGTCCCGCTGCTCGGGGCTGACGGACGGTCGGGCCGGTCGCTCCCACAGTGGCGGCGGGGTACCGC
The DNA here is from genome assembly GCF_055587245.1 of Micromonospora sp. NPDC047756. NCBI lineage: Bacteria > Bacillati > Actinomycetota > Actinomycetes > Micromonosporales > Micromonosporaceae > Micromonospora > Micromonospora sp. NPDC047756. The sequence continues at coordinate 292,106 of NZ_JBVJGQ010000005.1, forward strand.
CACGGATCTCGGCGAGCATGTCCCGCAGCCGCAACATGATGGTGTCCGTCATCTCCTCGAGGGTGGCCCGGGTCGGCTGGGCGTCCGCCCACCGGCTCAGGTCGATCGGCTCCCCGGCGGCAACGGTCACCGGGATCCGGGGGCGCAGGCTGACACGGGTCGTCCGCGGGTCGAAGATCCGTTCCGGCCCCCACATCACCACCGGTACGACCGGGGCGCCGGTGGCCAGGGCCAGGCGGGCCGCGCCGGTCTTGGCCTTCATCGGCCAGAGCTCCGGCTGTCGCGTGGTGGTGCCCTCAGGGTAGATCACGACCGCGCCGCCCTCGTCGAGCGCGGCGACCAGTGCGTCCAGCGAGCGGACGGCGTCCACGCTGCCCCGCTCGACCGGGATCTGCCGGCACCGGTGCAGAATCCAGCCCACCACCGGCACCCGGAACACGCTGGCCTTGCCCAGGTACTGCGGCCAACGCCCGGAGTCGTAGATGAAGTGCGCGGACACCAGCGGGTCGGCGTGGGAGATGTGGTTCGCCACGATGATCACGCCGCCGTCGCCGTGGAGATGTTCCTGACCACGCCAGGTACGCCGGGTCCAGACGGTCATCACCGGCTTCACCAGCCACACGGCGAACCGTTGCCAGAACCCCAGCCTCCGCCGTGCCACTGTGCCTCCTCGTCGCGCCCCAACCCGCCGCGAAATCCCGCCCGCGACGCCCGCAGCGGAAATCATGCCTGCTCGCCCCCGGTACGGCCAGCGAGGGGCCCGCCGCCCGGCTGGCAGGATTGCGGACGTGACTCAGCCGAGGTGGGCCGTGGTGGTGCCGGTGAAGCGGCTGACCGTGGCCAAGAGCCGGCTGCGAGGCGCGCTGCCCGGCGTACCGCATGAGGAGTTGGCGCTGGCCCTGGCGGCCGACACGCTCCGCGCGGTGCTGGCCTGCCCGGTGGTCGCCGAGGTCCTGGTGGTGACCGACGACGCCCGGGTGGCGGGGGCGGCGCGGGCCGCCGGCGCGGGGGTGCTGCCGGACGAGCCGGATGCCGGCCTGAACGCCGCGTTCCGGCACGGTGCGGCCCGGGCCGCCGCCGGGTGGGTGGCCGGGATCACCGCTGACGTGCCGGCGCTGCGCCCGGCCGAGTTGGCCGGCGCGCTGCTGGCGGCGCAGAACGGCCGAGCCGGGGTACGCCGGTTCCTGCCGGACGCGCCCGGCGGGGGCACGGTGCTGCTCACCGCCGGGCCGGGTGTGCCGCTGGATCCGCGTTTCGGGGTGGGCTCGGCGGTCGCGCACGCGGCGAGCGGGGCGCTGCCGCTCGACGGCGACTGGCCCAGCCTGCGCCGGGACGTGGACACCGCCGCGGACCTGGCCGCCGCCGCCCGGCTCGGGCTGGGGCCGCGCACGGCCGCGCTGGTGGCCGCCGGTCGTCCCGCCCGCGCCGCAGGCTGAGCCGCCCGCTCGTCCGAGCCCGCTCGTCCGAGCCCGCTGAGCCGAACCCGCTGAGCCGAGCCCGCTGAGCCGAGCCCGCGCCCCCGGCCGGACCGCCCGGTGTACGGTGCCAGCATGCAGGGCACGGTGGCCAGCTACGACGCGGCGACGCGCAGCGGTGTCCTGCTGCTCGACGACGGCACCGAGATGCGTTTCCCCGCTCGGGCGTTCGACGCCTCCGGGCTGCGGCTTCTCCGCCTCGGGCAGCGCGTCCACATCGACACCGATCCCGACGGCGAGGTCGTCCGGGTGACATTGCCGACGATGATCTGAGCCGGCGAGCCCAAGTTCATTTTGCGTTTACCGTAATCGGGTGATTATGAGCGGGTGAGCACCCCTCGCGAGCAGCCGGCCCGCCCGCCCGCCACCGACCTCCGCAACGGCTCCCGTACGCGCGGCGCCGACGGGCGCTTCCGCCCGTCCCGCGCCGAACGTGCCGGTGCCGCCCGCGCCGACACGCTCGCCGACGATCCCGGAGCCGCCTCCTCCGGGCTGGACGAGGTCATCGAACCCGAGCCGGCGATCGAAGGCACGCCCCGAACCCCTGCCGACGTACACCCGGTCCTGTCGGACGGCCTGCCGAACCCCGTGGTGGAGGACGACGAGCCGACGCCCCCGCCGCTGCCCGAGGACCGGTTCCTCAACCGGGAGCTGTCCTGGCTCGACTTCAACGCCCGGGTGCTCACCCTGGCCGAGGACCAGGCCACCCCGCTGCTGGAGCGGGCCAAGTTCCTGGCCATCTTCGCCAGCAATCTCGACGAGTTCTACATGGTGCGCATCGCCGGGCTGAAGCGGCGGCTCTCCGCCGGCCTTCCGGTGCGCGGCGGGGACCGGTTGCCCCTACGTACGCAGTTGGAGCTGATCGCCGAACGGACCGCCGCGCTGGGCGCCCGGCACGCCGCCTGCTTCGTCGACGACGTGCTGCCCAAGCTGGCCGACGAGGGCATCCGCATCCTGCGCTGGGGCGATCTGGGCGACGGCGAGCGGGAGCGGCTACGCACCTACTTCCGGGAGCACATCTTTCCGGTGCTGACCCCGCTCGCGGTGGACCCGGCGCACCCGTTCCCGTACATCTCGGGGCGGTCGCTGAACCTGGCGGTGGCGGTCCGTGACCCCGACGGCGGTTCGGAGCTGTTCGCCCGGGTGAAGGTGCCCAACAACGTTCCCCGCTTCGTCCGGGTGGACCGGGACCAGCCGGGCGTCCGGATGTTGCCGGTGGAGGACCTCATCTCGGTGCACCTGGGGCAGCTGTTCAGCGGCATGCAGGTGGTCGAGTGCCACCTGTTCCGGGTCACCCGCAACGCCGAGGTGGAGGTCGACGAGGACCGCGACGAGGATCTGCTCCAGGCCCTGGAGCGGGAGTTGGCCCGACGGCGGTTCGGTCCGCCGGTCCGGCTGGAGGTCGCCGCGTCCATCTCCGACCACATGTTGGAGCTGCTCGTCCGCGAGTTGGACATGGACGACCAGGACGTGCTCCGGGTGCCCGGCCTGCTGGACCTGTCCGCGCTGTGGCAGGTCTACGGGGAGGCGGACCGGCCGGACCTGAAGGACCCGCCGTTCGTGCCGGCCACCCATCCCCGGCTCGCCGAGGGCGAGGTGCCGCGCAGCGTCTTCGCCACCCTGCGCGACGGGGACATCCTGGTGCACCACCCGTACCACTCGTTCGCCACCAGCGTGCAGCGCTTCATCGAGCAGGCCGCCGCCGACCCGAACGTGCTGGCCATCAAGCAGACCCTCTACCGGACCAGCGGCGACTCCCCGATCGTCGACGCGCTCGTCGACGCGGCCGCCGCCGGCAAGCAGGTGGTGGTGCTGGTGGAGGTGAAGGCCCGCTTCGACGAGGTGGCGAACATCGGCTGGGCCCGCACGCTGGAACGCGCCGGCTGCCACGTCGTCTACGGCCTGGTCGGCCTGAAGACGCACTGCAAGACCGCGCTGGTGGTCCGGCAGGAGGGCAACCAAATCCGTCGCTACTGCCACATCGGCACCGGCAACTACCACCCGAAGACGGCCCGGCTGTACGAGGACTTCGGCATGCTCACCGCCGACCCGGAGATCGGCGCCGACCTCACCGACCTGTTCAACGTGCTCACCGGGTACAGCCGGCAGACCGCGTACCGGCGGTTGCTGGTCGCCCCGCAGGGCATCCGCAGCGGCCTCATCGAGCGGATCGAGCGGGAGATCTCGCACGTCCGCCTGGGTATGCCCGGCCTGGTCCAGTTCAAGGTCAACTCCCTGGTGGACGAGGGGGTGACCGACGCGCTGTACCGCGCCTCCCAGGCCGGCGTCCACGTCGACCTGCTCATCCGGGGCATGTGCACGCTGCGCCCGGGGGTGCCGGGGCTGTCGGAGAACATCCGGGTCCGCTCGATCCTCGGCCGGTTTTTGGAGCACTCCCGGGTCTTCCGGTTCGGCAACAACGGTGAGGCCGAGTTCTGGATGGGCTCGGCCGACCTCATGCACCGCAACCTGGACCGGCGGGTGGAGGCGCTGGTGCAGGTGAGCGACCCGATCGCCCGCGCCGAGTTGGACCAGGTGCTCACCGCAGCGATGAGCCCCGACGTGGACGCGTTCGAGCTGGCCGGCGACGGGACCTGGACCCGGCGTACCGGCGGTGACAATGCGGCCCGGGCCCATCTGCAGGAACTGCTGCTGCGCCGCGTCGGTGGCACGGCCAGCTGACCGCGCAGCGCATAGGCTGAGCTGATGGTCGAGGAGGAGCAGAAGTACGAGGTGGACGACGCCTACGCGCTGCCGGACCTGGCCGGCACGGCCCCGGCCGGCGGCCGGGTCCGGGAACTGCCTCCGGTGACGCTCGTCGCCCGCTACCTCGACACCGTCGACCTGCGGCTGGCCCGGTCCGGCGCCTCGCTGCGCCACCGCAAGGGTGACGAGCTGCCCTGGACCGTGAAACTGCCGACCGGGACCCCGGGCGTCCGGCACGAAATCTCCCGTCCCGGGTCCAAGGGGCAGCCGCCGCCGGAGCTGGTGGGGCTGGTCACCGTCCTGCACCGGGGTGCGCCGCTGGCCCCGGTGACGGTGGTCCGTACGGTGCGGCACGCGTACGAGGTGTGTGACCGGGCCGGCACCGTGCTCGCCGAGGTGGTGGACGACCGGGTGACAGTGCTCGACGACTCCGGCACCACCACCGACACCTTCCGCGAGGTGGAGGTGGAGCTGAAGGCCGGCGACCGGGAGCTGCTCGACCGGGTCGGCGGGGTGCTGCGCGAGGCCGGCGCCCAGGGCGGGTCGTTCACGCCGAAGCACGTACGGGCGCTGGGCGCGACGGCGCAGGCCGATCCGGATCTGGTCGCGCCGGCCGGGCTGACCGCCGAGCCGAACGCCGGTGACGTGGTGACCGAGTCGCTCCGCAAGGAGATCCGCCGGCTGTTGGCGCACGATCCGCTGGTCCGGCTGCGCGCCCCGGCCGCCGGTGGCGACACCGCCGTGCATCAGATGCGGGTGGCCTGCCGACGCCTGCGCAGTGACCTGCGCACCTTCAAACCGTTACTGCGAAGGACCTGGTCCCGCCCGCTGCGCACCGAGCTGCGCTGGCTGGCCGGCGTGCTCGGCGCGGCCCGCGACGCCGAGGTGCTGCGCGCGCGGCTGCGCCGTACCGCCGACGCCGATCCGCTGAGCCCGCTCGACCGGGGCGTTGTGGACCGGCTCGACGAGGTGCTCGCCGAACGGCAGCGGCAGGCGCTCACCGCGATCGACGAGATGCTGCGCTCCGCGCGCTACCTGGCCCTGGTGGACTCCCTGGTGCTGGCCGCCCGCGCGCCCCGGTTCACCCGAGGGGCGGCAGCGCCGGCCGCGCAGGCGCTACCCGCGCTGGTAGCCCGCCCCTGGCGGCGGTTGACCGGGCCGGACGGCGTCGGCGGGCTCGACGCGCAGTCGCCGGACGAGCGCTGGCACGCCGTCCGCAAGGAGGGCAAGCAGACCCGGTACGCGGTCAACGCGGTCGCCCCGACGGTCGGCAAGGGCGCACGGCGGCTGTCCCGCGCGCTCGCCCAGGTGCAGGACGTGCTCGGCGAGCACCAGGACGCGGCGGTGGCGGCGGACACCTGGCTGGAGATCGCCGCCGAGCGACCGGACGACCACGAGCTGGCCGTCACCGCCGGGCGGCTGGCCGAGCGGGAACGCCAGTCGGTACGCCGCACGCGCAGTCTCCTCCCGGCTGCCTGGCACCGGGCCACCCGGCGACGGCGCACCGGTTGGCTGCCGTGACGGGCATCCGGGCAGCGGGCGGGGTGGCCTGGCGGCCGACCGACGACGGCGTACGCGTCTGCGTGGTGCACCGACCCCGTTACGGCGACTGGACGCTGCCGAAGGGCAAGTTGGAGCCGGGCGAGCACGCGCTGGCCGCGGCGGTCCGTGAGGTGGCCGAGGAGGCCGACGTGCGGGGCGTGCCGCAGGTGCGGCTGCCGTCGGTGCGCTACCGCAGCGAGGGGCAACCCAAGCTCGTCGACTACTGGTCGATGCTCGCGGCGGCCAGTGGCGGTTTCCAACCGGACACCGAGGTGGACGACATCCGCTGGCTCGCGGTGGACGACGCGATCCGGTTGGTCAGCTACCCGCACGACGCCGAGGTGTTGGCGGCGTTCGCCGCGCTGCCGTCGGTGACGGCGACTGTCGCGCTGGTCCGGCACGCGCACGCCGGCAAGCGGGCCACCTGGTCCGGCCCGGACGTCGGGCGACCCCTGGATGCCGAGGGGTGGGCCCAGGCGACCACGCTGGCCGGGCTGATCGCCCTGATCCGGCCGGCCCGGCTGGTGTCGGCGTCGCCGCGACGGTGCGTGCAGACACTCGATCCGGTCGCCGCGTTGCTCGATCTGCCGATCGAGGTCTGTGGCGACCTGGACGAACCGCAACCCGGCCAGCAGGGCGACGAGCAGATCCTGCACACCGCCGCCCGGCTGCTGGAGTTGGCCGGCACCGGTGGGCAGTCGGCGGTGTGCAGTCAGGGCAAGGTCCTGCCGGGCGCCCTGGAGCGACTGACCGGCCGCACCGATGCGGACTTCACCACGCCGAAGGGCGGCGGCTGGCTGCTCGCCTTCGCCGCCGACCGGCTGTTGGCCGCCGATCGCCTGTAGGGCCCGCCTTCGTCAGCGGGGCGGCAGGGTCAGGGTCACCGCGACCGGCAGGTGGTCGCTGGCGGTGCTGCGCGGCGCGACCGGATCGCCGGGGGTCAGGCCGGGCGAGACGAAGATGTGGTCGATCTGCTGGCGCGGGTCGTCCGCCGGGCTGGTCGCCAGTGGTCGGGCGGCGGCCAACGCGTCGACCAGGCCGGCCTTGGTGAACTCCCCGAACGCCTCGTCGCCCGGTTCGGTGTTGAGGTCACCCGCCACCACCAACGGCCGACCGGCCGCGTACCGGGTGGCGAAGTCGGCGACCGCGCGGGCCTGGACCACCGGGCCCTTGCCGGGCGGCGGTTGCAGGTGGGTGCTGACGACGGCGGCGCGGACACCGTCGCTGAGGTCGAGCGTGACGGCGAGGGCCTGCGCGCCGGTGGGCGCCCCGACGGCGGCCAGCGGCAGGGTCCGCGGATCGTCCACCGGCCAACGGCTGAGCACCGCGTCACCCCAGACCGGGTCGGCGGCCGGCCCGAAGACGTAGGGCATGCCGAGCCGGTCGGCCAGCAGGTCGAGGGTGTCGTGCCCGCCGTTGAGCAGCCACGCCCGGTCGACCTCGCTGAGCAGCACCACGTCGGGCCGTTGCCCTGCGACCACCTCGGCGAGACCGGCCAGGTCGAACCGGCCGTCCAGCCCGAAACCCATCCGGATGTTGTACGCCACCACGGTCAACCGGTCCGGTGGGCCGTCCCGGTTGCTGGCCACCGGCACCTCGTCGGCGAGCACCGGTGCCAGCAGGGCCAACGCGGTGACCGCGGCGGCGGCCCGCAGCGGCGGAATCGGCCCGGGAAGCCGGTCGACGACGGGGCGGGCGGTGAACGCCACGGCGGCGATCAGCACAGCCACCACCACCGGCACCGCCGCATTGGGGTAGCCGAGGTCGTAGGCCGAGTAGTAGCCGACCGCCCCCACCGCGAAGACGAGCATCCCGGCGGCGACCGCGTACCCCCGCCGGGCGGCACCGGTGTCGGCGCTCGCGGTGTCGGCGCTCGCGGTGTCGGCGGCGGGCTGGCCGGTGTCGTCGGTCAGCGCGAGGCAGGCACCGAGGCCGACCGCGGCGAGGAGGACGGCCGGCAGGAGCAGGTCGCCCCGGTCGAGGGCGAACAGCACCGCGCCGGCGAGCAGCGCCACCGGGCCATACGCCCGGCCCCACCCACGCGGCGGCCGGGTCAACGCGGCGCAGAGGAACGCGGCGACCGCCACCGGCACCGGTGCCAGGCCGAACAGCGGCGAACGAGCCACCCCTTCTCCGGCGACCAGGTACGACATTCCGGTTCGGGCCAGTGCCGGGGAGAGTGCCACCATCCCGGCCAGCAGAAGCGCCGGCCCGGCCAGCAGCCAGGCCCGACCACCACCAGGGCCGACAGCGGCGTCAGCGGGGCCGACAGGGGCGTCAGCGGGGCCGGCGAGGGCGTCACCCGCACCGCCGCGCCGACCGGGTTGCGCCGTGCCGGCCAGGAACACCGCCACCGCGACGGCGCTGAGCAGCCAGGCCACCCAGTCACCCCGCCAGACCAGGTCGACGGTGTCCAACATCGCGTGCAGGGCGGCGTTGACAGCGAACCCCAACGCCAGCCCCGGGACCGGGCGGTCGGTGGCGGCCGCGACGCCGACCAGCCAGACCAACCCGGCGAGCAGACCGGCGGTGGCCAACCAGAGCTGTGTACGCCCGCCGGGAGCGGCGGTGAGCGCGAGCCGGGCGACGGCGAGCGCGACGGCGGCGACAACGGTGACCGGGCGGGCGCCGACCCGGCGGACCACGGCGGGTGCGCCCATCGCGAGCACGAACCAACCGAGGGCGAACGCTCCCATCAGCTCGGCCGGGGTGGACGCCGCCTGGCCGAAGATGGTGATGATGCCGGGCAGCCAGACCCGCAGCACGTCGATGAGGAGGAGCACGCCCAGCGCGAGCGTGCCGGTGGCGAGCTGTCGGTAGCGCACCGGCGCCCCATTTCCGTCGACGGGCCGGCCCAGGGGTGGCCGGCACGGCGATTCTGCGCGAGCCGGCCAACCCGGTCAACGGTCCCCGTACGCCGAGAAGCCGTCCTGGTACGCCGAAAGGGCGCCCACCCACCGGTGGACGCCCTCGCGGTACCTGTCGGTCAGCGCTTGCTGGCCGCCTTCTTGGCCGGAGCCTTCTTCGCCGGCGCCTTCTTGGCCGCCGTGCTCTTGCTCGCCGCCGCGGTGGTCTTCTTCGCCGCGGTCGACCGGGTCGCGGCGGTGGTCTTCTTCGCCGCTGTGGTCTTCTTGCTGGCGGCCGTCTTGGTCGCCGTGGTGGTCTTGCTCGCCTTGGCCGGGGCGGTCTTCTTGCTGGCGGCCGTCTTGGTCGCCGTGGCGGTCTTGCTCGCCTTGGCCGGGGCGGTCTTCTTGCTGGCCGCCTTCGCCGTGGTCGCCTTGGTGCCCGCCGCCTTGGCGGTGGCCGCCTTGGTGCCGGTCGCCTTCGTGCCCGCCGCCTTGGCCGTGGCGGTGCTGGTGGCGGTCTTCTTCGTCGCCGCCGCGGCCTTCGGCACCTTGCCGCTGGCCACCATCTCCTTGAACCCGGCGCCGGGGCGGAAGGTCGGGACTGACGTCTTCTTGACCTTCACCGCCTCGCCGGTACGCGGGTTGCGCGCTGTTCGCGCGCCACGCACACGCTTTTCGAATGCTCCGAATCCGGTGATCGCCACCTTCTCGCCCTTGGTGACCGCCGCCTGGACCTCGGTGAGGACCGCGTCGAGCGCGGCCGTCGCCATCTTCCGGTCCCCCAGGCGAACGGCGAGCGCCTCGATGAGCTCGGCCTTGTTCACGACTTCCTCCCGATTGTGCAACTGACTCGTCGCGAGCCATTCTGCGCGCACGGTATGCCCTGTGCTGCCTGGACACAAACATTCGGTAGAAAAAAGCCCTTGTGTCGTAACGGATTCACCCCCACCGGATGGACCGATGGGGGTGAAATCCGCTGTGCGGACGGCCTAACGGCTATGCCACGGAGGGCAGGAAGGGCAGTCGGCGCGCCTCGTAGGAGTCGATGTCGGCGGCGTGGCGGAGGGTGAGTCCAATGTCGTCGAGGCCCTCCAGCAAGCGCCAACGGCTGAAGTCGTCGAGCGGGAACGACCAGCTGGCATCCCCCGCCCGGACCTGGCGGGCGGTCAGGTCGACTGTCACCGCAGTGGTGGGATCCGCTTCGACCAGGTCCCACAACTCTTCGACGGCTTTCAATTCCAACTCGACCGGCAACAGACCTTCCTTGAGAGCGTTGCCGCGGAAGATGTCACCGAAGCGCGGGGCCACCACGGCGCGGAAGCCCCAGTCCCGTAGCGCCCAGACGGCGTGTTCCCGGGAGGACCCCGTGCCGAACTCCGGACCGGCGATGAGGATCGACGCCCCGGAATAGTTTTCATCGTTGAGCACGAATGCCGGGTCTTCCCGCCAGGCGCTGAACAGCCCGTCGGCGAAGCCTGTCCGGGTCACCCGCTTGAGGTACACGGCGGGGATGATCTGATCGGTGTCCACGTTGGACCGGCGCAGCGGCACGGCGGTGCCGGTGTGGGTGGTGAACTTGTCCATCTCGTCGGTCCCTTCTACAGGTCGGCGGGGGCGGCCAGCCGGCCGACCACGGCGGTGGCGGCGGCCACCGGCGGGGAGACCAGGTGGGTGCGCCCGCCCCGGCCCTGACGGCCCTCGAAGTTGCGGTTCGAGGTGGAGGCGGAGCGCTCGCCCGGCTTCAACGTGTCGGGGTTCATCCCCAGACACATGGAGCAGCCAGCGAACCGCCACTCCGCCCCGGCGTCGGCGAAGACCTTGTCCAGGCCCTCGGCCTCGGCGGCCTCGCGCACCGCGGCGGAGCCGGGCACCACGAGCATCCGCACCCCGTCGGCGACCCGGTGGCCACGCAGCACGTCGGCGGCGGCCCGCAGGTCCTCCAGACGCCCGTTCGTGCAGGAACCCACGAACACCACGTCGATCGGCAGCTCCCGGAGCGGGGTGCCGGGACGCAGGTCCATGTACTCCAGGGCGCGGCGCGCGGCGGCCCGCTCCGAGTCGGTGACGAACTCCTCCGGGTCCGGCACCGGCGCGCTCAACGGCGCGCCCTGCCCCGGGTTGGTGCCCCAGGTGACGAACGGCGTGATCTGGCTGGCATCCAGGGTCACCTCGGCGTCGAAGCGCGCGCCCTCGTCGGAGGGCAGCGTCCGCCACCACGCCACCGCCGCGTCCCAGTCCGCGCCCTGCGGCGCGTTGGGTCGACCCTTGAGGTACGCGAAGGTGGTCTCGTCCGGCGCGATCATGCCGGCCTTGGCGCCCCACTCGATGGACATGTTGGCGATGGTCATCCGCCCCTCCATGGAGAGGGCGCGGATCGCCTCGCCGCGGTACTCGACGATGTGCCCACGACCTCCACCGGTGCCGACCTGCGTGATCAGCGCGAGCACCAGGTCCTTGGCGGTCACGCCGGGCGCGAGCCGGCCGGTGACGTTCACGGCCATCGTCTTCGGCCGGCTCTGCGGCAGCGTCTGGGTGGCCAGCACGTGCTCCACCTCGCTGGTGCCGATGCCGAAGGCGAGCGCGCCGAACGCGCCGTGGGTGGCGGTGTGCGAATCGCCACAGACGATCGTCATGCCCGGCTGCGTGACACCGAGCTGCGGGCCGATCACGTGCACGATGCCCTGGTTGTCGTCGCCGAGCGGGTGCAGCCGCACCCCGAACTCCGCGCAGTTGCGGCGCAACGTCTCGATCTGCGTACGCGACGTGGGGTCCGCGATGGTGAGCAGGTCACCACGGCGGAGGCGGAACGCCGGGTCGTCGTACCCGGTCGGGGTGTTGTGGTCCTCGGTCGCGAGGGTCAGGTCGGTACGACGCACCCGGCGCCCGGCGAGCCGCAGCCCGTCGAAGGCCTGCGGGCTGGTCACCTCGTGCAGCAGGTGCAGGTCGATGAAGAGCAGGTCCGGCTCACCGGCGGCGGACCGTACGACGTGCGCGTCCCAGACCTTCTCGGCCAGGGTCCTCGGCTCAGGAGTGACTCCCACCATCTGGACATCCTAAATTCTGGGAGGTAAGTTTCGGCTTGTGGGACACAGTATGAGCGGTGTCGGCGTTCTCGACAAGGCGGTGGTCATCCTGGCCGCCTGCGTGGACGGCGCCAGCCTGGCCGAACTCGTCGAACGCACCAAGCTGCCCCGGGCCACAGCACATCGCCTGGCCCAGGCCCTGGAGATCCACCGAATGCTGGTGCGGGACACCCAGGGCAGATGGCGGCCCGGCCCCCGTCTGGGCGAGCTGGCGAACGCCGCACCGGACGTCCTGCTGACCGCCGCCGAGCCGCTGCTGGCCGCGCTGCGCGACGCCACCGGTGAGAGCGCGCAGCTCTATCTGCGCCGCGCCGACGAGCGGATCTGCGTGGCGGCGGCGGAACGCGCCAGCGGTCTACGGGACACCGTTCCGGTCGGCTCGGTGCTGCCGATGACGGCCGGCTCAGCGGCCCAGATCCTGCTGGCCTGGGAGCCGCCGGAGGCGGTCATGCCGCTGCTGCCGCGCAGCAAGTTCACCGGACGCACCCTCGCCGAGGTACGCCGTCGCGGCTGGGCGCAGAGCGTCGCCGAGCGGGAGGCCGGTGTGGCGAGCGTCTCCGCCCCGATCCGCGACCGCACCGGCCGGGTCATCGCCTCGGTCAGCATCTCCGGCCCGATCGAGCGCCTGGGCCGCCGCCCCGGCGAACGCCACGCCATGGCAGTGGTAAGAGCCGGCCAACGCCTCTCCGGCCTCTAACCCCCGCCGTCCCTCTCCCCCGGCCCGCCCCGCCCTCGTTGATCATGAAGTTATTGTCACGACACGCCGAGGGCGAGGGCAATAACTTCATGATCAACCGGGGTGAGGCGGTGGGGTGGGGTGGGACGGGGGTGGGACGGGAAAAGGCTCATCTCGCGGCGGCGAGATGAGCCTTTGGTTGTAGCCCCGACCGGATTCGAACCGGCGCTACCGCCTTGAGAGGGCGGCGTCCTGGGCCGCTAGACGACGGGGCCAGAACTTTTCCGTTCACCATCCTCGCGGGCGGTGCGAATGTAGTCTAGCGGCACCGTACCCGGGCGCGAGCGCGGGGTGCGCTGTCGCGCGAGGGTCCCACAGGACGCCGGGCCGGGCCCGACGGGCGGACACGAAACAGCCCGCCTCACGAGGTGAGGCGGGCTGTGCTCGTTGTAGCCCCGACCGGATTCGAACCGGCGCTACCGCCTTGAGAGGGCGGCGTCCTGGGCCGCTAGACGACGGGGCCAGAACAACTTTTGCTCCCCCACCTTAGCGGTGGAGGAGCTGCACTCTACCGAAGACCACCCTCCGCCCCCGAGGGGGCGGAGTCGAACTCCGTCAGAATCCAGCGTCTGGACATTCTCGCGAATTCCAGCAGCGCTGGGGTACCAGGACTCGAACCTAGACTAACTGAACCAGAATCAGTCGGGCTGCCAATTACCCCATACCCCATTGGCCCCTTGCGGCGCCGGGAGTGAACTTTACCCTCCCGGTGCCGGCAGGCCAAATCCGATCCCCCCGAACCACCCGTGAGCTGCGGAAACAGGGGCATCAGACGGATCAGGCGACGGGAACCACCGGGTTGGTGAGCTCGCCGATGCCGTCGATCCGCACGGTGACCGTATCCCCCTCGACAAGCGGGCTAACCCCGGCTGGAGTGCCGGTGAGAACGACGTCGCCGGGCAGCAGGGTCATGACGTGCGAGATGTACGACACCAGGCCCGGCACGTCGAAGACCATGTCCTTCGTCCGGCCGAGTTGGCGTACCTCCATCTCCTCCGGGTTGCGACCCACCTCACACCGGATCTCCAGGTCGGACACGTCGAGCCCGGTGGTGATCCACGGACCGATCGGGCAGAACGAGTCGAAGCCCTTGGCCCGGGTCCACTGCCCGTCCGACCGCTGGAGGTCCCGAGCGGTGACGTCGTTGGCGCAGGTGTAGCCGAAGATGGCCCGTTCGGCGGCGGCGCGGTCGGCGCGGCGCGCACCCGGGGCCCCGATCACGACGGCGAGTTCCGCCTCGTGCTCGACCTGCTTGGAGAAGATCGGCAGTCGGATGGCGTCCCGGGGGCCGATCACCGAGGTGGACGGCTTGAGGAAGAGCAGCGGCTCCTTGGGCACCTCGTTGCCGAGCTCGGCGGCGTGGTCGGCGTAGTTGCGGCCGACACAGACCACCTTGCTGGGCAGGATCGGCGAGAGCAGCCGGACGTCGGAGAGGGCCCAACGGGCCCCGCTGAAGGAGAGATTGCCGAACGGGTGGCCCTCGATCTCGGCGATGGTCAGGCCCTGCGGCCCGGCCTCCGCTTCGCCTTCGACGGCACCGAACGACATTCCCTTGGCATGGGCGAAACGAGCGATACGCACCCGGCCAATCTAGCGCCGCCGGCACCCCGACCGGCCAGGACCGGCCGTGGGGTGTGCTCAACCCGTCACCGCGCGGCACCCTAGCCGAGCCGGAGGTGACCGGGGTGGACTTCTCGACTTCGTACCCGCACGGAGCCGGCTGGCCCCTAGCGTCGGCTCCGGAGGTTCGTTCGTATGCCTGCATCGACACGACACCACAGAGCCCTCGCAGTGTTCGTGCACTGCCTCGGCATCCTCGCCGCCGTGCCGGCCCTGCCGACGGCGGCCCCGGAGGCGGCGGCCACGCCACGACCACCGGCCGCCACCCAAGGACCACCGGCGGCCGCGCACCGACCACCGGCCGCCACGCCAGAACCGACGGCCGCCGCACCACCGGCCGCCACGGCACCACCGGCCGCCACACCAGCACCGGTGGGAACCCGGCCGCCGGTGGCGATGGTCGCGCGGGTGACCGAGCCCACCCCACCCTCGGCGCCACCGGCGATGGCACCACCGACCCGGGCACCCGCCTCGGCGCCCCCGCAACAGGTCACCGTGGCGGTCGCGACGGAGAGCAGCGCGGCACCGAGGTACCGGATCCAGGTGCGCAACGTGAGCAACTCGCCGCTGGAGACCACGGTGCGTCAGGAACTGCCGCCCGGCTCGTCGACGACCGCGATCAGCGGTGGTGGCCGGTCCACCCCGGCCGGCGGATCGGCCACCGAGGTGACCTGGCGGCTGCGGCTGCCCGCGCACAGCACCACCACCCTGGGCACCGCGCTCGCGGCGACCGCGCCGGGCCGGCCGCTGACCGCGCCGACCTGCGCGTTCACCAGTGACGGCAGCCGGCCGTACGACTGCGCCACGGCCACCTGGCAGGCGGCAGCGGCACCGGCGGCCGAGGTGAGCGAGGCACCGCCGTGGCGTCGCTACCCGGTGCTGCTCGCCGGACTGGCGGTCCTGCTGCTGATCGGTGCCACCCTGGTCTGGGTGTGGCGACGTCGGCGCGGGCGTCGGGTGACGGCTGCCGCGCTCGCCACCGGCGGCGGCGCCGAGGATGGTCGCGGGACGGTCTATCCCCGGCCGGCAGCCCCGAGTCCGGTGCGGCGTCGGCGTACCCCGCCGGTCTGGATGGTGGTGGGTGCCGCCGTGGTGGTGCTCGCCGGCGTGGTCGGCACCGCGGGTTGGACGGCGACCCGGCAGGTCTCGGCTATCGACACACAGAAGCAGCCCACCAGCGGCGCGTGGGTGGGCACCGGGGTCGCCGGGGCGATGGGAGTGCCGCTGCGCGAGTCGGCGTTCGAGTTCACCGTCTACCGGATGACCTGCGGCGCGCCCGGCACCGCCGGAAAGGCCGCCGGCGGCGGTGTCGCACCGGCCGACGGGCGACGCTGCGAGGCCACCGTCGGGGTGCGCAACGTCACCGGCGACCACCAGCCCTGGCACAGCGAGCTGCAACGGGCGTACCTGCCCGGTGGGCGCTGGGTGAGCACCGACGAGTCGGCCACCCGGACGGCGAACCTGGGTCGGGACGTCTTCGCCGACCCGATGGCGGCGGGCACCCGGATGGTGCTCCCGCTGGTCTTCACCGTCGACGGGCGGGACCCGCCCCAGCAGTTGGAGCTGCGCAGCGGGGTGTTCTCCGCAGGCGTCCGGGTGCAGATGCCCTGACCGGGTGCGCGGGCGGCGGTCGTACCCTGGGGTGCGTGACCGCCGCCCTCGCCCCCGCCGTGCTCGACGCGGCGCAGTGGCAGGCCCGCCGGCGGGCCCACGAGGAGCGGGTGGATGTCTGGCTGACCCCGCACCTGGCCCGGCGACGACGCGGTGAGCGGCATCCGGTGGCCGACTTCCTGTTCACCTACTACTCGCACCGCCCGGCCCAGCTGCGGCGCTGGCATCCGGGGCCCGGGGTCGAGCTACGGGACGCCGACCCGGCCGAGTTCGGCCGCGACTACCGCGCCGGCACCGCCGGGGTCACCCTCGACACCGAGGGGGTACGCGCGCGGCGCGGGGAGTCGATCGCCTGGATCCGCTCGCTGCTGGAGGCGACCCGGGGACGGGCGCCGCACTTCGGCTGCTTCGGGATGCACGAGTGGGCGATGGTCTACCGGCAGACCCGGGAGGAGTTGCGGCACAACGCCTGGCCGCTGCGGCTCAGCGCGGAACGCACCGCCGAGATCGTCGAGGAGCGGGGCGTGCGGTGCAGCCACTTCGACGCGTTCCGGTTCTTCACGCCGCCGGCCCGCCCGCTGAACCTGCTCACCCCCACCCGGGAGACGCAGCACGCGCACGAGCAGCCAGGTTGCCTGCACGCCAACATGGATCTCTACAAGTGGGCGTACAAGTTGTCGCCGTTGGTCCCCGCGGAGCTGGTGGCCGACGCGTTCGACCTGGCCCGGGACATCCGCACGCTGGACATGCGGGCCAGCCCGTACGACCTGGCGGCCCTCGGCTACCCGCCGGTGCGGGTGGAGACTCCGGACGGCCGGGCGGAGTACGCGGCGGCGCAGCGCGGCTTCGCCGAGCGTGCCGCCCTCCTGCGTGATCGGCTGCTCGCCGCCGTCGGGGCCTAGCCGTCGTCGGCGCGGCGCCGTCCCAGAGCGGCCCGGTCGTCCGCGCGGCGCTGTCACTGTCTGCCCCGGCCGGGCTAGTCGTCGTCGGCGCGGCGATCTCGTTTGCGTTGGGACTGGCGCTTCTTCTCGGCCAGTCGGCGTTCCTTGGCCCCGCGTGACGGGCGGGTGGCACGGCGGGCCGGCGGTGGGGGCGCGGCGGCCTCCCGCAGCAGAGCTGTCATCCGGGCCCGGGCCGCCTCCCGGTTGGCCAACTGGGCCCGGTGTTCGCTGGCGGCGATCGTCAGCACCCCGTCGACGAGGCGGTTGGCCAGCCGGGCCAGCGCCCGCGACCGCAGCCACTCGGGCACGGTCGGCGAGTTGGCCAGGTCGTAGCTCAGCTCGACCCGGGAGTCCGCGGTGTTCACGCCCTGCCCGCCCGGCCCCGACGAGCGGGAGAAGCGCTCCCGCAGCTCCCCGGCGGGGACGACCCACCGGTCGGTCACCCGCAGTCCGTCGTCCACGTCCCGAGGCTAACCCGCGACGACCTGCCGGGGGTCATCGGTGCGGAGGCTCACTCTGCGTCGGGGACTGGCTGGGCGCGGGCCCAGCGGTCTCCTCGTCGGAGCCGACGGCCGCGTACGCCACCGCGCCGAAGAGCAGCACCCCGATGACCGCGGCCTTCACGACGACGCCGCGGATCAGTGACCAGGCGCCACGGCGAGCGCCTGGCACCGATTTCTTGACGGTCTGGTAATCGTTCCACCCACGCCGTGCCCGGGCGTACGCCGACCCCACTGCACATCCGATGACCAGGCCCACCAGCAGGAGGACCGTGAGAAGAGGACGCTCCACCTCAGCCAGTATCCATACCGAGCGTCATATTTCCATTGTCCGATGCCGTCCGGCCGGATATCCGACAGTGCTGGCCCCGTCGGGGCGTTCGCGCAGCTCAGCCGCCCTTGCCGATGATCGTGTCGGCGGTCTGCTGCACCTGGTCGATCGGGATGGCGAACCCGATGCCGATCGAGCCGTTTCCATCGATGGTGGCGATCGCGGTGTTCACCCCGACCACCTCCCCGCGCGCGTTGACCAGTGGCCCACCGGAGTTGCCGGGGTTGATCGACGCGTCGGTCTGCACCGCCGTGTGCCGGTTGTTGCCGAGCCGCACCTCCCGGTCGAGCGCGCTGACGATGCCGGCGGTGACCGTCCCCGCCAGACCGAGCGGCGAACCGACCGCGAGCACCGGCTCACCGACCCGGGTCGCGCCGGGCTTGGCCAGGGGCAGCGGGGTGAGACCGGCCGACGCCGGCACCTTCAGCACCGCCAGGTCGCTGCGCGGTTCCCGTCCGACCACCTCGGCGGCGAACCGGCGGCCGTCGGGCAGCTCGACGGTCACCGGTCCGCCGCCGCCCTTGGCCAGGATGTGGTCGTTGGTGATCAGGTGCTGCTGGTCGTCCACGGCGAAGCCGGAGCCGGTCGCGGATCCGCTGCTCGCGCCGCCGGCCAGCACCGACACCACCCCGGGCACGGTCCGCGCGGCAGCGGTGACCAGCTCGGCCGGCACCGGAGCGGCGGACGCCGCGGCCGGGCCACCAGCCCCGTCCCGACTGGCCACCACGCCGCCGGCGAGAGCACCGGAGACGGCCGAGACCGCCACCACGGCCAACACGGTGAACAGCCGCCCGGGCCGTCGCCCGCCCGGGTCGCGCTCGGGAGCGTCCCACCACCCGCGCCCGTCCGGGTCGAGTTCCGGTGAGATGAACCAGGGACCGCGCGGTTCGCCCAGTCCGGTCTGCACTGCCATGCGTACTCCTCACTGTCGACGTCGGTGGTGCGCGGCGGTCAGGGCAGCCGGGAGAACCAGCGCATCGAGCCGGCGGCGGCGCCCATGGCGAACACCAGTCCGAGGCCGATGAAGCGGGCCGAGATGTCCTGCCGCTCCGTGCGGTAGCCGACCGAACTGCCGATGTCGTCGTAGACGGCGCGCAGCTCGTCGGTGGTGCTGGCCTCGTGGAACATGCCGCCGGTCTCCTCGGCGACCGCCCTGAGGGTCTGTCCGTCCACCGGCACCTGAATGGGCCGTCCACCTCGGTCGACGAACCCGGACGGGGTGCCGAACGAGATCGAGTGCACCGGCACCTCCGCCTTCACCGCTTCCGCGGCCGCCTCCATGGGGTCCATACCGGAGGTGTTGGCACCGTCGGAGAGCAGGATGACCCGGGCGGGTGGGGTCTCCTTCGCGGCCTCGCTGTCGAGGCTCTTGACCGCGCCGAGTGAGGTGTTGATGGCCTCGCCGATCGCGGTGCCCTGGACGCCGGTGATGCCCTCGGCGAGCCGGTCGATCCCCTCGTCGAGGGCGTCCCGGTCGGTGCTCGGCGGCACCAGTACGGCGGCACTGCCGGCGAACGCGACGAGACCGACGTTGAACTCGTCGGGCAGGCCCTTGACGAAGCGCCGGGCGGCTTCCTTGGCGGCGGCCAGCCGGTCCGGTTCGACGTCGGTGGCGAGCATCGACGTGGAGACGTCCACCGCCACCATCACCGTGGCCCGTTCCCGGGGCACCCGCACCTCGGCGCTCGGCCGGGCGAAGCCGACCACGAGCAGCGCCAGCATGGCCAGGAAGAGCCCCGCCGGTACGTGCCGGCGCCAGGCGGGCCGCTCCGGCGCCACCCGGTCCAGCAGCCGCAGGTTGGTGAAGCGGACCGCGTACCGGCTGCGTCGCCGTTGCAGCACCAGGTACGCGACGACCAGGGCGAGCACGCCGAGCAGCAGCCAGAGTCGCAGCGGCGACTGCCAGATCACGCGGCACCTCCCCGGGGCCGGCCGACCGGCGCGGCGGCCAGCCGACGCTGGGCGTGCACGTGCCGGACGATGTCGGCGCTCCAGTCGCCGTCGGTGCGCAGCGGCAGATGGGTGGCCCCGCTGCGGCGCAGCGCCTGGTGGACCTGTTCGCGCTGGGCGGTGGCGGCCTCGGCGTACCGTTCGCGCAGCCCACGGTCCGATGTGCACACCTCACGGTGTCGACCGGTCTCCGGGTCGACGAGCGTGATCAGGCCGACGTCCGGTAGTTCCAGCTCCCGGGGGTCGGTCACCTCGATCGCCAGCACCTGGTGCCGGACGGCCAGCCGGCGCATGGTCCGCTCCCAGGGTGCTGCCTGCGCGGCGTCGTCGGGCAGGCCGTCGAGGAAGTCGGAGACCACCACGACCAGCCCACGCCGGTTGGCGATCCGGTGCAGCGCGTCGAGCCCGTCCGCCAGGTCGGGCGGTCGGGTCGCCGGCACTCGCGCCGGCCGGCCGGTGGGCGCGGTGGCCCGGGGGGCGGCGAGCAGCGCGCGGAGCAGGGAGAGCAGATGGGTACGCCCGCTGCGGGCCGGGAAGCGGCGGACCCCGTCGGCGCGCAGCACCTGCGCGCCGAGGCGGTTGCCGACGCCCGCGGTCAGGAAACCGACCGCCGCGACGGCAGCCACCGCCAGTTCCCGTTTGTCCAGCTCGGCGGTGCCGAACTCCATGCTGGCGCTGCCGTCGACGAGCAGCCAGGTGGTCAGCTCCCGGTCGGCGTCGACCTGCCGGACGTGCGGGACGGCGGTCCGGGCGGTCACCGCCCAGTCCATCCGGCGCACCTCGTCCTCGCCCGGCCGGTATTCGCGACTGCCGGAGGGTTCACTGCCGGGACCGGGCAGCAGTCCACGGTACTGGCCGTGCAGCAGGCCATTCAGCCGGCGCGTGACGGTCAGCTCCAGGCGACGCAGGCGCTGGTCCGGGGCCAGCTCGGCCAGGCCGGGGTCGGCCGGCGCGGCGGTGGCGCGTCTCATGCCGCCGCCAGATCCGGTGTCTGCTGCGGGTGTCCGGTGGCCAGCCGGGGTGGCGGCACCGCCTCGACGAGCCGTCGCACCACGCTCTCGGCCGTCACCCCGTCCGCCACCGCGTCGAAGGAGAGCACCAGCCGGTGGGCGAGGACGTCGACGGCCAGTTCGCGGATGTCCTCGGGCAGCACGTACTCCCGCCCTCGCAGCAGAGCCTGCGCCCGGGCCGCCGCGACCAGGCCCAGGGTTGCTCGGGGGCTGGCCCCGTACGCCAACAGCGGGGCGATCTCCGGTAGCCCGAACCGGCCCGGGTCGCGGGTGGCGAGGATCAGCCGCACCACGTACTCGGCCAACGCGTGGTGGACGAAGACCCGCTCGGCGTGGGTCTGGAGGTCCCGCAGCCGTTGGGCGTCGAGCACCTGGCGCGGGGTCGGTCGGTCGGTGCTCATCCGGTAGAGGATGGCCAGCTCGTCGGCGTCGCTGGGGTAGTCGACGACCACCTTCATCAGGAACCGGTCACGCTGCGCCTCCGGGAGCTGGTAGACCCCCTCGGACTCGATCGGGTTCTGGGTGGCCAGCACCAGGAACGGCTCCGGCACCGGCCAGCTGCGCCCGCCGATGGAGACCTGCCGTTCGGCCATCGCCTCCAGCAGCGCCGACTGGACCTTGGCCGGGGCCCGGTTGATCTCGTCGGCCAGCACCAGGTTGGCCATGATCGGGCCCAGCTCGATGTCGAAGGTCTCCTTGGACGCCCGGTAGATCCGGGTGCCGACGATGTCGGAGGGCACCAGGTCCGGGGTGAACTGGATCCGGGAGAAGGTGCCGCCGACCACCGTCGCGAGGGTCTGCGCGGCCAGTGTCTTGGCCACGCCGGGCACCCCCTCCAGGAGGCAGTGTCCGTTGGCGACCAGGGCGGTGAGCAGGCGTTCGACGAGGCGATCCTGCCCGACGATCACGCGTTTGACCTCGAAGAGGGTCTGTTCCAGCTCGATGCCGGTCGGCTCCGGATCGACCGGGCTGGGCATGCTGGCCAGGGTGTCCGAGATGTCCGTCACGGTGCTTGCTTCCCGGGCACACGTCCGGCAAACGTGGGATTGTGCGGCCCGGACCGGCCCGGAGTGGCCGGAACGGGGATGAGCCGCGCGCAAGGGTGACGACCGTCGCGAGCCCGCCGAGGAGCGCACAACCGGCAGGTGACCAACCGCCGGATGCCCTACCGGGCACGAACCGGTCGAGGACAGCCCTCGCCGATCTCGCCGAGGCTGCCGTCGCCGACGGCAACGCGGAGCTGACCCGGGTCGACAGCGACGCCGATGAGCGGGCCGATCCGCTCGGTTTCAGGGAAGTCGTGGCGTCCGCATGATCGGGACACCCCGAGTTACCGAAAGCCGAGTGGATCGCGTTACCCGGCCAGGCCGGCCGAGGTAGCGGCCGGCGCTGAGCGGACAGAATCCGGCCCCCGTGCCGGATGCGACGGGGGCCGGATGTCGGGTCGGTCAGGGTGTGTGGGTGAGCAGGGTGAAGCCCAGGTTGGCCGGCACCCCGGCCGAGTTGCGGGTCTGCACGAAGACCGCGTTGGGCGTCAGCAACCGCGGGGCGACCGAGACCTCGCCGCCCGGCGGGATGCAGCAGGAGCCGGACAGGGACAGGGTGGCCAGGAAGGCACCGGCCGAGACGTTGTGACCGAAGATCACCTCGTACTCCCCGACGCCGTACTTGACCACGGTGCCGGTGCCGCGCGCCTTGGTGCCGTTGGAGTTGACGACGGTGTAGACGTTGGTGGCCACCAGTGGGGTGGCCGCGTTCGCCTTCAGCGCGGCTTTCGCGAGACGCGCCGACTCGGCGCTGACCGGCGGCTGGGAGTTCGTGCCGCGGGCCGGCTGGACCGTTTCCTGCGGCGCCTTCGCCGACGGCTGGGCGATAGCGATGCCCCCGCCGGCGAGACTGAGCCCCAGGACAGCGAACGTGACCGCCGCCACCTTACGTCGGAAGGATGTGCTCATGACAGGTCCCCCTTGTGTGAGCGTGCGAATTCGGCCGACCCGCGGGGCGGGACGGATGACTGCCAACAAATAGGCGTACGACGACAGTTAGGCGGGGGAAAGCTGCCTTGCTCACACCCGACGAGATTGATTTCTCAGCAATCTACATCCCCTCTGAGCTGCTGTTACTACTCAGAGTTGCGTCGTTTAAGCCAGATGGAACGTAGCACCGGAAAAAGCCACCAGTCAATAGTTGATCTCGCTTTTCCGGGGTGTCAACCAACCGTCAGACAATGATGAAATGTGAGCGCATCACCATTCATGAAATGGTTTCGCCGGGCCCTACTAGGATCATCTTCGTGATCGTCGACGCGCCAACCGCGCACCGGAACGCCCGACTCGGCACTGCGCTCTGCTGGGTTGCCGTCGTACCCACCGCCCTCTGGGCGGTAGCCCGACTGGTCGGCCTGGACCGGGGGCCGCTGGTGCAGGCGCTCGCGTTCACGCCATACGTCGCGGGGGTCAGCGTGCTGGTCCTGGCTCTCACGCTCGCCCTGCGGCGCTGGTGGCCGGCGGCGGTCGCGGCCCTGGCGGCGGTGGCGTTGCTCGGTGCCGTCGCACCTCGGGCGCTGGCCAACCCGCAGCCGGCAGCGGCCGGGCCGACGGTTCGGCTGCTCACCGCCAATCTGCTGGCCGGCGCCGGCGACGCACGGACACTGGTGGAGCTCATCCGGCGACACCAGGTGGACGTGCTCACCGTGCAGGAGTTCACGCCCGACGCGCAGGCCGCCCTGGATCAACTCGGTCTCGCCACGCTGCTGCCGCACCGGCAACTCAACCCCGAGATCGGCACCACCGGCTCCGGGCTCTACTCACGGTGGGCGATCACCGACGGCGGCGTCCGACGCAACCTCGACGGCTGGGGCTTCAGTCAGGCGTACGCGACGGTGTCCGTCCCCGGCGGGCCCCCGGTCCGCGTCGAGTCGGCCCACCCCTCGGCACCGTACGCGCTGGACCAGGTGGGTGCCTGGCGTGCCGACCTGACCGCCCAACCACCGGCCACCCCGGACGGTGGCCTGCGGATCCTCGCCGGAGACTTCAACGCGACCCTCGACCACAGTCCACTGCGGGCACTGCTGCGCAGCGGTTACGTCGACGCCGCCGACGCGACAGGGCAGGGTCTGACCGGCACCTGGGGCCCGTACGACGGCGACCTCATTCCACCCGTCACCATCGACCACGTCCTGGTCGACCACCGGATAGCGGTCCGCTCCGTGCAGGTGCTGACCCTCCCCAACAGCGACCACCGCCCCCTCCAAGCCACCCTCACCCTCCCCCAAACCCCCTAACCCCCACCCCCCTCGCCCCGCCCCACCCCCGCCCCACCCCGCCGATCTTGCACTTTCTGTCCCGGCATCAGCGACAAAAGCCGCATAAGGTCGACACAAAGTGCAAGATCGGCGAGAGCGGGGGGCGGGGGCGAGGGGCGGGGCGGGGGCGAGGGGCGGGGACGGGGGTGGGGTGGGGGTTAGACGGGGGTGGGGGCTAGGCCGTAGGTCAGGGCGTCTACCAGGGCGTGCCAGCTGGCTTCGACCACGTTGGGGTGGACGCCTACCGTGGTCCAGTCGCGGCCGTTGCCGTTCGAGGTTTCCAGCAGCACCCGGGTGACCGCGCCGGTGCCGTGACTGCCCTCCAGGATCCGCACCTTGTAGTCGGCCAACTCGAAGTCGCGCAGTTGCGGATAGTGCCGCGCCAGCCCCACCCGCAGCGCCTCGTCGAGGGCGTTGACCGGGCCGTTGCCCTCGGCGGTGGCGATCACCCGCTCACCGCGGACCCGGATCTTGACGGTCGCCTCGGAGACCACGGCGCCGTCCTCACGGTGCTCGACCAACACCCGGTACGACTCCAGGGTGAACGGTCGGGCCGGGCTGCCCTCCGGCATCTCGGAGCGCACCAGCAGCTCGAACGAGGCGTCGGCCGCCTCGAACGACCAGCCACCCGCCTCCAGCTCCTTGACCCGCTTGGTGACCCGGTTCAGGGCGTCCGGGCTGGCGGCCAGGTCCAGGCCGAGCTCACGACTCTTGAGCTCGACGCTGGCCCGACCGGCCATCTCCGTGACCAGGATCCGCATGTCGTTGCCCACCACCGACGGGTCCACGTGGTTGTAGAGCAACGGGTCGACCTTGATCGCGCTCGCGTGCAGCCCCGCCTTGTGGGCGAAGGCGGCGGCCCCGGCGTACGCCTGGTGGGTGTCGGGGGCGATGTTGGCGATCTCGGCGATGGCGTGCGAGACCCGCACCATCTGCGCCAGGCAGCCCTCCGGTAGGACGGGCATGCCGAGCTTGAGTTGGAGGTTGGCGACGACCGCGAAGATGTCGGCGTTGCCGGGGCGCTCGCCGTACCCGTTGGCGGTGCCCTGCACGTGGCGGACGCCCGCCTCCACGGCGGCGATGGTGTTGGCCACCGCGCAGGCGGTGTCGTTCTGGGCGTGCATACCGAGCAGCCCGGCGTCGATCCCCAGCCTGTTGGTCAGGTCCTGGATCACGGCGGTCACCTGGGACGGCAACATGCCGCCGTTGGTGTCGCAGAGCACCATCCGCTCGGCGCCGGCGGCGAGCGCGGTCTGCACCACGGCGGCGCCGTACGCGGGGTCGTGCCGGTAACCGTCGAAGAAGTGTTCGCCGTCGACGAAGACCCGGCGACCCTCGCGGACGAGGTGGTCGACGGTGTCGTGGATCATCGCGAGGTTCTCCGCGCCGGTGGTGCGCAGCGCGCGCTCGACGTGCCGGGTGTCGGCCTTGGCGACCAGGGCCACGGCCGGGGTCTGCGCGTCCAGCAGGGCGCGTACCTGGGGGTCGTCCGCGACCGCGACGCCGGCCTTGCGGGTGGCGCCGAACGCGACGAGTACGGCGTGCCGCAGGTCCAGCTCGGTGCGGGCGCGGCGGAAGAACTCGGTGTCCTTGGGCACCGCGCCCGGCCAGCCGCCCTCGATGAAGCCGACGCCGAACTCGTCGAGCAGCCGGGCCACGGCCAGCTTGTCGACCACCGAGTAGGTGAGCCCCTCGCGCTGAGCGCCGTCGCGCAACGTGGTGTCGAAGACCTGGAACGTCATCAGGATCCTTTCTCGGAGCAACAAAAAGACCTCCCGCGGATGCGGGAGGTCTGCGCGCTCGGCAGAGGGGAGAGCCGGCGCGCTAGGTCGCAATAATCAGGGCGGTGCTGGTCACGATGGCCACTCTGCCACCCCCGCCCCGAATGTGGGAGGAACAATCCATATAGCGGGATGGTGACGGAGGGTTCGTGCGCCCCGGACCGCCGCTCGTGATCGGCTTCACACGCCACCCAGCCCACGCATCGGGGGAAACAGCCGTGCGGAAGCATCGGGAACGGATCCGATGATGGCCACCGTGCCATCTGCAAGGAGGACCTGTGCTCACCGTCAGTGACCGCTTACCTGAGCACGGCCTCGCCGCCTGTGTATCGCTGGGCGCCAACAACGCGTCCACGGCGGTCAACCACACGTCCCACGAGGGCACGTGGTGTGTGGTCTTCGTCGGGCCGATGGGTTTCACCTCCATCAGCCCGGCGGGGATCGCTGACGAGACCTCCGGGTTCTGACCATGGGCCTGGACGCGATCAGGGCAGCTCTGCCGGAGTACGCCAACGACATCAGGCTCAACCTGGACGCCACGATCGGTTCCTCGGCGCTGACTCCGCCGCAGACCTGGGGCGTCGCGCTGGCCTGTGCGGTGACCGCTCGCAACCCGGTGGTGTTGCGGGAGATCGCAGCCGAGGCGCTCGGACACCTTGGGCCGGAGGGTGTCGAGGCGGCCAAGGGCGCTGCGGCGATCATGGCGATGAACAATATCTACTACCGGGCCAAGCACCTGATCGGCGACGAGCGGTACGCCTCGATGCCGGCCCGACTGCGGATGCGGATCATCGCGAGGCCGGGAGTGGACAAGGGCGACTTCGAGCTCTGGTGTTTCGCCGTGTCGGCCATCACCGGCTGCGAAGTGTGCCTGACGTTGCACGAGAAGAAGCTGCGCGGCAGCGGCTTCAGCCGGGAGCAGCTGAACGACGCCCTGCGAATCTCGGCCGTGGTGCACGCCGCGGCCATCACCCTGGACGCCGAGACCGCACTGGCCTGATCGCCGTTTCCGGCCCCCGACGGCCGGGTAGCTCCTGCGGGGGACGCACACAGCTACGGCAGACGATCGGCGACAGTCAGGAGCGAACGGCATGGACAGGATCGATCCGCACGCCACCCACGCCGGGCCGGACCCGCTGCGCGGCGGCGACCAGGGCGCGGTGCCCGGCGGTGCGCCGGCCGGCACGTTCGACCCCTGGCGCTACCGGGACCAGGCCGGCGTGGCCGACGTCGACCTGGTCGGCTACAAGGTCGAGGCCACCGACGGGGGAATCGGCAAGATCGACAGCGCGAGTCACGAGGTGGGCGGCAGCTACCTGGTCGTGGACACCGGGCCCTGGATCTTCGGCAAGAAGGTGATGTTGCCGGCCGGCACCGTCAACCAGGTCGACCACGACCAGCGCACCGTCTCCGTCGACCGGACCCAGGACCAGATCAAGGCCGCCCCGGAGTACGACGAGACCAGCCACAGCGACCCGAGCTACCGGGATCAGCTCGGCGGCTACTACGACGAGACGTACGGCGCGCTCCCGCCCGGCACCGCACGCTGACTGTTCGACCCGACGGCCGGTGGGGCACTGTCCCACCGGCCGTTACCGTGTGAGCGTGGACGTCACCGAGAACAACCCCCCGCTCTCGCTCCCCGCCACCTTCAACTTCCGCGACGTCGGTGGCCACCTCGGCCACGACGACCGGTCGGTACGCCGAGGTCGGCTCTACCGCTCCGACTCGCTGCACCGCCTCACCGAGCAGGACCGGGACGCGTTCGCCGCGATCGGGATCCGTACCGTCATCGACCTGCGCCGCCCGACCGAGGTGCAGCGCGACGGCCGGGTGCCGGAGTACCAGGGACTGACCTACCGGAACATCCACCCGGAGCACGCCGACTGGTCGGGTACGCCGCACGAGGAGGGCGCCAGCCTGGCCCGCTACCTCGCGGACCGGTACGCCGACCTGGCCCAGACCGGCACCGCCGGGCTGGCCGAGGCGGTCGGCCTGATCGCCGACTCCGCCAACGCCCCGGTGGTGGTGCACTGCGTCGCCGGCAAGGACCGCACCGGCATCGTGTGCGCGTTGACCCTCGCAGTGCTCGGCGTCGACGACGCGGACATCACCGCGGACTACGCGTTGAGCAGTGTGGCGTCGGCCCGGTACAGCGCCTGGCTGGCTTCCGTCACCCCGGGCGGCGTGAACGTGCCGGCGCCGTTTTTGAGCTCACCCGCGGAGGCGATGCAGATCTTCCTCGACGAGTTGCGCGCGGGGCACGGCTCGGTCGAGGCGTACCTGCGCCACGCCGGGGTGACCGAGGAGCAGCTCGCCGCGCTGCGCGACCACCTGCTCGACGAGCCGGCCGAGGCGCAGCCCGGCGACGCGTAGAGCCGACCGCGCAGGCCCGTCCGGGTGGACGGGCCGGCGCGGCGACGGGAATCAGAAGACCCGCTGCACCCAGCCGTGCGGGTCGGCCGCCTTGCCCCGCTGGATGTCGACCAACTGCTGACGCAGGGCCATGGTGACCTGACCGGGCTCGCCGCCACCGATGAGGAACTCGCCATCCGGAAAGCGGACCCCACCGATCGGGGTGACCACCGCTGCGGTGCCGCAGGCGAACACCTCCTTCAGGCGTCCGCTGGCGGCGTCGGCCTGCCAGTCGG
Organism: Micromonospora sp. NPDC047756; assembly: GCF_055587245.1. NCBI lineage: Bacteria > Bacillati > Actinomycetota > Actinomycetes > Micromonosporales > Micromonosporaceae > Micromonospora > Micromonospora sp. NPDC047756. The sequence goes on from NZ_JBVJGQ010000005.1 coordinate 320,193, forward strand.
CGAAGCTGACCGGCCGCTCCTCGACCTGGTGTCCGGCCCCGGCGGCCAGCGTGAGGACGGCGTCGCGGGTGATGCCCGGCAGGATCGTGCCGGTCAACGGTGGGGTGACCACCGTGCCGTCGTCGTAGACGAAGAAGACGTTCATGCCGCCCAGTTCGTCGACGAACCGGCGCTCCACCGCGTCCAGGAAGACGACCTGGTCGCAGCCGGCCTCAATGGCCTCCGCCTGGGCGGCGAGCGACGCGGCGTAGTTGCCGCCGCACTTGGCCGCGCCGGTGCCACCGGGCGCGGCCCGGGTGTAGTCCGGGGAGACCCAGACGGTGACCGGCTTGACGCCACCGGTGAAGTACGCCCCGACCGGTGAGGCGATCACCATGTAGAGGTATTCGTTGGCCGGCCGGACGCCGAGGAAGACCTCGTTGGCGAACATGAACGGCCGCAGGTAGAGGCTGCCGTCCTCGCCGGTGGGGATCCACTCCCGGTCGATCTCGATGAGCTTGTGCAGCGAGTCGACGAACACGTCCGGCGGCAGCACCGGCATCGCCATCCGCTGTGCGGAGGTGGCGAAGCGGGCCGCATTGGCGTCCGGCCGGAACATCGTCACGCCGCCGTCGGCGGTGCGGTACGCCTTGAGCCCTTCGAAGATCTCCTGCGCGTAGTGCAGCACCGCGCTGGCCGGGTCCATCGGGATCGGGGCTCGGGCCTCCACCCGGGCGTCGTACCAGCCCTTGCCGTCGGCGTAGCGGACGGTGACCATGTGGTCGGTGAAGACCCGGCCGAACCCCGGGTTGGTCAACAGTGCGGCCCGATCGGCGGCGGATACCGGCGCGAGATTCGGACGGATCTCGAAGTCGAGCTTGTCACCACCGCTCATCGCGCTGACCTCCCTGCGGGACAACGGCATGCGGGACCGCACACCGACATGGCTGTGCCAGAAACTTACCCCGAACGCTCGTTCAGCGGGTAACGCCGGTCGGGCCGCCTGCGGCAGGCCGGTCGCCGCGCGGGCCGGGGTGATCAGGCTACGGCGTGGGCGGCGAGCCGGTCGCCGACCTCTTCGGTACGCAGCGTGACGCCCGGCACACGACTGGCCAGCTCGGCGGCGACCGCCGCGTTGACTCGAGCGGCCGACTCGCTGTGCCCGAGCTGCTCCAGCAGCAACGCGGCGGAGAGCACCGCGGCGACCGGGTCGGCGATGCCCTGCCCGGCGATGTCCGGCGCCGAGCCGTGCACCGGCTCGAACATCGAGGGGTACGCCCCCTCGGGGTTGATGCAGCCGCTGGCGGCCAGCCCGATGCCGCCGGTGACGGCCGCGGCGATGTCGGTGAGGATGTCGCCGAAGAGGTTGTCGGTGACCACCACGTCGTAGCGCTGCGGCTGGGTGACCAGGAACATGGCCGCCGCGTCGACGTGCTGGTACTCGGTTTCGATGTCCGGGTGCTCGGCGGCGACCGCGTCGAACGTACGCGCCCAGAGCGACCCGGCGTGGGTGAGCACGTTGGTCTTGTGCACGAGGGTGACCTTGCGCCGTTCGCGGCGGCCGGCGCGGGCGAACGCGTCGCGGATCACCCGCTCCACGCCGTGCCGGGTGTTCAGGCTCTCCTCGGTGGCGACCTCGGCCGGGGTGTCCCGGTGCAGGGAACCACCGGCACCGGCGTAGAGACCCTCGGTGCCCTCGCGTACCACCACGAGGTCGACCTCGCCCGGCTTCACGTTGCCCAGCGGGCCGGCGACCCCGGGCCAGAGCCGGGACGGGCGCAGGTTGACGTACTGGTCGAAGGCGAAACGGAGCTTGAGCAGCAGCCCGCGCTCCAGCACGCCCGGCGGGACCGTCGGGTCACCGACCGCGCCGAGCAGAATCGCGTCGTGCCCGGCCAACTCGGTCAGCACCGAGTCGGGCAGCACCTCTCCGGTACGGTGCCAGCGGGCGGCGCCGAGGTCGTACTCGGTGGCCTGCACGTCGGGCAGCACCGCGTCGAGGACCTTGCGGGCCTGCGCGACCACCTCGGGCCCGATGCCATCTCCGGCCACCACCGCGATCCGCGCCACGACCGCACTCCTCTGCTCAACGGTTCCGTTCGGGCAACGGTACGTCGCTGTCCCGCCTCCCGGTACGCGGCGTCCACGATCTGGGATTCCCCGATGCACAGCACCCTCTCAGCTGGGACTCATGGGGCGGTCATCTCCGCTGCCTACGGTAGTGCTCAGTGGGTCGCGGGGGCCTGCTGACCGACGGGGTCGCGCTGACGCGGCACCATGTGCGAGGGGGCAGATGCGATGCGCATCGACGAGCAGCCGCGGACCCGCTGGCCGGACACGTCCGCGTTCCGCAACCGCCGGCCGGACCTTCGACTCGGCAGCCGTCGGCACCGGATCGACCCGGCCGCCGCCACCGAGGGTCGGATCGCGGTGCAGCACGCCGTACGCACCGCGACCGGCGAGTACACCCTGCTGCTCAACGCCCCCGAGTGGCTCGGCCGCCGGGGCGTGGGCGAGGCGCTGCGGGACAGCGTCGCCGAGTTGCGCGCCATCGACCTCACCTACGGTCCCAACCGGCCGGAGAGCCTGGTCTCCCGACTGCGCCGGGGCGAGATCAGCCCGGAGTCGTACCCGCCGCTGGCCGACCTGGTGGACCGCTGCGCCGCGATGCGCGCGGCCACCGACGGGTGGTTCGACGCCTGGGCGGTGCCCGGCGGCTTCGACCCGAGCGGCCTGCTCGGCGGTTGGGCTGTGGAACGGGCCGCCGAGCGACTGCGCAACGCCGGCATCCACGACTACGCCGTCCTCGCCGGCGCTGACCTCGTCGTCCGGGGCCACGCGCCGCACGGCGGTCCCTGGCGGGTCGCGGTGCACCACCCGACCGCACCCGAACGGGCGCCGCTGGTGCTGGAGATGACCGCCGGCGCGGTCGGCACCTCCGGGGTCAGCGGACGGCAGGGGCACGTGGTCGACCCACACACCGGCGAGCCGGCCGATCACCTCGTCGCCGCCACAGTGGTGGGCCCCGACCTGGCAATCGCCGACGCCTACGCCACAGCGCTCTACGCCGCAGGCCCCACCGGCCTGGCGTGGTTCCGGGGCAACTCCGACTATCGCGCGCTCTTCGCCCACCGTCGCTGAGCGGACCGAAGTAGCGATCGGCCCCCACGGTCTCGGCAACGACAGTGGGGGCCGATCAGCGACGAGTGCGCGTGGCTCGCACAACCGAGGGGTGCGGACCGGTCGGGCCGGACGTCGACCGCGCCACCCGAAGACGGGCCGGCGCCTCGAACTCGGCCAGTGACCGCAGTGCGTACGCTAGCGAATCGACGCAACTCGACGCAAGAGTCTCCACACCGGACCGTCCTGACCGGGGACTGCGGTAATCGGTGGTTGACCGGCGGCGAGGCAGTTTCGACATGATGAACGACGGATGGCACGCTATCCGCCGTGAGTTTCGATCTGAGCGTGTGGGCCCTGGAGGACGGGGCGACACCCGACGACGTGCGGACAGCGGTCAACGGTTGCCGGCAGGGACGGCACGTGGACCGCTACCCCGATCCGCGGGTGGTCAGCTTCTACCGGGCGATCACAGCCTCCTATCCGGACCGACACCCCGGCCCGAACAGCCCCTGGGCGGTGGCACCGCTGCACGCGGCCCACGACCACGTCGAGCTGAATCTGCACCCGACCTGCGCGGACCAGGTGCTACTGGACATCGAGCGGCTGGCCGGCGAGCACGGGCTGATGCTCTTCGACCCGCAGGACGGCTCGGTCTACCCGCCGCCGGCGCGGCTGCCCGGCTGACCTGACCGGCGGCACGAACGGGAAATGACGAGGGGCCCGGCGAATCGCCAGGCCCCCCACGGTGTTCGTCGGCTACTACTCGTCGCGCAGGTCGGCGGCGCTGGCCGCCGTGGCGCCGATCGACTCGGCGGCCGAGGTGAGCAGGTCGGCGCCGAGCGCCTGGTCGACGGTGAGCGTCATCAGCGTCTCACCGCCCGCCTCCCGACGAGCCACCTGCATGGCCGCGATGTTGATGCCGGACTCGCCGAGCAGGGTACCGACCGTGCCGACCACACCGGGCCGGTCGGCGTAGCGCAGGAAGAGCAGGATGCCCTCCGCACCGATCTCCACGTCGAAGCCGTCCACCTCGGTCAGCTTCAGCACGTCCCGAGCGCCGGAGTGGGTGACAGTGCCGGAGACACTGACCGTCCGGCCGTCCGGCAGCGCGCCGCGTACCGTGACCAGGGTCGGCTGCTCGGCCGTCTCGGCCAGCGTGGCCAGGGTGACCTCGACGCCACGCTCGGCCGCCAGGTGCGGGGCGTTGACATAGGTGACCTGCTCCTCGACCACGGAGCTGAACAGGCCCTTGGTGGCGGCGAGCTTGAGCACCGACACGTCGTGGCTGACGATCTCACCGCGAACCTCGACCGTGACGCTGGCGGCTACCCCACCGGCGACCGCGGTGAACGCCCGGCCGAGCTTCTCCGCCAGCGGCAGCAGCGGCCGAACGTCCTCGGCGACCACACCGCCGGCCTGCACGTTCACCGCGTCCGGAACGAACTCGCCCTGCAACGCCAGCTTGACGCTCTTGGCCACGGCGAGACCGGCCTTGTCCTGCGCCTCGTGGGTGGAGGCGCCCAGGTGCGGGGTGGCCACCACGTTGTCGAAGGCGAACAGCGGCGACGACGTGCACGGCTCCTTGCTGTAGACGTCGACGCCGGCGCCGGCGACCCGACCCTCGGCGATCGCGTCCGCGAGCGCCTGCTCGTCGACCAGCCCACCACGGGCGGCGTTGATGATTCGGACGCCGGGCTTGACGAGCGCCAGCTCCTTCTCACCGATCAGCCCCACCGTCTCCGGCGTCTTCGGCAGGTGGATGGAGATGAAGTCGCTCTCCCGCAGCAGCTCCTCCAGGCCGACCAGGCGGACGCCGAGCTGCGCCGCGCGGGCCGGCTGGATGTACGGGTCGTACGCGATCAGCCGGGTGCCGAACGCGGCGATGCGAGACGCGAAGAGCACCCCGATACGACCGAGCCCGACCACGCCCACCGTCTTGCCCTGTACCTCGACGCCGGTGTACTTCGACCGCTTCCACTCCCCCGCCTTGAGCGCGGAACTGGCGCTCGCGGTGTTACGGGCGACGGCGAGCAGCAGCGCGACGGCCTGCTCGGCGGCGGAGACGATGTTGGAGGTGGGCGCGTTGACGACCATGACGCCCCGCGCGGTGGCGGCCGGCACCTCGACGTTGTCCAGCCCGACGCCCGCCCGGGCGACCACCTTGAGGCGCGGCGCGGCGGCGACCGCCTCGGCGTCGATCTGGGTCGCGCTGCGCACGATGACGGCGTCGGCCTCGGAGAGCGCCGAGAGCAGGGCCGGACGGTCGGTGCCGTCGACGTGACGGACGTCGAAGTCGTGGGCGAGCACCTCGATGGCGGCGGGGGCGAGTTCTTCGGCGATCAGTACGACAGGATTCATCGGTCCTCGTAGAGGTCGTGTATGCGATCGGCCCGGGCGGCGGGGCGCCGCACTGCGCCCTGCGCTGATCCGTGCCGTGGCCGTCAGGTGCCGGCTGCTGCACCTACAGGCGATCGTAGGGGCCTCGCTGGTCGGCGTGTTCCGGTCTTCGGGGTGAGTGCCCTCACAGCCCGGCCATCAGCCGTTCACCGCACCGAAACGCGCCCCTCCCCGCGATCTTGCACTTTCTGTCGCGACCTAAGGGGCACCGCCCCGCAAATCGAGATGCGGAAGTGCAAGATCGACGGGGGTGAGGGTGAGGGCCAGAGTGAGGGCACTGTTGACGGCCCCGGGTTGCGCTGGGGAGAGCGCGACCCGGGGCCGTCAGAGGGAAAGCGTGGGCGTGCTGTCAGGCGGTTTCGGTGATTGGGCGGTCGACCCAGCTCATCATGCCGCGCAGCTTCCTGCCGGTCTCCTCGATCGGGTGCGCCGCACCCTCGGCCTGCCACTTGGTGAAGTTGGGCCGGCCTGCCTCGTCCTCGGCGACCCACTCACGGGCGAACTCGCCGGACTGGATCTCACCCAGGATCTTGCGCATCTCGTCCTTGACGCGGGAGTCGATGATGCGCGAGCCGCGGGAGAGGTCGCCGTACTCGGCGGTGTCGGAGATGCTGTAGCGCATTTTCGCGATGCCGCCCTCGTACATGAGGTCGACGATCAGCTTCAGCTCGTGCAGGCACTCGAAGTAGGCGACCTCCGGGGCGTAGCCCGCCTCGGTGAGCACCTCGAAACCGGTCTGCACCAGCGCCGAGGCGCCGCCGCAGAGCACCGCCTGCTCGCCGAAGAGGTCGGTCTCGGTCTCCTCGGTGAAGGTGGTCTTGATCGCGCCGGCCCGGGTGCCGCCGATGCCCTTGGCGTACGCGAGGGCGAGCGCGAGCGCGTTGCCGCTGGCGTCCTGCTCGACGGCGACGAGACAGGGCACGCCCTTGCCGTCGCTGTACTGGCGGCGGACCAGGTGGCCGGGTCCCTTCGGCGCGACCATCGCCACGTCCACTTCGGCCGGCGGCTTGATCAGGCCGTACCGGATGTTGAAGCCGTGGCCGAAGAAGATCGCCTTGCCGGGGGCCAGGTGCGGCTCGATCGACTCGGCATAGATCTTGCGCTGGGCGGTGTCCGGTGCGAGCACCATGATCACGTCCGCCTCGGCCGATGCCTCGGCCGGCGTGAGCACCCGAAGGCCCTGCTCCTCGGCCTTGGGGCGGCTCTTCGAGCCCTCCGGCAGGCCGATCACCACGTCGACGCCGGAGTCGCGCAGCGACAGCGCGTGGGCGTGGCCCTGGCTGCCGTAGCCGATCACCGCGACCTTCTTCGCCTGGATCAGGCCGAGGTCGGCATCGTCGTCGTAGTACACCTCAACGCTCATGAGAACTTCCCTTTCGTACGACGGCCGGGGCGGCCCGTCGTGGTCTGTGCGGATGAATTCGCCGTACGGTCGGCCGAGGGCCGATCGGTGGCGGGTCAGGCGGCCCGCAGCGCGGGACCGGCGGTGATCGAACGCGAGCCGCGCCCGATGGCCACCAGCCCGGACTGGACCATCTCCTTGATGCCGAAGGCTTCGAGGTCGCGCAGGAGCGCGTCGAGCTTGTCCGGGGTGCCGGTGGCCTCGATGGTCAGTGTGTCCGGCGCGACGTCGACCACGCGGGCGCGGAAGAGGTTGACGGTCTCCAGCACCTGCGACCGCGCGGCCCGGTCGGCGCGCACCTTCACCAGCAGCAACTCCCGGGCGACCGAGACCTGGGGATCCAGCTCAACGATCTTGAGGACGTTGACGAGCTTGTTCAGCTGCTTGGTGACCTGCTCCAGCGGGGACGACTCCGCGTTGACCACGATGGTGATCCGGGAGACGTCCGGGTTCTCGGTCTCGCCGACCGCGAGGCTGTCGATGTTGAACCCGCGCCGGGAGAACAGGCCGGAGACCCGGGCGAGCACGCCCGGCTTGTTCTCCACCAGCACGGACAGGGTGTGCATGGTCATGCCACGGCCTCGCTTCGCTCGGTCGCGTCACGACCATCGGTAAGGCTGAGCTTGCTGATTCCTTCGCTGCGCTCACTCATGTCAGATGTCATCCTCGTCGAAGACCGGGCGGACGCCACGGGCGAACATGATCTCGTCGTTGCTGGTGCCGGCGGCGACCATCGGCCAGACCATCGCGTCCTTGCCCACCACGAAGTCGATCACCACGGGGGCGTCGTTGATCTCCATGGCGGCGGCGATCGTCTTGTCCACGTCATCCGCGCTCTCGCACCGCAGCCCGACGCAGCCCAGGGCCTCGGCGAGCTTGACGAAGTCCGGGATGCGGTGCTTGTGGGTGCCGAGTTCGGTGTTGGAGTAACGCTCGTTGTAGAAGAGCGTCTGCCACTGCCGGACCATGCCGAGATTGCCGTTGTTGATGACGGCGATCTTGACCGGGATGCCCTCCAACGCGCAGGTGGCCAACTCCTGGTTGGTCATCTGGAAGCAGCCGTCCCCGTCCACCGCCCAGACCACAGTGTCCGGCTTGCCGACCTTGGCGCCCATCGCCGCCGGCACCGCGTAACCCATCGTGCCGAGGCCGCCGGAATTCAACCAGGTGTACGGCTTCTCGTAGGAGATGAACTGCGACGCCCACATCTGGTGCTGGCCCACCCCGGCCACGAAGATCGCGTCCGGGCCGACGATCTCGCCCAGCCGCTTGATCACGTACTGCGGGGACAGGGTTCCGTCGACCGGCTCGTCGTAGCCCAGCGGGTAACGGTCACGCAGGTCGTTCAGCTGCGTCCACCAGTCACCGAGGTCAGCGGCGCGCCCCGCCGACCGCTCGGCGGTGACCGCGGCGATCAACTCGTCGATGACGTGCTTGGCGTCGCCGACGATCGGGACGTCCACGTGCCGGTTCTTGCCGATCTCCGCCGGGTCGATGTCCGCGTGCACCACCGCCGCGTCCGGGGCGAACGAGTCCAGTTTTCCGGTGACCCGGTCGTCGAAGCGTGCGCCGAGCGCGACGATCAGATCCGCCTTCTGCAGGCCGTAGACCGCCGCGACGGTGCCGTGCATGCCGGGCATCCCCAGGTGCTGCTGATGCGAGTCGGGGAACGCGCCGAGCGCCATCAGCGTGGTGACGACCGGAATGCCGGTCAGCTCGGCCAGCCGGCGCAGCCCGTCGGTGGCTCCGGCCTTGAGGACCCCACCGCCGACGTAGAGCACCGGCCGTCGGGCTGCGGCCATCAGCCGCGCCGCCTCCCGGATCTGCTTGCCGTGCGGGTGCAGGGTCGGCCGGTAGCCGGGCAGGTCCAGGGTGGGCGGCCAGGAGAAGGTGGTCGGCGCCTGGAGCACGTCCTTGGGAATGTCGACCAGCACCGGGCCGGGTCGACCGCTGCTGGCCAGGTGGAACGCCTCGGCCAGCACCCGGGGGATCTCCTCGGCGTTCTGCACGAGGAAGTTGTGCTTGGTGATCGGCAGGGTGATGCCCTGGATGTCCGCTTCCTGGAAGCCGTCGGTGCCGATCAGCGGGCTGGCCACCTGCCCGGTGATGGCCACCATGGCCACCGAGTCCATGTACGCGTCCGCGATCGGGGTGACCAGGTTCGTCGCGCCCGGGCCGGAGGTGGCGATGCAGACCCCGACCTTGCCGGTGGCCTGCGCGTAGCCGGTCGCCGCGTGCCCCGCGCCCTGCTCGTGCCGCACCAGGATGTGCCGGACCGTCGAGTCGTAGAGCGGGTCGTACGCCGGCAGGATCGCGCCGCCCGGAATGCCGAAGACGACGTCGACCTCAAGCGCCTCGAGGGACCGCACGAGCGAGCCGGCCCCGGAGATCGGGGTCGCGGCGGCGGGCCGTACCGCCGGGGCGGCCGGGGTGGCCGTACGCGTGGCGGCCTGGTCGACGTCGACGGTCGGGTCGGCGGCCGCGCGGGCTCGGCGGGCGGTGTGGGCGAGGGTCTCGGGCGTGGGTCTCGTCATGGCGGTTCTGGCCTTCGGCTGGAGTGGCTGGTGGCTAGTCAAGCGATGCGACGCGGGCGGGGCCCGCCTCGCCAGGTTCCGATGGCAATAAAAACGGCCCTCGTGCAGATGCACGGGGCCAGCGCACTCTCGGTGAGGGAGAGTGCGCTCAGGTAAGTACTCGCAGCGACCGGTACGACGACATGCGGCTAAGCCTGACGCATCTCACGCGATGAGTCAACTGATCCCACATGTTGGTTAACGGAGGTCGGCGCGTCGGCCGGCGACGCGCCATCGGCGGGCGGGGTGAGCTGCCCGGACATGCCCGGAGGACGGCGTTGCGCGGGCACCGGAGCGGGACGCGCACCCGGTGACGTGGCCGCCTCCAGCATCGCCTCCAGATGCTCGGCCGGGACCCCCCAGCCGAAGAGCGCGCCCTGGCCGAAGCGGCAACCGGCGGCCACCACCGCGGCCAACTCGGTCGGGGTGGTCACCCCCTCGGCGATCACCTCCAGCCCCAACTGGTGACCCAGGCGCATCACGATGTCGACCATCGGGGCGAACGCCGGGCCGTCCTGACCGACCGGGCGGACCGGCTCGTGCTCGGCGACCAGGCTGTGGTCGATCTTGAGGATGTCGATCGGCAACCGGCGCAGCTGCCCCAGCGACGAGTAGCCGGCCCCGAAGTCGTCGAGCGCGATCCGGACACCGGTCAACCGCAGCGCGGTCAGCCGCCGGATCAGCTCGTCCAGGTCGGTGGCGACCGCGTGCTCGGTGACCTCCAGCACCAGCCGCTGCGGCGGCACGTGGTGGGCGCGCAGCGCCTCGGCGACCTGGACCACGTACTCCGGGGCGTGCAACTCGCGCGGAGAGACGTTGACCGACACCCAGACGTCGTGCCCGTCCGCCAGCCACCGGGAGAGCTGGTAGCAGGCCTGATGCAGCACCCAGGCACCGAGAGGGGCGATCATGCCGCACTCCTCGGCCAGCGGGATGAACTCGTCCGGACGCACGTTGCCCAGCTCGGGATGGTGCCAGCGGAGCAGCGCCTCGGCGCCGACCGGCCGCACCGACGGCAGGGACGCCACCGGCTGGAACGCCAACCGCAGCTCGTCGCGGTCGATCGCGCCGCGCAGCTCGTGCTCCACCGTCGTACGCCGGCGCAGCAGTTGGTCGTACGCGGCGTCGTACCGCTCGATCCGGTTCTTGCCACGCTGCTTGGCGTAGCGCAACGCCAGGTCGGCGTGGCGCAGCAGCAGCTCCACGTCCGGCTCGTCGGCCCAGTCGGCCACCCCGATGCTCACCGACAGGAAGACCGGCCCCTCCGGCTGGTCGTAGGGGCGGTTGATCACCCCGAGCAGCCGTTCGGCGACCCGGTCCGCCTCGACCGGCCGGCCCTGCATGAGGACGGCGAACTCGTCGCCACCCAGCCGGGCGGCCACGTCGCCGGGGCGAAGGTTGCCGCGCAGCCGCCGGCCCACCTCGGCCAGCACGGCGTCGCCCACGTCGTGGCCTCGCATGTCGTTGACGTTCTTGAAGCCGTCCAGGTCCAGGCCGAGCAGCACACACGGGTTGTGGTCGGCGGCGTTGCGGTGCAGCGCCCGGAGCAGCCCGCGCCGGTTGGCCAACGACGTCAGCGGATCGGTGTGCGCCAGCTCACGGAAGTGCGCCTCCCGCTCGGCCAGGCGGCTCGCGTACCCCCGGACGTCGCGAAGGGTGAGGTACTGCCGTGCCACCAGGGCGAAGCCCTCCACGCTGCCGGCCACGATGCCCGCCGCGGTGAACCGGCCGTCCTGGGCGAGGTGGTACATGGCCGAGGCGGCCATCGCCAGCATCGGGGCGATCGCGTACTCGCCGTCGCTACCGACCAGGTCCAGATCGACCTGCCCCGGCCGGTCGGCCCGGTAGACGGTGAGCGCCACGGTCAGCAGGCCGGCGGCGAGCACCACCGCACCGGTCAGCGCCATTGTCGGCCCGGCCTGGCAGAGCCCGGCGCTCAGACCCAACCCGCCGCAGGTCACCGCGCTGATGCCGACGCCCAGCGCGGCGAGCCGTCGACGTGGGGTGGCGGCCCGGAAAACGACGATCACGACGAGCCCGGCGCTGAGCGCGGCGCTCACGGTGGCCACCAGGATCGCCGGGCAGGCCATCGGGGTGGCGGCACCGAGCAACCGGGTGGGCTCGGAGAAGAGCACCCAACCGACGAACCACAGCGCCGCCGCCATGACCAGACCGTCCAGGGCGAGCCGGGTCGTTCCGGCCGCGGTGGCGGCCACCCCGGGCAACCGGAGCAGACCAGCAGCGAAGGCCAGCCCGCTCACCGCCGTGCCGATCGCCACCATCGTCGCCCAACCGGTGCGCTGCCCCTGCTCGTGGGCCCAGTGGTCGTTAGCGCTGAGCGCGGCGGCCGTCCCGGCCAGGAGGCTGAGCAGGGCAACTCCGGCGGCCGCCGCGAGCAGCACGTGTGCCGGTCGACGCGGCACCGCCCGCCGCCGGGCGACGACGGTCAGCAGCACGACGGCCACCGTGGCGACGAGCCCGCTGAGCGCCGCGACAGCGACCATGCCCGGTGGAAAATGCACGCCTCCAAGAGTGCCGGATGGGCGCACGTCATGGGGGGCTGAGTGTGCATCTGTTGGGACACGGCAGACACGGGGGTGGGCCGGCGCGTCGACGGTGTCATGCTGGTATGCATGCCTGAGCTGCGGTCGAGGACTTCCACACACGGTCGGACGATGGCCGGCGCCCGGGCCCTCTGGCGGGCCACCGGGATGACCGACGACGATTTCGGCAAGCCGATCGTCGCCATCGCCAACAGTTTCACCCAGTTCGTGCCTGGTCACGTACACCTCAAGGACATGGGTGGCCTGGTCGCCGACGCGGTCGCCGAGGCCGGTGGGGTGGGCCGGGAGTTCAACACCATCGCCGTCGACGACGGCATCGCCATGGGCCACGGCGGCATGCTCTACTCGCTGCCCAGCCGTGAGCTGATCGCCGACGCGGTCGAATACATGGTCAACGCGCACTGCGCGGACGCCCTGGTCTGCATCTCCAACTGCGACAAGATCACTCCCGGGATGCTGCTGGCCGCGTTGCGGCTCAACATCCCGACCGTCTTCGTCTCCGGCGGCCCGATGGAGGCCGGCAAGACGATGGCGATCGAGGGCGTCGTGCACAGCAAGATCGACCTGATCGACGCGATGATCGCCTCCTCCAACGAGGCGGTCACCGACGAGCAGCTCGGTGAGATCGAACGCTCCGCCTGCCCGACCTGCGGTTCCTGCTCCGGCATGTTCACCGCCAACTCGATGAACTGCCTCACCGAGGCGATCGGCTTGGCGCTGCCCGGCAACGGTTCGACGCTTGCCACCCACGCCGCCCGCCGGTCACTGTTCGTCGAGGCCGGCCGGACCGTCGTGGAGATCTCCAAGCGGTGGTACGAGAGCGACGACGACTCGGTGCTGCCGCGTACCGTCGCGTCCAAGGCCGCCTTCGAGAACGCCGTCGCCCTGGATGTGGCGATGGGCGGTTCCACCAACACGGTGCTGCACCTGCTGGCTGCCGCCCGCGAGGCGGAGATGGACTTCGGCGTGACCGACATCGACGCGATCTCCCGGCGGGTGCCGTGCCTGGCCAAGGTCGCACCGAACTCGCCGAACTACCACATGGAGGACGTGCACCGGGCCGGTGGCATCCCGGCGATCCTCGGCGAACTGGACCGGGCCGGGCAGCTCAACCGGAACGTGCACGCCGTGCACTCCCCCTCGCTGGCGCAATGGTTGACCGACTGGGACGTGCGCGGCGGCTCCCCCACCCCGACGGCTGTCGAGCTGTTCCACGCCGCGCCGGGCGGGGTGCGTACCGTCGAACCGTTCTCCACCACCAACCGGTGGTCGTCGCTGGACACCGACGCGGCTGGCGGCTGCATCCGGGACCGCGAGCACGCCTACTCCGCCGACGGCGGGCTGGCCATCCTGCACGGCAACCTGGCACCCGAGGGCAGCGTGGTGAAGACCGCCGGCGTGCCCGACGACTGCCTGACCTTCCGCGGCCCGGCGAAGGTCTACGAGTCGCAGGACGACGCGGTGACCGCGATCCTCGCCAAGCAGGTGGTCGCCGGGGACGTCGTGGTGATCCGGTACGAGGGGCCCAAGGGCGGCCCCGGCATGCAGGAGATGCTCTACCCCACCTCGTTCCTCAAGGGCCGCGGCCTCGGCCGCTCCTGTGCGCTGCTCACCGACGGCCGTTTCTCCGGTGGCACCTCGGGGCTCTCCATCGGGCACGTCTCACCCGAGGCGGCCTCCGGCGGGCTGATCGCCCTGGTCCGCGACGGCGACGAGGTCGTCATCGACATCCCGGCCCGCTCGATCGAGCTGAACGTGCCCGCCGAGGAGCTGGAGGCTCGCCGGGTGGCCGAGGAGAAGCGCGACAAGCCGTACACGCCGACCGATCGGCAGCGGCCGGTGTCGGCGGCGCTTCGCGCGTACGCCTCGATGGCCACCTCGGCCAGCGACGGCGCCTACCGTCGCGTCCCGGAGTAACCACCCGTTCCCACCGGTACGGCGACATCCGTGATGTCGGGGTGTCCCGTCGGACGGGACACCCCGACATCAACGTTCTACCGCGCACCTAGCCGGGTCGAACATCGGATCCTCGATCGCCTTCAGCAGCGGTCGGGATGCCACATGCTCCGGCCTGATGTGCCGCCCGAGCACCACGACCGCCACCGACGACGCGCCAGCGCTCTTTAACGCGTACGCCAGCGACTGTGCCCGGGAACCGGTCGTCCAGGTGTCGTCCAGGACCAGCGGCCGAACGCTGCCGCTCTCGACCGGAAGCTGGACGGTGAACCAGTCGCGCTGGAACGTCCGCGTTTCAGATCCGTGGCGGGGATTGGACAGCGCCGCGAGCCACGGTAGTCCGAGACGATCGCCGATCAGATCCTGCAGGGGGTGCGGATGAGCCCGGCCCTTGGTGCTCGGCACGATCACCACGTGGGTCGGCGCACCGCCCATCCGGTCCGCGACGCAGTGGAGGTGCCGCTGCAGGAACAGCAGCAGCAGTGCCAGCAGATTCCACCTAGCCTGGGCCGACCCCGGCGTGGACTTGTACAAGCGCAAGTGGTGGTGGTGCTGACCGGTACGCGGCGAGTAAGCGATTGGAGCAACCACGTCGGCGAGCAGGCCACCAGACGCCGTCTGGTGTTCCTGACAGGGATAGCAGTAGTCGAACCCGGGAGTGCGGACACCGCGACACGTCGGGCAGATCCACGGAAGGGTGGGCAGGGGATTTCGAAGGAAGTTCCGCTGCGTCTCGACGTATGCCCGGACCCTGGCCCACGGGTCAGAGGCTGGCGAAGTCAGGAAAACCCTCCAACTCGGCCGCGGCCGGTGAGCGGTCGAGAATGGCATCGACCGCGTCTACCAGGTCCATTGTCCCGTGCGCGACGTGGACGCCGGGTCGGGCGGCGAAGGCGCGTGCCCAATCGTGTCGCATCACCTGACTGGTGAGTACCACGGGCCGACCGTGCTGAAGAGCGAGCCGCGCCTGGATCCGGGCTCCACTGCGTTCACCGGCTTCGATGACCACGGTGGCAGCGGCGTAGCCGCTCATCACCGCGTTTCGCATCGGGAAACTCTGCTTTGTCGGGGCGGCATCGGGCCAGAACTGGCTCAGCACCAGTCCGACCTCTGCGATGTGCTCTTGAAGCGCGCGGTTGGCCGTGGGGTAGTGGTGACGAATTCCGGTGCCGATGACCGCGACGGTTCGGCCCCCCGCCGCGAGTGCCGCCTGGTGGGCCGCGGTGTCGATCCCCTTCGCCAGTCCGCTGACCACCGTCACGCCACGGCGGGCCAGCGATTCTGATACCGAGCTGGCGATCTCGACTCCTCGATCGCTCGCTTCACGGCTGCCGACCACCGCGATGGCCCGAGCGTCGGGGCGCGACTCGCCACGGGCGAAGAGCACCGGCGGCATTTCGCGGATGTCACGCAGCTGGGAGGGGTAGTCGTCGTCGAAGAAGGCCCGCACTGTGATGCCCTCGGCGCGCCAGCCCGCTAGGTCGCCGGCTGCGGCCTCGATCAGCGAGTCGACGGAGCGGGTGTCGGGAAAGAGCGTGTCGGTCTGCCCGACGACCCGGCGCAGGACTGCCAGCGCGGTGCCGACCTCTTGAATGTCGTGCACGACATCAGACCAGCCGAGGTCTGGCTGCCGCAGCAGCGCGATCAGCGCAGCCCGCTCCACCGTCACCCGGTCCATGCCCCTGATCGTAGAGGCAACTCCCGGCCGCCTGGCCCATCGGCCACGCGGAGCCGGCAGAGAAGCCTGGCGCACCTTAGATCGCCCCACGTGATCGAACATATGTTCCCTCAGCCCTCAGGTCAACCGAAGGTCGCGCAGGTCGGGGGCAGCGGCGAGGAGCCGTACTCCGTCGTCGTCGTGCCGGTGCACCGTGCAGCCGGCGCGGGTGAAGCGCACGGTGATCACCTGCCCGGCGTGCCGGGCCGCCAGGCGCACCAGGTCCTGCTCGGGGTCGACGACGTCACGCGCCCCCAAACAGGGCACCGGGATGGGTGCCCTCGGGTCGGTTGGGGCGGCCCCGGCGACGGCGTCGGTCAGGCACTCGACGCACCAGGAGAGCGCGGCGGCAAGACTCGGCCGGTAGGGGAAGTCGTCGGGACGGACAGGTGCATCGATCGGCTTCACCTCGACCGACCAGCGCAACCCGTCGGCCAGCAGTGGGTCTGCGGCGTTGTGCCGCAGGTCGCACAGGGCCACTACGAGGGCCAGGTCAAGGCCGAGGGCGAGCCGCAGCAACTCGGCCAGCGGTGGCGCGTCGGGAGGCGTCGCCACCACGATCAGACGGCCGGCCGCCGTGCCCCGGCCTGCGCTGCGGACGTGCTCCCCGACCGGGTCGGCCCCGGCCCAGGGCAGGGTTACGTAACCGTCGCGGAGGTCTTTGCCGATCTGCTGCCCGCCGTCGGCGTCGGCCAGGTCGTCGGGCCGCGCGCCGAGCACGGCCGCCCAGGAGCCGAGCCGGTAGCGGTCGGGAAGCTGGACGACGGGCCTGCCGCCCGGTTGGGTGGCGACCAGCGGAGCCACTTCGGGCGTGCCGGCCTGCCAGGCCAGGTGCACCACCCGGTGCCGCAGGTCGGTGACGGTGACCGACACCGTCTGATGCAGGCGCTGGGTGCCCCCGCAGGTGAAGCAGTGCAGCGCGGACGGGCGCAGGCCGGCGCCGCAGCAGTGCGGGCAGTCGGGGTCGGCCGGGCGACCGCCGAGCCGGCAGTCGCAGGCCCGCAGCCGGCTGTGTGGTCGGCAGTCCGGGCAGGGGCGCCAACCGACGGGTTCACCCAGCCAGGGCGGGTCGGGCGGTTCGTAGCCGCGGCTCACCGGCACCCGCACCCGGCGGACGACCTGGCCGGTGGGCTGCTCCGCGAAGGTCTCCACCGGCTCGCCAGCGCGCAGTGTCGTGTGCCACCAGCGGCCGTCGCGCCACAGGGCCTGCGCGCCGGGCAACTCGCCGCCGGCCAGGTCGACGCAGTCAGCGAGGACGCGCCGTTCGAGTTGGTCGACGTCCACGGCCGGGGCGGCGGGCGAGCGCGGCGAGTCGGGGCGCAGCAGCCGGGCAGGAGCGACCAGGCCGCGCTCGGCGAGGCCGCTGAGCGCCTTGGCCACGTCGGTGCAGGCCAACACCCCCGGCAGGTCCCGGCACCAGCCGGGCGACCCGAGCGGCACCGGGGAGCCGGGCACCTCGTACCGAATGGCCCAGCAGAACCCCGCATCCTGCCGACGGGCCTCGACGACCAGGTCGAGCAGCAGCAGGTCGGCCAGCGCGCACAGCCGGGCCAGTCGTGCGGCCGGGTCAACGGTCGGCGAGGCGGTGGCTCGGCCCAGCACCAGCCGCCAGGGGGCGTGATCGGCCCGCAGGATGGCATGAGCCTCCAGCTCGTGTCGAAGCGCTGCGGGCAGGTCGGGTCGCCACTGCCGGTCCAACCACAGCGAAGGCACGTCGGTCTCGTCCAAGACCGCGCCGACGGTGGCGGCGAGTTCGCGTACCCGGGAAGAGAGGTCGACCACCCAGTGGCCCGCCGGGTCGGGGTGGGGGTCGAGGCCACCGGGCACGACCTGGTGGGACGCGACCGCGCCGGTGTCCAGGTTGGCGACGGTGACCACGAGCTGCGCCCGCCGCCGGCCACGCCGGCCGCAGCGATAACAGGGGTACGCGACGGTGCCCGCGCCGCGACACTGCTCGCAGCTCCGGTACGCCTCCCGGCGCGGCCCGAGCACGTCGGCGTCGGCGAGGAACCGGTCGCCGTACGTGGTGCACCGGCACGGTTCCAGCCTGAAGGTCGCCCCGTGGCAGTCGGGGCAGACGACGACGGGCACGGCGGTCACCGACACCACCGGGCCGTGCAGTCACCGTCGTGTTCCACCCGCCGCACGCACCGCCGGCCACCGTCGAGTGGCAGGTCGCAGAACACCCGATGGCGTACGCCCTGCGCGTCCTCGGCGGACACGGTGGTCTCACCCGCGTCCACCTCGGACAGAAAGCTCAGGGAGCGGGCCAGGGTGCCGGCGAAGTGCTGGGCGGCCGGCAGGTCGGCGGCGGTGAACGGCAGGTGAGCCACCCAGCGGGCGCTCATCGGCGGGCCACCAGGTCCTCGCGGGCCCGCCGGGACTGCCAGCACCTCAGCGCATCCTTGATCCGCTCGGTCTCCCGCCGGCTGCTGCCCAACGCCGCGTACACCTCGGCCAGGTCGTCGGCGACGCGGTCGAGGAACTCGGCCACCTCCACGGCGTCCACGCCCCGCCGGCCGCGCCGGGTGAAGGTGCGCCCGCGGACCTGCCAGGGCTTCAGGGGTACGTAGTTGGCCGCCCGGTAGGGCACCGGCCGGGGTGGCTCGGCCCGGAGATGACGGAGAAACGCGCGCACGACAGTGCCCTCCTCGGCAGGTGACGACCCTGGAGGCGACGTCACCCGAGCACCATGGCTCAGGCGGCGTCGCCCACCCCGTCGCCGCAGCTTCTACAGCGGTACAGCAACGGAGTGCTGTCCAAAGCAGACCGGGTGTCATATGCCTGCGATAGACAACAGGGGTTAACCCGCTGCTGTTAACCCCTGCCACTTGGACTAAGGGACACGATTACGGCAAGCTGAAGCCGCTATCACCGATCGGCAGGAAACTATGGAGAATTACCTGCGTCGCGCTCGCCTCACCAGGGGTTGGTCCCAGGCAAGACTGGTCCATGAGATCGAGCAGTACAGTCGTCGGCGCATGGTTGTGATCGCTTCCACCAGCAGCCTTAGGGTCTACGTCTCCGAATGGGAGAACGGCCGGCGGAAGATCTCCAACAGTTACGCGGCCATCCTGCGGAGTCTCCTCGGCACCACCGACGATGAACTCTTTTCGGATGGTGCGCGCGTTGACGACGGCAAGGACGGTTACGCGCGCCTGGTCGACCAACTCGACGCCTCGCACGCGGTCGGTCAATCAACTGTGCACATCCTCCGACAGCAAACGGAACTCCTTCGCACCATGGACCGTCAACTCGGGGCTGCGCAGTTTGTCGACCAGATGCAGAGCCATCTGTCCCGTCTCCAGGAGAGCCTGTCATTTACCGTGCTGCCATCTGCGAGGCAACCGCTCGCCCGCGCTCTGGCCGAAGCCGCTTCGCTCGCTGCGTGGCAGGCTCTCGATGTCGGAGCGGCCGACCGCGCCTGGCGCCACTACGAACTTGCAAAAAGCGCCGCGCGAGAGGCTGACGACCGGCTCCACCTCGCCCATGCCATGGGCGAGCAGGCATACGTCCTGGCCGATGGAGGCCGGCCTGAAATGGGGGCGCAGCTTGTGCAGGAAGCACGAGTGTGCGGAGGAAGCCGGTTGTCACCTCGGCTGTCGTCCTGGTTGGCCGCCGCCGAGGCAGAGCTGTGGGCCCTCAGCCGACGCCCTGACGATTGCCGCCGCTCGCTCGATCGGGCCAGCGGGCACCTCTCTGGCGTCACAGGAGTTCGCGACCCCGACCTTCCAGGAATCTTCCTCGATGAAACTCACCTCCGCCGATGGCGGGGACATTCTCTGGCGCTGCTCGGCGATCATCGGTCTATCGACGAACTGTCGGCGGCGTTGGTCGCGATGGACGACACCTTCGTACGAGCCGCAGCCGGGATGCGCTGCGGTCTCGCGCAGGCGCATCTGGTTCGGGGGGATAGCGAGGAGGCGCGTTCTCATCTGAGGGAAGCAGGCTCACTGGTGAACCTCACCGGATCTGTGCGATACCGACGCCGGATAGATCGAATCAAGACCTTGACGGATCTGGTGTCAGGCCAGCAATGAGGTGCAGGACCGCGACCAAGGTTCCCGACCCCGCCAACTCCCCGCGCGCCAACAGATGCGGCATGTCGCTCAGCGGCACCCACTCGACGCGACCGGCTTCCTCCGCGTCCGTTGGCGGGCCGACATACGTGGCACCACGCCCGACGAAGATCTCGTGTGGCGAGTCGACCATCCCGATCATCGGCTGGTAGGTGACCACACGAGTGAGGGACGAGGGCCGCCATCCGGTCTCCTCCTCCACTTCCCGGCTTGCCGCCGCTACCGCCTCCTCGCCCGGTTCGACGATGCCGCCGGGCAGTTCCCAGCTTGTTTCACCCGGGATGAATCGGTAGCGCCGTAACATCAGCACTCGATCATGCTCGTCGAGCACGGCGATGACGGCAACGCGATCCAGCCGAACGACATGGTGAGCGAAGGGATCGAGTCCTGGCGGCTCCACGTCGACCAGATCAAGTCGCAGCCAGCGGTCCTCATACACCGTCCGCTCACCCAGAATCCGCCATGGCCCCGGCTCGCCCGTCGTGTTCTCGTGCACCCCGTGAAGCTACCGTCGCCCGCTGCACCAGACCTTCCATCCGAGGCGGCAGTACCTGACCTTGATGCGGAGATTCAGGGGCTGCGCGCGGCATTCCTGTCGGATAGTGTCCGTCCGACCACGCAGACGTGAACTCGTTGCGCGATCGTCAGACGGAGGGCGGCATGGCCAGCATCGAGGAAGTCAAGGCGGCGCTGATGCAGGCTGCCGAGCAGGGCAACGCGACGATCACCCAGATCCGTGCCGCCGCCGAAAACACCGAGCAGATGCTGAGCCGGCTGCGCGCCATCGCCGCCGGCACCGGCCACCCGACGATCGCCGAAGCCATCGCCCGGGGCGAGCAGAGCAAGCAGCGCCTGGCCGAAGCCATGACCCTCGTGCAGGGCAGCTCGGAGGCGGCACGCCGCTACATGAGCGTCCTCGGCTGAACGGCCGACCTTCACGATGAGCATCGGCGAGGTCAAGGTGGCTCTCCGCGCCGCCATCGAAGCGGCCCAACGGGGAGAGGAAGTCTTCGATCGGGCCTGTGGCGAAGCACGAGCAGCGACCGCAGCGGCAGACGCCATCCTCAGCGACAGCCGAGACGAGGACGTGTCAGCCGCCCACCAGGCACTCATCGCTGCCGGCGCAGAGGTCGAGCCGACCCGCCGCCGGTTCGTCAATACTGCCAAGCACACTGCCCGCTACCTCAAGCAACTCGGATGAGCGGCAGCATCGGCGAACTGGTCGGGCAACTTCTCGCCGTACGCGGAAAGCTTGATGCCGCAGCCGTCACCGCGTTGCGCGCCCAGACGGACGCGGAGCAGGCACTGACACATCTGACCGCGGTGCGGAGAGGCAGTGACGACAGGCTGTTGCGTGCCGCCGCCGCGGACGCAGAGGTGGCCCGCGACAAGGCCGGCCGCTACGCCCGCCTCCTGGCCGTGGCCGCCCGGCACATCACCGCATACGTCAACACAATCGCCCCCGGTGCCGCGTCTTCTCTAGCAGGAGATGCGGCATTGCCCTCCGGGGAACGCCTCGTCGAAGAAGCAGAGGGACGTAGCCGCAAGGCCGAAGCCTTTCTCCGCCGGCATGTCAGGAAGGCAGACGACTCCGAGGACACCCTCAAGCAGACCGAACAGGCTGTCACCACAGGCCTTCGCGAACTACAAAAGAGCCTCAAGGGCGGCGGGTCGAGTGGCAGCACAACGTCTACCTCGACGAACCCCGGCACGCCGGTTGACCGTCCCCAGTTGGAGCACCCGGCCACATCGGTCATCATGGCCGCTGGTGCCGTCGTAGTAGGACTTCGAGGTGTGTGGAACATGATCAAGAAACGCCGCGAGAGGAAGCGATCTGATGATCAGCCCTGAGATGGTCGATTACATCCGCACGATGGTAAAAGGCGATCACGATTCCAACGATCGGATCGAAGCCCGCCTCGACGAACTCGGCTGGGATGGCTTCCCTACCCTGCTCGGCGCAGTCTTCTACTTCGCGGTCAACCGGCACTTCAACGAGGCGACGACTCAAGGTGAGATCATGCGATTCGTTGCCGAGATGCGGGCAAGCAGTCCAGTCGGCACCCCAGAAATCGACGTCCACGCAGCCGAGTCGCTGATCCGAGCCGCCGTGGATCCCGCTGTTGATACGGCCATCGATCCGCAGATGGCCGGACGAATTCAGGGTCTTGTGATCTTGAGAGTCCTGGGCCGTGGCGCTGTTGATGACGACGAACTGAACGCGCTGCTTGCCGAGTCGGCAGCACTCGCCCGCCGCGTATAGACGTGGGCTCGGCTACGACGTGGCCGATCACCAGGTCAACGGCACCTGTGGTGCCGACGTCCTGGCTAGCGACTACCCGTTCGATTAACAGTGTCTGGGTGGTCGCCGGCGGGAAGCACCGCACACCGATCGGCGAAAACGCGGTGCCATCGAATCGACGGGGTGAGCTAGCGTGTCGTCGGTCTACTGGGGATCAACCCAGATTCCTACGGGGAGGGAAGGCGTGTACGTGTCATTTTGGAAGAAGCCGGCGCTGGTGGCGGCCTCGGCGCTCACCGCGTTCGCTGTCTCCGCCTGCGGCGTGACGTCCGGCCCGTCAAGCGAGCCGAAGCAGCCCAGCGTCTTGGAGTTGCTGGCCAGTGACCTCAAGGGGTCACTGCTGAAGACTGCTGAAGCCACCGACAGGACCAAGTCGGTGACCGTGACGATGACGGGCACGATGGCTGGCGAGAAGATTTCGATGCGGGGTGTTCTGGATCTGGGCGACCCGCTCAAGGCCGAGATGACGATGACGAACAGCAAGGGCGTCACGACCGTCCGGATGATCGGCGCCGTGATCTTCTCCGAGGTGCCGGCGGAGGGCCGCACGGCCACGGGCGGGAAGCGTTGGATGAAGATGGACCTGACCGGACTGAGCGAGATGGCAGGCACGGGCTTCACCAAGCAGTTCGAGAACGCCGACCCGGTCAAGCAGGTCAAGACGCTGCTCGCCATCGACGGAACGACGGTGGTGGGGCAGGAGACGGTAAACGGGGCGCCCACTGTTCACTACTCGGTCACCACTCCGGTGGCGACCTACCTCAAGCAGATCGATGCCATGCGTCGTGACGCCACCGAGGAGACGCTGGCCGCGCAGGGCGTCAAGGAGTTGACGATCGACCTCTGGGTCGACGAGCAGTACCGGCCGCGTCGGGCCGGCCTGGTCATGGGCGCGATGGGCGACATGGTGATCGACTACACCGACTACGACAAGGCAGTGACCGTCGAGACGCCGCCGCCGGCGGAGACCACCGATCTCGCCGAGATGCTGGAGGGGCTGACCGCCACCCGCTGATCAGCCACGGGTGGCGGTTGCCCCGCTATAACGACGGGGCCTCCGGCGTACGCCGGGGGCCCCGCTCCTCACTCAGGCGACGTTCACAGGGTGACTACAGCGTCCTCAGCGAGGGTGAACAGTCCTGCATCCAGGGTGACCGTCTTGAGTTTGGTGCCCTTCGGAACGTCGAAGAAGACGTTCGCGGTCACCGAGTTGCCCGGATTGATCTCATCGAGGAATCCTTGCCCGTCATCATTGCCGTAGATTCCGGCCTCTCCATCGACCTCGTATTTCCGGCCGCTCCCGTCCTGCGCGGAGATGATGCCGTCGGCGTGGAAGCTGTGCGCCTTCTTGGTAACGTTCTTGACCGTCACGCTGACTCTGCAGAACGTGCCCTGCGCCTTGGTGTTGAGGAACTCGCTGCCCACCTTCGCGATCCCACACTTTATGCTCTTGACGGTGAATTCGAAATCACCGCCACGTACCTTGTCGCCTATACCGGCTGCCTTGGGCTTCGTCTCTGCGGGAGCCGCCGAAGTCTTGGCCGGTGTGGGTCGGACCGTCTCGTCTGCCAGTGGCGCTGCGCTCGCGGTAACGCCGTTCGGGGCGACTGGTGCGCCACTGCTAACGGCGGCGGCGTCGACCTTTTTGTCATCGGCGGTAAGACTGACCACGACGGCGCTACCACAGCAGAGCACCACGACCGCGCCGATCCCGATCAGGGTGGGCAGTAGCCAGGACGCACGCTTCTTGGGGGTGGGCGACGGCGGGAACTGGTGGGGCGGAGGCGGAGACTGACCTGCCGGAGGCGGCGGGAACTGCCCGGCGGGCACCTGCGAGAACTGAGCCGTCGGTGGCATCGGCGACTGGCCGGCGGGCAGCTGATTCTGGGCACGCTCGTTGGGTACCGTCATCGAGTGGTGTCTCCCGGGTCTTGACTGGCGCTGGCGCGCAGAGAACCAAAGCGCTTTGCACAGTGCCATAGTCACACTCGAAAATTGGTCCTCCGGCCGGGCTGGGACCATATGACGAGGAATCTCAGAACGCGCCCGGTCTAACAGGTCAATGTCAGCCGTTCAGGCATTTCTCGAACCCGGTCCAGCGTAGATCGAAGTATCCCCCTTCCCAGCTCTGTCAGATATCCTACAAAAGGCCTCCTCGTCTTCCGGCAAGCCTGTTGAATTTCCCGGGGCCAGACTCCTGGAGAAGGAGCGGTTTCTCCGCAGAATCTGCGCGGCGAGAAAGACCCGGCAGGAACAGGCCATCAAGTCCGGATGGTCGGGTCAGGACGGGGCCCACGGGCCGCTGACGAACTGGCCGTTGCCGACGAACGGGCTGACGTTGGGCACGCACCCGCCCAGGCCCATCGTCTGGGTCATCATGACCGGCGCCGGCCTGCCGCGACCGCCGCACTTCATGTGGGCGAAGCCGAGGAAGTGGCCGAACTCGTGATTGATCACGCCGGCGTGGTACTCGTCGATGCTGACCGGGTATCCCGGTGAGCCCTGGAGCCACCGCCGCAGGTTGATCATGATCGTCTTGCCGTACTTGCAGGAGTAGACCCCCTCGGTATCGACGCCGCTCGCGCCGCAGAGTCGGTCCACTGTCCTCGGTGTCGCAAGCCGTACGTCGACGTCGACAGTTGAGCTGCCGACCCGCTGGAACGACCACGACGCCCGGTTCAGGTCCACCGCCGCGTTGGTGACCGGGTGCTGCGCCGACGTGGCCCACCCGTTCGGTGCGGCCAACACCTGCTCGATGCTCGCGGCGAACCGGGCCGGCTTCCAGGCGGGGATGTCACCCCAGGCGATGCCCTTCTCCACCGAGACGCTGTAGCGCACCCGCTTCTTGCCCTTGCCGATCACGCGACCGTTGCCGGTGGCGGTGGTGAAGGCGCCGGCGGCCCTGGTGGGGATCTGCGCGTCGGTCGGGATGTCCGGGGTCGGGCTGGAGGTCGGCGTGTCGTCGGGGGTCGGAGCTGAGGTTTGCGTACTCGGGCCGGAACGTGGGGCTTCGGCCTGCCCGGACGCAGGTGTCGACAGGCCACAGGCGGCGGTCGCCAGCATCGCTGCCAACGAGATCGGCGCGAGCAGCCGTCCGTTGATCCGCACGTCGGAACCTCCAGGAGCAGTCACGGGTGAGTGAGGAACACCGGAAGGTTATGTGACTGCCTGTAAGGAAAATGTCAGGACGATCAGTGTCAAGGCACGCACAAAAATGTGTATATCCAAAGCCACATCACCCTGGGTGATCGGCGCGTCGCTGTGAGCGAGGTCAGGCGGCCGCTACGACGTGGTCGATCACCAGGTGGGCGGCACCGGTGATGCCGACGTCCTGGCCGGCGGCGACCCGTTCGATGAGCAGGGTCTGGGTGGCCAGCGGGAGGCAGCGCTCGTAGAGGGTGGCCCGCATACTGGCCAGCAGCGGCTCACAGTCGGCGAGCCGACCACCGATGGCCACCACCTGCGGGTTGAAGAAGTTGACCACCACGGCCAGGATCTCGCCGACGGCGCGGCCGGCCTGCCGGGCGAGGGCGGTGGCCTGCCGGTCGCCGTCGTCGATCAGCCGGATCACACCGGTCAGATCGGAGACCGGCACGCCCTGCTCCCGGAGCGCGGTGACCAGCGCGGCACCACTGGCCACGGCTTCCAGGCAGCCGGCGTTTCCACAGGTGCACGGTGGCGCGGGATCAGCCACCACCCGACAGTGGCTGATGTCCCCGGCCGACCCCTGCGCGCCGCGGTGCAACCGTCCACTGGAGATCACGCCGGAGCCGATTCCGGTGCCAGCCTTGATGTAGACGGCGTGGTCCAACTCGGAATGCGCGGTGCGGTGCGCGCCGAGTGCCATCAGGTTGGCGTCGTTGTCCACGACGACCGGCACGTCGACGCGGCCGGCGCAGAACGCGGCGACGTCGAAGCCGTTCCACCCGGGCATCCGCGACGGGCTGACGATCCGCCCGGTGGAGTGCTGCACCGGGCCGGGGATCCCGATGCCGATGCCGCGCAGCGCACCTGGTGCCGAGCCGCCGGCCACCGCCCGGCCGCCGGCCGCGGGATCGCTGTCAACCAGCGAGGCGACCTCGGCGAGTAGCGCGCCGAGCACCGCCTCCGGGCCGTCCTCGATGCGGACCGGCAGGGTGCGGGCCTGGACCACCCGCCCGGAAAGATCCAGCGCGCCGACGCGGGCGTGATGCGCGCCGAGGTCGATGGCGCCGACCACCGCGCCGCCGGTGGGCACGGCGAGTTGACGGGGCCGCCGTCCACCCCGGGACCGCCCGGCACCCGCCTCCTCCAGCAGCCCCTGGCTGATCAACGCCTCGACCCGCTGGGAAACCGTCGACGGGGAGAGCCCGGAGAGGCGGGACAGGTCGGCCCGACTGACGGCAGCACCGGTGGCCACCCAGCGCAGTAGCTCCCGGGGGCCGCCGCGGAGGGCATCGCGTGGCGCGTCGTCAATCGTCACGTCAGCTTCTTAGCACCCGCAGTTTGTTCAAGCAACCGGTTGACTTAGTTTGCTAGCTACCTTTAGATGGCGCTGTTGGTTCGATATGAAGCTGACTTAGTTTTATAGTCGAAGGAAGTGAGGCCGTCTGGTGGCACCGGAGACGACGGGTGCGGACCGACCGATGGTGTCGGTACGCGGCCTGAACAAGTGGTTCGGTCCGCTGCACGTGCTCAAGGACATCGACCTCACGGTGGCTGCCGGCGAGGTGGTCGTCGTGGTGGGGCCCTCCGGCTCCGGTAAGTCGACCCTGTGCCGCTGCCTCAACCGGTTGGAGACCGTCGGGCAGGGCAACGTCGAGATCGACGGTGAGCCGCTGCCCGCCGAGGGCCGCGCGCTGGCCCGGCTGCGCGCCGATGTCGGCATGGTCTTCCAGTCCTTCAACCTCTTCGGCCACAAGACGGTGCTGGACAACATCACCCTCGGCCCCACCCGGGTCCGCCGGATCCCCCGACCCGAGGCGCGGCAGCAGGCGTTGGCCCTGTTGGAGCGCGTCGGCATCGCCGACAAGGCGGACCACCACCCGGCCCAGCTCTCCGGCGGGCAGCAGCAGCGGGCCGCGATCGCCCGAGCCCTGGCGATGCAACCGAAGGTGCTGCTCTTCGACGAGCCGACCTCGGCCCTCGACCCGGAAATGGTCAACGAGGTGCTCGACGTGATGGTCTCCCTCGCCGCCGAGGGGATGACCATGATCGTGGTGACCCACGAGATGGGCTTCGCCCGTCGCGCCGCCGACCGGGTGGTCTTCATGGACGACGGCCGGATCGTCGAATCCGGCGCACCCGACGACTTCTTCGCAGCTCCGCGCACCGAGCGGGCCCGCGACTTCCTATCCAAGATCCTCCAGCACTAGCCCCCAACGGGAGGGTGTCATGTCAATCCTCAAGATGAGCTTCACCGGGCGGCGGTCGCTCGCCCTCACCGCCACCGCGGTGGCGGTGGCCCTCGCCGCCACCGGCTGCGGCGGCGACAGCGGCGGCAGCGCTCCGACGCTGCCCGGCAACCCCGGTCTGGGCGGCGACGGCGTGGTCGCCCAGTCGGTGTACGACGCGGCTCCGGTGGCCAGCGACGCGGACATCCCGGCCGGTTCGACGATGGAGGCGATCCGCAAGCGCGGCTACCTGAACATCGGCGGCTCCCTGGACGCGCCGCTGCTCGCCCAGCAGAACCCGGTCAGCGGCACCATCGAGGGCTTCGACGCCGACATGGCGAAGTTGCTGGCGAAGTACATCATCGGCAAACCCGAGGTGAAGACGACGACCATCGGCACCCAGACCCGGGAGGCCATGCTCCAGGCCAAGTCGGTGGACGCGGTCTTCCAGACCTACACGATCACCCCGCAGCGGGCCACCCAGGTCGCCTTCGCCGGGCCGTACCTCACCTCCGGCCTCGCGGTCGGGGTCCGCAAGGACGACACCTCGATCAAGGGCGTCAAGGACCTCGCCGGCAAGACCGTGATCGTCGGGGCGAACACCCCCGCCGTCACCGCGCTGCCCACCGCCGCGCCCGGCTCGAAGCAGATCGCCTTCGGCACCGACCCGCAGGCGTTGCAGGCGCTGCTGCAAAAGCGCGGCGACGCGTACGTGCAGGACTTCACGCTGCTCGCCTCGGGCGCCAAGGCGAACCCGGGGATGAAGGTGGTGGGCGAGCCGTTCACCACCGAGGCCTACGGCATCGGCCTCAACAAGCAGGACGCGCAGTTCAAGGAGTTCGTCAACAACTGGCTGAAGAAGATCCAGGCCGACGGCACGTGGGCGAAGGTCTGGGAAGGCACCCTCGGCTCGGTGGTGGAGGGTGGAGCGCCCACCCCGCCCGCCCTCGGTTCCGCCGACGGCTCCTGAGCAGCCTCTCGTACCGATGGAAGCCCTCACCGCCCACCTGAGCGAGCTTGGCCACGGCCTGGTCACGACGGTCGAACTGACCGTCGTGACCACCGTCGGCGCGATGCTGCTGGGCATCGTCGTGGCCACTCTGCGGATCGCCCCCGTCCCGCTGCTGCGCGCCATCGGCACCGCGTACGTGGAGGTGTTCCAGAACCTGCCGCTGCTGGCGCTCCTGGTGCTCTTCGTGTTCGCGCTGCCGACCATCGGCATCACGTTCCCGCTGTTCACCTCCGCCGCGATCGTCATCGCGGTGTACGAGGGGGCGTACCTGGCCGAGGCGATCCGAGCTGGGATCAACACGGTCGGTGTGGGCCAGGCTGAGGCGGCCCGAGCCATCGGGCTCACCTTCGGCCAGTCCCTGCGGCACGTGATCCTGCCGCAGGGACTCCGGGCGGTGATCCAGCCGATCGGCAACATCTGCATCGCGCTGCTGATGAACACCTCGCTGGCCGCCGCCGTCGGCGTGGTCGAGCTGACCCAGGCGGCCAACAACGTGAACCTGGTCGAGGCTCAACCGATCGCTGTCTTCACCGGCGCGGGCCTCGCCTACATGCTGCTGGCGCTGATCATCGGTCAGGTGACCGGCCTGCTCGAACGAAGGCTGGCGATCGTCCGATGAACAAGACGCAGCAGATCCTCTTCGACGAACCCGGCCCGCGCGCCCAACGGCGGATCCGGATCGCCACGGTGCTGGGCGCTGTCGTCCTGGCCGGTGCCCTGGTCGCGGCGGTCTACCAGTTCGCCAGCCATGGCGAGTTGGCCGCCGCCCGGTGGGAGCCGTTCACCACCTGGCCCATCTGGCGGTACCTGCTCAACGGCCTGTGGGCCACGTTGCGCGCCGCCGCCGCGACCGCCGTGCTGAGCGCCGCGCTCGGGCTGTTGCTGGCGCTCGGCCGGCTGTCGACACATCGACCGCTGCGCTGGCTGGCCGGCGCGTACGTGGAGATCTTCCGGACCGTCCCCACCCTGCTGCTGATCTACGTGACGCTGTTCGCGCTGCCGCAGTACGGGCTGAACTTCCCGCTGTTCTGGAAGCTCGTGGTGCCGCTGGTGGTCTCCAACTCGGCGGCGTTCGCGGAGATCTTCCGGTCCGGCATCCTCGCGCTGGACCGAGGGCAGACCGAGGCCGGCCTCGCGGTCGGGCTGCGCCGCGGGCAGGTGATGGCGCTGGTGGTCCTGCCGCAGGCGCTGCTCCAACTTGCCCCGTCCCTGGTCAGCCAGCTGGTCGGGCTGCTCAAGGACACCTCGCTCGGCTTCGTGGTCAGTTACACCGAGCTGCTCTACAGCGGGCAGGTGCTCTCCTCGTACACCCATCTGCTGATCCAGACGTTCCTGGTGGTGGCGCTGATCTACCTGGTGGTCAACGCCTCGCTGTCGAAGTTCGCCCGCGTACTCCAGGCCCGTAACGGCCGCTTCGGCCCACGGCGCGGCCGGCGGACCACCGAGCTGCCCCCGCCACTCCTCGAAGGGAACACCCCCCGGTGACCATCTTCCGCTACGCCGAACTGGCCCGGGTCGTGCGCAACGGCTTCGTCGAGAGCCGGCACTACGGCAGCGTCGTGGTGCTCGCCCCGGACGGGTCTGTCGCCCTCGCCGCCGGCGTACCCGACGAGCCGGTGCTGCCCCGCTCCACCCTCAAGCCGGTGCAGGCACTGGCCTGCCGGATCGCCGCTGGCGACGAGCTGACCGGCCCGGCGCTGGCCGTCGCCGCCGGCAGTCACACCGGCGACGACCGGCACGTCGAGGTGGTTCGGGCGATGCTGGCCGGGGCCGGCCTGACCGAGGATGCGCTCGGCTGCCCGGTGGACTGGCCGGAGGACGAACCGACCCGGAACCGGCTGATCCGCGCCGGCGGACAGCGCGACCGGATCCGGATGAACTGCTCCGGCAAGCACGCGGCGATGCTCGTCGCCTGCGTCGCCAGGTCCTGGAGCACCCACGACTACCTCGACCCCGACCACCCGCTCCAGCGGGAAACCGCCGCCGCCGTCGCCCGGATGGCCGGCACGCCGGTCGCGCACCACGCGGTCGACGGCTGCGGCGCACCGCTGTTCGGCCTGTCGCTGACCGGCCTGGCCCACACCTTCCAGGCGTTGGTCACCGCGCCCGCCGGCAGCGACGAGGCGCTGGTCGCGCAGGCCATGCGCCACCACCCGGAGTACGTCGGCGGCTGGAACGGGCACCCGAACACCGACCTGATGCGGGCGCTGCCCGGCTTCCTCGCCAAGGGTGGGGCCGAAGGCGTGCTCGCGGTGGCCGCACCGGATGGCCACGCGGTGGCGGTGAAGGCGATCGACGGTTCGCCCCGAGCCACCACCGCGATCGCCCTCGCCGCCCTCGCCGCCGTGGGCGTACCGGTGGGTGGAGCCGACGCGCTGCGCCAGGTGCCGGTGCTCGGCGGCGGCGTACCCGTCGGCGCCGTCACGGCCGTCATCGACTGGACTGCGGGATCTTCTCCCACCAAGCCGGCGTCGTTCCACGCCGAAGCGGCATCGTCTCCCACCGAGCCGGTGTCGATCCGCACGAAGAAGGAAGAGTCATGAGCACATTCGAGATCTGCATCGACAGCGTCGAGGGGGCGGTCGCCGCCGAGGAGGCCGGCGCCGACCGGGTGGAGTTGTGCTCCGCGCTCTTCGACGGCGGGCTGACCCCCAGCCTGGGCACCATCGAGACGACGATGCGCGCGGTCAGCCGGATCCGGGTACACGTGATCGTCCGTCCCCGGGCCGGCGACTTCATCTACTCGCCGTTCGAGATCGAGGCCATGGAGCGGGACGTCCGGGCCGCCGTGGCGGCCGGCGCGCACGGCATCGTGATCGGCGCGTTGACCGCCGAGGGTGACGTGGACGTGCCGACCACCCGCCGGCTGATCGCCGCCGCGGGCGACGCCAGCATCACCTTCCACCGGGCGTTCGACATGACCCGTGACCCGCACGCGGCGCTGGAGCAGCTGATCGAGCTGGGCGTGCACCGGGTGCTCACCTCGGGTCAGGAGGTCAGCGTGCTGGAGGGTGCTCCGCTCATCGCCGACCTGGTGCGCCGGGCCGCCGGCCGGATCGTCGTCATGCCGGGCGGTGGCATCACCCCGCGCAACATCGCCCGGATCGTCGACGCGACCGGCGCCGACGAGTACCACTTCGCGGCCCTGGTCAGCTCGGACAGCCCGGCCGTGCACCGCAACCCGGCACCGCTGATGGGCGGCAGCCTCAACCGGCCCGAGTACGAGCGCTCGGGCACCTCGGGCAGCCTGGTCGGCCAGGTGCTCGCCGCCGCCCGCGCCTGACCTGTCACATCGCGCCCGAGGGCGTGATGATCGCACTCGAACATGGAAGTAGTGGCCTCCCCAGGGCGGGAGGCCACTACTTCATGGATCGAGCACGATCTTCGTCGCCGACGACCCCAGCGCCCCACCCGCGCCCGCCCCGCGCCCCGCGCCCCTTGCCCGCGCCCCGCCCCGCCCCGCCCCGCGCCGCCCGCGCCCCGCCCGCGCCCCTTGCGCGGCGATCTTGCACTTTCTGCGCCGACATCGCGGGCATCCCACCCATATCGACAACAGAAACTGCAAGATCGGCGCGGAGAGGGCGGGGCGGGAGGGCGGGAGGGGCGGGGCGGGAGGGCGGGAGGGGCGGGGCGGGGGGCGGGAGGGGCGGGGCGGGGGGCGGGAGGGGCGGGGGCGCGGGAGGGCGAGGGGGGTTAGGTCAGGTCGTTGACGGTGCGGAGCACTGGGCGGGCGACGAGGGCTGCCGGGTCCAGCGGCCTGGGGGCCCGCACCGTGAACGTGGTCGACTCGCCGGGCAGCAGGGTGACCAGAGCCGTGTCCACCTCGGCGGAGCCGTCGAGGCGGTCCGGGAAGAGGGTCAGGTCGCGCAGCACAGTGCGGGCCGTGACCCGGACCCGCTGCCCACCGTCGACCGGCTCGACCGTCGCATCCCAGGCCGCCGCCGGCCAGTCCACCTCCCGGTCCTCGGCGAAGAACCACACGGCACGCTCCGCGGTGCCATCGGACTCCGCGACCAGCACCTCGCGCCGGGCATCCTCCGGCCGCGCCAGGTCCGCCGGCAGCACCAGCACCACCGAGGAGTACGCCGGGACGTCGAGGTCGACCGAGGTCTTCGCCCTCGGCTCCCCGGTGAGCGTGAACCGGGTGACCGCAGCCGGCACGGTCCACGCCTCGGCGGTCTCGTTGACCGCTACCAGCGCCAGGCCGCCGTCGCGGGGTTGCACGGTGAGCAGCCGGTCGGCGTAGGCGCGGCGCAGCGCATACCACAGGGGTTTGCGGCGGCCGTCGCCGTCGACGGCCGACCAGGAGGTTACCGGCCAGCAGTCGTTGAGCTGCCAGACGATGGTGCCGGCGCAGACGTCCCGGTGGGAGCGGAAGTGCTCCACCCCGAGCTGGATCGCCCGGGCCTGGTTGAGCTGTGTCAGGTAGTGCCAGTCGTCGAAGTCCGCCGGGGCGGGCAGGTGCGCGTCGAGGCCGGGCTGGAGCTTGGCGTCACCGCCGGCCGCCTTCTGGTGGTGCGCCATGCCCGGTGAGTCGTGGGCCAGGGGTTCGTCGCTCAGCGCGCGGCGCAGCGTCGCGTACGCCGGTGGGGCCTGGTAGCCGAACTCGGCGACGAAGCGCGGGACGTACTCCCGGTACTTCGTGTAGTCGTCGGTGTTCCACACGTCCCAGATGTGGGTGGTGCCGTGCGCCGGGTCGTTGGGGTGTAGCGCCTCGCTGCCCGACCAGGGGCTGCCCGGCCAGTACGGGCGGGTGGGGTCCAGCTCGCCGACGATCCGGGGCAGCACGTCGAGGTAGTAGCCGCGCCCCCAGGTACGCCCGGCGAGGGCCGCCTGCCAGTCCCAGTCGTGCCAACCCCAGATGTTCTCGTTGTTGCCGGTCCAGAGCACCAGCGACGGGTACGGCGCGAGCCGGGTCACGGCCTCGGCGGCCTCGGCGGCGACCTCGGTGCCGAATGGTTCCTCCTCCGGGTACGCGGCGCACGCGAAGAGGAAGTCCTGCTGGACGAGCAGGCCGCGCTCGTCGGCGAGGTCGTAGAAGTCCGCCGACTCGTACCGGCCGCCGCCCCAGACCCGCAGCAGGTTGACGTTGGCCGCGGCCGCCTGGTCGAAGCGCTCGGCCAACCGGGCGCGGGTGATCCGGGTGGGGAACGTGTCGTCCGGGATCCAGTTGACCCCGCGGACGAAGACCGGAACGTCGTTGACCGACAACACGAACGGGGTGCCGTGCGCGTCGGGGGTGGTGTCCAGCCGTACCGAGCGGAAGCCGATCCGGTGCGACCAGTCGTCCAGTGTGTCGCCGTCCGGCGCGTGCAGTGTCACCTCGATCGGGTGGCGGGCCTGCTCGCCGTACCCCCGGGGCCACCACAGCGCGGGCTCGCGGACGGTGAGGGTGAGCACGGCCATGCGCTGCCCGGCCGGGACGACCACCTCGGCGCGGACGCCGGCCACGGCGGCGCGGACGGTCAGCGGGACGTCCGCGACCCGCTCGATGTCGACGTGCACCTCGACCCGGCCGTCGCGACCGTCCATGGTGACCAGCGGGCGGACGGTGGCCAGTCGAGCTGTCGACCAGGCGTGCAGGCTGATCTCCTGCCAGATGCCGGCGGTGACCAGTGTCGGCCCCCAGTCCCAGCCGAAGTTGCAGGCCATCTTGCGGATGAAGTGGAACGGCTCCGGGTAGGCGTTCGGCCGGTCGCCGAGCCGTTCCTGCTGTGCTTCGGCGTAGCGGTACGCGGAGTCGAACGTGACGACCACGTCGTTGTCGCCGTCGCGCAGCAGCGGTCGCACGTCGAACCGGTAGCCGCGGTGCATGTTCGCGGTCCGGCCGACCTCCACCCCGTTGACGGTGAGCGTGGCGACGGTGTCCAGGCCGGCGCAGACCAGGTCGACGCGCTCCTCGTCGCCGGCCCGGTGGACGAAGGTGGTCTGGTAGACCCAGTCGGTGCGCCCGATCCAGGCCAGCGCCACCTCGTTGTCGTCGAGGTACGGGTCCGGGATCAGCCCGGCGTCGAGCAGATCGGTGTGCACGCAGCCCGGCACTGTCGCCGGCACCGACCGGCCGGCGATCTCCTCGGGCACCTGCGCTCCGGGGGCCGCCCGCACTGTCCAACCGTCGTAGAGTGCCTGTCGACTCACGATGTCACCGCACCTTCCCGCATCGAAAGATGCCGTACTGAACCGGATAAGCTGAGCCACGCTACGGTCCGGAATCAGGGCTGTCAACGGCCAACGAGCGAAGGAGCACGCCGGTGAAGCGGCCGACCATCGCCGACGTCGCCCGACGCGCCGGGGTGTCCAAGGGCGCCGTGTCGTACGCGCTCAACGGGCAGCCCGGCGTCTCCGAGGCCACCCGGCAGCGCATCCTCGCCATCGCCACCGAGATCGGCTTCAGCCGCAGCAGCGCCGCCCGCGCCCTCTCGGCCGCCACCGCCGGGGCGGTCGGCCTGGCCCTGTGCCGCCCGGCGCGAACCCTCGGCGTCGAGCCGTTCTTCATGGCGCTGATCAGTGGCGTCGAGGCCGAACTCTCCGCCCGCTCGTACGCGCTGACCCTTCAGGTGGTGGCCGACCCGGACGCCGAGATCGCGGTCTACCGGCGCTGGTGGGGCGAGCGACGGGTGGACGGGGTGCTCGTCTGCGACCTGCGCACCGACGACCGTCGCATCCCCGCACTCGAACAGCTGCACCTGCCGGCGGTGGTGATCGGTGGCCCCGGCGGCACCGGTGAGCTGGCAAGTCTCTGGTCCGACGACGCCGCCGCGCTGACCGAGGCGGTGGAGTACCTGGTCGCGCTCGGGCACCGCCGGATCGCCCGGGTCGCCGGCCTGCCCGAGTTGCGGCACACCGAGATCCGCACCGACGCCTTCGCGGCGGTCTGCCAGCGACTCGGCCTGGTCGACGCGGTCACCGTCTGGTCCGACTACACCGGCGAGGAGGGCGGCCGGGCCACCCGCCGGTTGCTCAGTTC
Source organism: Micromonospora sp. NPDC047756 (assembly GCF_055587245.1). Lineage (NCBI taxonomy): Bacteria > Bacillati > Actinomycetota > Actinomycetes > Micromonosporales > Micromonosporaceae > Micromonospora > Micromonospora sp. NPDC047756. The sequence goes on from NZ_JBVJGQ010000005.1 coordinate 355,636, forward strand.
GGCCGACCGGCCCACGGCTGTCGTCTACGACAACGACGTGATGGCCATCGCCGGGCTCTCCGTCGCCCAGGAGATGGGCCTGACCGTGCCCGGCGACCTGTCCATCGTGGCCTGGGACGACTCACCGCTGTGTCGGTTGGTGCACCCGCCGCTGACCGCGCTGGGCCGGGACATCGCGGCGTACGGCGCGCACGCCGCCCGGCACCTGCTCGCCGTCGTCGCCGGGCAACCGGCCGGGCGGGTGCAGGACGAGACGCCCCACCTCACGCCGCGCGGCAGCACCGCACCGCCGCGACAGAGATGAACCGGTTCAGCGAGACGCTGAGGGGAATTCCTCGAAGTACGCCTCGACCCGCTCAGCGGTCGCCGGCCGGGACAGCGCGAACCCCTGCCCGTACCGGCAACCGCCCCGGCGCGCGCCCTCGACCTCCGTCGACGACTCCAACTCCTCGGCGACGATCTCGACGCCCAACCGCTCGCCCACGTTGACCACCACGTCGATCAGCGGCGGCTGCCCGTCCGACCGTGCGTCGACCAGCTCCGGGCCCACCTTGAGCAGGTCGATCGGCAGGCGGCGAAGCTGGGCCAGCGAGGCGTGCTCGGCCCGGAAGTCGTCCAACGCCGTGCGCACGCCCAGCGACCGCAGCCCGGCCAGCCGAGCCACCACCGTCGACAGGTCACCGGCGACCCGCGGCTCGCTCACCTCCACCACCAGTCGCTCCGGCGGCACCCCGTACGCGGCCAGCACGGCCGCGAGCCGCTGGACGAAGTCGGGGGTGGTCAGCTCCCGGGTGGTGACGTTGACCGCCATCCACAGCTCCCGGACACCCACCGACCAGTTGGACAACTGCCGGCAGGCGCGGTCCAGCACCCACCACTCCAACTCGCCGACCAGGTCCAGGTCCTCGGCGACCGGCAGCAACTCTGCCGGAAGCACAGTGCCGAGCACCGGGCTGCGCCACCGCAGCAGCGCCTCCGCGCCCACCGGCTGCCCACCGGCCAGATCGACCACCGGCTGGTAGACGAGGTCCAGCTCCCCGCGCGCCACCGCACCGGGCAGCTCGCGCTCCAGGTCGAGCCGGCGTACCAGCTGTTCCTCCAGGAACGCGTCGTACCACTCCACCCGGTCCCGGCCCAGCTGAACGGCCCGTCGCCGGGCCAGCTCGGCCTGCCGGAGCACGTCCGCCGGCCCGGCGCCGCTCACCTCGGCCAACCCGATGCTCGTCTGCACCCGCAGCATCGCGCCGGCCAGCCGGTAGGGCGGGCCGAGCGCGCTCAACAGTCGGGTGCCCAGCGCGTACGCCAACACCGGGCCGGCGGCCGTGACCACCGCGAAGCCGGTGCCCGTGCAGCCGGTGACCAGATCGTCGGGGGCGATGACCGCGCGGGCCCGGCGCACCGCCTCGGCCAGCACGTCCTCCCGGGCCGTCGGGCCGAACCCCTCGGTGCCGTGCAGGTCCACGAGCAGCAGCGCACCGGCCGGCGCCGGAACGTCGCCGATCGCGGCCAGGGCGTCCAGCAGGGCGGCCCGGTCACCGGGAGTGCCGCCCGCCGACGCGGGTGGCCGGTCGAGCCCCGACCACGCGGAACTGTGGTCCGGCGACCAGGTGGAGCCGGCACCGGTCGCGGTGGCCGCACCCTCCGGGACGCCAAGGTCCCGCTCGGGCGGCGACTCCGGCGTGCCCGACCAGCGCGGCGGCACCGCACGGCGGTGCCGCAGCGAACGGCCGGCCGGTCGCCGATGAGCGGCCCGCCGGACTGACCTGGACGCGTCACCGGCGCGCAGCAGCTCGCGCAGCACCAGGGGCGGCACCGCCGCCAGGGCCAACAGCACGCTCGTCCGATCCGGTGCGCGGCCGGCGCCCAGGTGCAGACCCGATGCCAGCAGCAGCACCGCCGCGGGGAGCACCGACCGGGGCCAGGCCGCGGCGACCGGCTCCACCGACCCCGTGTCGTCAGCCGCGTCCGCCGCGCCGACCGCGACGAGCAACATCCCGAACACCAACGGGGGTACGGCCAGCAGCGCCACCCGACCGGCCGGCGCGGGCGGCACCGTGGCCAGCAGCACCAGCCCGCCCAGGGTGAGCAGCACGCCACCCCGGCAGACCTCGGCACCCGAGCGCCGTCGTGGCCCCGCGAACGCGTTCAGGGCGGCCATGCCCAACCCGCCCAGCGTCAACGCGGCGACCAGCCGGACCGGGGCCGGTAGCCCGTCGGGGGGCAGCAGCAACCAGCCGGCGAGGCCCAGACCGACGGCCGGACCGGTCGACTCGACCAGCCACCGCAACCGGACCGGGGCCGCCTCCCGGGACCGGCCGGGGAGCCGGCGCAGACCGGCCGTCGAGAGAGCCGCCACGACCAGCGACCCGATCAGCACGGCGAAGGTGTGCCCGATGCCGGCCAGCGGCAACACGACGGCGGTGAGACCCGCCGCCACCACCGCCGCGTCGAGCAGCGCCCCCGCCGCACGCGGTGCCGGATCGGTGCCGTGTCGGGCGGCCAGCCGGGACAGTCGCAGCCCGGCGAGCGTGGCGCCGGCGCCGGCGGCCAACGCGATCACCACCGACGGCGGGGCCAGGTCGACGGAACCGGCGAGAAGGAGCAGCGCCACCGCCACGGACGTGGCGGCCTCCGGTGCCGCACGGCGGGGGACGAGAACGCGGAACGGGTACGCGAGGAGCACGGCGGTCGCCTTCGTGAGGGGGCACGGGGGCGGTGCGGCGGTGCGGGACATCGGACGTTGCGAGTCCGCTACCCACGATTGGCAACGATGGACGGCCGAATTGGTTACTTGCCGGTCACTCAGGGGATACAACGACCTGTGTCACTGTACGGCGTACCGGACGCTGCCGGCACCGCCCGCCGCGAGCCGAAACAACCCGAAGTGGGATCATCGGAGGGTGAGTAAGCCCGACACGGTCCGCTTCCGGTACAACCAAGCCATCCTGGTCGCCGCGATCATCGCCTTCGTCGGTGCCCTGCCGCTGGCCAACGCCCGGGACTACCTGCTGCCGGTGCTGCTCGTCCCGCTCGCCGTCGCGGTGTGGGCCTGGCGGGCCGGCACCGACGCCGACGCGCGGCAGCTGCGCATCCGGGCGCTCGTCGGGCAGCGTCGGATCGACTGGGACCAGGTCCTCGAGCTGACCACCGACCAGCGTGGGCGCGCGGTGGCCCGGCTCGACGACGGCCACCAGGTCACCCTGCCGGCCGTCCAAGGAGCGGATCTGCCCCGACTGGTCGCGGCGACCGGTCAGCCGCTGCCGGACGCTGCGGCGGAAAACCCCGGTCAGTAGCCGTCGACCACCGTGTTGATCAGGGGTTGCCCGGCGGCGAACCGGCGGATCTGATCGCCCACCAGTCGGTAGGCCCGCGGCAACAACCCGCGCACCGACCCGCCGACGTGCGGGGTGAGCAGCACGTTCGGCATGACCCAGAGCGGCGAGTCGGCGGGCAGCGGCTCCGGGTCGGTGACGTCCAACGCCGCCGAGATCCGACCGGTCCCCAGCTCGGCGACGAGCGCCTCGGTGTGCGCCACCGGGCCCCGGGCGGCGTTGACCAGCAGCGCCCCGTCGGGCATCGCGGCCAGGAACTTCTCGTCGATCAGGCCACGTGTCCGGTCGGTGAGCGGCACGATCACCACCACCACGTCCGCGTCGGGCAGCAACCGGGGCAACTCCTCGACGGCGTGCACCCCCTGCTCAGGCCGGGCCGTCCTGGCGACGAGGGTGAAGCTCACGTCGAACGGGGCGAGCCGGTCGCGCACGGCCGCGCCGATCGAGCCGGCCCCGACGATGAGCACCCGCTTTCCGGTCAGCTCGTCGGTCGGGGTGTTCTCCGCGAACGTCCAGCGCCGCTCGGCCTGCGCCCGGACGAAGGCCGGGAACGCCCGCAACTGGGTGAGGATCGCGGTGACGACCCACTCGGCGGTGGACGGGTCGTGCACGCCCCGGGCATCGCAGAGCGTCACCGCCGGCGGTGTCCGGCCGGCCCAGGCGTCCGCCCCGGCGGAGAGCAACTGCACCACCGCCAGGTCGGGCAGTTCCCGCAGCACCGCCGTAGCGTCCGAGCCACCCAGGAACGGTGGCACCCAGAAGCGGACGTCGGCCGGCTCGGACGGCATCCGGTCGGTGTGCTCGAAGACCTCCACCGTCACGTCCGCGGGCAGCTCGCCCAGGAGGTTCAGGCCGGCCTGGTGCGGAATCCATACCTTCACGTCCGCCGACGATAGTCCCCGAGGCGGCGGCCGGTGCGGGCACGGCGGCGAACGGGTGTCCCGGACTGTGGCGCACGGGGCCGGGACGGGCGAGACTCAGCACACCGATGTTCGGCACGAGCCCGTGCGAGGTATAAGGAAGGGTCGGAGGGCCCGTCCGCCTCCGCCCGGCAGACAGGTGCACGATGACCGACGGCTCCCCCGCCACCAACCGGCGTCCGATCGCCCCACCCGCGGCGCTCGGCGACCCGGAACGGTTGCGCGCGCTCGCGGACACCGGGCTCGACGCCACCCCGGACGAGGCGTTCGACAGATTCGCCCGGCTGGTCAGCGACCTGCTGGACGTGCCGGTCGCGTTGGTCTCCCTGGTCTCCGCCGACCGGCAGTTCTTTCCGGGCGCGGTCGGGTTGCCCGAGCCCTGGTCGCAGCGGCGGCAGACCCCGTTGAGCCACTCGTTCTGCCAGCACGTGGTGGACATCGAGGCCCCGATGGTGCTGCCGGACGCCCGGCTCTACCCCCGCGTCCGGGACAATCTGGCCATCGACGACCTCGGCGTGGTCGCGTACGCGGGAGTGCCGCTGACCGACCTCTCCGGCCGGGTGCTCGGCTCGCTCTGCGCCATCGACAGCAAACCTCGCGCCTGGACGGCGGCGCAACTGCGGACCCTGACCGACCTCGCCGCCGCCTGCTCGTCGGAGCTGCGGCTGCGGATCGCTCTCGACGGCGCACAGGAGGCGCAGCGGCGGGCCGTGCAGGCACACGAGCGGCTGGAGCTGCTGGCCGGGGTGAGCGAGACGTTGGCCGGCACCCTGGACGTGGGCACCGCGCTGCGTCGACTCGCCGCCACCATGGTGCCGCTGCTCGCCGACTGGTGCCTGCTCACCCTGATCGGGCCGACCGGCCTGCCCCGCGAGGTGGTCTCGGTGCACCGCGACCCGGCCCGCACCACGGACATCGACCGGTTCGGCGAGCTGCTGCGCACCGGCTTGAGCCCCGAGTCGGTCATCCGGGCGGTGCTGCGGACCGGCCAGCCCCGGCTCGGCAGCGCGGCGTCCCTGGCCGACGTCACGAGGGGCACCACGAACCCGGAGATGACACTGATCGCGCAGCGCCTGGGCATCGCCTCCTACCTGAGCGTGCCGGTGCGGGCCGCCAGCGGCACGGTGCTGGGGGCGATCACGCTCGTCAACGGCGGCCAGCGTCAGCCCTTCGACGACCGCGACCTGCTGACCGCGGTCGACATCGGCCGCCGGGCCGGCCAGGCCGTCGGCAACAGCTCGATGTACGGCGAGCAGCGGCACGTCGCCGAGGTCCTGCAACACAGCATGCTGCCCAAGCTGCCGGTGGTGGCGGAGCTGGAGCTGGCGGCCCGCTACCAGCCGGCGGCCGACCGGGTGGAGGTGGGCGGTGACTGGTATGACACCTTCGTGCAGCCCGACGGCGACGTGATCGCGGCGATCGGGGACGTGGCCGGGCACGACATCGAGGCAGCGGCGACGATGGGTCAGCTGCGCAACCTGGTGCGGGGCGACGCCTTCGGCCGGCCGGACGCGGTCGGGTCGCTGATGAGCAACCTGGACGGCGCCATCCGTGGCCTGCGGCTGCCGATCGCCGCCACCGCGACGCTGGTGCGGATCTGTCCGCAGCGCGCCGGTGTGCACGAGACGACCTGGTCCAACGCCGGGCACCCGCCGGCCCTGGTGGTCCGCTTCGGCGGGGCCGTCGAGGTCCTCCAGGGCACACCGGAGCCGCTGCTCGGACTGGCCCGCCCGTCGCGGCGGAGCAGCCACCGCACCAGCCTGGCCACCGGCGACACCCTGCTGCTCTACACCGACGGGCTGATCGAACGGCGGGACCGCTCGATCGACGAGGGGTTGGCCGAGTTGGCGGGCCGACTGTCCGACACCGACAAGCTGCCCCTCGACGAGCTGTGCGACCTGCTGCTCGCCTCGATCCGGCACCGTGAGGACGACACCGCGCTGCTGGCCCTACGGGCTCGGTGAGTGGCCCACCGGGGCTCATCGGGCGGGTCCGTCGGTACCCGTTGCATCTCGACGGGCCCGCCCGGGTCGCGCGGCGGGCTACCCTGGGCCGGGTGAGCGCCCGTCCCCCGTACCCTCGCATCCGCCGCCTCCGGGTGGCCCTCGCGGCGTCCTGCGCGGCGCTGCTGTTCACCGCCGGTTGCAGTTTCGGTGAGCCGGAGCCCGACCCGGCCGGCGAACCGCCCAACCTGCCCACCCCGTCCGCGTCGGCGGGCCCCGGTGGCGCCGGCCAGCAGGCGGTGGCGACGGTCCTCGCCAAGGGGCTGCGGGTGCCGTGGGCGATCGCCTTCCTGCCGGACGGCGGCGCGCTGGTCACCGAACGGGACAACGGCCGGATCCTCCAGGTCGGGCCCGAGTCCGGGCCGGACGGGCTGCGGGTCCGCCCGGTGCAGACGGTCCCCGACGTGGCGGCGGCGGGCGAGGGTGGCCTGCTCGGCATCGCCGTCTCGCCCGACTACGCCCGGGACCGGACGGTGTTCGTCTACTACACCGCCGAACGGGACAACCGGGTCGCCCGACTGCAACTCGGCGGGCAGCCCACCCCGATCCTCACCGGCATCCCCAAAGCCAATGTGCACAACGGCGGGGGGCTCGGCTTCGGCCCGGACAAGCAGCTCTACGTCAGCACCGGTGACGCCGGTCAGCGGCCCCTCTCGCAGGACGTGAAGAGCCTCGGCGGCAAGATCCTGCGGGTCACCCCGGACGGCAAGCCCGCCGCCGGCAACCCGTACCCCAACTCCCCGGTCTGGTCCCTGGGGCACCGCAACGTCCAGGGTTTCGCCTGGGACGCCGCGAAGCGGATGTACGCCGTGGAGTTCGGCCAGAACACCTGGGACGAGATCAACCAGATCACCAAGGGCGGCAACTACGGCTGGCCGGAGGTCGAGGGCCAGGCCGGCGACAAGCGGTTCACCGACCCGATCGCGCAGTGGGCGACGTCGGACGCGTCCTGCTCCGGTCTTGCCGCGACGGACCGGCTGCTGGTCACCGGTTGTCTGCGCGGCAAGCGCCTCTGGGTGATGGAGCTGACCGACACCGGCACCCTGCTCGGAAAGCCCAGTGAGCTGCTCACCAACCGTTACGGTCGGCTGCGTGCGGTGGCCGCGGCACCGGACGGGTCGCTCTGGGTGAGCACCTCCAACCACGACGGCCGGGGCAACCCGGCGGGCGACGACGACCGGCTCCTGCGGGTGGTCTTCGCGGGTGGTGACGGCGGACGCAGCTGATTGCGTCACCATCCGTTCAGGTTTGCCAAGATCTTCCGACGGGCAGGTCAGACTCTCAGCATGGACGGGCAACGCGACGAGCGGCACGACGACGCCGATGACCGGGACGACCCGGTGACCGGTGACGATCGGCCACGCCCGACCGGTTGGTGGGTCGGCGCGGCCGGTCCGCTGCGCCGCCTCGGGCTGGTCGTCGCCGTCCTCGCCGTGGCCCTGGCCGGGGCGGTGCTCGGGGTGCTGGCCGGTGGCCAGGTGAGCACCGACATCGGCCCGTTCCGGGCCAACCTCAGCATCTCCCCCGCCCGGGACGGCGGCACCACCGTCGACATCCCGCCGCTCGGCGCGCTGCTGCTCGACAGCCACAACGGGCCGACCCATCTCACCGTCCGGCTCGGCGCCCTCGACCAGGGGCGCACCGAGGCGCTGATCGACGACCCGGCCAGCATCAGCCGGGCCAGCCAGAGCGCGGTGGAGGACGTCCGCTCCGGGGTGATGCGCCTCGGTCTGCGTACCCTCGGCGCTTCGGTGCTCGTCACGTTGATCCTGGCCGGGCTGATCTTCCGCGACGTCCGGCGGACCGCCTGGGCGGGAGGGTTGGCGCTGCTGGTCACCGCCAGCAGCCTCGGCACGGCGGCGGCCACCCTCCGCCCGCAGGCCATCGAGGAGCCGCGCTACGAGGGGCTGCTGGTCAACGCGCCGGCCATCGTCGGTGACGCCCGCCGGATCGCCAACGACTACACCAAGTACGCGGAGCAGTTGCAGCGCCTGGTCGGCAACGTCAGCCAGCTCTACACCACGGTGTCGGCGCTTCCGCTGTTGGAGCCGACCCCGGGCACCACCCGGGTGCTGCACGTCTCCGACATGCACCTCAACCCGACCGGCTGGCAGCTGATCCGGACGGTCGTGGAGCAGTTCGGCATCGACGTGGTGATCGACACCGGGGACATCACCGACTGGGGCAGCGAACCGGAAGCCTCCTTCGTGGCCTCGATCGGGCTGCTGAAGAAGCCGTACGTCTTCATCCGGGGGAACCACGACTCCGGCAAGACCGCCGCCGCGGTGGCCCGTCAGCCGAACGCGATCGTGCTGAACAACACGACGACGACAGTCGCCGGGCTGACCATCGCCGGCATCGGCGACCCGCGCTTCACCCCGGACAAGAACACCTCCCCGGCCGGCAGCGGGTTGACCCAGCAGGTGGCCGACCAGGTGATCGGGGCGGGCAACCAGCTCGCCGCGACGGTCCGCAGCTCACCGCGACCGGTCAACATCGCGCTGGTGCACGACCCCGCGTCGGCCGGGCCGCTCGCCGGCACGTGCCCGTTGGTGCTGGCCGGGCACACCCACTCCCGGCAGGTCTCCGAGCTGCCGCAGGCGCCCGGGCAGCAGCCCACCACGCTGATGGTGGAGGGCTCCACCGGCGGCGCCGGGCTGCGCGGCCTGGAGGGCGAGAAGCCCACCCCGCTGTCGATGAGCGTGCTCTACTTCGACCAGCAGAAGCTGCTCCAGGCGTACGACACCATCACCGTGGGCGGCACCGGGCAGGCCCAGGTCAACCTGGAACGACGCCTGGTGGAGAACCCGGCCGCCGGCGTTCCCGCCACGCCCACGCCGACCCCGAGCGGCGGCGTTCCCGCCACACCCACGCCCACCCCGACCGGCTGAGCCGACGTCGACGCCGGCCGACGGGTCAGCGCAGGGCGATGGCGGCCAGGGCGGCGTTGACGATGCTGCCGGGCAGCAGGTCGTGCAGTTCGTACAGCTCGGCGACGCTGCCGGACTGGCCGAACTCGTCCACACCGAGCGGCACCGCCGGTGCGCCGACCGCCGAACCGAGCCAGGCCATCGCGTGCGACGCGGCGTCGTGCACCGACACCACCGGCACCCGATCGGCGAACGCGGACCGCAACGCGCCCGGCACGCTGGGCACCGTGGCCGTCCGTACGCCCTGGCGAAGGGTGCGCTGCCAGGCCCGGTAGAGCCGGTCCAGCGAGGTCACGTCCACCACGTGCGCGGCGACGCCCTCGTCGGCCAGCTCCGCCGCGGCGGCCAGCACCTCGGGCAGCACCGCGCCGGAGGCGGCCAGCTGCACCACCGGTGCGTCGACCAGGTGCGGGTACGCCTGGTGCGCGTCGACCAGCCGGTACGCCCCGGCGACGACCTGCCGGCGCAGCACCGCGTCGCCGAGCCGCGCCCGGGCCGCCTCGAACGGCGCCTGGTCCAACGGTCGGGTGCTCAACCGGAAGTAGTACGCGCCGTCCTCGGCGGGTGCGGCGGTGGCGGCCGGTGCCGACCCACCGGCGATCTGACCGAGCGCGTCGCAGAGCAACCAGTCGAGGGTGGCCGCGTACGCCGGCTCGATGAAGGTCACCCCGGGCAGCTCCAGACCGACCGACGCGGTGATCGTGGACTGGTGGGCGCCGCCCTCCGGGGCGAGGGTGATGCCGGACGGGGTGCCGGCCACCACGAACCGCGAGCCGGAGTACGTGCCGTACAGGAACGCGTCCAGGCCGCGCAGCACGAACGGGTCGTAGACGGTGCCCACCGGTAGCAGCGGCTGCCCGGACAGGTCCCAGGACAGCCCGAGCTGACCGAGCAGCAGGAACAGGTTCATCTCCGAGATGCCCAGCTCGATGTGCTGCCCAGCGGGGCTCTCGGTCCAGCGCAGCATCCGGTCCTCGGTCCAGGAACGCTGCTCGGTGGGGGCGAACACCCCGGTCTTGTTGATGAACCCGGCCAGGTTGGTGGAGGTGGCCACGTCCGGGGCTGTGGTGACCAGGTAGCGGCCCACCTCCCGGTCGCGCGCCAGGTCCACCAGCACCCGACCGAAGACCTCCTGCGTGGAGATCGGCTTGGTTGCGCGTACTCCTGTGCTTTCCGGGACGGTGACCCCCAGCGCACGCTCGCGCGGCGCACGGGACAGCGCCTCCCGGCGGGCACCGGCCTGGATCCCGGCGGGTGACGCCGGGTCGAGGCGGTCCCACTCGGTCTCGGCGGTCAACCCCTGCGCGGCGCGCAGCGTGTCGACCTGCTCCGAGCTGAGCAACGCGGAATGGTTGCGCGGGTTGCCGGCGATGGGCAACCCCCAACCCTTCACCGTGTACGCGAAGACGACGCTGGGCCGGTCGGTGACCGCGTCGCACTGGGCGTACGCGTCGAGCATCGCCTGAAGGTCGTGCCCGCCCAGGTCGGTGACGAGCGGGCCGAGGTCCTCGTCGTCGATGCCGGCGATCAGCTCGGCGATCCCGGCCGGCGCGCCGTCCAGGAACTGCTTGCGCAACGTTGGACCGGCCAGCCCGAACAGCGACTGGTACTGCTCGTTGGGCATCGCGTCGATCCAGTCGCGCAGCGCCCCACCACCCGGCCGGGCGTACGCCTCGGCGAGCTTACGGCCGTACTTGACCTCCACGACGTGCCAGCCGGCCGCCTCGAACTGGCCCCGCCACTGGTTGATCCGGATGCCGGGCACCACCCGGTCCAGCGACTGGCGGTTGAAGTCGACGAGCCACATGACGTTGCCCAGCCCGGTGGTCGCCGGGTCGGCCACCGCCTCCCAGATGTTCCCCTCGTCCAACTCGGCGTCGCCGATCAGCGCCACGAACCGGGAGTGCGGGCGGGCCCCGAAGTGCGCGTCGACGTACCGCCGGGTGGCGGCGGCGAAGAGCGGCGCGGCAGCGCCCAGACCCACCGAACCGGTGGAGAAGTCCACAGCGTCCGGGTCCTTGGTGCGCGACGGGTACGACTGGAGGCCGCCGCGGGCCCGCAGCCGGGGCAGGTAGGAGCGGTCCAGGTTGCCGAGCAGGTACTGGATGGCGTGGAACACCGGAGACGCGTGCGGCTTCACGGCGACCCGGTCCTCGGCGTCCAGGTGCGCGAACCAGAGCGCTGTCATCGCCGTGACCAGCGAGGCGCTGGACGCCTGATGGCCGCCGACCTTCACACCGTCGCCGGTGGCCCGGTCATGATTGGCGGCGTCCACGATCCGGGTGGCGAGCCAGAGCACCCGCCGCTGGATCTCGTCGAGGACATCGAGGTCATGCTGGGTCACTGTGGCTCCATCCAGGCGTCGCCGTTGACGCCCTCGCGAGGGGTGCGGGGTGGCCGCTCAGTCGGCAGGGGTGGCGGAAGGCCGCCGCCGGGTCACGGCAGCGGCCTCCTCCGGGCGGGTCTCTCAGCCCTGGACGCCGAGGCGCTCCAGGATCAGCTCACGCAGCGTCTTCGCGTCGGCCTGACCACGGGTGGTCTTCATGACCGCGCCGACCAGCGCGCCGACCGCCGCGACCTTGCCGCTGCGGATCTTGTCGGCGATGCCGGGGTTCGCGGCGATCGCCTCGTCCACGGCGGCGGTGAGCGCGCCGGTGTCCGACACGACCTCCAGGCCCCGGCTGGTCATGATCTCGGTGGGCGAACCCTCACCGTCGACCACGCCCTCCAACACCGTGCGGGCCATCTTGTCGTTGAGCTTGCCGGCGTCGACCAGACCCTGAAGCTCGGCGACCTGGGCGGGGGTGGCACCGATCTGGGCCAGCTCCACACCGCTCTCGTTGGCCCGGCGGGACAGCTCACCCAGCCACCACTTGCGGGCCGCCGCCGGGGTGGTGCCGGCGGCCACGGTGGCCTCGATCAGCTCGACCGCGCCAGCGTTCAACACCGACTGCATGTCCAGGTCGGAAAGGCCCCACTGCTCCTGGAGGCGACGCCGGTGCACCCGGGGCAGCTCCGGCAGGGCGGCCTTCAGCTCGGCGACCCAGGCCGGGTCCGGGGCGATCGGGACCAGATCCGGCTCGGGGAAGTACCGGTAGTCGGTGGCCGTCTCCTTCGAGCGACCCGGGGTGGTGTCACCGGTGTCCTCGTGGAAGTGGCGCGTCTCCTGGGTGATCCGGCCGCCTGCGTCCAGCACCGACGCCTGCCGCAGCATCTCCGAGCGGACCGCCCGCTCCACCGACCGCAGCGAGTTGACGTTCTTCGTCTCGGTGCGGGTGCCCCACTCCGCGCCCGGCAGGTTGAGCGAGGTGTTCACGTCGCACCGCAGCGAACCCTCCTCCATCCGCACGTCGGAGACGCCCAGGGTGCGGATCACGTCCCGCAGCTCGGCGACGTACGCCTTGGCCACCTCGGGGGCGAGCGCACCGGTGCCCGTGATCGGCTTGGTGACGATCTCGACCAGCGGGATGCCGGCCCGGTTGTAGTCGACCAGCGACTCCGTCGCCCCGTGGATGCGGCCGGTGGCGCCGCCAACGTGCAGCGTCTTGCCGGTGTCCTCCTCGAGGTGCACCCGCTCGATCTCGATCCGCACCGTCTCGCCGCCCACCTCGACATCCAGGTAACCATCGACGCAGATCGGCTCGTCGTACTGGCTGATCTGGAAGTTCTTCGGCATGTCCGGGTAGAAGTAGTTCTTCCGGGCGAACCGGCACCACTCGGCGATCGAGCAGTTCAACGCCAGGCCGATCCGGATGATCGCCTCGATGGCCGCCTTGTTGGCCACCGGCAGCGACCCGGGCAGGCCCAGGCACACCGGGCAGACCCGGGTGTTCGGCTCGCCGCCGAAGTCGGTCGGGCAACCGCACCACATCTTGGTGTTCGTGCCCAGCTCGACGTGGGTCTCCAGGCCGATCACCGGTTCGAAGCGCGCAACGACCTCGTCGTACGCGGGCAGTGTCGTGGTCATGAGACGCTCCAGGCGCGATCCGGACAGAACCTGTCCAGCCTAATGGGGTTGTCCGATCAATCCTCGGGCGGGTTTCGTCAGGGGCGGTGGCGTCGTCGACGGCGGAGTAGGTTACGGCGATGACGGATACGGGGAGAGAGTCAGGAGTGCCGGCCCGACCGGTCACGGAGGCCCGGCGGCGCTCAGGCCGGATGACCAGGGCCGCGGTGGTGCTGTTGGCGGCCACCGTCCCCGCCACGTTCGCCATCGGCATGCTGGTCTCCGACGGGAAACGGGATGCCGGCGACCCGCTGATCCGGCTGCTGCTCCTCCTGGTGACTGCGGCGTTGGGCGTCGCCGTCATCCTGCTGATCAACGCGTGGATGACGAGAAACTCTTCGGCGTCCGACGGCACCGACCCGGCCAGCCGGCGGCGGGTGAAGGCGGCACTGCGCGACGGGTCGACCACCGACCCGCGAATCGACGCGCTGGCCCGCAAGGAGGCCGAGCAGCAGGTGAATCGACGGTGGGTGTACTGGGCCCTCGGTGCGGTCCTGGCGTTGCAGCTGCTGAACGCCATCAGCACCGACCGGACGTCCACCCGCTGGACAGCCGGGCTGGCCGCGCTGGTCTGGGCTGTGCTGCTCTACCAGCACTGGCGCACCACCCAACGGGCCCGCCGCTACCTCGCCCGTCGGCCAGACGCCGAAACAACCGAGGCGGGTCACGGACCGGCGTGAACCGCCCGTCCCGACCCGCCCCGGCCCCGTTCGTGCCTACAGCGCCGGCGGGGTGAACGTGCCGATCGCCGACTCCAACGCGGCGGCGACCCGGTACATCCGGTCGTCGGCCATCGTCGGGGCCATCACCTGCAGACCGACCGGCAGCCCCTCGGAGAGCCCACACGGCACCGAGATGCCCGGCCCGCCGTACAGGTTCGTCGGAATCGTGTAAAGGTCGGCCAGGTACATCTGGTACGGGTCGGCGGTCCGCGCACCCATCGGGAACGCCACCGACGGGGTGGTCGGCGAGATCAGCGCGTCGACCCGCTCGAACGCGGCAGTGAAGTCCCGGGTGATCAGCGTCCGGACCTTCTGCGCCTGCCCGTAGTACGCGTCGTAGTAACCCGACGACAGCGCGTACGTGCCGATCATGATGCGGCGCTTGACCTCCGGGCCGAAGCCGGCCTCGCGGGTCAGCGACATGACCTCCTCCAGCGACCGGTTGCCGTCGTCGCCGACCCGCAGCCCGAACCGGACACCGTCGAACCGGGCCAGGTTGGAGGAACACTCGCTCGGGGCGATCAGGTAGTACGCCGGCAGGGCGTACGCGAACGTCGGGCAGGACACCTCGACGACCTCGGCACCCATCTTGGTCAGCGCGTCCACCGACTCACGGAACGCGGCCATCACGCCCGGCTCGGCACCCTCGCCCACGAACTCGCTCACGATGCCCAGCCGCACACCGGTCAGGTCACCCGTGGCGCCGAGCTTCGCCGCCGCCACCACGTCCGGCACCGGCTGCGGGATCGAGGTGGAGTCACGCGGGTCGTGCCCGCCGATCACCTGATGCAGCAGGGCCGCGTCGAGCACGTTGCGGGCACACGGGCCCGGAGTGTCCAGCGACGAGGAGAAGGCCACCAGCCCGTACCGGGACGTGCCGCCGTAGGTGGGCTTCGCGCCCACCGTGCCGGTGACCGCGCCGGGCTGACGAATCGAGCCGCCGGTGTCCGAGCCGATCGCCAGCGGCGCCTCGTACGCGGCCAACGCGGCAGCGCTGCCACCACCCGAGCCACCGGGGATCCGGCTCAGGTCCCACGGGTTGTGCGTCGGGCCGTACGCCGAATATTCGGTGGAGGAGCCCATGGCGAACTCGTCCATGTTGGTCTTGCCGAGCATCACCGTGCCGGCCTCGCGCAGCCGCTGCACGATCGTCGCGTCGTACGGCGGGCGCCAGCCCTCCAGGATCTTCGACCCCACCGTGGTCGGAATGCCCCGGGTGGCGAGCACGTCCTTGACCGCGACCGGCACACCCGCGAGCGGGCCCAACTCCTCGCCGGCGGCCCGGCGCTCGTCCACCGCGCGGGCAGCGGCGAGCGCACCCTCGGTGTCGACGTGCAGGAAGGCGTGCACCCGGTCGTCGACCGCGGCGATCCGATCCAGGTGCGCCTGGGTCACCTCGACTGCGGACGTCTCGCCCCCGGCGACCAGGGCCGCGATCTCCGTCGCGGTCATTCCAATGAGATCGCTCATGCCGTCACTCCGCTGCCGCTCGCTCATGAGGCCACATCCTCGGTCAGGATCCGCGGTACGCGGAACCGCTGGTCCTCGGCGTCGGGCGCGCCCGACAGCGCTTCCTCCGGGGTCAGGCACGGCGTGACGACGTCCTCGCGGAAGACGTTCGTCAGCGGCACCGAGTGCGAGGTCGGCGGGATGTCCGCGGCGGCGACCTCGCCGACCTGGGCGACCGCCTGGAGGATCACGTCGAGCTGGCCGGCGAACGTGTCCAGCTCCTCCTCGGTGACGGCGAGCCGCGACAGGCGCGCCAGGTGCGCGACCTCCTCGCGGGAGATGGCGGCCATCCGTGCCCCCTTCTGAATTCCTGCTGGTCGGGCGGTGTGCCGGCCGCGCGACAGGTGGAGCGTGACACGCGGTGACCGGAGCGAGTCTATTGTTTCGCTCCGGTGCCGCGTCCCCGACTCCCCCTCCAGCGCCCCTCGTGCCCGGCTCAGCGGGTGGGGCGGCGAGCGGGGTCCGGCTGCGGGTGCCCGCCGGTCGGGCGGACCGGCCGGTACCGGGTCAGCCAGGTGACCAATTCCTCGGCCGGCATCGGCCGGGCGTAGAACCAGCCCTGCGCGGCGTCGCAGCCGGCGGCGTGCAGCATCCGCCAGGTCCGTTCGTCCTCGACACCCTCGGCCACCACGCGCAGCCCCAGCGCGCCGGCCAGCTCGATCATCGACCGGACGATCGCCGCGTCGTCGGTGTCGTCGGCCATACCGAGCACGAACGACCTGTCCACCTTCACCTCGGACAGCGGCAACCGGCGCAGGTGCTGGAGCGAGGAGTAGCCGGTGCCGAAGTCGTCGAGCGCGATGGCCACCCCGATCCGGTGCAGCCGGGAGATGGTGGCCAGCACCCGACGCGGGTCGGCCATCAACGCGCCTTCGGTGATCTCGACCTGAAGCCGCTCGGCCGGCACCCCGTAGCGGGCCAGCCGGTCGGCGATCTGGTCGGCGATCTCGCCGGTGTGCAGGTCGCGCACGCTCACGTTCAGCGCCGCGCGCAGGCCGATGCCGGCCGCCGACCACTTGGCGAGCTGCTCCACCACGTCGTCGACGACACGACGGGTGAGCAGTCGCATCACGGCGCTCTGCTCGGCGACCCGGATCAGCTCCTCCGGGTCGACCATGCCCCGGCGGGGGTGCCGCCACCGCAGCAGCGCCTCGACACCGACCACCTCGCCGGTCGCGATGGCGATCTGCGGCTGGTAGTACATGGTGATCTCCCCGGCGTCGTCGGCCGGCTCCTTGTCCGCGTGTGCCCACCCGGTCGGTTCGAGCGGCTGCCCGGGGGTGCCGGGCCCGACGTCCCGCCGCGCCCCGCTGCGAGCCCTGCCCACCGCGCTCCCGTTCGGGGACCGCCGGCCGATTCCGCCACCGACGCGCCGCTCCCGGGCCGGGCCGGAACGCGTGCCGGCGACAGGGGTACGGGCGTTGCGGCCCCGGATCGGGTCGGCTCCGGTGGCGATCCGGTTGATCAGCTCATCGGAGTGCACCAGGTCGGCGTCGGTGCGCCGTCGCCGGGCCCACCACCGGGCAGCTCCCGGCCGTGCGGTGGCGACCGCCGACGCCGGGTCCGCCGTTGACGCGGACCGGTCCGACGCCGCGGTGGGCAGCGCCCCCTCGGCCGGCGCGCCGGTGGGCAGCGCCGCCCCGTCACCGCCGCGCACCTCCGCCGCCGCCACAAGGGGTACGTCGGCAGTCCGCTCGGGGTCAGTCGACACGCTGTGCCGCCCGTCGCCGTCCGGCTGCGTGTCCTCTTCGTCGGCTGCCGCTTCGACTGTCGACGGGCTGGCTTCCAGTACGCGCCGCAGGTCGGCGAGGAGACCGAGCCGCTCGGCGGAGTTGTGGTCGGACTCCGGGGCGTACACGGCCACCGTGTCGTTGCGGTGCTTGGCGTCGTACATCGCCACGTCGGCGTGGCGCATCAGGGTGGCGAAGTCCTCGCCGTGCTCAGGGAAGAGAGCGATCCCGATCGACCCGCCCACGTCCAACGGCAGCCCGTCGAGCGGCACCGGCTCGGCCAGCGCCTGGACCACCCGCTCGGCCAACTCCCGCGCCTGCGCGACGTCGGTCAGCCCGGTCATCACGATGGCGAACTCGTCACCGCCGAGCCGGGCGATCATCTGTGGTCGGGGCTGCATGTCGGTGAGCCGGGCGCTCACCTCGACCAGCAGCCGGTCGCCCACGGCGTGCCCGAGGGCGTCGTTGACGTTCTTGAAGCGGTCCAGGTCGATCAACAGGAGCGCGAGCTGCCCGTCGGGTTCGCCACGGGCGGTCCGCTCGGCGTGCAGGTGCACCTGCTCGGCCACCTCGGCCAGCAGCGCCTTACGGTTCGGCAGACCGGTCAGCGGGTCGGCGGCGGCGAGGTGCTGCTGTTCGTTGGTCAACCGCGCCATCCGGTAGACGGCGAAGAGCGGCACCAGCACCAGCGGGATCAGCGCGGCGCTGACCCGCGCCGCCGCGACCAGCACCGGGGCGAGCAGCAGCAGCGAGCCGGTGGAGAGCAACTCGAAGCCGAGGCCCTGGCGGACGGTGGGCCACCAGCGGTCCCCGAAACGCAGCCGCACCGCCCAGCTGACCAACCCGTAGTTGACGACGAACCAGGCCAGCACGGCACCGCCGACGGCGGCCACGTCGGTCCAGTGCAGCCGCCCGCCGGAGAAGATGGTGCCCGAGCCGAGCTGGATCACCCCGTACGCGGCGGCGAGGGCACACGCGTACTGGCCGACGTTGAACGCCGTGCGCCAGGCGGCGTGCCGCATCCGCCAACCCGAGACGACGACGCCCACCGCCTGCACCAGCACCGCCGGGCCGAGACCCCAGCCGAGCAGGATCGCGAAGGTGAAGCAGGTGGACGGGAACACCGCCGACGTCTGCCGCCGCCCCGGCGGCACGAACGGGCGCGCGTCGCAGACCACAGCGAGCGCGGCCATCGTCCAGAACGCCACCGGCAGGCCGGACAACTCACCGGGGAACGTCGCGAGTGGAACGGCGGCGGTCAGCGCGGCGACCGCCAGGATGCCGGCGACGAAGGCGGCGAACGGTGCGACCCGTCCCGCAGGAAGCGAGTTGCGTGGGTCGGCGACCTCCACCACACCTCCCGACCGACCATCGGCGTGCCGGTGCGCGCGCCGTGACCCAATGAAACGCCCTCGGCCCCCGGTTTCCGGGTATGACAGTCACGAATCGGTCGTAGTCGTAATTAAGTTGGTATACGCGGGTCAGTCGCCGCGCCCAGCTACCCGCCGGGTCAGCCCCCGAGCTGAGCGACCTCGCGCGCGGCGTCCGGGCCCGCCTCCAGCAGGAGCCGGAACCCGTCCTCGTCGAGCACCGGCACCTTGAGACTGACGGCCTTGTCGGCCTTCGACCCGGGGTTGTCCCCCACCACCACGAAGCTCGTCTTCTTGGAGACCGACCCGCTGACCTTGCCGCCCCGGCTCTGCACGGCCTCGGCGGCCTGGTCGCGCGAATAGCCGGCGAGGGTGCCGGTCACCACCACTGTCAACCCCTCCAGCGGGCGCGGCCCCTCGTCGACGGCCTCCTCCGCCATCCGTACGCCGGCCTCGGCCCACTTGCGGACCACCTCGCGGTGCCAGTCCACAGCGAACCACTCGCGGATGCTGGCGGCGATGGTCGGCCCGACGCCGTCGACGGAGGACAGCTCCTCCTCGGTGGCCGCGTCGATGGCGTCCATCGAGCGGAAGTGCCGGGCGAGCGCCTGGGCAGCGGTCGGGCCGACGTGCCGGATGGAGAGCGCCACCAGCACCCGCCACAGGTCCCGTTCCCGGGCGACCGCAAGATTGTCCAGCAACTTGGTGGCGTTGGTGCCCAGGCTGCCGTCCTTGTTGACGAAGAACGGCGACCGGGAGAGCTGATCGGCGTCGAGGTGGAAGAGGTCGCCCTCGTCGCTGATGATCTCCGCGTCGAGCAGGGCGGCCGCGCCCTTGTAGCCGAGCACCTCGATGTCGAAGCCACCCCGACCGGCGAGGTGGAACACCCGCTCCCGCAACTGCGCCGGGCAGCTGCGGGTGTTGGGGCAACGGATGTCCACGTCGCCCTCCTTCGAGGGCGCGAGCGGAGTGCCGCAGGCCGGGCAACTGGTCGGCATGACGAAGGGCCGGGCGTCGGCGGGCCGCAGATCGACCACCGGGCCGAGCACCTCGGGGATCACGTCGCCGGCCTTGCGCAGCACCACCGTGTCGCCGATCAACACCCCCTTGCGCTCCACCTCGCGGGCGTTGTGCAGGGTCGCGAGCGCGACTGTGGAACCGGCCACGCGCACCGGCTCGAGCACGGCGAACGGGGTGACCCGGCCGGTGCGCCCCACGTTGACGTCGATGTCGAGCAGCTTGGTGGTGACCTCCTCCGGCGGGTACTTGAAGGCGATCGCCCAGCGGGGGGCACGACTGGTCGACCCGAGCCGGCCCTGGATGGAGACCGGGTCGACCTTGACCACCACGCCGTCGATCTCGTGCTCGACGTCGTGCCGGTGCTCGGCGTAGTAGGCGATGAACTCCGCCACGCCGCTCAGATCCGGGACGACCCGCCACCGGTCGCTGGTCGGCAGCCCCCACGACCTGAGCGCCGCGTACGACTCGGACTGCGCGGTGGGCTGGAACCCACGGCGGGCGCCGATGCCGTGCACCACCAGGCGCAGCGGCCGGGTGGCGGTGACCCGTGGATCCTTCTGTCGCAGGCTGCCGGCGGCGGCGTTGCGGGGGTTGGCGAAGGGCGCCTTGCCCTGCTCCACGAGACCCGCGTTGAGATCGGCGAACGCCGCGATCGGGAAGTAGATCTCGCCCCGAACCTCGACCAACTCGGGAACGTCCGGGAATTCGGCGGACGCGACGAGCTGGCTGGGCACGTCCCGGATGCTGCGCACGTTTGCCGTGACGTCCTCACCGGTGCGCCCGTCACCCCGGGTGGCGGCCCGGACCAGCCGGCCGTTCTCGTAGGTCAGGTTGATCGCCAGCCCGTCGACCTTCAGCTCGCACAGGTAGGGCACCGGACCGCCCGCGTCCCGTTCGACCCGCTCGGCCCAGGCTGCCAACTCCTCGTCGGCGAAGGCGTTGTCGAGCGAGAGCATCCGTTCGGCGTGGGTGACCGGGGTGAAGTCGGTGGAGAACGTGCCACCCACCCGCTGGGTCGGCGAGTCGGGCGTCCGCAGCGCCGGGAACTCCTCCTCCAGTGCCTCCAGCTCGCGCAACTGCCTGTCGAAATCCGCGTCCGAGATGGTCGGCGCGTCCAGCACGTAGTAGCGGTACTGGTGCTCGGTCAACTCCTGACTGAGCGCGGCGTGCCGTTCCCGGGCCTGCGGCGTCGGCTCAGCCCCGGCCGCCGCCTCCTGCGCCGGGCTGACCTGCTGACCGATCTGCTCCTCGGACACACCGCCACCTTCGGACACGCCTGCGACCTCCCTGATCACGCTACTCCGGCACCGTATCGGGCCGGTGGGACAATCCGCCGCCCACCCGCGCCCGAAGCGACCCCGCCCTCAGCCGCGTCCGGTGATCACGTGACGCTCGGTAGCCGTCGACCGGCCGTTCCCGCCACCGACCCATCGAGGGAGGCCGGCGTGGCGTCGTCGATGTGTGCGTGCGGCGCGGCGCTGGGGCGGCGGCGTGGTTGGCGGGCGGCACGGACAGCGGCGGTGTGGTTGGCCGGCGGCGCGGGCGGCGGCGGTGTGGTTGGCCGGCGGCGCGGGCGGCGGCGTGCAAGGATCGCCGGACGGTGCGACCAGAGGGTCGCTGGAACGCGGAGGTACGGATGCCCGAGGCACTGCTCTGGGCGGTGGCGATCCTGCTGGCCGTGGCTGCCGGCTGGGCGTGGAACAGTTGGCGGCACCGGGTGGCGAACCGGCCTCCGGGCACCCGACCCGATCGGCGCGACGCCGGTGGCCGTCGTTCCACCCCGCCGCGGCCCCGTGGCGCCGAACGGCCGTCCACCAAACCCCGCTCGGGCGACACCGACCGGCTCGGCGACGCCCCGGCGCCTGGCGACATCTGGTGGGCCGACGTGCCGTACGCCGATGGCAGCGGGTCGAAGGTGCGCCCGTGCCTGGTACTGCGCGGCGACTCCCGGGGCGCCGACGTCCTGAAGATCACCAGCCAGGACAAGAGCGACCGGGACGACCACGTGCGGATTCCCACCCGTGACTGGGACCCGGGCGCTGAGCACGACAGTTACCTCAGCCTCACCGAGCCGATCCGACTCAATTCGGCCGCCTTCGCCGACCACGCCGGCCGCTGCGACGCCGATCTGTGGCGAAAGGTCCGCAGCCTGCGCCACCTCCCCACCTCCTGACCACCCCTCCTGACCACCCCTGGTGGCCGCCCGCCGACCGCCCTCGACCGCCTTCATACCCGCCAGCCCGCCATCATCGACTCGGGGTCTTGAAAGTCGCGGGGTCCTGATCTCCCGGATGCCCCGGTTTCCAGAAACCCGAGTTGATCATGAGTCGGCCGGGCCGGGCCGCGCCGGCCGCGCGGGACCGCGCCGGTCGGGACGGGCTGCGCCGGTCGGGACGGGCTGCGCCTGCCGGGCCGGTCGGGCCGGTCGAGCCGGACCGCGCCGGCCGGGCCGGGCCAGGCTGCCGGGCCGGGCTGCGCTGCCGGGCCGGTCGAGCCGGTCGAGCCGGATCAGTCCCAGGTCGCGCCGAGTGCGGCGAGTTGGTCGGCGTACTCGATGCGGTTGACCCATTCGCGCGGCCAGGCGGTCATGCCGACGGCCGCCCCCAGGAACGCGCCGGCCAGGGCGGCGATCGAGTCGGAGTCACCGGCGGTGGTCGCGCCCCGGGCCAGTGCCGCGACCGGGTCGCCGGCGTGCCGTACGGCGCAGAGCAGCGCGGTGGCCAGCGCCTCCTCGGCCACCCAGCCCTCCCCGGTGGCCCGGCACGGGTCGCCACCGTCGTCCGGCTGCGCCAGGGCGTCGGTCAGTCGGCCCAGCACCGCCAGGCACTCGTCCCAGCCTCGGGCGATGAACTCCTCCGGCGCGCCGACCCCCGGGCGCTGCCAGAGGTCGCCCAGCCACCGCTCCCGGTAGACCTGGCGTTGGGCGAGCGCCCGCTCGGTGAGCAGCGCGGGCACCTCCGGCAGGGTGGCACCCGCGCGCAGCGCGAAGACCGCGTAAGCGGTCAGTTCGCTGGCGGCCAGGCCGGTGGGATGACCGTGGGTCAGCCCGGCCTGCAACTGGGCCAGCCCGGCCAGCGTGTCGAGGTCCACGTCGAGCAACCCGACCGGGGTGACCCGCATGTTGGCGCCGCACCCCTTCGACCCGCTCACGGTGGCCGCCTGCCAGCGCACGCCCCGACTCAGCTCGGCGCAGGCGCGTAGGCAGGTCATGCCCGGGGCGCGGTTGTTGTCCGGGCTGACCGCCCAGGCCAGGAAGCGTCGCCGCAGCAGCGGCTCGACCGCCTCCGGCGTGAACGACGGCGTCTCGTGCAGCGCCCAACCCACCGCCAGGGC
The DNA here is from genome assembly GCF_055587245.1 of Micromonospora sp. NPDC047756. Classification (NCBI taxonomy): domain Bacteria; kingdom Bacillati; phylum Actinomycetota; class Actinomycetes; order Micromonosporales; family Micromonosporaceae; genus Micromonospora; species Micromonospora sp. NPDC047756. The sequence goes on from NZ_JBVJGQ010000005.1 coordinate 378,511, forward strand.
CATCTGGGTGTCGTCGGTGACCAGCGCCGGCTCGCCGACCAGCTCGCGTGGACCGGCCGGGCCGTACCGGTGCTCGATCTCGGCGACGGTCAGGAACTCGGTCGGCTTGCCCAGCGCGTCACCGTAGGCGAGGCCGAAGAGTGAACCGGAGGCGCGAAGCGCAGAGGTGTGGATCACGGCGGCCATGATGCCCTGCCGCCGCAACCCAGGTCAGCCTCAGTCCCAGCACAGGCAGAACGGGTGACCGGCCGGGTCGGCGTAGACCCGGAAGCCCTCACCCTCACCCGGCAGCCGCCGCGCACCCAGCGCGAGCGCCGCCTTCTCGGCGGCCTCGATGTCGTCCACCGTCACGTCGAGGTGGAACTGCTGTGGGCGCTCGGGATCCGGCCAGACCGGTGGACGCAGGTTGAGCGCCCGTTGGAAGGCGAGGCGCGGCTGGTGACCGGGCGGGCCGCCCAGCACCACCCAGTCGTCATCGGAGTCGCCCTCGGCGAACGGGACGCCGAGCAACTCGGCGTAGAACGCCGCCAACGCCTGCGGATCCGGGCAGTCGATCACCACTGAACGCATCTGTCCAATCATGACCGTCATCCTGCCCACCGGGTACGACAGAAAACCTCACTCCTCCGCGAGGCGCCGGGCGGCGTCCCGACACGCGGCGAGCACCGCCCGCGCGTACTCGGGGGTGGCGCCAGCGAGGCCGCAGGCCGGGGTGACCACCACCTGCTGGGCAAGTTGGCGACGAGGGAAGCCGAGGCGGTCCCAGACCTGACGTACCCGCTCGGCGATCTGCGCGGAGTTCGGCGCGCCACCGGCCGACGGCGGCCGGGTCGGCGCGGCCCCGGCCAGCAACCCGAGGCCGGCGTCGATCGCCTCGCCCAGCGGGTCGAGCTTGGTGACCAGGTCCAGGTCGAGGGCGACCGCGACGGCGCCGGCCGAGCGGATCAGCTCCAGCGGTACGTCCGGAGCGCAGCAGTGCACCAGCGTCGGCACGCCGACCGCCTCGACGACGGTGCGCAGCAGGGCGGCGGCGTCCACCGACTCGACCGCCCGGTACGCGCCGAACCCGCTCTCGGTCGGCACCCGGCCGGCCAGCACCGCCGGCAGTGACGGCTCGTCCAGTTGCAGCAGGACCGACGCCTGGGGCAGCCGGCGGGCGACCGCCTCGACGTGCGCGCGAAGCCCTTCGGCGAGGGAGCCGGTCAGGTCGCGGACCGCGCCGGGATCGCGCAACAGTCGACCGCCGATCGGCAACTCCAGGGAGGCGGCCAGCGTGAGCGGGCCGGCGGCCTGCACCTTCAACGGCCCGGCGTACCCCTCGGCCTGCTCGGCGAGCTGGTCGAGGTCGCGTTCCATCAGGTCGCGGGCCCGGCGCAGGTCGCGGCCGGGGCGTGGGGCGACGCGCCACCGCCCCGCGTACACCTCGACCGGCAGCTCGACGAGCAGTCCGGCGGACCGGCCGATGATGTCCGCTCCGGGGCCACGGGCCGGCAACTCGGGCAGGTGGGGCAGCTCGGGAAGCTCACCGAGGACCACCCGCTGAGCCTCGCCGATGTCGGTGCCGGGCAGCGAGCCGATTCCGGTTGCCGCGCCGGCCGGCCACGGCCACGCCTGATCTGTCACGGGCGAAGGCTATCCCGCGAACCCCCGGGCCGTGCGGTCAGCCGGTGATGGTCGCGGAGCCGAGGACCACGTCGCCGGCCGGGTCCGGTCGGTACGCCACCAGGGCCTGACCAGCGGCGACACCGCGCACCGGTCGGCGCAGCTCGGCGTGCAGCCGGTCACCGTCGAGGGCGACGGTCGCCGGCACCGCGTCGCCGTGCGCGCGCAACTGCACCTCACACTCGACCGGGGCGTCCGGCCGGGCGCCGCCGGTCCAGACCGGACGTACGGCGTGCACGTCGGACACGTCCAGGGCCTCGGCCGGGCCCACCGTCACCGTGTTGGTCTTCGGCGTGATGGAGAGCACGTAGCGTGGCCGGCCGTCCGGGGCGGGGCGGTCCAGGTGCAACCCGCGTCGTTGCCCCACCGTGTACGCGTACGCGCCGCTGTGACTGCCGACGACCGCGCCGGTCGAGGCGTCCACCACGTCGCCGGGCGCCTCACCGAGCCGGCCGGCCAGGAAGCCGCGGGTGTCCCCGTCGGCGATGAAGCAGATGTCGTGTGAGTCCGGCTTGTCGGCCACGGCCAGGCCACGCTCGGCGGCCTCGGCGCGGACCTGCGCCTTCGTCAGGTCACCGAGCGGAAAGATCGACCGGTCGAGCTGCTCGCGGGTGAGCACGGCGAGCACGTACGACTGGTCCTTGGCCAGGTCGACACTGCGCCGCAGCAGCCCGTCCCCGCCGAGGCGGGCGTGGTGCCCGGTCACCACCGCGTCGAAGCCCAGGGCCACCGCCCGGTCCAGCACCGCCGCGAACTTGATCTTCTCGTTGCAGCGCAGGCAGGGGTTCGGCGTACGACCGGCCGCGTACTCGGCGACGAAGTCGTCGACCACGTCCTCGTGGAAGCGGTCGGCCATGTCCCACACGTAGAACGGGATGCCGATCACGTCGGCCGCCCGTCGGGCGTCCCGGGAATCCTCCAGGGTGCAGCAGCCGCGCGCCCCGGTCCGGTAGGTCTGTGGGTTGCGCGCGAGGGCCAGGTGTACGCCGGTCACGTCGTGCCCGGCCGCCACCGCCCGCGCCGCCGCCACGGCCGAGTCAACCCCACCCGACATCGCCGCCAGAACCCTCACCGACCCACTCCCCTTCCCCGTCCCATCCGTCCCCCCACCACAACCCTATCCACCAGCCCCGAACCCCCCGCCACCCCACAAACCCAACCCCCACCCCAACCCCCAACCCCACGCCCATGCGCCACGCCCACCCCCACGCGATCTTGCACTTTCTGCTGCGACATATGCCGCACAAGGCGCGAACGGACGACAGAAAGCGCAAGATCGCGGAGGTGAGGGGTGGGGGTCCGGTCCGGGGGGCGGGACTAGCGGGGGGTGCGGAGGGCGGCGGCTCGGCGGGCTCGGTCTACTGCTGCCGGGAGGGCTGCGATCAGGGCGTCGACGTCGGCCTGGGTGCTGGTGTGGCCCAGTGTGAAGCGCAGCGAGGAGCGGGCGCGGTCGTCGTCGGCGCCCATCGCCAGCAGCACGTGCGAGGGCTGGGCCACGCCCGCCGAGCAGGCGGAGCCGGTGGAGCAGGCGATTCCCTGCGCGTCGAGCAGGAGCAGCAGCGCGTCACCCTCACAGCCCGGGAAGGAGAAGTGCGCGTTGCCGGGCAGTCGATCGGTCGGGTCACCGTTGTAGATCACCTCGGGCACCGCCTGGCGGACCCGCTCGATCAGGTCGTCGCGGAGCGCGGCCACCCGGGCCGCGTACTCCTGCTGACCCTTCACCGCCGTCTCCACGGCGACCGCGAAGGCGACGATGCCCGCGGTGTCCAGGGTGCCGGAGCGGATGTCGCGTTCCTGGCCGCCGCCGTGCAGCAGCGGCGTGGCCGGCACGTCCCGGGCGAGCAGCAGCGCGCCCACTCCCATCGGGCCGCCCAACTTGTGCCCGGTGACGGTCAGCGCGGCGACCCCGCTGGCGCCGAAGTCGACGGGTACCTGCCCGACCGCCTGGATGGCGTCGGTGTGGAAGGGCACGCCGTGTTCGGCGGCGACGGCGGCCAGCTCGGCCACCGGCTGGACGGTGCCCACCTCGTTGTTCGCCCACATCGCGGTGACCACGGCCACCTGGTCGGCGTGCGCGGCCAGCTCGGCGCGCAGGGCCTGCGGGTCGAGCCGACCGACCGGGTCCACCGGCAGCCAGCCGACCTCGGCGCCCTCGTGCTGGGCCAGCCAGTCGACCGCGTCCAGCACCGCGTGGTGCTCGACGGCGCTGGAAACCACCCGGCGACGGTCGGGGCGGGCTGCTCGACGGGCCCAGAAGACGCCCTTGACCGCGAGGTTGTCGCTCTCCGTGCCACCACCGGTGAAGATCACTTCAGAGGGCCGGGCGCCCAGCACCGCCGCCACCTGCTCGCGTGACTCTTCGACCCGGCGGCGGGCACGGCGGCCCGACGCGTGCAGGGAGGACGCGTTGCCGACCTCGCGGGCGGTAGCGACGTACGCCTCCAGTGCCTCGTCGAGCATGGGAGTCGTCGCCGCGTGATCCAGGTAAGCCATCACCGTTCAGCGTACGGCCGACACCGTGGCGACCGGATGCCGGAGGGGACTGCGCGCACGGGCCGGGGCGGAACTCCACCCCGGCCCGACGCGCGCGGCCCCGATCAGGCGGGCACCGCGGTGACGACGATGTTGTCGCGGTACTTGCGCGCCTTGGCGTCGAACGGCCCTCCACAGGTGATCAGGGTGAGCCGCGGCTTGCCGTCGCGGGCGAAGTACCGGTCCAGCGGGATCTTGGTCTTGTCGTACTCCTCCCGGGCCACGACCCGATACCTGCGGGCCTCGCCGTCACTGCCGGTCGCTGTCAACGTGTCGCCCTGATCGAGCTCCCGCAGCCGGAAGAACGCGCCCTTGCCCTGCTTCGCGCTGTCCACGTGACCGGCGATGACCACCGAGCCGGCCGCCGTCTCCAGGCCGGGGCCGTAGCGGTACCAGCCGATCTGGTCGACGCTCGGCGGCACCTCGAACTCGTTGGTCCGCTCGTTGATGCCGACCGCGTTGACCGTGGCGGTGACGCCGATCTCCGGGATCAGCAGCCGTACCGGCGGGATGATCTTCGGACCGGCGGGCAGTTCACCCGCGATCACCGGCACCGACGGGGCACCGGCGGCGGTCGGTGTGGGGCTGGCGAGCGTGCTCGCCTCCTCGGCCCCCACCGTCCCGGCCGGCTGGTTGGCGCACGCCACCAGAGCGGCGGCGGTGAGCGCGGCAACGCCGGCGGCCAGGGCCGCCAGCGCGCCGCGATCGCGCACCGTCACTTGCGGCCGGTCCGCGCGGTCGCCATCCGCACCCCACCACCAAGGAGCAGGAGTACGCCGGCGCCGGTGAGCACGTACCACCAGGTGTCCACGCCCGTGCCGGCCTGACCACCGTCGCCGCTGGGCACGCCACCCGGGGCGGAGTGCAGGCCGGTGATGGTCTGGGCCACCACGTCGAGGGTCTTACCCTCGGCGGAGCCGATCGCGTAGACGATCGTGGCGGTGCCCTCCTTGAGGTTGAGGTCCGCCGGGCCGATGGCCACGGTGTCGGTGCCGGCGAGCACCACGTCCGCCTTCACCTCACCCGCGTCGACATCGCCCTTGGCCTCGTTCGGGTTGGTGAGGTCCTCGAAGACCGGCTTGCCGCCGGCGCGGACGTCGACCGCCGGAGCGGCTGCGGTGTGCCGGACGATCAGCCGCGCCTTGCCGGCGTCGACCTTCGAGACGTCGTTCACGAACGGGGTGATCTTCGGCTGACCGGCGGCGTCGAGGTGGGCCGCGATGCTGATGTTCGCACCGCCCGGCACCGCGGCGTTGTCGACCTTGAGGATCGCGCTGCCGATCGGCTCGCCCGGCTTGGTGAGCGCGATGTCGTAGTCGCCCTCCTCCAGGTTCAGCGGGCCGGCCACGTCACCGGGCTTGAAGTTGTCCAGCGTCTTCTTACCGTTGACATAGACGTCGACCGGGGTGTCCGGAATGCCGTGTACGACGGAGACCTTCGACGTGGCGGCGTACGCCGGGCCGGCGGTGAGCGCACCGACGCCGGCGAAGGTCAGCGCGGCTACCGCGCCGCCCGCGGCGACCCGACGGAAGTACGAGAGCTGCATGTCTGCCTCCTGGTGATAACTGCTGATTCGTCAGGCCTGGCTTGCAGAACGGGTTACGCCGGCTGCCGGACGGGCGGATGCGCCCCGGAGGCACTTTTCTTTTCCGGCCTCGACCGCATCCGCAACGGGGTCGGGCGACGAAGAGCAGGTGAGATGACATCGACCGGGGAAGTGGGGCGGAGACTGTGGCAGCTACAGTCGGGTATGCCCCATCGAAGGCGAGCCGCCCGATGACGGCGCTACGACAGGAACCGGACCCTCCGGTGGACGACCTCGACCGCAGATTCCGTGACGGCGACGACGTGGCGCTGCGCGAGGCGTACGACCGCTACGGTCGTGCCGTGCTCCATCTGGCCACGTCCATGCTGGCGAACCGCAGCGACGCCGAGGACGTCACCCAGGCGACGTTCGTCGCCGCCTGGTTGGGTCGCGACACGTTCGACCCGGCCAAGGGGTCGCTGATCGGTTGGTTGCTCGGCATCGGCCGGCGGAAGGTGATCGACCGGATGCGCGCCTCGGCCCGGGAGACCCGGGTGGTGGAGACGGTCCGGCAACTGCCCGAGCCGGCGCAGACCGAGCCAGATCCGGACCGCGTGGTGGACCGGTTGGTGATCGCCGACGAGTTGGCTCGCCTCCCGGACGACCAGCGACGGATGCTGGAGCTGGCCTTCTACGACGACCTGACACACCAGCAGATAGCCGCGGTGACCGGCGTGCCGCTGGGCACGGTGAAGAGTCACATCCGACGCGGCATGGCGAGCTTGAAGCGCAGATGGGAGGTGGACGGTGCAGCACCTGGACCACGACCGGCTGGTATTTCTGGCACTCGGTGAGAGCGAGACGGACGGCGCGGAGAGCACCCACCTCGCCACCTGCGCGCTCTGCCGGGCGGAGGTCGCGAGCCTTCAGCAGGTGGCGGGGCTCGGCACCGAGACACAGGGCCTGGCCGACCTGCCCGACCCGCCGGAGCACGTCTGGCAGGGCATCGAGGCCCAGGTCAGGGCTGCGGAGGCCGGGCCGTTGCTGACCGAGACCCGTCGACACCGCGTGCCCGGGCAGGCCGACACCGCGACGGCCGGGCAGGCCGACACCGCGACGGCCGAGCGGACCTCCGGCGCGAGGGCCGAGTCGACGGTGACCCGACTGGACCCGACGCGGCGATCCCGCCGGGGTCGCGGCTGGTCCGGCTGGGTGGCCACGGCGGTGACCGCGGCCGCCGCCGCGGCGGTCGGCGTCGTGGGCACCGTCTCGGTGCTCCGACCGGACGATCAGACGCCCACCCCGACGCCGGTGGTGGTGGCGAGCGCGCCGCTGGCCGCCTACGGCGCGACCCCGCCGACGGCCAAGGGCGACGCTCGTGTTTTCCAGGACGGCCAACTACATCTGCATGTGGCGAATCTCCCGAGCGTCCCGGGGTACTACGAGGTCTGGCTCATCAATCCGACGACCATGGAGATGTTCTCGGTCGGCACCCTGGGTGGCGGCTCGGACGCCCTGCTACCCCTGCCCCCGAATGTCGACCTCAAGAGCTACTCGGTGGTCGACGTCTCCGCCGAGCAGTACGACAACAACACCCGCCACTCCGGCGACAGCCTGCTGAGGGGCTCCCTGACGGGCTGATCGGCGGGCCGGCTCAGCTCCCCGGCTCGCCGATCAGCTCCCCACACGGCAGTGGCCGCCCGTGCGAACGGGCGGCCACCGACGTATCGCTGGCTCACTTGCGCTTGCGGATCTCCTCGGCGGCCTGCGGGACGATCTTGAACAGGTCGCCCACCACCCCGAAGTCGGCCAGCTCGAAGATCGGCGCCTCGCCGTCCTTGTTGACCGCGACGATGGTCTTCGAGGTCTGCATGCCGGCCCGGTGCTGGATCGCGCCGGAGATGCCGAGGGCGACGTAGAGCTGCGGGGAGACCGTCTTACCGGTCTGGCCCACCTGGAACTGGTGCGGGTAGAAGCCGGAGTCGACGGCCGCGCGGGACGCGCCGACGGCGCCACCGAGCAGGTCGGCGAGCTCCTCGACCAGCTTGAAGTTGTCGGCGTTGCCGACGCCCCGACCGCCGGAGACGACCACGCCGGCCTCGGTCAGCTCGGGGCGGGAGCCCTTCTGCTCGGCGACCCGCTCGACGACGGTGGCCAGCTTGTCGGTGTCGGTGACCGACACGCTGAGCTGCTCGATCGCCGGGCTCGCCGCCGCCGGGGCGGGGGTGACCGAGTTGGGCCGGACGGTGACCAACGGCAGGCCCTTGGTGACCTTGGACTTGACGATGGTGGAGCCGGCGAAGGCGACCTGGGTCGCGGTGCCGTCGGCGTCCAGGCCGACCACGTCGGTCAGGATGCCGTTGTCGAGCTTGACGGCGAGCCGGGCGGCGATCTCCTTGCCCTCCTGGGCCGACGCCAGCAGCACGGCGGCCGGCTGCACCCGCTTGACCAACTCGGCCAGCACCGTCGCCTTGGGGGCCACCAGGTAGCCGTCGATCTCGTCACCCTCGGCGGCGTAGATCTTCTCCGCGCCGTACTCGCCCAGCTTGCCGCTCAGCGCCTCGGCGGCGCCGGCGCCGCCGAGCACCACGGCGCTCGGGGTGCCCAGCTCACGCGCGAGGGTGAGCATTTCCAGGGTGACCTTCTTGACGCCGAATTCCTTTGTGGCTTCGACGACGACGAGAACCTCGGACATGTCGGACCCCCCTCTCACACGAACTTCTCGGTGGCGAGGAACTCGACCAGCTTGACGCCGCCCTCGCCCTCGTCAGTGATCTTGGCGCCGCCGGAGCGCGGGGGGCGCTTGGTGTGCTCGACGACGGCGCTGGTGGCGCCGTCGAAGCCCACCTCGTCGGCCGCGACCCCGAGGTCGGCCAGCGAGAGCGTCTGCACCGGCTTCTTCTTGGCGGCCATGATGCCCTTGAAGGAGGGGTAGCGCGGCTCGTTGATGGTGTCCCAGACGGAGACCACGGCCGGGGTGGCGGCGGTGACCACCTCGTAGCCCTCCTCGGTCTGCCGCTCGACGGTCAGCGTCGCGCCGTCGACGGTGAGCTTGCGGGCACCGGTGAGCGCCGCGACGCCCAGCCGCTCGGCGATCATGTGCGGCATGACCTGGACCCGGCCGTCGGTGGACTCGGCACCGCAGATGACCAGGTCGGCGCCCAGCTGACCGAGCGCCGCGGCGAGCACCTTCGAGGTGGCGACGGCGCACGAGCCGTGCAGGGCGTCGTCCAGCACGTGCACGGCCTTGTCCGGGCCCATGGAGAGCGCCTTGCGGATCGACTCGGTCGCCCGGTCCGGACCCATGGTCAGGATGGTGACCTCGCCGCCGTGCGCCTCCTTGATCTTCAGCGCCTCCTCGATGGCGTACTCGTCCATCTCGTTGATCACGTTGTTCGCCGAACCGCGGTCGACGGTGTTGTCGTCATTGCGCAGGTTGCGGTCCGCGCCCGAATCAGGCACCTGCTTGACGAGTACGACGATGTTCATCGCGCTTCGACGACCCTCCTGTGTGGTGTTGCGATTCGCTCGCCCGGTCTGGGGCGCAGCGTCGCGCGTCGGTCGACGCCAGGTCAACCGCGGGCGGTTGTGCAGTTGCCCACGGCGCAATGTTACCTGCCAGTAGGTTGCGCTCCCGCAGCACTCAGAGTGACACAGCTCACCGACGCGCGGCCGGTCAGGCCGGCTCTGCCAACGCGACCCTGATCTGGTCGATGGCCGCCGCCTCGGCGGGTGCCACCCCGTCGTGCGCGCGGGCCACCTGGTCCGCCGCGGCCAACACCAGATCGCGGTACGCGTCCACGTCCCGGGGGGACTTCTCGCGCAGGATCCGCACCGCCGCACCCAGCGCCGGCAGCACCACCGACTCGATCTCCAGCTGCGAGTCCCGGGGAAGACGCGGCAGCGGGCCGGTGGTCAGCGCCTCCTTGACCGTGCCACTGGCGTCGGCCAGCGCTCCGGAAGCGGCGATGCTCTCCCGGATCACCCCCAGCACACCGGGGTCGGCGTTGGAGACCAGGAAGACGGCACCGAAGGCACCGGTCTTGAGGGTCAGGCGCTCCTCGTCCGTCAACCGCTGTTCCATGATCACGGAGTGTAGACGTACGGGGTGGTGGTCGTGACCGCGACGAGGCCGAGTCGCTGGAGGATGGGCCGGCTGTCCTCGGAACAGTCCACCTGCATGAGCGTCCGACCCCGCTGCTCGGCGAGCCGCGCCCGATAGTTGACCAACGCCCGGTAGATGCCCTTGCGCCGCCACTGCGGCAGGGTCGAGCCACCCCACATCGTGGCGAAGCCGGTGTTCGCCGGGAACCGCACCCAGCCCGCGCTCACCACCGTCCCACCCGCCTCGGCCACCACCACGGTGATCGAGTTCGGGTCGGCGTCGATCTCCTTGGCCAGGCCCGTCACCAGGTGCGAACGATCCTCCTGCCAGACCTCCTCCTCCATGGCGGCGATCCGCTCCAGGTCCTCCCGGGCGGTCACCTCACGCAGGCGTACCCCCTCGGGAACGACTGGCAGCGCGGCGGCCAGCGGGGCGACCGGCCCGACCACGACGGTCTCGCGGTCCTCCGGCACGAAGCCGGCAGCGCGCAGCCGGTCCGCCAGATCGGCCGGCTCGTCGTGCTCGTTGAGCTTCCACTCGACAGACTGGCCGCGCTCACGGAACAGCTGCACCTGCCGGGCGATCAGCTCGTCCAGCGCGTCACCTGTCAACCCGCCCAGGTCCCGGTAGGTGAGGAACCCGCCGGCGTCGAGCCCGGTGATGCGGACCAGCGGCCCGTCCCGCTCCACGGTCACCCCGGTCGGGACCGGCTCGGGGATCTCCGGGCGGAGTTGGTTGTCGTAGGCGTCGCGCAGCGTCTGTACGTCGAGATCAGTCACCGGACCAGGCTAAGCGGGGAGGGAAGCGGATATTCTCCCACTGTGTGGGAGGCGATCAGGCGGTGGTTCGACCCGGCGGAGCTGCGTTCGGTCGGTGAACCACCGGACTACCGCTTCTCCCTGGCCAACGAACGGACCTTCCTCGCCTGGCTGCGCACCGGGCTGGCACTGGTCGGAGGCGGGCTGGCCGCCGCGCAGTTCCTGCCACCCCTGCCGATGAGCCACCTGCGCGAGGTGATCGCGGTGGCGTTGCTGCTGCTCGGCGCGGCGGTCGCGATCCGCGCGGTGGACCACTGGGCGCGTACCGAGCGGGCCATCCGGCTCGGTCAGGAGCTGCCCGCGTCCCGGTTCCCCGCCATCCTGGCGCTCGCCGTCGGCGGCGGCGCGTTGCTGCTGGTGGTCGCCGTCCTGATGCGGGCGGTCGGCGAGCGGTGAGCGCCGGACGCGACCCGGGGCTGCAACCGGAGCGGACCAGGCTGGCCTGGCGACGCACCCTGCTCACGGTGACCGTGGTCAGCGTGCTCGCCGTCCGGCTGGCGGCGACCGGCGACCCGACCGGCGCGCTGATCGCCGGCGGCACCGTTCTGGTGTGGGGCACCCTGCTGGTGCTCTGCTGGCCGCGGGGCACCGGCACCGGTCCGGCCCGCACCGGCGGCCGGACGCTGCCCCTGGTCACCGCGGGCACCGTGGTGCTGGCGTTACTGGGAGTGCTGCTGGTGCTGCGCGGACTGGGGTGACGCGCGCCGGTGCGTCATCATGGGTGCATGGCCCGGCTTGGCGTACTCCTCTTCCTGGTGCAGATTGTCCTCGCCGTCTGCGCGCTGATCAGCTGTCTCTCCGCCGAGGAGGGCAAGATCCGCGCCCTTCCCCGGATCGCCTGGGTGCTGATCATCTTGTTCTTCCCGCTGGTCGGCTCGATCGCCTGGTTCATCGTCGGCCGGGAGCCCAGCCCCGGCGCCGGCAAGGCCTGGCCGGGGGGCGGCGAGCGGCAGCGCCCTCGGCCGGTGGCCCCCGACGACGACCCGGAGTTCCTGCGCTCCGTCGAGGAACGCGCCCAGCAGCAGGATCAGGAACTGTTCCAACGCTGGGAGGAAGACCTGCGGCGACGCGAGGACGACCTGCGCCGCCGCGACGGCGAGCCGCCGCGCGAGGGCGACCGACCGGAGGTGTGAGCGCGCCACCGCCGCCGGCGCGGAAGCGACGGCGGCGGCGGGTGCGACTCAGGCCAGGTTCGACGACCGGGGGTACGCGTCGGTCGGGTCGGTGAGCACGTTGACCAGGTACGGCACTCCGGAGTCGAACGCCCGCTGGAGCGCCGGGCCCAGGTCGGCCGCCTTGGCGACCGTCTCCCCCGCACCGCCGAGCGCGCTGACCACCGTGTCGTACCGCAGCTCCGGCTGGAGGTCGGCGGCGACGTCGTAGCCGTACATGGCACGCATCGGGTGCTTCTCCAGCCCCCAGATGCCGTTGTTGCCGACGACGATCACCACCGGCAGCTTCTGGCGGACCAGCGACTCGACGTCCATCAGCGAGAAGCCCGCCGCGCCGTCGCCCATCAGCACGCAGATCTGCCGGTCCGGGTGACTGACCCTGGCCCCCATCGCGTAACCCATGCCGGTGCCCAGGCAGCCGTACGGGCCCGGGTCCAGCCAGGTGCCGGGCTGGGCCGGCTCCAGGTACCGCCCGGCGTACGACACGAAGTCGCCGCCGTCGCCGATGGTGATCGCGTCCGGGGCGAGCGCCCGACGCAGCTCGCCGTAGATCCGGGCCGGGCGGATCGGGTCGGTCTCGGCGGCCATCTCCGCGGCGTCGCGAGCCTTCGCCGCGTCCTCGGCGACGCGCAGGTCGGCGATCCAGTCGGAGTGGTCGGCCCGGTCACCGGAGTGATCGGCCAGCGCGGAGAGGATCAGGCGCAGGTCACCGGCGGGCGCGGCGGCCGGCTGCACGTGCGTCGCCCGCTGGCTGGGGGCGTCGACGATGTGCACCACCTTGGCGTCACCGAAGTCACCGAAGCTGAGCCGGAAGTCCAGCGGAGTACCCACCACCACGACCACGTCAGCGCCGGAGAGCGCGGCCCGGCGAGCCTTGGCGAACGCCAGCGGATGCTCCGGCGGGAGCGAGCCGCGACCCATGCCGTTGGTGAAGACCGGTACCTGCAACGCCTCGGCCGCCTCGCGCAGCGCGGCGACCGCGTCGCCCGCGTACACGTCGGAGCCGGCGATGATGACCGGCCGCTGCGCCCCCGCGATGAGCAACGCCGCGCGGCCGACCTCCTCCGGGTCCGGGGCGATCGGGTCGACACCCGTCACGGTGGGCAGCTCGGCCTCCGCCACCGAGAAGACCGTCTCCAGCGGAAAGTCGAGGAAGGCCGGGCCCCGGTGCGGGGTGAGCGCGGCGTTCAGCGCCGCACCCACCGCACGCGGGATGTCGTCGGTGCTGAACACCGTCTCGGCGTGCTTGGTGACCGGGGCGACCAGCGGCAGGTGGTCCATCTCCTGGAGGCTGCCCGAGCCCCAGCGGAACGCGGGCGCGCGCCCGCCGAGCACCAGCACCGGCGAGGCGTTGAAGAACGCGCTGGTCATGCCGGAGATGCCGTTGGTGACACCGGGCCCGGCGGTGAGCACGGCGAGGCCGGGGCGGCGCTGGAGCTTGGCCACGGCCTCGGCGGCGAAGACCGCGGACTGCTCGTGTCGGACGTCGTAGATCGGGAAGTCGGTCTTGTACGCGGCATCGTAGAGCGGGAAGACGTGCCCGCCGGACAGCGTGAACATCTCCCGTACGCCGTGCGCGCGTAGTGCCGCGAGCGCCAACTCGCCGCCGTGACCCTCGATCCGCTCCGTCATGTCGCTCCCATCGTCCGTGGCCGGGATCACAGGTTACCGGCCAGTCACTTGGCCCTGCGACCGTGGCCCCGGCCAGTGGACGTTGCCGAGGTCAGAAGCGCCGTCGGGGTGGGAGGCGACGGATCAGCGGCCGGTGAAGCCCGGCTTGCGCTTCTCGACGAAGGCCGCCATGCCCTCACGCCGGTCGTCGGTGGCGAACAGCGCCGCGAAGAGCTGGCTCTCCCAGGCGAGTCCCGAGTTCAGGTCCATGTCCAGGCCACCGTCGACCGCCAGCTTCGCCGCACGCAGCGCCTGCACCGGACCCGTCAGGTACGGCTTCACGTAGGCCACCGCGGCCTCGTAGACCTCGGCGGCCGGGACCACCCGGTCGGCCAGGCCGATCCGCAGGGCCTCCTCGGCGTCGACCATCCGGCCCGTCATGATCAGATCCTTGGCGCGAGCCGGACCGACCAGGCGGGCCAGCCGCTGAGTGCCGCCGGCACCCGGGATGATGCCAAGCTTGATCTCCGGCTGGCCGAGCTTGGCGTCCTCGGCCACGATCCGCCAGTCGCAGGCCAACGCCAGCTCACAGCCGCCACCGAGGGCGTACCCGGTGATCGCGGCGACCACCGGCTTGGGGATCCGGGCGATCGCACCGAGCGCGCTGGACAGGTTCGCCGCCCGCTCGGCCATGTCCACGTAGGACATGTCAGCCATCTGCTTGATGTCGGCGCCGGCGGCGAAGACCTTCTCCCCGCCGTACACGATGACCGCGCGGACCTCGGGGTCGGCGGTGGCCGCCGTCGCGGCGGCGCGCAACTCCTCCTGCACCTGGGTGTTGAGCGCGTTCATCGGCGGCCGCTCCAGCCGGATCGTGCCGATGCCGTCAGTGGTCTCCAGCCGAACGAACTCGCCCACGCTGCCCTCACTTCCTCGTCGAAGTCGCGTGCCAACCTTACGACCCGGCTCGTTTGGGTAAGTAGTGTGGTGTCAGCCCCCGGGGCGGGAGTCCAGCCATGATCACGTATTACGACGACAGGTCGGTGCAGGTCACCTCCACCACTCTTCGCGTGGACGGTCGCAGCTACAAGCTGGCCGACATCACCATGATCTGGCACCGCCGGGGCACCCGCTCCTGGCGTGTGCTGGTGGGGCGGGGCGCGATCGGCGCAGCGCTCGCCGGCCCGCTGGTCGCGGCGGTGCTCGGCATCGGCCTGGCCGTCTGGCTGCACCGCTCCCCCACCGTGACGATCGCGATCGTCGGCGCGTCGGTGCTGGTCGGCCTGGCCGTCGGGCCGGTCGCCGACTTCCTCTTCGAACACCTGGACCGCTCGTACGCCCGAGGCAGCCGCCAGCTGGAGATCTGGGCCCGTTGGCGGGGCCAACCGGTGCGTCTGCTGCACACCGGTGACGCGCTGCGCTTCGGGCAGATCTACCGGGCGGTGCAACGCGCGGTGGAGCACAGCCAGCCGGCCCACCCCGCCGCGCGCCGCTAACCAGCCTGTTTCCGCTAGACGTCCCGACCGGATCAGGGTGGGCCGCCACCGGTGGAACCCGGAACAGACCGCGCTCGCCAGCCGGGCCGGTGCGTATCGGCCCCAGCGGGGGCGGGCGCGGGCCGCCCAACCGGCACGGACACGGCCGCCCAACCGGCACCCGCCCAACCGGCACGGACACGGGCCGCCCAACCGGCACGGACATGGGCCGCCCAACCGGCACCCGCCCAACCGGCACGGACACGGCCGCCCAACCTTCGTGCAGCCCCTATGGAGCTGATGTCGCAAACGAATCAGGCCGGGCCCGCGACGCACAGGGCCTACCGCGAAGCGACACGGCCACGACGACGGCGACCGGCGGCGGCGCGGGCTGCGGCTGCGGCGGCGGGCGGCGCGGACGGCGGCGGCGGGCGGCGGCTGCGGCGGCGGGCGGCGCGGACGGCGGCGGCGGGCGGCGGCTGCGGCGGCGGGCGGCGCGGACGGCGGCGGCGGGCGGCGGCTGCGGCGGC
>NZ_JBVJGQ010000005.1:394037-703002 GCF_055587245.1 Micromonospora sp. NPDC047756
CGCGGGCGGCGCGGACGGCGGCGGCGGGCGGCGCGGGCTGCGGCGGCGGGCGGCGCGGGCTGCGGCGGCGGGCGGCGCGGACGGCGGCGGCGGCGGGCGGGCGGCGGCGGGCGGCGCGGGCGGCGGGCGGTGCGGGCTGCGGCGGCGGCTGCGGCGGCGGCGGGATCCAGCGGCGGTGACTGCGACGCGGCGACGCGTGATGTCGCAAACGATTCAGCTCCAAAGGACCATCGCACCATCACCTCTGCCCGGCTGACGGCGGACCGCGGACCGCGGACCGCGGACCGCGGTCCGCGGACCGCGGACACCCTCGGCGCCCCACCGTCTCTCGAGGGCGATAGACCGCGCCGAGAACGGGGCGGGGACGGGGCGAGGACGGCCGGACGCCGGGGGCCGAACTGGGCGAGGCTTGCCCCGCGGTGGTTAGGCTTAGTGATGACCCTCTATTACCGGGACGACGCGGTGCAGGTGACCTCCGAGTCGATCCGGGCGGGTGGTCACGTGATCGCCCTGTCCGACGTGACGTTCGTCTGGCACGCGCGGGGGCAGAAAACCCTCGCCGTACGGGGCCGTGTGCTGGGGCGCGGTGTCCTGGTCCTGCTGCTCTCGCTGCCGCCGCTGGTCGCCGTGGTCTGCGTGCTGTCGCTGGCCTGGTCGGCTCAGGATCGAGGCAACTGGCAGCTGGCGCTGATCATCCTGGCCGCCTGCGCGGCGGGGGCGCTCGCGCTGGCACCGTTCCTGGAGATCCCCCTCGGCTGGCTGGACCGCTCCTACGAGCGTGGCAGCCACGTGCACGAGTTGTGGGTGCAGCACCACGGTCGGGAGGACCTGCTGGTGCGCACCCCGGACGCGCTACGGTTCGGGCAGATCTACCGGGCCGTGCAACGCGCCGTCGAACAACAGGGGGACCACCGATGACCACCCGCCGCCGCGAGGCCGTCGCCCTGGCCGGCCTGCTGGCGACGGCCGGCGTCACCCATCTGGTACGCCCCGGCGTCTACGACCCGATCGTGCCGCGTGCGCTGCCCGGTCCGCCCCGCTTCTGGACGTACGCCAGCGGGGTCGCCGAACTGGTGGTGGCCGCGGCTGTCGCGAACCCGGCCACCCGGCGGGCCGGCGGCCGGGCAGCCGCCGCCCTCTTCGTCGCCGTCCTACCGGCGAACGTCAAGATGGCCGTGGACTGGCGGCGCCGACGCCCGACACAGCGGGCCATCGCGTACGGCCGGGTGCCGTTGCAGGTGCCGCTGGTCTGGTGGGCGCTGCGGGTGGCCCGTGCCGAGACCCCCGGTCGACAGGGACGCTGACCAGCTCCAACGCGCGGTTGTGGCAAGGCCGACGCACACTTGACCCCATGGCGATTCCCCTCCCCACCCCGACCGCCGTGGTCGGTCTGACCCGTTCCGCTCTCGACCAGGCGCTCGGCTCGGCCGCGTCGATGGCTGCCGTGCCCGCCCGCGCGTTCGCCGTACTCGACGGGGTGGAGCAGCTGCTGGCCCGGATCAACGGCGTGGTCGACCGGATCGAGACGACCCTGGATCGGACCGACCAGGTGCTCACCGACGCCGAGGGCGCGGTTCGCGAGGTGGCCGTCATCAGCGCCGCCGCGACCACCGCCATCGACACGGCCACCGAGGTGGCCACCGCCGCCGCCGCGGTGGTCGCCGAGGCCGACCGGGTCTCCCGGGTGGCGGGCATCGTGGTTGCCGAGGCCGACCGGGTCGCGAACCGCGCCTCCGTCACCGTGGGCACCGCGACGGAGGCCGCCGCCACCGCTGCCGAACTGCTGGCGGCGTACGAGCCGGCGCTGCGTCGGGCCGCGCCGATGGCCGAGCGGTTCGTCGAGGAGCTGAGCCATGAGGAGATCACCGCGGCGATCCACCTGATCGACGAGCTGCCCAAGCTCCGCGAGCATCTGACGGCGGACATCCTGCCGATCCTGGCCACGCTGGACCGGGTCGGCCCCGACCTGCACGACCTGCTCGACGTCACCCGTGACCTCAAGCTCGCCGTGGCCGGTATTCCCGGGCTGGGAATGCTGCGCCGCCGCGGCGAGAAGCTCGCCGACGAGCCGGTGGGGTGAGCGCCAGCCCGCCCGCGCCGTGGCTCAGCAGTCGCAGGTGGTCGTCGTGGCGGGCGCGGTGAGGTCGTCGACCGGTCGTCGGGTCAGCCCGGTCTCCGTCACCACCGGCAGCCCCTCCCTGACCCAGTATTCGAACCCGCCGAGCATCTCCTTCACGGGATGGCCCAGCCGGGCGAACTCCAGCGCCGCCCGGGTCGCACCGTTGCAGCCGGGACCCCAGCAGTAGGTCACGACCGCCGACCCCGGCGGGATCAGCTCCGCCGCCCGGGTCGCGATCTCGGCGGTGGGCAGGTGCACCGCGCCGGGGAGGTGCCCCTGCGCCCAGGCGGCCGCGCCGCGGGAGTCGACGACCACCAGACCCGGGGTACGTGCCGACAGGTCGGCGTGCACGTCACTGACGTCGGTCTCGACGCTGAGTCGCCCGTGGAACCAGGCGGCGGCGGTGGCCGGGTCGGCTGACGGAACGGCGAAGGTGAAGGTCATGCACCGATCCTCGCCGGGGCCGGACCACGGAGCGAGTGGCGGGAACGACATCCTGCGCTAACATCCCGCCATGCCGATCCCGACGGCCACCACGACCGGTCCGCGCCCGCTGCCCGCGCCTCGACGACCGGCGGCCGCGCACCGGGTCGCCGTGCTCGCGTACCCGGGGATGTCGGTGTTCGAGACCGGGATCGTGACCGAGGTGTTCGGACTGGCCCGGCCCGAATTCGACGTCGACTGGTACGACCTCGTGGTCTGCGCCGAGCGGCCGGGGCCGGTGCCGGTAATCGGCGGAGCGAGCCTGCACACCCCGTACGGTCTGGCCGAACTGGCGGCGGCGCGGACGGTGATCGTGCCCGGCGTACCGGACGTGACCGCTGACCCGTCGCCCGAGCTGGTGACCGCGCTGGGTGAGGCGCGTCGGCGCGGGGCCCGGATCATGTCGATCTGCTCGGGCGCGTTCGCGCTGGCGGGAGCGGGCCTCCTGGACGGCCGCCGGGCCACGACCCACTGGCGGTACGCGGAGCTGCTGGCGCGGCGCTACCCACTGGTCGAGGTGGACCCGGACGTGCTCTACCTCGACGACGGCGACCTGCTCACCAGTGCCGGCAGCGCCGCCGGGCTGGACCTCTGCGTACACGTGATCCGGCGTGACCACGGCGCGGCGATCGCCAACGCGGTCGCCCGACGACTGGTGATCCCGCCGCACCGCGACGGCGGGCAGGCCCAGTTCGTCGAGGCGCCGGTGCCCGCCGACCCGGCCGACGACCGGATCGCGGTCAGCCTCGACTGGGCACTCGCCCACCTCGCCGAGCCGCTGAGCGTCGCCCAGCTCGCCGAGCGGGCGCACATGTCGTCCCGCACGTACCTGCGGCATTTTGCCCGAGCCACCGGCACCAGCCCGATTCGTTGGCTTGTCGAGCAACGGGTCCGCGCCAGCCTGACCCTGCTGGAGGAGACCGACGCCGCTGTCGAGCAGGTCGCCCGCGCGGTGGGCTTCGACACCCCGGTGACCTACCGCCACCACTTCGGCCGGGTCATGCTGACCTCACCGTCGGCGTACCGCCGGGCCTTTCGCACCGGCGCCGGCCAGCGGGCCTGACAGGCCGCGACGGTCGGGCGGCTCGGTGCGCGAGCGACGGGGTCAGGCCGGCGCGTACAGCTCGTCGATCTCGGCGCGTTGCGGTAGCGCCACCGAGGCGCCGAGCTTGCGGACGCAGGCAGCGCCGGCCGCCGACGCCCAACGCACCGCGTCGACCAGGTCGCGCCCTTCGCCCCAGCCGACGGCCAGCGCGGCGGTGAACGCGTCACCGGCGGCGGTGGAGTCGACCACGTCGACCCGTACCGCCGGCACGTGCACCTCGGCACCGTCCCGGTCGACGTACCAGGCGCCCTCCCCGCCGAGGGTGAGCACGGCCCGGGGAGTCAGGTCGAGCAGCGCGCGCGGCTCCTCCCGACCCCGGCCGGCCAGGGCCTGCGCCTCGCCCTCGTTGACGACCAGCAGGTCCACGGCGGCCAGCAGCTCGGGTGGGAGGTCCCGCGCCGGGGCGGCGTTCAGGATGACCCTGGTGCCGGCCTCGCGGGCGGCCTCCGCGGCGGCGGTCACGGTCTGCACCGGGATCTCCAGTTGCGCGACCAGGACGTCCGCCGTCCGCACGGTGGTCAACTCCTCCTCGCTGAGGCCGACCAGGGCGTCGTTCGCGCCGGGGGTGACCACGATGGCGTTGTCCCCCTGGGCGTTGACCATGACCAGCGCCACTCCCGAGGTGCCGTAGACCACGCGGAGCTGACTGGTGTCCACGCCGGCCGCGGTGATGCGGGCCTTGAGGGTGACACCGAAGGCGTCCGAGCCGATCGCGCCGAGGAAGGCACAGGACGCGCCGGCCCGGGCCGCGGCCACGGCCTGGTTGGCACCCTTGCCGCCGGGCACCATCACGAAGTCGGTGCCGAGCATGGTCTCGCCCTGCCTAGGCAGGGCGGGCGCCATCGCGACGAGGTCCATGTTGGCGCTGCCCACCACGGCGACCCGGGTCTGTGGCACGGCCGTCTCCGCCTGTCCGATGCTCAGGCGGCGCGGGCCGTGAAGCGGTCGCCCGACCGCTCGACGACGAGTGGCAGCCCGAAGGTCTTGGAGAGGTTGTCACCGGTCAGGGTCTCGGCGAGCAGGCCCTGGGCGACCACCCCGCCCTCGCGCAGGAGCATCGCGTGGGTGAACCCGGGCGGGATCTCCTCGACGTGGTGGGTGACCAGCACCATCGCCGGGGCGTCCGGATCGTACGCCAGCTCGGCCAGTCGGGCGACCAGGTCTTCCCGACCGCCCAGGTCGAGACCGGCGGCGGGCTCGTCGAGCAACAGCAGCTCCGGGTCGGTCATCAGGGCACGGGCGATCTGCACCCGCTTGCGCTCACCCTCGGAGAGGGTGCCGTATCGCCGTTCGGCGAGACCACCGACGCCGAGTTGACTCAGCAGTGCCCGCGCCCGCGCCTCGTCGCCACGGTCGTAGTTCTCCCGCCAACGGCCGACCACCGACCAGGCGGCGGTCACCACGACGTCGCTGACCCGCTCGTCGGCGGGCAGCCGCTCGGCGATCGCGGCGGTGGTGAGCCCGATCCGGGTACGCAGCTCGTTGACGTCGGTGCGGCCGATCCGCTCGCCGAGCACGTGCGCGACACCCGTGGTGGGGTGCAGCCGGCCGGCGGCGAGGTTGAGCAGTGTGGTCTTGCCGGCGCCGTTGGAGCCGAGCACGACCCACCGCTCGTCCAGTTCGACGCGCCAGGTCAGGTCCTGTAGGAGAGCGGTGCCGGAGCGGCGTACGCCGACGCCGTCGAGGCTGACCACCAGATCCGGGTTCACCGCACCATCCAACCACGCAGCGCCGGGGTGCCCCCCATGGGCGGCACCTCAGCCATAGGGTGAAGCGCCGTGTCATTGATCACCAAGTCCGGAGGACGGCCCATGCCCAGCCGACGTACGGAGCTGCGCAGATGAGCGCGGTCATCGAGATCGAAGGTCTCCGCAAGAGCTTCCGCAGCCTGCGCAGCGGCCAACGGGTGGCGGTCGATGGGTTCGACCTGCTGGTCGAGGCGGGCCAGGTCCACGGCTTCCTGGGCCCCAACGGCTCGGGCAAGACCACCACCCTGCGGGCCCTGCTCGGGCTGGTACGCGCCGACAGCGGCCGGATGATGGTGCTCGGCGAACCGTCGCCGGAGTTGCTGCCCCGGGTGGCGGGTCAGGTCGGCGCCATCGTGGAGAGCCCGCAGTTCTTCGGCAACTTCACCGGCTACCGGACGCTGCGGCTGTTGGCCCGCGCCGGTGGTGTGCCGGCCTCGCGGGTGGACGAGGTGCTGGATCTGGTGGGCCTGCACGACCGGGGCGATGAGCGGGTGAAGGGCTACTCGCTGGGCATGAAGCAGCGGCTGGCGGTGGCGTCCGCGCTGTTGAAGGACCCGCGTCTGCTCATCCTGGACGAGCCGGCGAACGGGCTGGACCCGGCGGGCATCCGGGAGATGCGGGACCTGATGCGGTCGCTGGCGGCCAACGGGGTGACAGTGCTGGTGTCCAGTCACATCCTGGGCGAGATCCAGCTGATCTGCGACCACGTCACGATCATCTCCCGGGGGCGGCGGGTCGCGACCGGTCGGGTGGACGAGGTGCTGGCGGGCCACGACCGGCACGAGTTCCTGGTGCGGGTGGCCGAGCCGGAGCGGGCCGTCGAGCTGCTGCGCGCGGCTGAGCTGACGGCGGTGGTGGACGGCGGAGCGTTGGTGGTGAGCGGGGTGAGCGACCCGACGGCGATCAGCCGGGTGCTCGGTGAACAGGGTCTGTGGGTGGGCGAGCTGACGCCGCTGCGGCCGGATCTGGAGAGCGTCTTCCTGGAGCTGACCGGCGCGTACGAGCATCCGTCGGTGCCCCGGCAGGTCGGCGACCCGTCGCTGCCGCAGGGCGATGCTGTGATCGACCTCGATCGGGGAGTGGACGCGTGAACCTGGTGCGTGCCGAGTTGGAGCGACTGTCCGCGCGTCGCTTCGTACAGCTCATGGTGGTCCTGTTGGTGTTGGCGTTCGCCGTCACGGCGGCGACCACCCTTGCCGGTTCCCACAAGCCGAGCGTCAGTGAGCTGAACTCGGCGCAGACGCAGGCCGCCGAGGCGCGGCGTGACCTGGAGGCCACCCACCAGGAGTGCCTGGCCCGCCAGGAAGGCACCGTGACCTCCGACACGAACAGGTACTTCCCCAGCGACTGCTCCGAGATCGACCCGATCCGGCAGGACCGGCTGCCGATCACCGCCGACTTCCTGCCGGGTGTGTTCACCTTCGCCGAGCAGGCAAAACCGTTGCTGTATTTCCTCATCGCGTTCCTGGTGCTGTTCGGGTTCCTGGTCGGCGCGTCCTACATCGGCGCGGACCTGACCTCGGGCGGGGTGGTGAATCTGCTGCTCTGGCGACCGCGCCGGTTGACGGTGCTCGCGGCGAAGCTGGGTACCCTGCTCGGCGCTGTGCTGGTCCTGGCCCTGCTGGCGTCGGTGCTCTATCTCGCCACGTTCTGGGTGATCGGGCAGGCTTTCGGGTTGCCGGGCCGGCTGGACGGTGACTTCTGGCGCTCGCTCGGCGCGGTGCACGGCCGTGGCCTGGTGCTGGTGCTGCTGGCCTCCGCGCTGGGCTTCGCGATCGCCACGCTGGGTCGGCACACGTCCGCGGCGCTCGGCGCGCTCGCCGCGTACGCGGTGGTCTGGGAGTTGGGTGGCCGAGTGGTCCTGGAGATCATCGACGCGCGGAGGTCCGACCTGTTCATGCTGTCCAGCCACATCGGGGCGTGGCTCAACGGCGAGGCGCGGTTCTATGACGAGCAGGTCTGCCGGGGCAGCAGCCAACTCCCGTACTGCGAGGGGTTCTACACGGTGACCTGGCTGCCGGCGCTGTTGGTGCTGCTGGCGATCACCGGCGGGCTGACCACGGCGGCGTTCGCCGTGTTCCGTCGCCGCGACCTGATCTGAGTCGAGGCCGTCGGGTCGCCCCGGTTCGGGCGGCCCGACGGAACGGCCGAGCCGACGCCCGGCAGGAGCTTGCAAGCTGTGGGCGCGCGGTGAAATATTCCTTCACATGACCGCCGCAGCGGGCTCAGCCGACGGTGGAGCCGAACACCTCGTCGCGTACGGCGTCCAGGGCGGTGCGCAGCGCGCCGTGCAGGATCGGCTCCTCGGTCAGCCCGGTCGGCACCACTCGCGGCTGGACCAGCGTGATCGCGGCGACCTCCTGCTGCACCCGGTCGGCGAGCGCCGCGCCGCCGGCCTGGCCCACCTCGCCGGCGAGCACGACCAGCGGTGGGTCCAGCACCACGCAGGTGCTGGCCACGCCGAGCGCGAGCCGACGGGCCAGTTCGTCGAGCATCGGGCCGCCGTCAGCGCCAGCGGCGACGGCCGCGCGGACCGCCTCGGCGGCGTCGGCGTCCGGGTAGCCGTGCTCGCGCGCCACCGCGCGCACCGAGTCCGCACCGATCAGCTGCTGGAAGGCCGGCTTGGCGCGGCGCGAGACGTCGCGCGGGATGGGCGCGCCGGGCACCGGAAGGTAGCCGATCTCGCCGGCGGCACCGCTGCTGCCGTGGTGCAACCGCCCGCCCAGCATGATCGCCAGGCCGACGCCGGCACCCACCCAGACCAGCACGAAGTCCGACAGCCCCCGCGCCGCGCCGGACTGCGCCTCGGCCACGGCGGCCAGGTTGACGTCGTTCTCGAAGACCACGGGCGTGTGCAGGTCGTCCCGCAGCGCGGCCAGCAGACCACTGTGCCAGCGCGGCAGGTTGAAGGCGAAGGTCATGTCGCCGGTGCCGGGGTCGACCAGGCCCGGCGTGCCGAGCACGATCCGTCGTACGCTGCTCAGCTGCGCCTGGGCGCTGCTGGCCGCCTGCACGACGGCGTTGTGCACCACGCCCACCGGGTCGTCGGTGTCCCGGGTCGACTGCTCCACCCGGCCGATGACCGCGCCGGTGATGTCGGCGCAAGCGGCCACCACCCGGTCCGGCCCGACGTCCACGCCGACCACGTGCGCGCTGCTCGGGCGGACGGCGTAGAGCTGGGCGTTCGGTCCTCGCCCGCCGGCCTGCTCGCCGACCCGCGCGACGAGGCCGCGCTCCTCCAGCCGCTCGACGAGTTGCGAGGCGGTGACCTTCGACAGACCGGTCAGCTCGCCGAGTCGAGCTCGGGTCAGCGGGCCGCGTTCGAGGAGCAGTTCCAGCGCGGCACGGTCGTTGAGCGCCCGCAACAGACGGGGGGTGCCGGGCAGCCGGGTCGCACTCATGACACGTCCTCTAGTTTTAGTAAACTTTGCTAACTGTAAACCGACCTGCGAACGGGTAGCCGTAGCGTAACGGTCACCCGACGGTGGGACGCTCCGCCGAGTCGGCAGGGCCAAGACCACCACCGGTACGACGTTTCGTACCCGCGGGGGCACCGAAGGGGGAAACACGTGGGGTTGGATCCAGGACTGCGCCGGCTGGCGCTGGGCACACTGCTGGCCGCGTACCCGGGGCCGGTCCCGCCGGACTGGGCGGTCGACCTGCTGGCCGACGGGTTGGCCGGGCACACCCTCTTCGGCACCAACGTGCACGACCCCGCGCAGGTGGCGGCGAGCACCGCGGCGCTGCGCACCGGTCGAGCCGACGCGCTGATCGCGATCGACGAGGAGGGTGGCGACGTGACCCGGCTGGCGCACGCCACCGGAAGTCCGTACCCCGGCAACGCCGCCCTGGGCGCGATCGGCGACGTGGCCCTCACCCGACGGGTCTACCAGTCGATCGGCGCCGAACTGGCCGCGCTCGGCATCACCGTCAACCTCGCCCCCACCGTCGACGTCAACACCGCCGACGACAACCCGGTGATCGGCACCCGGTCCTTCGGCGCTGATCCGGTGCGGGTGGCCGCCCACTCGGCCGCCGCCGTGGCCGGGTTGCAGGCCGCCGGCGTGGCCGCCTGCGCCAAGCACTTCCCCGGGCACGGTGCCACCGTCACCGACTCCCACCACGAACTGCCCACGGTGGACGCTCCGCTGGACCTGCTCCGCCAGCGGGACCTACCGCCGTTCGCGGCCATCGTCGCCGCCGGGGCGCGCGCCGTGATGACCGCGCACATCCGGGTGCCGGCGCTCACCGGCGCCGACCCGGCCACCTTCAGCCGCGCCGTGCTGGTCGACCTGTTGCGCACCGAGTACGGCTTCACCGGCACCGTCATCACCGACGCGCTGGAGATGAAGGGCGCCGCGGTGGCCGCCGGCGGGGTCGGGCCGGCCGCGGTTCGGGCCCTGAGCGCGGGTGCCGACCTGCTCTGCATCGGCGCGAAGGTCGACGCCGCACTGGTCGAGCGGGTGGCCGCCGAGATCGTCGAAGCGCTCGCCGACGGCCGGTTGGCGAGGGCGCGGGTCGAGGAGGCGGCCGGCCGCGCCGCCGATCTCGCCGCCTGGACCCGGGCCGCCAGCGGGTCACCCGCCACCGGCGACACCGAACTGGGGTACGCGGCAGCGCGTCGAGCGGTCCGGGTGGATGGCCTGCTCACCGGCCTGGACCAGCCACTGGTGGTGCAACTGCACACCGAGTCGACGATCGCCGAGGGTCGGGTGCCGTGGGGCCTCGGTCCACACCTGGACGGGGTGTCGGAGATCCGGGTGATCGCCGCCGAGACCGACCCGGCCACGCTGCGCGGATTGGCGGGTGACCGTCCCATCGTCCTGGTCGGACGACACCTGCACCGGCTGCCCGGCGGCCCGGAC
Organism: Micromonospora sp. NPDC047756; assembly: GCF_055587245.1. Taxonomy (NCBI): domain Bacteria; kingdom Bacillati; phylum Actinomycetota; class Actinomycetes; order Micromonosporales; family Micromonosporaceae; genus Micromonospora; species Micromonospora sp. NPDC047756. The sequence continues at coordinate 404,358 of NZ_JBVJGQ010000005.1, forward strand.
CTGATCGCCGACCTGGCGGCCCAGCACCCCGTGACAGTGGTGGAGATGGGCTGGCCGGCACAGTGGCGGCCCGTCGGCGTCCGCGCCTTCGTCACCACCTACGGCGCGAGCCACGCCAACGGTCGCGCCGCGGCCGAGGTGCTCGGCCTGGCCGGCTGAGCCTCGACGCTCTCCGGCCGGGCTGAACCGCTCGGCCGGAGGTCGCGCCCCAGCATCACACCGGAGTGTCCACAGTCACTCATCGCCACTTCTTGAACATGTTCAACATCGGCCCTACTCTGATGACGTCGGTAGTTGAACACGTTCAATAGGGGCGTCCACATGGACATCAAGGTCTGGATGTACGTGATCTACCTCGCGGTCAGCGTCGGCCTGACCTTCTGGGTGGCACGAGCACTGTCCCGCAACGGGCAGGTCTTCCTGGAGGAGGTGTTCGCCGAGGAACGCCTCGCCCGAGCGGTCAACAGCCTCCTGGTGGTCGGCTTCTACCTGCTCAACCTCGGCTACGTCACGGTGGCGATGAAGCACCCCGACCCGGTCGATTCGACCAGCCAGGCCATGGAGGAGCTGTCTCTCAAGATCGGTCTGGTGCTGCTGGTGCTCGGCGCGCTGCACTTCTTCAACGTCTTCGCGCTCGGCCGGTACCGCCGAAACCGACTCCGCCAGCTCGCCACCCACCCCCCGCTCGCCCCGATCGGCCGACTCCCCATGCCGCCCGCCCCGCCCGGATCGCAGTTGGTCGGCGCGTACCCGGGCGGACCCCAGCCGGCCGGCGCACAGCCGGCAGGACCCCCGCCGGCCGGCCCGCAGCCGGGCGTCGGCCCGACGAACATCCCGCCAACCCGATGACCGTGCCCCCGACCGGTGGCGGCGGTCGGCTCCCGGATCCCACCGCTCACTCCGGCGGTGGGATCCGGGGGTTCACCGTCCTGTTCGACGCCGCCTGCCCGATCTGCCGCGCCGCTCGCCGCTGGTTGTCGTCCCGCGCCCAGCTCGTACCCCTGGAGTTCGTGCCGGCCGGGTCCGCCGAGGCCCGGCGGCGCTTCCCCGGCCTGAACCACGACGCGACGCTGCGCGACCTCACCGTGATCGCCGACACCGGCGAGGTGTACGCGGGCGACGGCGCCTGGTTCGCCTGCCTCTGGGCGCTGACCGACCATCGGTCCACGGCCGAGCGGCTGGCCCGACCGCACCTGCTGCCCCTCGCCCGGCAGACGGTGGCCGCCGCCTCGGCGATCCGCGAGCGGATCCGCGACCCGTGGGCCGAGCCGACCGACGAACCGGCGGGATACGGTGACCTCGATGACCGAACAGCCTGCGCAGACGACCACTGCGGGTGACCCAGCCACCGCCCGGGGCGAGCAGACCCGGCAACTGATCCGGGACACCGCGATGCGACTGTTCCGCGAACGCGGATACGCCCAGACCACCATGCGGGCGATCGCGCAGGAGGCCGGCGTCGCGGTCGGCAACGCCTACTACTACTTCGGCTCCAAGGACCACCTGATTCAGGAGTTCTACGCCCAGTCCCAGGTCGAGCACCGGGCCGCCGCGCAGCCCGTGCTCGATCGGGAGGAGGCGTTCGGTCCCCGGCTCGCCGGGGTGCTGCACGCCGGGATCGACGTGTTGACGCCCTCACACGGATTCGCGGCGACCTTCTTCAAGACGGCGGCTGAGCCCACCTCGCCGCTGAGCCCCTTCTCCGCGGAGTCCTCCGGCCCCCGACAGGCGGCCATCGACCTCTTCGGCGAGGTGTTGGCCGGCTCGACGGCAAAGGTCGACGCCGAGCTGCGTCCCCAGCTGCCCGAGCTGCTCTGGCTCGCGTACATGGGCGTGGTCCTCTACTGGGTGCACGACCGATCGCCGGGCCAGACCAAGACCCGCCAACTGATCGACGGGGCCGTGCCACTCCTCGACCGGCTCGTGGCGCTGTCCCGGCTCCGGGTCCTACGGCCGGTGACCCGACAGGTGCTCGACCTGATTCGCACGCTCCGTCACTGACCCGTTCGACCCACCTGTTCGGCGAAGCAGCAGGTCAAGTCCGCTTTTCGACACTCCGAACCGACAGCTTCAACCTTGCCCCGAGCCTGTTCGATACGTAGCGTGATCGACACGTAGCGGTCCGCCGCTACACCCGGAACCGGGGCCTGGGGGGAGGTTGCGGACCGTGGATCCGGCCCGGGATCCACGGTCCGCGCCCATCACCCCGCCCCGCCCCCGCCCCCGCGCCCGCGCCAACCCCCGCCCGCGATCTTGCAGTTTCGGTTGTCGAAATCTGTGGGATGTCCGGGTTCGTCGCGACAGAAAGTGCAAGATCGCGGCTGGCTTCGGCGGCTGCGGGCCGGTCAGCGCGGATAGACGCCGTACGCGCGCCAGCCCCGGTCCGGGAAACCAGCGGCTTCGGCGACTCGGGCCGAGGCGTTATTCTCCCGCTCGTGCAGGTAGGTGGGGATCGCCCCCTCGTCGAGCACCCGTCGCGCGGCCTGGGCCACCAGCCGACGGGCGAGGCCGCGCCCCTGGGCTGCGGGCACGGTGCCGACCGCCAACTCGTGCCCGTACGCGTCGTGCCGTTTGATCGCCGCACCGGCCAGGTAGGCGCCGTCCGGGTCACGGACCACCAGCACCGGGCGGTCGAAGAGTCGCAGCCACGGCGGCAGCCCGGCGGCGGTCGGCTCGGTCCACTCCCCCACGTCGGGCAGCGGGGCGGGTGCCCGGCTCCACCGGAAGGGACCGTCGTGTACGCAGAATTCGGGCCGACCGACGGCCTGCGGCAGCGCGGCCAGCAACCGGGCCGGCGTACGCCGAACCAACGCGCGGATCGCCGCCACCCGGTCGGGTGCCACGGAGAGCACGGCGCTCTGCCCGGTGTCCACGGCTAGCGCGGGGCGGAGCCGGCCATCCCAGGCCGGTTCGGCACGCCGCTGCGAGGCGACCACGTGCAACCCCGGCCCGGCCGGCCACTGGCCGAGCCAGGTGGCCAGGTGCAGGTGGAGTCGCCGGTCGAGCATCGGCACCTCCCCGCGTCACCCGACCCGTCGTCGATCACCGTACGCCGAACGGCAGGGCCGGGCGCAGGATACGACAGGGCCGGGCGGAAAGGGTGCGGGAACCGAGCACTGAGATCGACCGTCATAGGTATTTCCATATCTGGACACCTTTGTTTGGGACGGTGAACGCATGCCGATTCAGCCGAACGACCACTACCAGCAGAACCCCGAGCGACTCTGGCGGGCGGCGGAGGCCGTCGGAGGCAACCCGCCCCAGCCGCGCTACCGGAACCCTCGGACGGTCGGCGGCGACCTGTCGTGGGCGGGACTGAACAAGCTCTCCGTCGACAGCTCGGGTAGGCACCGCTTGAACAGTCAATGACGCACCACCGAGTGGGTGGCACCGAGAGGCAGCCTCTGAGGTTCGCCCTGGGCCGACACACCCGAGGAGGTCCAGCGGCGTCTTTCGCACACCTGTCGGGTAATTTCTTGTGGTCCGCCATCCCGGCCTACGACAGGAGAAGCTCCGCGCATGGGCAAGAAGACGATCCACGTCTCCGACTTCACCGGCACGGTTCTGCAGCAGGACGACGAGGTGGTCCGCGTCGTCGTGCTGGAGCACCCGGACCTGGTCGCCGGGCCCGTGCAGTTGGACGCCACCCCGGGCGAGGTGGAGAACATCGACGACGCCGCGCTGGACGTGGCGGTGGTGGAGATCCACGACCGGCACGGCCACGGTGAGCCCCGCCGGGTGGTGCTGACCGCCAGCGAGTTCGACGCGATGGCCACCGACGTGCCGATGGCGCAGCTGTTGAAGACGGCCGAGCGGGTTCGCCCGCCCAAGGCCCGCAAGACCACCGAGAAGGTCGACTACGGCACGCTGGAGCACGCCGGCAAGCCACACCGGGGCCGGGTCACCGAGGAGGAGGCCCGACTGGTGCGCGAGCGGCTCGACGAGGTCAACAAGCGCCTCGCCGACGCGGGCGTACGCCAGATCGACCCGGCCGATCCGGAGCACGCCCTGCGTTACGGCTTCCCTGAGGCGTCCTGACCCCGGCTTCTCACTTCTGTGCGACGGCGGCGGCGAGGGCGCTGGCCAGGTCACCCTCGACCGTCGCCTTGTCCAGGCCCAGGTCGGTGAGCACGCCGGCGCCGTCCTCCTGCTCCAGCAGGGCGAGCAGCATGTGCTCGGTGCCGATGTAGTTGTGCCCGAGGCGCAGCGCCTCCCGGAAGGTCAGCTCCAACGCCTTCTTGCCGCGCGCGTCGTACGGGATGAGGTCCGGCACCTGCTCGGCGCGCGGCGGCAGGACGGCACCGACCGCCTCCCGTACCGCCTCGGGGGTGGCGCCGCGACCAGCCATCACCCTGGCGGCCAGCCCTTCCGGCTCGGCCAGCAGGCCCAGCACCAGGTGCTCGGGGCCGATTTCGGCGTTGCCGCTGGCGCGGGCCTCCTCCTGCGAGGCCATCACCACGTTGCGGGCGCGCGGGGTGAACCGGCCGAAGCCGGCGTTCGGGTCGAGCGCTGCCGCGTCGGTCGCCTTCGGCACGAAGCGCTTCTGGGCGGCCTGCTTGGTGACGCCCATGCTGCGGCCGATGTCGGTCCAGGAGGCGCCCGAGCGCCGGGCCTGGTCGACGAAGTGCCCGATCAGGTGGTCGGCGACCTCGCCGAGATGGTCGGCGGCGATGACCGCATCGGTGAGCTGGTCCAGCGCGTCGGTGTGCGCGGTCTTGATCGCCTGGATCAGGTCGTCGAGCTTGACGGTGTTGCCCATCTGAAGAGGATCTGTCATGCGTCAACCATAGGTTGACGCATCCTCATCGTCAACCCTTAGTTGACGATGGTGGTCCCATCAGGCGACGTAGTCCGGCAGGAGCCGCGCGACGGCCGCCGGCGACGGCATATCGGCGATCTCCTCGGAGATCAGTCGTGCGGCGTCGCGCTGGTCGACCCGACCACGCCCCGGCAGCAGGAGGTGCGTCTGCTCGGCGATGGCGCTCGCGTCCGTCTCCCCGGGAAGGAGCCGAAGACCGACCCCGGCCGCGGTGAGGGCCTCCGCGTTGGCGAACTGGTCCGCGCCCTGCGGCAGCAACAGCTGGGGTACGCCCGCCGCGAGCGCGCCGAGGGTGGTGCCGCTGCCTCCGTGGTGCACCACCACGTCGGCGAGCGGCAGCAACTCCGCCTGCGACACCCACGGAACCACGCTGACCTGGTCGGGGATCTCTCCGAGCTGCTCCGGAGGCACCCGTCCCGCCGCGACCACCACCTGCGCGCCGAGCGTCGCCAGACCGGCGATGGCCGTACGGAGCAGCTCCGGCGTGCCGAACGCCGTACCGAGGGTCAGGTAGATCAGCGGCCGGCCCCGGCGAGCGGGCAGTGGGGCCGGCGTGGAGAAGGCGACAGGTCGCAGCTCGATGCGGCGTTCGGTGGCGAGGAAGTCCCGGTCCTGCAGCGAGGGCGGCCAGATGTCCAGGTGCGGCCTGCCGACGACCTCGGCGTTCCTGGTGGGCAGTTCCAGGCCGATGCCCTCGGGGAACATCCGGCCGAACCCGTGCCACAGGCCCGGGATCCCGGCCCGATGAGCCGCCACCGCCGCCCCCGGCAGCCCCCACTCGTGCACCACCAGGTCGGGCCGCAGCCGCGTCAGCTCCGGTGCGAGGTCCTCGGCGTACACCTCGTAGAAGGCGTCGCCGGGACGGAACGGCCGCAGGCCGTTCGCGGCGAGTGGCGCGTGCACCTCCGTACCGGCGGCGAAGTGGACCTCGTGCCCGGCGTCCCGGGCGGCGATCGCCAGCGGGATCAGCGGGTAGGTGTGACCGACGGACGCAAGACTGGCGAACAGCACACGCATGGCGACGGACCCTACCTGCCGCACCGTGGGCCCGGTCGGGTCCGACGGTCCGGATACGGTGGGTCCGGTCACGTCGGGAGGGCGGGTCATGCGTCTGCACGTGGGGTGCGCGATGTGGAGCCACCGGTCGTGGCCGGGCCACCAGCTGCCGCCCACCGAGCGCCTGGCGCACTACGCCAGTTGGTGCGACGCCGTGGAGGGCAACACCACGTTCTACGCGACCCCGGCCCGGGAAACCGTGGCCTCGTGGGCCGCGCAGACGGACCCCGGTTTCCGGTTCGTCCTCAAGCTCCCCAAGGTCATCACGCACGAACGTCGGCTCGCCAATGTCGACGAACCACTGCGCGCCTTTCTGGACGCCATCGAACCGCTCGGCCCACGCGCACACGCCCTCTGGATTCAACTGCCCGGCTCGTTCGCGCCCGCCGACGTCCCGGCCCTGGGCCGTTTTCTGCAACAGCTCCCGCGGTCCCACAGCTACGCGGTGGAGGTGCGCCATCAGGCGTTCTTCACCGAGGAGCGAGCGGCGCGACTACTCGGGGCCACCCTCGCCGCCGCCCGCGCCGAGTGGATCCCCTTCGACACGACCGCCTTCTTCGCGAGCCCGCCGACCAGTGACGCGGAGCGGGACGCCTGGACCAAGAAGCCTCGCGTGCCGCTCCGGTCCCTCGCGCTGACCGACCGGCCGATCGTCCGCTACCTCGGCCGCGACGACCCGACGCGCACGGTCGAGGGGTGGCAGCGCTGGGTCGACGTGACAGTGACCTGGCTACGCGAGGGGCGCTCGCCCACGATGTTCATCCACACCCCGGACAACGCCGAAGCGCCGACGCTCGCCCGCCGGTTCCACGACGAGGTACGGGCCCGCGTACCCGGGCTCGACGCGTTGCCCGAGCCGATCCCGGTCGAGCCGTTGACGCTGTTCTGACCGGCCCGGTCAGCCCTGCTCGAGCAGGTCGTCGAGGTGGGCCGCCGTGCTGATCAGCGAGAGGTGGCTGAACGCCTGCGGGAAGTTGCCGATCTGCTCGCCGGTCGGCGCGATCTCCTCCGAGTAGAGGCCGAGCGGGTTGCTGTAGGTCAGCATCTTCTCGAAGGTCAACCGGGCGTCGTCGATCCGGCCGGCCAGGGCCAGCGCCTGCACGTACCAGAAGGTGCACATGTTGAAGGTGCCCTCGGTGCCGGCGAGACCGTCCGGCGAGGCCCTCGGGTCGTAGCGGTAGACCAGGCTGTCCGAGACGAGGTCGGTGTCCATGGCCCGCAGCGTCGACTCCCACATCGGGTCGGTCGGCGAGATGAAGTTCAGCCCGGGCATCGCCAGCAGCGAGGCGTCCAGGATGTCGGACCCGTAGTGCTGCACGAACGCGCCGCGTTCCTGGTTGAACCCGCGTGTCATCACCTGCTGGTAGATGGCGTCGCGTTCGGCGGACCAGCGGGCGGTGTCGCCGGGGCGGCCCCGGCGTCGCGCGATCCGGATGGCCCGGTCCAACGCGACCCAGGAGAGCACCCGGCCGTAGGTGAAGTCCTGCCGGCCGGATCGGGTCTCCCAGATTCCGTCCTCGGGTTGGTCCCAGTGGTCGCAGAGCCAGTCCATCAAGCCTGCCGTCTTGCGCCACCCCTCGTACGGCGGGATCAGACCGTTGCGGTCCGCGAGTTCCAACGAGATGAGCGCCTCGCCGTAGATGTCGAGTTGCAGTTGGTCCGCCGCGCCGTTGCCGATCCGCACCGGTGCCGAACCGCGGTAGCCCTCCAGGTGACCCAGCACCTCCTCCGGGATGTCGGGCGAGCCGTCGATGCGGTACATGATCTGCAACGGCATTCGGTCGTCCCGTGCCTCACGGATCCGCGCGTCGAGCCAGAGCAGATACTTCTGGGCCTCGTCGGTGAAGCCCAGGCGCAGCAGCGCGTGGACGGAGAAGGACGCGTCCCGGATCCAGGTGTAGCGGTAGTCCCAGTTCCGCTGCCCGCCGATCTGCTCGGGAAGCCCCGCCGTGGGCGCGGCGACAAGGGCGCCGGTCGGTGCGTACGTCATCAGTTTGATGGTCATCGCCGACCGCTCGACCACCTCCCTCCAGCGGCCCTTGTAGCGGGAGCGGCCCGCCCACCGCCGCCAGTAGTCGCGGGTCTCGGCGAGCAGTTCGCACGCCTCGTCGGTGGTGAGTCCCCGGGGCGCGTCCGGGCGCGCCGTCTCCAGGACCACCCCGCCGATGTCGCCCGCGTGCAGGCTGAACGACGCGGACACACCCTCCGCGTCGCGGCGGATGTCCCTCGCCTCGAACTGCCGTAACGAGCCCTTGAAGGGAGTGAGGGTGAGAGTCAGCGTCGGGCTCCGGAAGATGTCACCCTCGGGGTGCACCTCCAACTCGTACGGATCACGCCCGTAGTTGAACCGCGGGCGGCAGTGGAAGCGGAACTGCATGCTTCCCCGCACCATGCGAACCAGTCGGATCAACCGGTGCCGGTCGGTGGCCTGCGCACCGGTGACGGGCATGAAGTCCAACAGCTCACCGACACCGTCAGCGCTGTGGAAGCGGGTGATCAGGATCGGCGTACCGGGCAGGTAGAGCTGTTTGCTGGAGTAGGCGACGCCGTCGGGCGAGAGCTGGAAGTGGCCGCCGTTGCGGCGGTCCAGCAACGCGCCGAAGACGCTCGGCGAGTCGAAGCGCGGCGCGCAGAACCAGTCCACGGTGCCGTCCGTGCTGATCAACGCAGCGGTCTGTAGGTCACCGATCAGACCGTGGTTCTCGACTGCCGGGTAGCTCTGCACGTCGTCCCCCACCATCCGTGCTGGCAATGGCAGCGACTACCCGGGAACTGGCGGAAGATGCGGGCCCGGGACGGGGCGGCGCCGACCTCGCCCCGTCCCGGTACGCGATCAGCCGCTCAGCTGGCGCGGAAGCTCGCGTACTGCCCGGCCGGATAGGTCCGGAGCGTGCCCACGCCCGTCGCCTGCCCGGAGCAGTCCGCGCTCCGGTAGAAGGTGACGTCCTGGAAGCCGCTCCAACCGACGTGGCTGTCGGCGGTCGCTGGCAGCGGCGTACATGCACCGGTCGGGGCCGGGAAGTGCGCGACCGCCGTGGTGAACGTCCCGCTGTAGAAGGTCAGGCCGGATTCCTGGGCCGAGGCGGGCGAGGCCAGGACGCCGAGCCCGGCGGTCATGATCGCGGACATGGTCAACACTGCGCCGGCCCGGGCTGCTCTTGCTCGCATGCGCGCACTCCAATGCGTCGATGGATCTTCCCACCATCGTCGCCGCATTTTGTTGACATCGCAAGAATTTGGTTGAGGTGTTCACCTGTTTCCGAGGTTCCCCTGGACAACGTCGAGACCCACCGCTCATTGAGGAAGCAAACCTTCCGCAATCGTCGATAGCGTCATCACCAACGACATCGACGAGACGAGAGGACATCCGATGAGCCTGCGAGGATTCGCCACACTGAACATCTGGGCGGACGACGTGGCAGCGGCCACGGCCTGGTACGCGGACTTCCTCGGGATCGAGGCGTACTTCATGCGCCCCGGCCCCGACGGACGCCCGGCCTACACCGAGTTCCGCATCGGGGACTACCAGGCCGAGCTTGGCATCATCGACAGTAGGTACGCGCCGGCCGGCGCGGCGACCGGGCCCGGCGGCGCGGTCATGCACTGGTGCGTCGACGATCTCGACGCGACAGTCGCGCGGCTGTTGACGATGGGTGCCACGGAGTACCAGCCGATCACCCCGCACGGGGACGAGGGGTTCGTCACGGCGGCGGTCGTCGACCCGTTCGGCAACGTGCTGGGCGTCATGAAGAACCCGCACTACCTCGACGTCCTCGCCTCGCTCACGACGACCTGACGCGCCGGGCTCAGCCCCACCCGTCCGGATCCGCCGTCCGCCGCACCAGCTCCGCCGCCCGGTCGGCGTCCAACCCGCTGGCGATGAGCAGGTCCTGTGCCGCCGTACGAAACTCACCGGCGGCGATCATGCCGGAGTAGCCCAACCGGTGGGTGTGCGGGCGGGTCGGATCCGGTGCGGCTGCCCCCTGCGCCTTCCCGATCAGCTCGACGGCCGCCAGGATCTGTTGGCGGGCCTCCCGTGGCTCCTCCCGTGCGCGGATCGCGCATCTGAGGGTCTGCACGCTCGTTGCCAGCAGGTCGATCGCCGCGGGAAACTCCTCGGATATCGGCTCGTCGTCCCGAAGGGCCTTCGTGAGCCGCCTCGCGATGGACCGGCAACTGTGCAGGCTGCGCTCCATGTGGCGGACGGCTTCGGTGTAGAAGGCCAGGGATGGTCGTTCACGCCAGCGCAGTGGTGCCAGTCGGACCACCTCCTGTGCAGCGTCGAGCCCTTCGTCCAGCGCGGTCAGCCGAGGGCTGAGCGTCCGCAGCGCGCCCAGACCCCGCTGGGCCGCGCCGAGATCGCGACGGCGGAGCGCCGCGGCCAGGTCGTGCAGGGCGGTGACGGCCGGGTCGAGAACAGGTTCGGCCAGCCGTTGCACGGTCCGCTGCGGGTGGATGGGCACCAGCAGCAGACCGACCGCCAGGCCGATCAACCCGCCGACAGCGGCGTCGACGAAACGGGGCACTGACAGGTCCCGTACCGGCGGTTCCAGGGTGGCGATGAGCACCGCGGTGCCGCCGGCCTGGGTGAGCAGCGAACCGCCGCCCTTGAGCAGCACCGCGACGATGATCGCCAGCACGACGACCACACCCGTCTGCCAGGCCCCGATGCCGAAGAACGGCATGAGGGTGTCACCGACGGCGAGCCCGAGGACCACCCCGACCAGCAGTTCGATGGTGCGCCGCAGGCGTGAGCCCATCGAGGCGGCCACGATGCCGACCGCCGTGGTGGGCGCGAGGACCGGGGCGGGATTGCCCAGGAACTGGAACACCACGAACCAGGCCAGCGCTGCCGCGACGCCGGCCTGCACGGAAAGCAACCCGTAGAGGCGGAGTCGCCAGGCGCGGGTGCGCAGCCCGTGGCGCACCCGCTCGCGCAGGCCGTCCCACCTGCGGCCGACCCGGGACCCCTCACGCGGGGACGGGTCGCCGCCGGTTGCTGGCTGCTGCTTCGCGGGCATCAGCGCCGCTTACCCACCGTAGGCGACCTCATCCGGCAGGTACGCGGCCAGAACCGGTCAGTGGGCCGGATTCGGCGTGTGCGGAAGTTTGCCGAGTTGACGCCAGTTCGTCTCCGCGACCTCGACATCGTAGTGCGCGGCGGCGGCGAGGATGTTCTGAAATGCCAGGTCGCGTTCCTTGTCGGTAACGCCCTGCACCTGGTCGAACCGGGCGATGGCGTTACGGACGTGGCCCGCGTCGGTCATCGGCTCCTTACGTTTGTCGGGGAACGCGAAAACGCTCTCCGGCAACTCGCGCTTGTCCTTGTCCGACAGGCCACCGTGTTTCTCGTGGGGTTTCCAGGTCGACGTCATCCCCCACCAGTACCCGCCAACTGTCCGGCAGCACCTCGCTCGCCGACATTTCCCCTGCTGACCGCCCACCACCACAAGATCCATACCATGCGGCCGACGTGCGTGCGGCCGAAGCCCTTCCCCGGCGGTCCTTTGTGGAGTGCGAGCATGGCCGGCATGGATATCTACGAGGACGCCCGTACGGTGTCACGCTCGGACCTGGCCGCCTGGCTGCGCCAGTTGGCGAACCAGTTGGATTCCGACGGGCGGCTCTTCTACGGCGCCGCGGGTGCCGTGTCCGTGGCGGACACCGTGCGGTGCGAGTTGGAGATCGAACGGGAGAGCGAGACGGAGGTGTCCGTCGAGATCGAGTTCTCCTGGACCGAGCCGACCTCCACGCCGGCGGCGAACGAGATCGAGGAGTCTTCGAGCGGGGAGCAGCAGGCCGAGGTCACGCCGGAGGCGTGATATCGGGCCGACGACGTACCGAACGGCGGCCACCGAGACCGGTGGTCGCCACCGTCGCCACTGCCGCAGAAGCAGCTTCTTTTAAGAAGGCTTTAGGAAGCTGTCGGTCGTGATCGGGGAGCGCCTACCATACGGCGGCCGTGGCCGTCCGGGTCAACGCCGTCGTCTGCTCGTTGGGAGTGACCCGTGTCGTACGCCCCGTTGCCCGAACCGGACGCGAGCCAACCGCCGCCCCGTCACCGCCCGCCGAGCTGGTTCACCCGTAACCGGCTGGGCGCGGCAGCGGGAGCCGCGGTCGCGCTCATCATCGCCGCCGGCGGCGTGTACCTGGCCAGTGGCGACGTGACGCCCGAGCCGTCGAACGCGGCGAACGCGGCGAACGCGGCGAACGCGGCGAACGCGGCGAACGCCCTCGAATACCCGTCACCGCCGGCCGGGCAGTCGGCGTCGCCCGCCGTTCCGGCATCGACCGCCCCGACACCGTCAGCCGCCACGACCCCGTCGACCGGCGCGACACCGTCTACCGCTGGCGCGCCGAAGGCCCCGGCGACCGGCTGGATTCCGGTCGACCGGGCGACCTGGAAGGCGCAGGCCGACGCGTACCGGGCGTTGAAGATCGACCCCGTCCCGTCCGGGGTGGGCAACCTCCCGGAGTTCCGGGCCGACTGCCAGTACAGTCACCGGCTGCCGGACGACCCGATCGTCGCCCCCGGCCTACCGGGCGCGTCACACATGCACTCCTTCGTCGGCAACAAGGCCGTCGACGCGAGCACCGTCGCCGGCGACCTGACGAAGTTCACGGCCACCTCCTGCAAGCCGGTCCAGGACCACTCCGCCTACTGGGTGCCCACGCTCTACGACAACGCGACGGGAAAGCCGGTCGAGACGAGCGGGTTCCGGGTCTACTACCGCTCGCTGGCCAAGAACTCCACCGGCCAGATGCCGATGCCCAACGGCCTGCGCATGATCTCCGGTGACGCCAAGAAGAAGAAGCCGACCCCGCGGGGCGCGACCGGCCAGTTCTACTGCGCCTTCTACGGCCCCGGAGACCTCGACGGCATCGCCCGCAGCACCAACGGCAACTGGCCCATCTGCGGGGGCGACGCGACGCTGCACTTCATGATGCAGTTCCCCGACTGCTGGGACGGCAAGCACCTGGACAGCCCCAACCACAAGGACCACGTGGCGTACGGCAGCGGCAACTCCTGCCCGACCAGCCACCCGGTCCGGATCCCGGCGATCACCTTCGACATCCAGTACCCGGCGAAGGGCACCCCGGCGGGCTACTACCTCTCCTCCGACAAGGAGGGTAAGAGCGCCTCGTCGATGCACGGCGACGCGTTCGTGATGTGGGACGTCGACACCATGAACAAGCGCACCAAGAACTGCGTCCAGCAACGCCGGACCTGCGACAACTACGGCTACCAGAAATAGCCGGGGCCAGGCCCGTGTCGGCCTGGCCCCGGGGTTCCGGGTGGGTCAGCTACGCAGCGTCCACTGCTGGTTCGTGCCGCCGTTACAGGACCAGAGAATCATCTTCGTGCCGTTGGCGGTGGCGGCGCCGTTCGCGTCGAGGCAGAGCCCCGACTGGGCGTTCGTGACGGTGCCGTTGCTGTTGAGGTTCCACTGCTGGTTCGTGCCGCCGTGGCAGTCCCAGATGATGACCTGGGTGCCGTTGGCCGTGCCGTTCCCGGAGGCGTCCAGGCACTTGTTGCCGTAGACGGTCAACTGCCTGCTGCTGGTGTGGGTCCACCGCTGGTTGGTGCCACTGCCGCAGTCCCAGAGCTGCGTCTGGGTGCCGTTGGTGGTCGACGAGTTGGGCACCTCGACGCAGCGGCCGGACTGGGCACCCACGAGCTGTCCCTGCCCCGTACCGCTGCCACCGCCCTGCTGCTGCCGGACGATGAATGTCGACTCCGCCGACCGGTTGCCCTGGGCGTCGACGACGTAGAGCCGGTACTCACCCTGGGTTGCCGGCACCGCGATGGAGGTGGCGTTGCCGGCCGCCCTGGTCATCGTCGCCCCGGCGGTGAAGCTGGTCGTGCCGGACGGGGCCAGCCAGACCGACCTGGTGGCGTCGCCGGTGCTCCGGATCGGGATCGACGCCGTGGTGCTGGTGACGAAGGTGCTGGCCGGCAGCACGTAGTTCGGTGCCGAGTAGGTGCTCGCCGGGACGATGTCCCGGTACGCGTCTTCGAGGCCGGAGTTCGCCGCGATGCTGTAGGCGGTCGCCGGCCAGACATAGTCGGAGGAGACGAGGATGTCGGCGACGGTGCTGTTCGGCAGGTTCTTGTTCGAGACCTTGTTGATCGGGCCGTAGATCTGCGTGATGCTCAGGTCGTGCTTCCGGCCGAAGTCGTCTGAATTGATCATCCAGGTGACGTTCTTGTCGATGCTCAGCACGTTGTCCCGGAACGTGATGAACGCCGAGCCCTCGTCCGGGTGCAGGCCGTACTTGTGACCTGACGGAACGCCCTGCAGGTAGTTGTTGGTGATCGTGGTGCCCGGCTGGCTGCCCAGCGTGTAGATGGGCGCCGTGTCACTCAGACGCTGCACCGTGTCGATGATGTGGTTGTAGCTGATGGTGTTGTTCCGCGCCGTTGTGGTGGGGCGGTTCGGCTGGATCGAACCCGAGGACCCGTCGAAGTTCCACCAGCCCCACCCCATGGTGATGCCCGACCACGGAGCCTTCTCGATCCGGTTGCGCTGGATCGTCAGCATGTCGACGAAGTACGCCGAGATGGGGCTGTGCCCGTTGAACAGGACGGCGCTGTCGTAGATGTAGTTGTTCTTGATGTCGATGTTCTTCGGCAACCCCTCGACCTGCGGAAGGTACTTCTCCCGGTTGGTCGACGTGCCGTCGCCGATGTAGACGTGCTGGGGATGGCCGACGTTGATGGCCGACCCCGCGATGTCGTTGGTGGCGTTGCCGATCAACTGCGTGCCCTGCACGTCGTTGACCAGGCTGATGCCGTCCGCGCCGGTGTGCTCGATCCGGTTGCGCTGCAACAGGAGGCCGTCGGCGTTCTGGATCTGGATGATGCCGGGGGTGAGGTCCACGTTGCGGTAGTGGTAGACGTGGAAGTTGCCCTTCGCGTACGCCTGCGCGCCGAGGTTGCCCTGCTGCGCCTGCTTGAAGGACGAGCCGGCGACGTTGAACAGGTTCCAGTCCGAGTGCCGCACGGTCAGACCGGAGAACGTGATGTTGCGGGCGTGATTGGTCGTCGAGGTGCCGGCGACCCGCAGCACGGTGGTCACGTTGTTCGGCGCGTAGACCGTCGCGGTGGACATGTTCTCGGCGCTGGCCTTGTAGTAGTAGACCGTCTTGGCGCCCTTGTCGTAGTAGAACTCACCCGGCGCGTCCAGGAACTCGTACGCGTTCATGAGTTTGTGGACGCCGCCGACCTGGGCGTTGCCGTTGAACGCGCCCTGCGCGATGGCCGCGCCCGGCTGCTGGAACAGGGCGACCCGGCTCCCGCCGTCGGTGGTCACCTGCCGGACGCCGACGATGGCAGTGGTCCAGGTCGTGCCCGTCTCGATCTCGATGTCGTCCTGGTTGCGCGGGATGGCGGGGAAGTCGTTCTGGTTGTACCTGGCGCCGTCACACTGCGACCCCGACTCCCAGGCCCAGGCGGCCTGGTTGGCCGTGACGTTGTACGTCCCGAAGCACCCGCCCGAGCTGACCGTCTTCGTCGCCATGACAGCACGCTTGTCGTTGACGTAGAGCGCCCGCAGCTTGTTGGCGCGGTCCAGTGGCGCCTTCCAGATGTTGCCGCTGTGCTGGGTCCACCCGGTCACCTGGACGCCACCGTCGAGGATCGGCTTCTCGTTGGCGTAGGCCCCGTAGCTGATCCGGTATCCGTTGGTGCCGGAGTCACTCGACCCGAATTCGATGGTGCTGGTCACCGGATAGGTGCCGCCCCGGAGGAGGACGTTGACGTCGCCGGTCAGGTTCCCGCTTATCGTTCGAACGACGTCCCGCGCACGTTGGATCGTCTTGAACGGCGACTGCAACGTTCCCGCATTGGCGTCGTTACCGTCCGGGGCGACGTAGTAGGTCGCCTGGACCGCGGCCGAGGCCGGGAGTTGGTTTGTCAGCACTGCCGGCAGCGTGGCGGCGACAAGCGCCGCCGTCAACACTGACATTCGAGCGGTGGATAAGGCTGACTTCACGTCTGTTCCTCTCACTGGTCGTCGATGTGGTGCCCAAAGTGCGTATCGAGCGACGAGTAGGGAACAGCGACGCCACGAAGGGCCGGCGGGGATTTCCGTCGCCCCGACCGCACTCTTTGTTAACCGCCCCGAAATTCTTACTGGGAGCGTAGGTCACACGTCTGACCAATGCAACAGTCAATCGGAGGGCGTCTATGCAGAAATGCCTACGGACCGGGCAGATCAACCAAGTCGCCCGGACACCCCTGATCGCGTCGTCCGACGAATCCACAGTGCTGCGACGGCGTCGCCGCTGAGCACCGAGCCGGCACGCGGCCCGGGGCCGGGTCGCGACGGACCCGGCCCCGGTCATGTGCTACCTGATGGAGAACTCCGCCAGCCGCAGCGGGGAGTCGAACACCAGGTACACGTCGTGGGTGCCGACAGCCCGGGCCAACCCGGTGCTGGCGCTGACGTACCGGTAGTCGTCACCGGTGCTGGGCACAGCGGCAGTGCCGAGCAGGCGGCCCGTGGGCGAGCCCATCCGGATCTGGATCGTGCCGGCACCCGCACCGGCCTTGGCGACCTTCGCGGTGAAGGTGCGCTCGCCGCCGCGCAGGGCGGAACCGTCGAAGGAGATCCACTGGCCGGCGGCGGTGGCACCGACCGCCGTACCGCGCGGTTTCGTCTCGTCGACGAGCCGGACCCCCGCGTACCTGTCGAAGTTCTCCGCCCGGGTGGGCCGGGACAGGTCGCGGGCCGGAATGGTCTCACCGCGGACCCGGACCGCGGCGCGGGCGCGGATGTCCTCGACGGACGCCCCCACCATCAGGTCGTGGACGGACGACTCGACCACCCACCTGCTGCGGGTGACGTCCCAGTGCGCCAGGTCCGCGGCGGGCAGGCGCAGGGTCACCGTACGGGTCTGCCCGGGCGCGAGTTTCACCTGCTGGAACGCCTTGAGCTGGCGGATCGGGGTGGTGTCCCGCGAGGTGCGCTGGTGGGTGTAGAGCTGAACGACCTCGGTCCCGGTCCGGCTGCCGACGTTCGTCACGTCGACACTGGCCGTGATGGTGCCGTCGGCCGCCACCGACTGGGCACCGGTACGCAGCTGGCCGTACCGGAAGCGGGTGTACGACAGCCCGTGGCCGAACGGGTAGAGCGGCTTCGCGCGGTTGTAGAGGTAGGTCTGCCCGGACGAGATGATGTCGTACTCCAGCAGGTCCGGCGGTAGTTGCGCGTCCGATCGGTACCAGGTCTGGGTGAGCCGGCCGGACGGGTTGCGGTCGCCGAAGAGGACGTCGGCGATGGCGTGACCGGTTTCCGCGCCAGCGTGGGTGGTCCAGAAGATGGCCGGTACGTGTTCCTGTTCCCATCGGATGGTGACCGGGTAGCTGGTCTGGAGCACGAGCACGGTCCGCGGGTTGGCCCTGACCACCGCCTTGACCAGCGCCTCCTGGCCGGCGCTCAGCGCCGTCGAGGTCCGGTCGTGCGCCTCGCGACCGTTGATGAACGGGTTGCTGCCGACCACCAGCACCGCGGTGTCGGCCGCCTTGGCCGCCGCCACGGCCCGGTCGATGCCGCTGCTGATCACCTCGCGACTGAAGTGGGTCGCGGCGTCGGGAGTCGATGCGCCGAGCTTGAGGGCGCCGTCGTCGCCGATCGTCACGTACGTGTCGGCGCCGAACCAGCTCTCCTTGGTCTCGTAGCCGACGTAGCGCAGCACCACGGTTCCGTCGGCCTGCGGCTCGAGTTTGAACTGCTGCTGGACGTACCAACCGTTCGGCTGTTCGTCGCGGGTGATGAACGGCCCCCAGTTGTAGCCGAGGTAACGGCCGCTGGCGGCGTTGCGCAGCGTCACCACGTCCTGCCCCCAGTCGACCACGTCGAACTGGGCGACGAGCGCCGGGACGGCACCGGTCCCGAGGACCGGGTCGGCGTCGGTGGTGCCGGTGGCCGAGACGTACCGGCCGGTCGACACGTCCTTCAGGGCGATCCGGTCCGCCCCGTCGAGCCCGCGCACACTGGCCGAGCCGCCCAGGCGTTCGCGGATGCCGTCGAGCGCCGTCACCTGGTAGGGCAGGTCACCGCCGTACCAGTCCGAGTAGAGGGTGTCGGCCAGCGGGCCGAGCACCGCCACCTTGCGGGTCCGGGCCGGGTCCAGCGGCAGCGCCTGCCGCTCGTTCTTCAGCAGCACCATCGCCTCGCCGGCGGCCTGCCGGGCCAACCGCTGGTGGTCGGGGCTGTTGATGACGTCCGGGGTGATGCCGCCGTACCGGCCGCCACCCGGGTCGAACTCACCCAGCCGGAACCGGACGTTGAGGATCTCGCGGATCCGGGCGTCGATGTCGGCGTCGGTCAGCAGACCGGTGGCGAGGGCCTGCTTGATCGCGGTGATGGTGGGCTGCGCGTTGGTGTCGTCGGTGATGAAGCTGCTCAGGCCGGCCTTGATGATCGCCGCGTTGCCCTCGGCCTGGGTGGCGTAGTACTTCTGGGTGTTGACGAGGTTGTTCGGCGCCCAGGCGTCGGTGACGTTCATCAGCGGCCTGTCGGTCCAGTCCCGGAACACCGTCATCGGGTCCGGGTCCACTGTCGCCGGACGACCGTTGACCAGGTTGTACGACGCCATCACCCCGGTCGCCGCACCGGCCGCGATGGCCGGTTTGAAGGCGGCGCGGTCGTACTCGTTGAGCACCCGAGGCGGCACGTTCGAGGAGGTCACGTCGCGTCGGACCTCGTTGTTGTAGGCCAGGTAGTGCTTGAGGGTCGGTGCGCTCTTCAGGTGGTTCGGGTCACCGCCGGTCATTCCCGACCCGTACGCGGTGGAGATCTTCGCGGTGAGCAGCGGGTCCTCGGAATAGCCCTCCTCGTTGCGGCCCCACCGGGGGTCGCGCAGCAGGTTGACCACCGGCGCCCAGAGGTTGAGCCCCCAGACCCGGGGGTTCTGGGCGTGGTAACCGCGCGCCTCGTCGCCGACGGCCGAACCGACCTGCTCGATCAGGTCGGGGTTCCAGGTGCTCGCCATGCCCACCGGCTGCGGGAAGACGGTGCCGCGAGCCTTGACCACCGCGCCGTTGTTGTCGATGTCGGTCGACCAGGCCACCCCGTGCAGCGCCTCGGTGCCGGTCTTGAACAGGCCGATGCCCAGCCGGGGGATGGCCGGCTGGTACTGGTGCAGCCAGGAGATCTTCTCGTCCTGCGTGAGCCGGCCGAGCAGGTCGTCGACCCGGACGTTCACGGGCAGGCGGGGATCTCGAAACGGGTAGGTGGGTTCGGCGAGCGCGGTGCCGGGAACGGCAGGTAGGGCCAGTAGGGCGAGCGCGAGCGCGGTGATTCCGCGCCGAAGGCACCATTTCCGCATGCGGTTCTCCTCATGTCGTACGACAGACGCCCGGCGGGCGCCGAGGCCGGCGTGACCAGGCTCGACACCCGGCTGACGGGCCTGAACGACGAATCGTCGAAGCGCTTCGACGACCCGGCCGCGTCACCACGGCCATGATTGCTGTGATCCGCGCAACTATAGATGCCCTTCGATGACCGGGCAATAGCCGCTCCGGCGGGATGACGTCGTCGGGCCAGCCCAGGACGTCGCGGACGGCATACCAGCCGAATCACCAGTGGTAGAGCAGGTTCACCGTCAGCGCGGCCGACTCGGTGACGAAGAAGACGGCCCAGCCCACCAACTGACGGGAGCCGACGCGCAGATGAGCGATGAGCGCGCCGATGAAGTACAGCACCAGCCCGGCGGCGGCGAGGGTGCCCAGCAGCGGTACGGCGAAGCCGGCCAGCAACCCCACCGAACCTGCCGCCAGCGCCATGCCCAACCGTGGCACCCATGACCGTGGCACGCGCTTCATGTCCGCCTGGGCCTTCGGATAGTCGTGGCCGATCAGGTAGGTGATGGCGGCGAAGCCGGTGAAGATCGACGCGACAATGGTGACCGTGACGTAGGCAGCGAACATTCTTTCCTCCGTTGTGTGTGCTCGCCCCCTGGACGGTTTGGCACGGCGGAACGTGACGGCTGCTGAGGCGCAGCGATCAGTTCGTCGGTCGCAGCGCGCCGAACCGTACGCCGGTGGCCTGTTCGGACAGTTCCCACAGACGGCGGCCGTGCTCGGGGTCGGTCGCGGCGGCGGAGAGCCTCGCCGGCACGGGGTGGCCGCGCAGTTCGCCCGGCCCGCCCGGGGCGACGAGCTGGCCCGGCTGAGCGCCGGGGTCGGTGGCGGCGAACAGTTGCGGCCAGACGCCGCGATCGACCGGCTGGGCGAGGAGTGGGTTGCCGATCCGGCCCAGCAGCAGTCGCCAGATCGGCGTGGTGGCGCTGCTCTGCAGGTTCGTCGCGGTGTAGCCGGGGTGGGCGAGGAAGCTGCCCAGCGGACTCGCCACGGCGCTGAGCCGCCGGTGCAGCTCGTAGCCGAAGATGGCGTTGGCCAGCTTGGATGTGTTGTAGAAGCCCATCGGGGAGTAGCCCCGCTCGCCGGTCGGGTCGGCGAAGCGCATCTTCGCCTGCCGGTGGTTGACCGAGGTGACGGTGACCACCCGTGGATCCCGGCCGGCCAGCAGGAGGTCGAGCAGGAGCCCGGTGAGAGCGAAGTGCCCGAGGTGGTTCGTGGCGAACTGCATCTCGTGACCCTGCGGGCTGAAAGTGCGCGGCAGGGCCATCACCCCGGCGTTGTTGATCAGCACATCCACCCGGCGATGGTCGGCGTGCATCCCGTCGGTGAACTCCCGCACCGAGTCGAGGTCGGCGAGGTCGATCCGCCGGACTTCCAGGTTGACGCCGGGCCGGGCCGCGGCGATGTCGGCCGCCACCCGGCGACCTCTCTCCTCGTCGCGGACGGCCAGCACGACGCGCGCACCACGAACGGCGAGTGCCCGGGCCGTGACCAGGCCGAGGCCCGCCGTGGCACCGGTGACGACGAAGGTACGGCCGCTCAGCTCGGGAATCTGTTCAGTGGTCCAACCATCGACAGTCATGCGACCCACTGTGCTACTGGTGGCACTCAGTGTCAAGGAGTGCGCGCAATGCCAACAACGGCACCATGCGGCAGCGAATGACGTAGCATCGGCTGATGACATCCCGTACGGACAACAGCCTGGCCGAGCGCAAACGCCAGCTCGTTGCCGACGAGTTGCGTGACGCCGCCCTGATGCTGCTCGCGACCAAGGGTTTCGACGCGGTGACAGTCGACGACATCGTGGCAGCGGCCGGCATGTCGCGGCGCACCTTCTTCCGCTACTTCGCGTCCAAGGAGGACGTGGTCGTCCGGTTCCTGGCCGACACCAGCGCGGACATCATCACCGAACTCGCGGCCCGACCTCCCGCCGAGCCACCGTCGGTCGCGCTGCGCCACGCTCTCTGGGTGCCGCTCGCCGCCTGCAACGACCACCCGGAGCACTCTGAGCGGGCCCGGGTCGTCGTCCGTCTGATTCTGGACACCCCCGCCCTGCACGCCCGCTGGCTGGAACGCCAGATCGAGTGGCGCACCGAGCTGTCCGCCGAGCTGGCCAACCGCCGTCGCCTCGACCCGCACACCGACCCCTACCCACGGATGGCCGCCGGAATGGCACTGCTGGCACTCGACACGGTGCTTCAGCGGTGGCAGCCGGGCGACGACGAGCAGCACCTGGCCGAGCTGATGGACCAGGCGTTCGCCGTCGTGGCACCGGCCCTCGACGGGCCGGCCGCGTCACCCGCCGCCGGCTGAGCCCGAGTCAGCGCGGCTTCAGCGCCCCGCACCGGCGACCTTCAGCTGTGGTAACCGATCGGCAAGCCTGCTGGGCGTCCGGCTTGCATCCGGTACCCGGGTACACGCTTACCGTCGTTGGCATGACCACTGACTCCCCGGCGTGGGTGCCCGAGTCGTGCACCTTGCCGATCGCGCAACGGCCGCTGCGGCTGGCCGAGTTCGACGACCTGTTCGCCACCTCCCTGCTGGCGCAGCAGCGGCTGTCCCCCACCGAACTGTTGTGGCGTCTCGACCCGGCCGCCGAGGCGACCGCCCGCAGCCTCATCGGCCGGGAAAGCTCCTGCTGCTCGTTCTTCTCGTTCACCCTCGCCGCCGACAGTCACACGCTGCGCATCGACGTACGGGTGCCGGCCGGGCACGCCGACGTCCTCGACGCGCTCGCGCAACGGGCCGCCGCCGGGCTGACGGCGTGAGCGGGTTGCGCAGCGGCCAGGTCGCCGCCGCGGCCGGGGTGAACCCGCAGACCCTGCGCTATTACGAACGCCGCGGACTGCTCGCCGAACCAGACCGGAGCCTCGGTGGGCACCGCCTCTACCCGACCGAAACGGTCACCGTGCTGAGGTTGATCAAAGCGGCGCAGCGGCTCGGGTTCACCCTCGACGAGGTCGCCGAGCTTCTCGACGCGGGCCAGCACCGTCACGGTCGCCACCCCGACGCGGGCCTACGGGCCCGCGCCCACGCGAAGCTCACCGAGGTCGAGGCGAAGATCGCCGATCTGCAGGTCATCGCCGGCACGCTGCGCGCCGCGATCAAGGCCGGCTGCGACGACCTCGTCGAGTGCGCCGCGCAGCCGTGCTGCCCCATTCCCCTCACCACCATCGGTACGGTCCACGGATGACGGTCGTCCGCTCGATCCTGTTGTTCGTCGTCGCCGCCCTGTTCGAGATCGGCGGGGCGTGGCTGGTCTGGCAGGGCTGGCGCGAACACCGCGGCCTGTGGTGGATCGCCGCCGGAGTCATCGCCCTCGGCGCGTACGGATTCGTCGCCACCTTCCAACCCGACCCGAACTTCGGACGGATCCTCGCCGCCTACGGCGGCGTGTTCGTCGCCGGATCACTCGCCTGGGGCGTGATCGTCGACAGGTTCCGGCCCGACCGGTGGGACATCATCGGCGCCGGCATCTGCCTGATCGGCGTCGCCCTGATCATGTACGCGCCGAGATCGGCAGGCGGCTCCTGATCGCGCCGAAGGTGTTCGGAGTGTTCGGACCTGTTCGGACCTGTCCGCGCGTCTGTCATTCACCAACGGATCGCGCCCACCATCGATCGTGACGACCGCACCGGTCGTTTCTCGACGGTAGGAGGTTGCCGATGATCCGCAAAAGTTCACGCTGGTTCGGTGCCACGCTGATGGCGTTGGTGCTCACGGCCACCGGGCTCGTGGCCACCACGAGCACCGCCTCGGCGGGGTACCCCATCCTCGTGTATTCGGCCGACCCGTACTCCGCCGGCAACGGCTTCGCCATCTACACCAACTCCGGATTCGATTCGGCGTTCCGAGCCTGCGACGAGGGCGCAGCGGACGGTCGCCGTACCATCGGCCGGATCTGGTGGGAGCCCGTGTACGCCGAGGTCACGCTCCACGCGGCGGGCGGCAGTGGCACCTGCTCCGAGCCCTACTACGTCAGACTGCTGGCGGGCACGAGAGTCTATGTCGAAGCGTGCGAGCGCAAAGGCGCGAACGGCGCCGACGAGAAGTGTCGAACGACCTGGGACATCGTGTCGTGACTGAGGTCGGCCGGCCGGCGTTCGTCAGCCGGCCGGCCGCCGAGCACTCGTCGCTGGGTTCTGAGGTACGGTCGGAGTCAGGTTCACCGATCGGCTCTGGCGATGATCGGAGAGAACATGGACGATGGCCTACGATCGATCGCCCTCACGGGCACGTGCGCGGCGTTCGTCGCCACACCCGTCCTCGGGGCGTTGCTCGGCGACGGAGAGCAGACCGACCGCTACGACACGGTGATCACCCCTCCGGACTACGCCTTCGCGGTCTGGGCGCCGATCTTCGCCGGATGCATCGCCTCGACCATCGGTCAGTGCCTGCCGCAGGGCCGAGGTGAGCCCATCAGTCGTGCGGTCGGGTGGCCGCTGGTTGGTGCCTATGCGATGAACACCGCTTGGTCGGTTGCCGCGCAGAGCGACCGTTTCGCGCTCACGCCGTTTCTCCTGCCGGCCGCCGCCGGCTTCGCCGCCACCGCTCATCTGCGCCTGCAACGCGCCCCCGACACGACCACGTGGGCCGCGCTCACACCGCTGAGCACGGGCCTCCTCCTGGGGTGGACGACGGTGGCCAGCGCCGTCAACATCGCCGCGGCCAAGGTCGCCTCCGGCACCTCTCCGGACGCGCCGCGCACAGTCACCGCGTCCGCCGTCGGACTCCTCGCCACCTCCGCCGTGGCAGCCGGCGCGGTCGCACGAAGCCGGCGAGGGCGGCTGCCGCTCGCACTGGCCGCCGGGTGGGGGCTGCTGACCACGGCCCTGTCCCCCAACCGACCTCGCCGTGTCCGCGTCGTCGCCGCAGCCGGTGCTGCCATGATCGCCGCAGCCGCCGTGCGTACGGGACGCAATCAGCGCACGAGTCGCGGGTAGACCGCGCCTGCGGGCGTCGGCACCTCTTCGGTTCACCGACGAAGAAGGCCCCCCGGACCCTGTGTGATCCACCGGTCAGGACCGTGATCATTGGTGCGCCGCCAGGGACTCGAACCCCGAACCCGCGGATTAAGAGCCCCGCCTATGTCGTGTTCATGGGTCCCACGTGGCATCGACGGTCCCACGTGCCCGTGCTGATCCAGCGTCTGCGGCCGCTGGGTGCCAACCGCTAGCTACCTGTCCCCGGCGAGCGAGCACCCGACGAGCACCCGCACATCGCGGCGACGCCGACACGGAAGCCAGCCGGGTTGGCCGGCGGTTGGACTTCGACCTGGTCTTCACAACCGGCATCGATACGTCATCGAGCCGCGGAACCTGAACCGGCACTTCGTCCGGCTCATGGCGCTGGCCGGAAGGGGTCAGGCCCGGTCCAACCGGACCGGGCCTGACCCCTGAACCCCTACTTACCAGGCTCTGAGCGTTGCGGGTTCTCTGCAAAGACCTGAGCCGCGACCTGGTAGCCGTCGAACGCGCGTGCTACGCCAGCGTAGGCC
The DNA here is from genome assembly GCF_055587245.1 of Micromonospora sp. NPDC047756. Lineage (NCBI taxonomy): Bacteria > Bacillati > Actinomycetota > Actinomycetes > Micromonosporales > Micromonosporaceae > Micromonospora > Micromonospora sp. NPDC047756. Next base: position 429,099 of record NZ_JBVJGQ010000005.1, read on the forward strand.
GCGACCTGAAGGAAGACTTCGGCGATCTCTTCCTTGGCGGCGCCGGCGTTGAGCGCGATGCGAAGTTGACCACGGAGGGGCTCCAGGACGCCGAGTGTCGCCGCGATGGTGACGGACACCAGTGCCCGCGTCCGTGTATCTAGGTGCTCGGTGCGCGGCCAGACGTCTCCGAAGGCGTGCATCGTCGCGATGCGTTTGAAGTCTGCGCCGTTAGCTGGCTCACCAGGCGTGGCACCAAGAAAGCGCTCCAAGCGGAAGCCCAGCAGACGCTCAGCCGTGTCCAGCGCGGCGGCGTAGCCCGGGTCCGTCGGATCGTTCGTCGTCACGATAATCACTCTTCCATCTATAAGGACAAGGCAGGCGAGATCCGGCATTTCGAAGGTGACTGAGGATCGTCACCTCAGTCGAGCTGATCAAGTCGCAGGTCCGGGCCGGGCAGCGTCTCGCTGTGGGAGCCATGGCTGACGGCCGCTGGCCGGCCCCGGTGGCGGTTGCCGGGATCGGCCAGCCGACCGAGCCGCCTGTCACCCCGAGACGGATTCAGCGCATGGTCAGGAGATCTGCCAATCGATCGGTTGCTCGCCCGGGCGCGGGATCAACGCAGTGAACAGCGGGCTGGGCTCCGCGAGGACGGCAGTACGGAACTCCGCCCAGTAGCCGTCGGTGCCCAGGATCTGCTTGGCCCTGGGAATGGCTGCCGAGTCCGGTGCGGAGTAGTAACGGACCTTGGTGTTGTCCCCGTCGACGGCGGCTCGGTACACGACGTCGGCGGTAATCGAGGGGTCGGAGCCGGTTGGCGGGTTCTTGGAGAAGAACGCATCGATTCCAGCCTGATAGTCCGCCGGGACGTCCTGCGCAATGTCGATCTTCGTGAAGATGCGGGTGGAGTGCTGTCCGGGCAGGACGGCCTTGACCGCGATGCCGAAACCGGCCACCTCCAGGCTCATCCCCTCACTCAGCGCCGCCACGGCTGCCTTAGAGGCAGCGTAGACGGCGCTGTACGGATAACCCTGCTCGGCGGTCAACGAGGAGATGTTGATGATCGTTCCGGAGCGCTGGGCGCGGAAAATCGGCAGGAAGGCCCGGCTGAGCGCGATCAGTCCGAACACGTTGGTCTGGAACTGCCGGTGGATCTGGTCCATGCTGCTCACCTCCACCGGCCCCATCTGGTAGAAACCCGCATTGTTGACCAAGACGTCGACCTGTCCGAACTGCTCCACCGCGGTCTGCGCGAAGGGCCCTGCCGCCTGCTCGTCATCGACGTCCAGCAGCAGCGTCCTGACCCGCTCCAATCCATCGTGCACCGTCAGGTCGGCCTCCTTGCGGACCGTCGCGACCACGTTCCAGCCTTCGGAGGCGAACTTCTCGACGATGGCCCGGCCCATTCCAGTTGCGGTACCGGTCACCACGATCGTTTTCGACATGGAGGACTTCCTCTCCCATTAGTTCCCGGCCCGGACATCCGTGCCTCTATTGGCTTTGCTGTTGTCCGGGCAAGTGGTGGCTTGCTGATGCGTCCAAGTGTCATCGCGGTTCATCGGGCCGACCAGGTTCGGTTCTTCATGGGAAAGTTCATCATGGGAAAGACAGTCCCAGGTATCCGCCGATGCCCGGGGGTAGATTGGGTTCATGTCCAAGCGCCCGGAGTTCAGCGTGAGCAATCCGCTTGCTGAGTTTCTGCGGGCCAGTCGTGCACGTATCCGGCCGGACGACGTCGGCCTACCCGACGGCGGCCGGCGGCGCCGCGTTCCCGGGCTGCGCCGTGAAGAGGTCGCCCAGCTGGCCAATGTCAGCGCGGACTATCTGGCCCGGCTCGAGCAGGGACGCGTCACCACTGCGTCATCCGAGGTCCTCGACGCCCTCGCGGACGCGCTTGGTCTGGACCACGACGGCCGGGAGTACCTGCACTCGATCGCAGGGCCGAAACAGCGCCCAGGGTCCCGTACTCAGACCACGTCGCGGGTTGACCCGCAGACCCAGCGATTGCTCGACAGCCTGTACGAAGTTCCCGCCTACGTATTCGGCCGGAGACTGGACATCCTCGCCTGGAATCCCCTGGCTGCTGCCTTGTTCACCGATTATGGGGCACTGCCGGAGCGGCACCGCAACCTTCTCTGGCTCACTTTCCTCGATCCGGGTTACCGGGAATTGAACACCGACTGGGCCAGGGCCGCTCAGGAATGCGTCGCCTATCTACGTATGGAGGCCCGGAACTACCCGAACGATCAGCGCCTGGCCGAACTTGTCGGGACGCTCTCCGTCAAAGACGCGGACTTTCGCACATGGTGGGGCCGCCACCTCGTGACCGGCGCCACGCTGCGCCGCAAGAATTACCAGCACCCGCTGGTCGGCCCACTCACCCTCGATTCGCAGCAATTCGACGTCAGCGGCAAGTCCGACCAGCACCTCGTGGTGTTCACCGCCGAACCAGACAGCTCATCCCACGAGGCGCTGAAGTTGCTCGCCCAGTGGGCGAACACGCCGGTGGCTTGAAATCCCCGTTCCGAAAATGCCCTGCCTCGAATTCGGCATCGTGGTTGTAGACCCGACCCGTGGCCGGGTCGTGCGCGTCGTGATCGATCACAAATGTGGCCTGGGGCGGATGGAACGCGTGGGAAAGCCGGCGGAGACGGCCGGCGGCCAGGGCCCCGGCAAAAACAAGGGATGCCCGGCTTTATGTGGCCTTTGCTGGTGGTAGCAGGGCAGGGATGACCGGTTCAAATGATCATCGAGGTTCCTGCGGCTTGTCGATCGTCCGAAGTGAGCCATGCCCGCTTTGCCATCATCGCTGATCTCGTCCGTGTCCGACGCACCGGCTGTCACCGTGCCCGAGGCCGCTGCTGGGCTGCCCGCAGCGTTGACAGGTCTGCCAGATCCTCGCGCCCGTCGCGGTGTCCGGCACCGGTTGACCGTGGCGGTGACCGCAGCGGTCTGTGCCGTGCTGGCCGGCTACCGCTCCGAGCGACACGTCCCCGAGGCCGTCGAGTTGCCCGGGCGACCCGTCCGCGAGAACGACAAGGTGCATGTGCTCCTGACGCGAGCAAAGCAGGTTCGCGTAGCCGACGACGACACCAACCTGGAACCACGAATCGAAGATGCCCGGCGACGTCCACCAACGCAGGCCCTGTCGCTCCAGGCACGGAACGGTCGAACGGCTTCCGAGCACCCGGCTACGGGCACGGAACATGAAGAAGGCCCCGACCCAGGTGGAAACTCAGGTCAGGACCGTGATCGTTGGTGCGCCGCCAGGGACTCGAACCCCGAACCCGCGGATTAAGAGTCCGCTGCTCTGCCAGTTGAGCTAGCGGCGCTCGCCGGCAACGGGACGAGACGCTAGCACGCGGGCGTCACCCGGAAAGGCCGGGGTTCGCCTCAGCGCAGCGTCAGCGTGACCTGCCCGGTTGCGACTCCGGACGGGTCCACCACCACCGTGTACGCGCCGGAGGACGGCAGCGTGGTCGGCTCGATGGCACCAGCCCCGTTGATCACGCAGCCGCTGGTGATCGGGCTGCCGTCGGGGGCGCGTAGCTCCACCACACCGCACTGGTCCGGCAGGTCGGAGGCGGTCGCGGTCAGACTCACCGACGTACCGGCGTCGGCAGTGAACCGGTAGGTGGTGACCGCGCCGGGTCGGTCGACGGTGGCGACCACCGGCGGACCGCCGACGGTGATCGTCGCCGCCCGGTCGCGGCTGCTGACCAGCCGCAGTGTGGTCGCGCCGGTGGTGCGTCCGGTCGGATCGACCACCACTGTGTACGCCCCGTCGGCGGGCAGCAGCGTGCCGTCGATCTCGCCGACGCCGTTGATCACGCAGCCGCTGCTGAGCAGCCGGTTCTCGGGATCGCGTAGCTCCAGCGGGGAGCACTGGTGGGGAAGTGTGCTCGTGGGCACCTCGACGAAGACGCGATCGCCCTGCTGCCCGGTGAACCGGTACCGGGCCCACGCGCCGGGCTGGTCCAGAGTCGCGGTGACGTCCGGGCCGTTCGGCTGCAGCGTGCCGTCGACGTCCCGGGCCACGTACACCCGGACGGCGGCTCGTCCGGTGTCGCCGGGGGCGGCGGCGACCCGCACGGCGTACGTGCCGGCGGCGGTGAGGTCGACGCGGTCGATGTACCCGGCGCCGTTGATGTTGCAGCCACCTCCGATCAGCTGGCCGGTCGGGTCGGTGAGCACGTACGGCGAGCAGCGGTCGGCGATCCCGGGGGCGGTGACGTCGACGAAGACGGCGTCACCGGCCCGACCGGGGAAGGTCAGTGGTGCGCCGCCGGGGGTCAGGCTGGCGGTCGCGACGGGTACGGCGGTGATCGGCGGGGCGACGGGCGGGGCGACCCGCTCGGTGGTGGCGCTGGCCACGGCGAACTCGGGGCGGCCGCTGACCGCGACGTCGAAGACGCACTCGGCGAGCTGGGCCGGGGCGGTGACGCCCGCCCAGCGGCAGATCTGCTCGGCTGTGGCACGGCGGGCCGGGTCGAGGTCGCCGACGGTGACCTCCCGTTCGGGGAAGGCACGGTCGGTGAACGTGCCGGCGTCCTGCCCGTCGTCGTAGTGCAGCAGCGAGCGGCCCGGGGTGATCCGCCAACTGTCCGCGTACGCCGGGTAGAGCGTGGCGAACGGCACCGGCTGGGTGAGCGCGGCTCCGGAGGAGGGTGCGATGTCATCGGCCGGGTCGCCGTCGAAGTCTCCGAGCAGGCCGCGGACCTTGCCGGCCCGCCCGTCGGCGAGCTTGACCAGTACCCGGTAGCCGTAGTGGCCGATCTGGTCCACCGCCGCCGCGGAAGCGTCCGGCCACGTCACGTCGTACCCGTCGGCGGGTCCGGTGTCGGAGGGGCGGCGGGTGAGGGTGCCGCCGCCGGGCAGGTCGGTGCGTTCCGGCGGCGCGGCCAGTGCCGCGCCGTCGACGTGCACCTGGGTGCCACCGGCGGTGAGCGTGAGCGCGACCCGGTGGACGCCGACCCGGAACGCGACGGCCGAGTTGACCGAGGCGTTTCGGGTGCCGGCCATCGGCGTCTGGCGGACCTGCACCTCCAGCGGGTCGCCGCCGGTGGCGGTGACCAGCGTGAACTCGCCCACGGCCTGGAAGTCGTAGGCGACCCGGTCGAACGTGACCAGGTGCGGGTCGCCATTGCTGCCGCCGCAGGTGGCGCCCTCCTCGCAGAGCTTCACCGGACCTTTCTGCGGGGGCTTCTTCTTCGGCGGTTTCTTGCACTCGTCGAGGTTCTTGGGCAGCGTCTTCCCGTCGTACTCGATGCGCGGTGGCAGGCCCTTCGCCGCCCGGTAGCGGTTCTCCGCGAGGGTCGCCTTCACCTCGGCGGTACGGATTTCGGTGCTGCCGCAGTCGCCCTGCGGGACCTTGTTCTGGGAGATGTCGTCGGCGTGGTTCAGCTCGTGGTAGAGCGCGGCGCAGGGGTCCCGGGCCACGCCGTCGCCGTACGGCTCGACGGAGGTCGGATTCCAGGTGACGGTCGAGGAGCCCTTCCCGTCCGGGCTGTCCGGGGTCTCGAACGCGCCGGAGCCGCCGGTGGTCGGGATGATCCGCACTCGGGGAGACTTCTTGTCCCGCAGCCGCGGGAGCAGACCGGAGGGGTCCCCGCCGGGCGCGGCGAACCCCTTCAGGCAGGTGTCGACAGCGCCCTGGAAGTCGACGCCGCTGACCGGCACGCCACCGGTCGGGTCCACCGTGTAGTCGGCGCGGGCCGGTCGGGGTCCGCCGACGGCCAGTGCGCCGACCGCCAGCAGCAGGGCCACGGCGGCGGCGGTCGGCCGGCGGCGCTGGCGCAGGAGGGCCACCACCAGCACAGCGGTGAACAGCGTCAGCAGCAACGCCGCGCCGGCCAGCCACAGCCAGCGCGGGCCGGTCGCACCGTCGTCGCCGCCGACGGTGAAGGTGGTGGTCCGCAGCGTGGTCCCGCCCGCGCAGAGGCTTGTCGCGCCGGTCACCGGCAGTGGCAGGTAGCCGGCGGTCACCTCGTACCGGCCGGGGGCACCGACCGGCCAGAGGGTGTCCAGGCCACCGCCGTCCGGGGTGGCTGCCACCGAGCGGAGCATCACCGCGTCCGGCGTGTCACCGTCGTGCAGGCGGGTGCCGGTCAGGCTCACCGTCGTGCTCGCACCGGCCTCCACAGTGCTGAGACCGGCGGTGGCGGCAGCACCGATGCCGTCGTCGTGGAAGCTGCGGGCGAGCGTCGGCGTGAGGTCGCGCCCGTCGAGGCGTACCCCGGTCACCTGGACGGTGCCGACGGCGTTCGTCGGCACCGCGCACGCCGCGCCTGTCGTGTTCGTGACCGTGAGGTCGAGGCGGACCTGGTCGCCGACCCGGTAGTCGGCCTGGCCGGGCCGCAGGGCCAGGCCGAGGCCGCCGTCGGCGGGTGCCGCGACGGCGTTCACCGCGCCGGCTGCCAGGGCGGTCAGCAGTACGGGAAGAGTGACCGCGAGTCGCACCGTCCACCTCATGGTGCGGACTGTAGGGGCGCGACGGCCGATCTTCGCACGCTCTGTCGGGGACCGGTCCCGGCCGTGACCGGACGTGGAGCAGAGCGACCCATCGGAGTTGCCCACCTGCCCGGAGTACGAGAGGGCGCTACGGGTCCGCCGCACGGCCATCGACGCGCAGCGCGAGGAGCTCGTGCGCTCGTACCACCAAAAAGCCCCGACCCGGTGTGAACCACCGGATCAGGGCTTTGGTTGTTGGTGCGCCGCCAGGGACTCGAACCCCGAACCCGCGGATTAAGAGTCCGCTGCTCTGCCAGTTGAGCTAGCGGCGCTCGTTCGGCAACGGAGAGAACATTAGCACCCCTCCTGAGCGGCCTCCAATTCGGTTCCCCGGGTCCCCCCTTCGGTCGAGCTTTGCCGGCAAAAGCCCCGAACCGGGCAGCACCGTCAAGATCGGGGCGTGGGTCGCGGCGTCGATGCGGCACGATGTCCGCCAGGTACGCGAGAACAGAGGTGGGCATGGCACGGTTCACGCGAGCCGGGGCGGTGGTGGGCGCCCTGACTCTGGCGGCGTCGCTGGCACTGACCGGATGCGGCGGCGACGGAAAGAAGCCGGAATTCGTTGGCGGGACGTCCTCGGACGCGAGCGCTGCCCCCGGCTCAGCCGCACCTTCGACACCCAGCACACCGAGTGGGCCGGCGCTCGCGCTGAGCCCGGCGAACGGCACGAAGAACAGGCCGGTGAGCACGGAGATCAGCGCGAAGCTCCCGGACGGCGGGAAGGTGTCGGCTGTCACCCTGACCGCGGACGGCGGCGGCTCGATCGAGGGCAAGCTGCGTAGCGATGGCTCGTCCTGGGTGCCGTCCGCTCCGCTGAAGTGGGGCACCCGCTACACCGCCACGGTGACGGCGAGCGCGTCGGACGGTACGAGCAGCCAGGGCACCAGCAGCTTCACCACCATGGCCAAGCCGAAGTCGACGATCGGGTCGGGCCTGTACCTCTTCGACGACAAGAGTTACGGGGTGGCCATGCCGGTGGTCACCGAGTTCCACCCGGGCATCCCGAAGAAGGACCGGGCGGCGGTGCAGAAGCGGATGTTCGTCAAGACCGACCCGCCGCAGCCGGGGGCGTGGCACTGGGTCAGCAACGGCACGCAGGCCTACTACCGGGCTCCGGAGTACTGGAAGCCGGGCACCACCATCACCGTGCGGATCGCCCTGGCGGGGGTGCCGTTGAGCAACGGCAGGTACGGCGACATCGACCGCAAGGCCACCGCCAAGATCGGCCGCTCGTTCGAGATGAAGGTCGACAACGCCAACAAGAAGATGACGGTGTACGAGAACGGCGCGCCGGTACGCACCATTCCGGTGAGCCTGGGCAAGAAGAGCACCCCGTCGTCGAGCGGCACGATGGTGGTGATGGAGAAGAAGGAAGCCACTGTCTTCGACACCCGCGACGACCCGGATCCGGCCAACCGCTACGTGACCGACATCCAGTTCGCCCAGCGGCTCACCTGGGGTGGCGAGTACATCCACGCCGCGCCCTGGTCGGAGCACGTGCAGGGGCGGCAGAACGTCTCGCACGGGTGCGTGAACGTGTCGATGGCGAACGCCAAGTGGTTGTTCGGCAAGACCCGGATCGGTGACCCGATCACGATCAAGGGCACCGAGCGCAGGATCGCCGCCGGTAACGGGTGGACGGCGTGGAGCCTGAGCTGGTCGGAGTTCATCAAGGGCAGCGCGTTGCCGGTGCCCAGTGGTGGGGCCGGTCCGGCGGTCTGAGCCCTCGGCCTCGTTGCGCCGGCCCGGCCGTTGGCCGGGCCGGCGTACTCTTGCACTCCCGCCGCTCGATGACGGCGCGGCGACCCCCGCCCCCGGGCACGGAGACGAGCCAGGCTCACGAAACGCCGGATAGTAGCAGGATTCGGGCACTATTGACGGCGTGTTTCGGTTCACCCTCGGCAACCGGGGCCGGCTCTGGCGCGTCAGTAAGAGACGATGGGGCAGCGACCACAACTGTGAGGGACTTCATGCGAGCTAGCCAGGACCAGCTGATCAGGCCCGGTGGGCGACGCCGCGTGTTCGCGGCCGGGCTCCTCGCCGTGGCGCTGGCCTTCACCTCGGCCTGCACCGACGGCGACGGCGGCAAGTCGTCCTCGTGGCACGGTGGCGGCGAGAACCCGGCACCGAAGGCCGCGGCGACGATCAGTGAGCCGGCGGCCGACGCCAAGGACGTGGCAGCGTCCACCGGCATCACCTTCACCACGAAGGACGCCGTGGAGACCGCGGTCGAGCTCAAGGACGCCGCCGGCAAGGCGGTCGAGGGCACCCTCGCCAAGGACGGCAAGTCGTGGCTCCCGGCCGGCGCGCTGGCCTACGGCACGAGCTACACGGCCACCGTGACCGCCAAGGGCGACGACGGGCTTCCGGCCACCGCGACCAGCACCTTCACCACCATGGCCAAGCCCGGCAACCAGGTGCGGGTGAGCAGCTTCCTCGGCGACAACCAGGTGGTCGGGGTGGGCATGCCGCTGATCGTGAAGTTCAGCCGGGACATCCCGGAGGACTACCGCGACGACGTGCAGCGCCGGATGACCGTCACCTCCACCCCGGCCCAGGAGGGGATCTGGCACTGGGTCAGCCCCACCGAGATCCGCTACCGGCCGAAGGAGTTCTGGAAGCCCAACAGCAAGGTCTCCTACCGGGTGCAGGCCGGCGGCCTGCCGATGGGTGCGGGTTGGTACGGCCGCGCCGACCTCTCGGTGGACATCAAGATCGGCGCCGCGGTGGTCATGACCGTCGACAACAAGACGAAGCGGATGACGGTGACCCGCAACGGCTCTGTGATCAAGACCATCCCGGTCAGCCTCGGCAAGAAGAGCACCCCGTCGTCGAGCGGCACGATGGTCGTCATCGAGAAGCTGCGCAAGACGGTCTTCGACACGTTCGAGGAGCTGGGCCCGGAGGAGGGCTACCGCACCAAGATCGACTTTGCCCAGCGCCTCACCTGGGGCGGGGAGTTCATCCACGCGGCACCCTGGTCCGAGGGGCAGCAGGGCACCACGAACGTGTCGCACGGCTGCGTCAACGTGTCGATGGCCAACGGCGACTGGCTCTTCAAGAACACCCAGGTCGGCGACCCGATCACCGTCAAGGGCACCGAGCGCAGGCTCCAGAACGGCAACGGCTGGACCGACTGGAACATGAGCTGGAACGAGTACGTCAAGGGCAGCGCCCTCCCGTACGAGCCTCCGGCCGACCCGGACGCCACCACCCCGACCCCGGACGGGACGGCCACCCCGTCCCCCACACCGACCGCCTGAGCCAGCCGACGAAAGCCCCCTCCTCGGAGGGGGCTTTCGCGTCGTCCCCTGTTTCGCCCCCACAACGACTCAGGCCCCCTCCGAGGAGGGGGCCTGAGCAGTGAAACCAGTGGGGTGACTGAGGGGAATTGAACCCCCGACAACCGGGACCACAACCCGGTGCTCTGCCAACTGAGCTACAGCCACCACGCCGCCGTCGCCCGGTTGATCGCTCCGGGCGGGGTGCGGACCAATAATAGCCACACCCCGACGTACCTCGTCCAGCGGGTTCCCTGCTCCCCCGGACGAGCCGGCGCGGTCAGAGTTCGGCGGCGATGGCCTTGGCGGTCTCGACGTCCGGGCCGGGCAGCGGAACGAAGACGGTGCGCCGGTAGTACTCCAACTCCCGGATGCTCTCCCGGATGTCGGCCAGCGCCCGGTGCGCGAGACCCTTCTGCGGCTGACCGAAGTACACGCGGGGGTACCAGCGGCGGCAGAGTTCCTTGATCGACGACACGTCGATCATGCGGTAGTGCAGGTGGGCGTCGAGGCGGGGCATGTCCCGGGCGATGAAGCCCCGGTCGGTGGCGATCGAGTTGCCGCAGAGCGGCGCCGTACGCGGGTCCTTGACGAAGGTGCGGACGTACTCCAGGACCAGGTCCTCGGCCTCGGCGAGGGTGACCGCCGAACGACGGACCTCCTCGGTGAGGCCGGACTTGGCGTGCATCGTCTGCACGACCTCCGGCATCCCCTCCAGCGCCGCCTCGTCGGCGTGGATGACCACGTCGACACCGTCACCCAGCACGTTGAGGTCAGGATCGGTGACCAGTGCCGCAACCTCGATCAGTTTGTCCCTGCCGAGGTCCAACCCAGTCATCTCACAGTCGATCCAGACGAGGAGATCAGCCACCGGGACAGCCTACGCGCAGCCCACGCCCCGCGGCTGCGCGCTCTCGGCGGAGCGGACCGCTAGGGTTTCGGGGTGCCAGCAGAACCCGTCGCACCGCCCGCCGTCACCGAAGACGATCCCGGCGGCCGTACGGTCCGTCGTCTGGTCGCGGTGGTGGCCCTCGGCGCGGTGCTGCCAGCGCTGTACCTGCCCGGCCTCGTGCACAACTTCTTCGATCTCAAGATCTACATGTCCGCGATGGACTGGTGGCGCGTCGGCCACCCGCTCTACGACTACGTACAGCCCGACCGGGTGCAGGGCGAGCTGTACTTCACCTACCCGCCCTTCAGCGCGCTGCTGCTGTGGCCGTTCGGCCTGTTACGGCTCGGCGCCACCGTGGCGATCTTCACGGCGCTCACCGTGCTGGCCGTGGTGGTGACCACCCGGTGGCTGGTAACGCCGGTGATCGCCCGACACCACCTGCCCCGCACGTTCACCCTGGTCGCCGCCGTCCTGCTGGTGCTGGCGGTGGAGAGCATCCGCGAGACGATCACCTTCGGCCAGATCAACATGCTGTTGGTCGTGCTGATTCTGGCCGATCTGCTGTTCGCGGTGCCGCAGGCGCGACGCTGGGCCGGGGTGGGCGTGGGGCTGGCGACGGCACTCAAGCTGTTTCCCGGCATCTTCATCGTCTATCTGCTGGCCACCCGGCGGTGGCGGGCCGCGGCGGTGGCGAGCGCGACCGCCGCGGCGGCGACGCTGCTCGCGGCGGCGATCGCCCCACGTGACTCGTGGCGGTTCTGGACGCACGAGTTGTGGACCACCGAGCGGGTGGGACGCACCGACATCGTCGGCAACCAGTCGCTGTTCGGCCTGCTCAGCCGGTTCACCGAGCCGGAGAAGCCGGACCGGCTGCTCTGGCTGCTGCTGGTGACCGCGGTCGCCGGCTACGGGCTGTGGCGGGCCGCCCGCGCCGCGCGGGCCGGTGACGCGTTGACCGGCCTGACGTTGACCGGGTTGGTCGGCGCCCTGGCCAGCCCGATCACCTGGACCCACCACATCTACTGGTTCGTGCCGGCGGTGGTGCTGCTCGCCGACGCGGCGTTGAGCGCGAACCGTCCGGACGAGGCACGCCGGCGTCGGTGGCTGGCCGGGCTGGCCCTGGGCATCACCGCCGTGACCATCTACGGCGTGGTGACGTTCCAGGCCTGGGGCGCGGGACCGGTCCGCACCCACGACCCGGTGGACTTCGTCGTGCAGAACACCTACGTGCTGCTCAGCCTGCTGCTGCTGGCGGCGTTGCCGGTGCGCTCGACACTCGATGCGGAAAATCGCACCAATTGGACAGACCTCCCGAGTAGCCACGTTCGCCGCTAATCTGTCCTCATCTACCTCAAGCGTCGCTCGGGTAGCACCGCTCCCCCGGTGAGGGTGGCCCTCCGCGTCGGCAGCGCGGTGGGCCACTCGCCGTCTCACCCACCACCACCGGCCGGGCCGTCACCCGATCGGGCCGCCACGGGCCGGGTCGTCACCCGGTGCGGCCACCACCGGCCGGGCCGTGGGCTCGTCCACGTCGGCCGGCGGCCAGGCGAGACTCAACGTCACCTCCGGCGGGCGGGGCAGCCGGACCGGTTCGTCCAGGTCGGCGAGGGTGGCCGCGCGGGCCGCGCCGATCGCCGACCGGGCGGGTTCCGGGGCGCCGGAGCCGACCGGGGCGAGTTGTCGGAGCGGCAACGGCGGGGACGGCTCGGGTTGCCGGGGGCCCAGGCCACTCAGCGAGCTGACCCCGAGCCGGCCGGCGAGCACCGGCACCTGATCCGGCTCGACCACGAAGATCACCTCGCGTGGCCGTAGCGGCCGCAGCAGGAGCAGCGCCGCGCACACCACCAGCAGCACGCCGACCGTCAGCAGAGCCCAGGTGGCCGGGCCGGTCCACCCGACCCGCAACTCGGCGTGCAGGTCCAGGGCGAGGTCCTCCTCTCCGTCGGGGCGCATCACCACCAGACTCATGGGTTCGCCGGCGAGGTCGTCCGCGCTCCACTCCAGCGAGCCGATCCCCTCGCGTACCCAGAAGGGTTGGCCCAGCGGTGTGACGACCCCGTCGGCCGGCGCGACGCCCGGGGTGCCGGCGGCCGGATCGAGCCGGACCGGCAGCGGACCCCGGGCCAGCGCCACGCGGCGAACCGTGGCGTGCGGCACCGCCTCCAGCCACCCACGCACCTCGGCGGTGGGCGCCAAGCCGACGAAGGCCGGCCCGCCCGTGGTGCGGGCGTCCAGACGCAGCCGGGTCTGCGCGGTACGCGCGAAGGGCGCTTCCTGCCGCAGCAACCGGTCGAGGTCGGTGACGACGATCGCGTGACCGGGCGTGCGGACAGTCTCGAAACGGGCGGCGAAGGACCCGCCGGGGTCGGCGTGTCGGGTCACCAGCCACAGCCCGCCACCGGCGAACAGCGCCGGAATTCCCACCACCAACAGCAGCACTCCGGCGATCACCCGCACGAACCGCATTCGCACCGTCCCCCTCCGTAGCCAAATACCCGGCCGACCTTACCGACGTAGCCCGTCTGATCAGGGGATATCCACGGCACGGTCGGCATCGACTCCGGAAAGCGCGCTGGCCCGCCGGAAGATCCGGCGGGCCAGCGGGTGAAACGGGGTCAGACCTTCGCGACCGGCTCCCGGCGGGTACGCGTGAACGCCAGCCCGCCCAGCACCAGACCGGCCAGACCGGCGACGAGACCGGCCACACCGAGGCCGACCGCGAGCCCGTTGCCGTCGTCGTCGTCATCGTCGTCGGGCGAGGCCACGGCCGCGCTGGGCGAGGCCGAGCCCGCCGGCGCCGCCGCGGCGGCCAGGGTGAGCACCGGAGCGGGGTTCTCCGGCTCCTCGGCACCCGGGGCCGGCTCATCGATCCACCGCGAGATGTTGCCGTCCGAGTAGGTCTGCAGGGTCTTGAAGACCATCGACTCGACCTGCGGCAGCGGCCCCATCGAGACGGGGAACTCCTGGAACTGACCCGGCTTCACCCCCGCGTCGGCCGAGGCCGTCCAGGTGATCTTGGAGACGGCTTCGGTGAGCTGGCTGCCGTGCACCTCGATCGGCGGGTCCACCTTGCGCTTCTCCGTGGCGACCGTCCAGCCGGGCACCGGCATCGTCGACACCGAGCCGACCGGGGCGTTCTCCGGCAGCACCACCTCCAGCTTGATGGTCGACGCGGTGTCACTCTCGTTGGGCACCCGGAACGCCACCCGGGCGTAGCCACCCTGGGTTGCCTCCTTCGGGTTCACCGTGACGTGCGCGGACGCCGGTCCGGCGAAGCCGAGCACAGCGGTGGCGGCGGCGGTGAACGCCAGGGCGGCAGCGGCGGTTGCGGTACGCCGGATTCGGGTCATGGGTTTCGCGAACCTCTCTAACGGATGGGCACGGTGGCGGTCACCGTGGCCTGGTCGATGTCGGTCGTTCGAGCGGTGATCTTCAGCTGCCACTCGCCGGAGGTCGGCATGCTGATGTCGCCGTAGGCGTGACTGTCCGTCAACCGCAGCAACGGCACCTCGATCGGCTCGATCCCGGCCGAGGGCAGCGCGGCTGTCGCCTTCCACTCCTCGACCAGCAGTGGCTGGTTGGCCTTGTCGTACGCGTACAGGTGCACCGTGTTGTTGCCCCGCCCGGCCGGGCTCACCTCGACCTCGACGGACAGCAGCGGGCTGGAGAGCCTGGTGCTGAAGAGGCCGGACTCGGCCCCGGCGGACGGCCCGGCCGCGGCGGTGCGCGCGGGCGTGGTCTGCACGAGCGTGGCGGACACGGCCAGCACCACGACGGTGACGGCCAGCTCCACCAGGACCGCCCGGCGCACCGGCACCGGGCGTTGCGCCGCGACGCGACTGCGCACCAACTTCCGGGAGTACGCGGCCACGGCGATGACGATCGCGAACAGCCCGATCTTGGCCAGCAACAGGCGCCCGTACGTGGTGTCGAAGAGCGCCTGCGGGGTGGCCACCTCGATCAGCGCCTGAACGGTGCCGGCCAGCAGCAGCGCCGAGACGGCGAGCGCCGCCCAGCGCGACCAGATCGGCAGGATCGCGCCCAGCTCCCGCTCGTCGGCCTGGCGCAGCAGGAAGACGGCGAGCATGAGCAGACCACCCAGCCAGACCGCCATGCTGCCCAGGTGCACCGCGTCGACCACCACCGAGACCGCCGGTGCCGGGGAGGCCGCCGCGTGCCCGGCCAACGGCCAGGTCAGCAGCGCGGCGCCGCCGAGCACGGCCAGAATGATCGCGTCCGCGCGGCCCGCCGGCCGGGCCAGCAGCGGGCGGAGCAGGAAGACGGACGCCGCCAGCAGGCCGAGTCGAACCAGGTGGGCGGCGCCGAAGGTGCTGCCGAAGACAGTGCCGAACCCCTCGCCGGTGACGTCGAAGAAACCACCACCGGCCGTGTACGGCACCTGCAACCACAGGTCGGCGAGGGTGGCGACGGCCACCAGACCAAGGCCGGTCCAGGCCAGCCGGGTCGGCCCCCGCCGGGAGAGCCGCCGCGGCCACAGGGCGGCGAGCACCAGCGCCGGCCCGACCAGCAGCACCAGGCCGGCGTAGCCGAGGAAGCGGGCGACCTTCACCGCCGTCTCCACCACCGGGTTGGCGCGGCTGTCCGTGCCGGAGTCGACGGGTGGGGTCGAGGGCGCGCCGACCGAGTAGGTGAACGCGCCGGAAACCGGGTGGCTGTCGGCGGAGATCACCCGGAAGCTGACCAGGTAGGTGCCGCGCGAGCCGGCCGGATCCACCGGGATGGTCACGACGGCGTCACCGAACGACGGTTCGCCCCGGTCGGCCCGGGAGCCGTCCGGTGCGATGATCCGGATCTTGCCGGGCACCTTGCGGACCGACTCGCTGAACGTGAGAACCACCTCGGACGGCCCGCTCGGCACGATGGAGGAGGCGGCCGGGCTGCTGCTCTCCAGCACCGCGTGGGCGCTGGCGGAGGTGGCTGGCGCGATCAACAGGGCGACGACGGTGACGAGGAGGCCGGCGGCTGCGGCCAGCCTGGCGGCCCAGCGGCGGGGGGCGACAGTCATGCCGGACATGGTCGCCGATAGGTGTGCCTTTCGACGACCCGAGGGGGGTGATCGCGTCGGTGGTCGCACGTCATGAAGTGGTAGTCGGCCCGGAACGGAGAAAAGTTCCCGACGTGGTGCAGACCATCCAAGGGTCGAACGATCCTGACGCGCCGCCGGCCGCCGCGTAACCTGGTGTGTCGTGATCCCTGTCCCGCGTGACTCCGGTGCCGTCAGTCCGGCTGAGCCGGCCGACGAGGTCGCCCGGGACCCGGCAACCGAGTGGGCGCTGACCGCCCGCCACGGCGACCCGACCGCCCAGGCGGCGTTCGTCCGGCTCACCCAGGCCGAGGTCTGGCGGTTCGCCGCCGCCCTGGTCGACCCGGACAGCGCCGACGACCTGACCCAGGAGACCTACCTGCGGGCGTTCCGGGCGCTCCCCGCCTTCGAGGGTCGCTCCAGCGCCCGCACCTGGTTGCTCGGCATCGCCCGCCGGGCCTGCGCCGACCACCTGCGCACCGTCATCAGGCGTCGGCGGCTCGACGAGCGCCTGGCGGCGAACGCGTACACCGACCGACCGCACCCCGACCCCGCCGGTCAGTTCGGCGCCGCCGACCTCGTCCGTCGCCTCGGCCCCGAGCGGCGCTCGGCGTTCGTGCTCACCCAACTGCTCGGCCTGTCGTACGCCGAGGCCGCCACCGTCGAAGGGGTGCCGGTGGGCACCATCCGGTCCCGGGTCGCCCGGGCCCGGGACGACCTGGTCGAGGCGGTCGGCGACGCCCTGACCGGCTGAACGCGGAACTTCCGGCGCGGACGGAACGACAAATGAGCGTGACAGCACCTTCCCCCCGGTGGGGCCGTTGGCCACTGGTCCGCCCGTGGCTCGGCATCGCGGCCCGACTCGGCCTCGCCGCCGTCTGGCTGGTCGCCGGCGCGTCGAAGGTCAGCGACCTCGCCGCCTCCGGGCGGGCGGTCAACGCGTACCAGGTGATGCCGTACGACCTGGCGACCGTGATCGGCGCGGCGCTGCCCTTCGTCGAGCTGGCGTTGGGCGTGCTGCTGCTGCTCGGGCTGGCCACCCGGTTGGTCGCCGGGGTGTCCGCCGCGCTGCTGGTGGTCTTCATCGCGGGGATCGCCTCGGCCTGGGCGCGGGGGCTGGCCATCGACTGCGGCTGCTTCGGCAGCGGCGGGCAACTGGCGGCGGGGCAGGCACCCAGTTACCTCCCGGAGATCCTCCGGGACCTGGGATTCTTGGTCTTGGCCGGATTTCTGCTGATCTGGCCTCGTACGCCGGTATCGGTGGACGGGTGGTTGTCCGGCGAACCCGTTGTGGAGGACGAGGATGAGTAGTCGCAAGGGGCAGCGGGACGCCGCCCGGGTGGTCCGCGAGCAGTTGGCCCGCGAACGGCGCCGCCGCCGCACGATCTGGGTCTCCGCCGCCGCGGTCCTCGTCCTGGTCATCGCCGCCGGCATCGGCTGGGCCGTCTGGTCCAGCCAGCGCTCCGACGACTTCACCACCCCACCCGGCGCCAACGCGCAGGGCACCGGCATCGTCACCGGCGGCGGGCCGGTCACCGTCGACGTCTACGAGGACTTCCTCTGCCCGGCCTGCAAGCAGTTCGAGCAGACCAGCGGGTCCACCCTCGAACAGCTGGTGGCCGACAACAAGGCGAAGGTGGTCTACCACCCGGTCGCGTACCTCAACCGCTTCTCCACCACCCAGTACTCCACCCGCTCCTCGGCCGCCTCCGGCTGCGCCGCGGCGGGCGGCAAGTACCACGAGTACGCCAAGGCGCTCTTCGCCCAGCAGCCGCCGGAAGGCAGCGCCGGGCTCACCGACGACACGCTCATCGACATCGGCACCAGCGTGGGCCTCGATCGGGGCTCCTTCGGCAGTTGCGTCAGGGACGGAACGTACAAGGGCTGGACCGAACACGTCACCGACGACGCCAGCCGCAGCAACGTCACCGGCACGCCGACCGTCAAGGTCAACGGTCAACCCGTCGAGAACCCCACCCCGGACGCTCTCACCGCAGCCGTGGCGGCGGCCGGCAAGTGATCCGTACCCTGCTGGGCCGCGCCGCCCTGGTCGCTGCCGCAGCCGGCCTGGCGACAGTGATCAGCGCGGCGCCCGCCGCCGCCCACGGCGCGGACGCACCCGACGGCACCGACTACCGCACCCGGACCACCGGCGTCGCACCGGCACGGCCAGGGCTTGAGGTACGCGTCATCGAGGCGGGCGCCCGACTGGAACTGACCAACCGCACCGGCCGCGCCATCGAGGTCATCGGCTACTCCGGCGAGCCGTACCTGCGCGTCGGCCCGGACGGGGTCTTCGAGAACAGCCACTCCCCCGCCACGTACCTGAACCGCACCATCGACGGGGACACCGAACTCCCGGCCGAGGCCGACCCGGCCGCCGCGCCCTCCTGGCAACGGGTCGACGACGGCACCACGGCGCGCTGGCACGACCAGCGCGCGCTGTGGCAGGAGTCGACGCCACCGGCCGCGGTACGCGCCGCACCGGACCGCGAACACCGGGTCCGGGACTGGGCCGTCCCGCTGCGCGACGGCACCGACCCGGTGACGATCGGCGGCACGCTGGACTGGGTGCCGCCGCCGGACGCGTACACCTGGTGGGCCGTG
The DNA here is from genome assembly GCF_055587245.1 of Micromonospora sp. NPDC047756. Taxonomy (NCBI): domain Bacteria; kingdom Bacillati; phylum Actinomycetota; class Actinomycetes; order Micromonosporales; family Micromonosporaceae; genus Micromonospora; species Micromonospora sp. NPDC047756. The sequence continues at coordinate 447,412 of NZ_JBVJGQ010000005.1, forward strand.
ACCATCGTGGGGCTGCTCGCGGTGGGCGCGCTCGGCCTGTTCGCCGCCACCGCCCCGGCCGGTGCCCGCGCGCTGTCCGCGCTCGGCGTGCTGCTGATCGTCGGCGGCGCGCTGGCCGTCGGGTACCCGGTGGGACGGGAGTTGGACGCGGGCGCCCAGGGCGTGGGCGGGGTGCTCGTCGGGCTGCTCTCCGGGCAGATCTGGCCCCTGCTCACCGGGCTCGGCGCGATCGCCGCCGGCTGGTACGCGCTGAGCCGCCGCCCGGCCGCCGACTTCGTGGTCGCCCTGGCCGGGGCCTGCCTGGCGCTCTTCGCCGGAGCGTCGAACGCCGCCGTGTTCGCCCGCGCCATCGCCCCGGTGCCCTGGTCACCCGCGACCGCCCGGGTGATGGTGGCGACCTTCCTGATCACCGGCGCCGGCGCGACAGCCGCCGGCATCCTGCGCCTGCATGCCACCTCCCGCACCACCACCGCAGCAGTCCCCACCCCCTGACCCCCGCGCGGCCCCCCCGCGCCGCGCCGCCCGCGCGCCGCGCCGATCTTGCGCACGGCGCCGATCTTGCACTTTGGGTCGCCGTTACGCCCCGATTTCGGCACTTATGTCGCCGCAGAAAGTGCAAGATCGCGGGGCAGGGGCCGCGGGGGCGCGCCGATCATGCAGTTATGGTGCCCGGGTTGGCGGTTTACGGGCGTTTTGTTGCCCACCACAACCGCATGATCGGCGAGGTGGCGCCGGGTGACGAACAGCCGCTCCGCCTGACGCACATGGCGTTGGGGCTAGGGGTGCGGGGTGAAGCCTCGGGGGAGTTCCAGGCGGTGTCTGGCCAGTAGGTCGGCGTCGTTGAGCAGGGTGGGGGTGGGGGCGTCCGCGACGATCCGGCCGTCGTCGAGGATCACCGAACGCTCGCACAGCTCCGCCGCGTACGGCAGGTCGTGCGTGACCATCAGCAGGGTCACCGGCAGGCCCCGCAGGATCTCGGCGAGCTCCCGACGGGCCGCCGGGTCCAGGTTCGACGAGGGCTCGTCGAGAACCAGGATCTCCGGGTGCATGGCGAGCACGGTGGCCACCGCCACCCGGCGACGCTGCCCGAACGACAGGTGCTGCGGGGCCCTGCCCCGGTGCTCACTCATCCCCACCGCGGCGAGCGCCTCGTCCACCCGGGCGGCCAACTCGGCCCCGCGCAGACCCAGGTTCGCCGGCCCGAACGCCACGTCCTCCGTCACCGTGGGCAGGAACAACTGGTCGTCCGGGTCCTGGAAGACGATGCCCACCCGGCGGCGGACCTCGGCCAGGGTGGCCCGATCCGGGGTGACGGTCAGCCCGCCGACGCTCACGCTGCCCTCGGTCGGGGTGAGGATGCCGTTGAGGTGCAGCACCAGCGTGGTCTTCCCCGCGCCGTTGGGCCCGAGCAGCGCCACCCGGTCGCCCCGCGGCACGTTCAGGTCGACCCCCTGAAGGGCGACGTGCCCGTCCGGGTACGCGTAACGAACACCCCGAACGTCCAGCGAGACAGCGGTCTGCACGACACCGATCATGACAGTACGACGGCGGTCGCGGCGATGGAGGCCGCCAACACCGGTACGGTCGCCGCGACCAGCCACTGACCGGCGCTCGCCGCACCCTCGCCCTGCCACACAGCGGGCATCCGCCCGGTGTAGCCGCGGGACAGCATGGCCAGATAGACCCGCTCGCCGCGCTCGAAGGCGCGCAGGAACAACGCGCCGATCCCGGCCGCGAAGCCCCGCAGCTGCCACAGGAACCGTGGGTCGTCTCCCCGGGAGATCCGGGCCACCCGCATCCGCCGTGCCTCGCCCACCAGCACGTCGAGGTAGCGCAGCATGAACGAGGCGATCTGGGTGAGCACCTGCGGGCAGTGCAGCCGGTCCAGCCCCACGATCAGGTCCCGGGTGGTGGTGGTCGCGGCCAGCAGCAGCGAGGCGAGCACCCCCAGGGTGCCCTTGGCCAGAATGTTCCACGCGCCGTGCAGCCCGTCCTCGGACAGGCGCAGGCCCAGCACCTCGACCCGGTCGCCGCTGCCGAGGAACGGCAGGGCGACCGCGAACAACACGAACGGCAGCTCGATCAACGCGCGGCTGAGCAACCACCGTGGACCCACCCGGGCCAGCGCCGCCACCGCCGCCACCAGCACGGCGTACGCGCCGAAGGCCCAGAACGCCTCGCGTGGGGTGGCCACCACGGCGAGGGTGAAGACCACCATCGCCACGATCTTGACCTCGGGCGGGAGCCGGTGCACCGGCGAGTCCGACTCGCGGTACAGCACGTGCCCGTGACCGGCCCCCATCCGCGTACCCCTGTTCAGCTTGTCGCGGCGGTGGGCGACGTCGCCGCGTCGTCCTCGGCGGGCGTGGCGTTCCCGGTGGACGTCGCCGCGTCAGCGCCGGTCGGCGTGCCGCCCCGGCGGCGCAGCAGCCAGAACCCGCCGGCTCCGACCGCGAAGGTGACCAGCACCCCGAGCACCCCGGACAGGCCGGTGGAGACGAAGCTGTTCCGCACGCCCCGGACGCCGTAGTCGGCCAGCGGGCTGTCGGCCAACTCGTGGTCCTTCGCCTGCTGGGCCGGGCAGCTGCCGCCGACGATGTTGTCGTCGGCGTCGACGGTGCAGCCCTCGAGCAGCGAGGAGTCCAACCCGTCCGGGTGGGACGAGGCGTAGTTGCTGACCACTCCGGCGAGCAGCAGGGCGACCAGCAGGCCGCCGGCCAGGAAGGCCCAGGAACGGTTCTTCATCGGACACCTCCGGAGACCGGGACAGCGGGGGCGGTGGGGGTGCGCAGGGAGCGCAGCGCGTACACCAGGTCGGGTCGCACCTTCGCGACGGTGAGCACGGTGGTCGCGGTGATCAGGCCCTCGCCGATGCCGATCAGCAGGTGGGTTCCGGCCATCGTGCCGGCCAGGCCGGCCAGGTTGCCGCCCAGGTCGGTGGTGCCGCCCAGCCAGTACTGCACGACGAAGCCCTGGGACGCGACCACCACGCTGAGCATCGCGGCGACGAACGCGGTCACCGCCAGACCCGCCCGGGTCCGGGGCAGCACCCGCAGCAGCAGCGCGATCAGCGCGTACGCCGCGGCGGTGCCGAGCAGCGCCATGTTGGTGATGTTGAGGCCGAGCATCGCCACACCGCCGTCGCCGAAGATCAGCGCCTGCACGACCAGCACCACGGAGACGCAGAGCGCGCCGACCCACGGACCGACGAGCATCGCGGCGAGCGCCCCACCGAGCAGGTGGCCACTGACACCGGCCGTGAAGATCGGGAAGTTGAGCATCTGGACGGCGAAGATGAACGCCGCCACCAGGCCGGCCATCGGGGCCAGCCGGTCGTCCAGGTCGCGCCGGCCGCGCAGAACGCAGAAGGTGAGCGCGGCAAGAGCGAGCGCAGCGAAGATCGCTGCAACGGGACCGTCGATGATCCCGTTCGAGATGTGCATCGCCAGTGTCTCCACGCGACCTCCTACGCGTCAGCGGGCCCGGCCGGGCCGGCGTGGGACAGCCTATTTCCCAGGACTAGTTGTTGCCAGAGCCTGGCAACAGGGCATGGTCTTGATCACCTCTAGCAGGTCAAGCCTGTGAACGACGGGTTGCCAGCAGCCAACCCCCTGATGATCAACCCCCGCGTCCCCGCCCACCGACGACAGGCGCACGCTCGTGGCGACGGCCCGCGTCGCCGGTGACGGCGTCCGCCGGCACGACGGTAGGGTCGGGCCATGACCTCGCCCGACCGACTCTCCCCCGGTGACCCAGCGCCCGAGTTCACCCTCGCCACCGACACCGGCGACCAGCTCTCCCTCGCCGACCTGCGAGGTCGCAAGGTCGTCCTGTACGCCTACCCGGCGGCGATGACTCCCGGCTGCACCAAGCAGGCCTGCGACTTCCGCGACTCACTCGCCTCCCTCCAGGCCGCCGGCTACGAGGTCGTCGGCATCTCCCCGGACAAGCCGGAGAAACTGGCGAAGTTCCGCGAGCGCGACGCCATCACCTTCCCGCTGGTGTCGGACCCGGACAAGTCGGTGCTGACCGCCTACGGCGCGTACGGCGAGAAGCAGCTCTACGGCAAGACCGTCACCGGCGTGATCCGCTCGACGTTCGTGATCGACGCCGACGGCAAGGTCGACCGGGCGCTCTACAACGTCAAGGCCACCGGGCACGTCGCCAAGCTCCGCCGCGACCTCGGCCTGGACTGACTGTCGTACCGGGGCGCTACGGTCCGTCAGTGGTCCGATACAAGTACACCCCGGAAGCACTGGCCGCCGCTGCCGCCGCCGCCCGCAACATCACCGAGGTGATGCGGTTGCTCGGCGTTCGCGTCAGCGGTGGCTCACACGCGCACATCAGCCGACAGCTCAAGCGGTTCGGCATCGACACGTCGCACTTCATGAGGCAGGCGCACAACAAGGGGCGACGTGGCGAACGGCGCACCACCTCCTCGCAGCTCCTGGTCGTGCTGCCCGACGGGTCCCGGCGGACGCCAGGGGTGCGGTTGAAGTGGGCACTGGGCACGATCGGCGTGCTGGAGGAGTGCGAGGGGTGCGGGATAGGGCCGGTGTGGCGGGGCGCACCGCTCGTTCTGCACGTCGACCACATAAACGGGGATTTCCTCGACAACCGACCACCCAACCTGCGGATTCTCTGCCCGAACTGTCACAGCCAGACCGACACCTACGCCGGCCGCCGGAACCGTTCTACCGATCTTCCCATCGCCAAGAAATTGTCGACGTGTTCGGCCGGGTCGATGCCCAGCAGGTGACGGCCACGGAGGCGGCACGACAGTTGGGCTGGACCCCGGCGTATCTACACAAGATTCGGCGAAGACTGGAGCAGGACGGGGTGTTGAGACCACGTCCGAACCGTGACTGGCGTTCAAGGGCTCATCATGAGGCCGTAATAGAACAGGCGCTGGAGCACCCGGATGTCGGACCGAAGCGGCTGTCCGGCATCCTTCGCGATCTGCCCCGTGGGGGATGCAGAGTTGGGCACGGCACGATCTCGACCATTCTCAGGGAGGCCGGGCTCAACACCGTCGCAGCCAGACACTCTAGACTCAGGGAGTTGGCGGGAGTGGCGTAACGGCAGCCGCGCAGGTCTTAGGAACCTGTATCCGGAAGGATGTGGGGGTTCGAATCCCCTCTCCCGCACAGGAAACACCGATCACGTACCCCCGAACGGGTTGTCGGGCGCGTCACTGTCGCGGGTCGTGGGCCTGGTCGTTGGGTCAGGATGGCGAGCGTGAGCCTGCGCTTCGTCCTCGATCCTGACCTGACCCCGCAGCTACGCGCCGAGATCGTCGACCTCTGGGTGGACGTCAGCAACGCGGGCGGGGCGGTCGGCTTCGTACCACCGGTCACCGCCGCCGAGGTGCACGTCACCGCCGATCCGACCTTCGCCGGCATCGCGGACGGACCGGACCGGCTGTTGGTCGGCTACTCCGGCGACCGGCTGGCGGCAATGCTGATCTTCAGTGACAACCGTTTTCCGCTCACGGCGCACTGGCGCACGGTGAAGCGGGTGATGGTCCACCCGAGCACCCAGGGCACCGGCTACGGCTCGGCGCTGATGGTGGAGGCCGAGCGACTGGGCAGGGCTTTGGGCCACGAGGCACTGCACGTCACGGTGCGCGACGGGCTGGGGTTGGACAAGTTCTACGGTCGCCTCGGGTACCGGGAGGTCGGTCGGCTTCCGGGCGCGTTGCGGGTAGCCCCCGACGATGACCGGGACGAGATCCTGATGTGGCTCGATCTGACGGTTCCCGCCTGAGCGGTCAGCCCCCGCACCACCGGGCGTTGGCCCGGGCCGAGCTGGTGGTCGGCGCGTCGGTGGCCGGAGCGCTCGTCCTCGCCACCTCGACCGAGCGACGGGTCGGCGTCGGCGTGACGGTGGGTCGGCTGCTCGGCGGGCGGGGCGACGCGGACGGACGGCGGGGGGCGGCCCCGGCACCGGGTGCGTACATCCGGACCGCGCTGTTCTGCACCTGGCCCGGCGCCAAACGGATGCCACCGGCGGTGACCCGGTTGCCGTACACGTCGGTGACCCGGACGCTGAACGGGCCCGGCCCGACGCCGGAGGCGATCAGCCAGTAGTTGTAGTCCTGCCGGGCCGCCGACTGCCAGGGATCGCTGTCGCGCTGCCGGACCTCGACGGACCGCAGCGGGTTGCCGTGGTTGCCGACGCGGACGGCGAACCACCACTGCGACGCGCCCTCCTTGATCCGGAAGGTGAGTGGTCCGGGCAGCGGCGGGTTGACCACCGCGCGGTAGGTCACCGGGACGAGGCCCTGGACGGGGTCGGCGATCCGGGCGAAGGCCTCGCGGGACAGGTCGAGGTGGCCGGGTTCGCACTCCGGGCACTGGTCCATGATGAGCACCCGGACGGTGCCCTTGGGGCCGACGACGTCGAGGAATCCGCCGCAGGCGGCGCCGGCGGAGTATTCCGTCGGACCGAGCGCGACGTAGAGCCGGTTGGCCGGGGCAGCCGGGTTCGAGCAGTTGCCGCCCGCGCCCTTCGAGTCGTAGAAGGTGGCCTTGCCGGTGTGCGTGGCGTTGCCGGTGGGTGGCGCGGCGGCCAGCGTGCGGCCGGCGGCGCAGGCCGGGGTGGAGCCGGAGCGCAGGGTGAGGGTGAGCCCGAGCGTCGCCGCGAGGACTGTGACGCCGGTGGCCACCAGCCAGGGTTTCGCGCCGGACGACGGCGTGGGCCGGTCCTCTGGAGAATGGTCCAGGTCGATGTTGATGTCGACAGCGCTTCCGTCCGTCACGACGGCGATGCTGCCGGACCCGGTCGGGTACGGACAAGCGGGCTAAGCCAAAGCTAAGACAGCATCGACGGACGGTGACCGTGAGGTGCCGGTTGCTGGTCGGCGACCGGTCAGGGCGCGAGGACCACCGGGGCGTCCACCGCCAGCGGTCCGCTGTCGAGCGGCACCAGGTTCAGTCCGAAGAGGAGTTTCTGCCTGACGTTGCGGTGCCGCCCGAGGGTGCGCAGCGGCTCCCTGGTGCGTACCCCGGTCTCCTGGTCGGTGGTGGTCACCACGCAGCGGTCGCACGGCCCGGCGGCCTGGAACGTCCGGTCGCCGATGCGCAGCCGCCGACCTACCCAGTCGTCCTCGGACCAGGCCGGCGCACCGCTGACGACCAGGTTGGGTCGGAAGCGGGTCATCGGCACCGGTTCCTCCCCCGCCTCGGCCAGCCAGTCGTTGAGGGCGTCGAGGGAGGTGGCGTTGGCCAGCAGCACCGGGTAGGCGTCGGCGAAGCTGACCTGGTCGCCGGTGTCGTGTTCGCGGGTTCCGGCGGCCAGGTGGCGGGTCGGTTGGGCCAGCCAGACCAGTCGGACCGGTCGGCCGAGCAGAGCTTCGAGCCAGTCGTCGGCCGCGCGGCCGGCCGGCAGCGCGGGGACCGGGAAGGTGCGGCTGCGGAAGGTACGGACCCCGACCGGTTCGCCGCCGGCCGGCTCGGGCACGTCGAGGTCGGGTTGCCCGTCGGCGCGCAGCGACAGGCCCCCGGGGTGCACGGAGGCGCGCAGGCCGACGAGCCGGGTCGTGTCCCGCTGGGTGACGCCGACCCCGTCGGCGTCCACGACCATCCACCGCCGGTCGCCGGCCAGACCCCACCGGTGCAGGAACGCGCCGTCGTGGTCGAGCCGGTGACAACCCTTGACGGGGTACGTGTGAATCGAGGTCAACCGCACCCGGCTACCATGCCACGCCGATCCCGTCGCCCGGGTACCAGTGGTTGGCCGGGGTCTCCCGGTAGGCGAGGAACCGCCGGCCGGTGCGTTCGGCGTGCTCGGCGAGCACGTTGGTGCTGGTGACGTTGTCGGTGAGCAGGATCGCGCCGGGTGCGAGCTTGGGTTCCACGGCGTCGAACTCACGCTTCTCGTGGGCTCGGCTGTGGTCGCTGTCGTGCAGGAACAGGTCGACCGGGCGGTCCAGCGCGCCGATCGAGGCGATCGAGTCGCCGATCACCAGGTCGACGACCTCCGACCACGGCGCGACCCGGGCGAGGTAGCCGGCCTCGGGGTTGATGTCCAGGGAGGTGACGCGGCCCGGGTGCCCCTCCTGCGCGTTGCGCAGCAGGGCGGAGGCCAGGACGACGCTGCCGAGTCCCTTGTCGACACCGGTCTCGACGACGTGGGTGGGGCGGGTGGCACGGACGATGGCGTACCAGCCGATCCGCCGGGCGTAGCGGATCTCCTTGTCGGCGAGGCCGCGCCGGTCCGAGGCGGCGATCGCTGCCAGGAGGTGTTGGCGCAGGCCGTCGTCCGACTCGATCTCGCCGAGGTACGCGCGTACCTGTTTGACCGGGATGTCGCAGACCACGCTGACGAACCAGGCGAGGTGGTTGCGGCTCAACGAGGTGAGGTCGTACGTGTAGTTGTGGTGCTCGCGGGAGGTCAGCAGCCAGCGCGCCGAGCGGCGCAGCACCTTCGCGTCGTGCCGCGCGACCGTGCGGAGCCTCTTGGGAAAGGCGGCGATCGGGGCGAGTGGAGTACGCGCGACGGCCCGTCGGAGCTTGATTCGATCCACGGGTGCCGTTGTAGCAGGGTTCGGGCGGCAGCGGGAGTGTCCTCGCGAAAGCGGATGGTCACGTTGCTCCACCCTCCCGCGGGGGCGGCAGAATAGGGCCTGGAAAACGCTTCCGGGCCGGCGTTCCCGGCAGTCCGTCCGGCCGCAGGGCCGGGTTCGCCGCCCCGGTCGGCAGGCGTGCGATAGCCGAAAGGACGAGGGTGCACGACAGGCGCTCGCAATTAGTAGCATCGCCGGCATGTCTGGTGCTCAGCGGTACACCGATGCCGACACCGCGTTCGTCGATCCACACGCAGTCGACCCGCACGAGGATGTCCCGTCCGGGGGCAAGCGGCGACGTCGCGGTCCCCGCTGGCGTCGCGTCCTCGTCATCTGCCTGGTAGTCGCAGCGATCCTGGGCGGCGGCAGCATGATCGGTGGCGCCCTCTACCTCCGCTCGGTCGAGAAGGACATCGACCGGGTTGATGCCTTCGCCGACGTCCCCGAGGAGGGGCGTCCGCAGGCGGTCGCCGACGGCGCGATGAACATCCTGATCCTCGGCAGCGACTCCCGGGACCCGGAGAGCACTGGCGGCTCGCGTACGGACACCATCATCGTCGCGCACATCCCGAAGGACCGGTCCAGCGCACAACTCGTCTCGATCCCTCGGGACACCTGGGTCAACGTGCCGAAGTCCAAGAACGGGGGGCACGGCGGCCGCGATGCGAAGATCAACGCAGCGTACGCCTGGGGTGGCGTTCCGCTGATGGTGCAAACAGTCGAATCGTTCACCACGGTGCGAATCGACCACGTCATGATTGTCGACTTCGCTGGCTTCAAGGAAATCATCGACGCCCTGGACGGCGTCAACATCAACGCGGAGAAGTCGTTCACGTCGATCCACCCGCCGTTCCGCAAGTTCGAGCAGGGCATGCAGCGGATGGACGGCGAGACGGCCCTGGACTACTCCCGCCAGCGCAAACAGTTCGCCGACGGCGACTTCGCCCGCATCCGTCACCAGCAGCAGGTCATCAAGGCCATCCTCGACAAGGCCGTTTCCGGCGGCATCGTCACCAATCCCGGGCGGCTCAACTCCTTCGTCAAGGCGACCTCGAGCGCCGTGTCGGTGGACGAGAAGATGTCGCTCGTCAGCATGGCGACAGACCTGCGGAACCTCCGTGGACGTAACCTCACCTTCGTCACCAGCCCGACGAAGGGCACCGGTCGAGTGGGCAGCGAGAGCGTCGTCTTCGCGAACACCGAGAAGGCAAAGACCTTCTACGATGCCGTGCGCCGGGACTCCGTCGACGAGATCCTCGCCAGCGCCAAGTAACACCCGGGCCGGTCGTTGCCGCCGGCCGCCGCCTTGTCTCGAATTTCGGACCGGCCAGGTCAGCCGGCCCTCACGGGGAGGTCCACAATGTCCAATCAGCCCGCTATGTGGCATCGACCGGTGCCGGCCGAGGACCGGGCCGGGAACGCCACCGACGGCCAGGGCGACGGTGAGGGGGACGACGAGGGGAGCCGTGGCGGGAGTCGCCCTCCCGCCTACCAGTTCCCCGGTTACCAGCCCGCCGGTTACCAGCCCGCCGCCCAACAGCCCGCCGGCCACCAGACTTCCGGCTATCAGAACCCGGCCTTCCCGGTGCCCGCCGACCGGCGCTCGACCCCGCCCGCACCCGCGCCGGCGCCTGCGCCTGCGCCTGCGGCGCACGAGCCTCGCGCCGGCCTGGACACGACCGCCGTCCTGCCGTACGCCGGATCGCGCGCCTCGACCCGGACCCGGTGGCTGCGGGCCTGGATGATGACCGCCCCGGTCGACGTCCTGGCGCTGCTGACGCCGCTGCTCGTCACCCAGCAGTACTGGCGCGGCACCCTGGCCATGACGGTCCTGACCGTGATCGTCTTTGCCAGCGGCGGCCTCTACCGGGCACGACGGCACGTGAGCTTCCTCGACGAGGTGCCGAGCCTCTGCGGGCGTCTGCTGGCCGCCGCGTCCGCGGTCGCCATCGTCGCGGCGATGCGTCACGAATCCGCCGAGTACGTCTTCAGCTTCACCCGCGGTGTCGCCGCGTCGGCGGGGCTGGTCATCCTCGGACGGGCCGTCACCCGCGAATTCGCCATCGTCGCCCGCAAGCGCCGGTGGGTCGAGCACAACACCATCATCGTCGGCAGTGGCCCCACCGCCGTGGAACTCGCCCGGCTGCTGCGCCGCTACCCCCAGTACGGCCTGCGCTTCGTGGGTTGTGTCGACACCCCGGACGGCCCGTCGGCGCTGCCGCTGATCGGATCCCTCGACGACCTGGACAGCCTCGTCCGGCTGCGCGAGTGCGACGTGGTGATCGTCGCGGACGCGAACTGCTCCGAGACCTCACTCATGGAGATCCTGGCCCGGCCCCGGACGGCCGAGTGCGACCTGTGGGCGGCCACCCCCCTCTGGGGGTCCCGTTCGCACGGCGACCACATCGGCGCGGTCCCGGTCGTCAGCATCGGCGACATCACCCTCTCCGGCCCGCAGTCCGCGCTCAAGCGCGCGTCGGACATCGCGTTCGCCTCGGTGGCGCTGCTCCTGCTGAGCCCGGTGCTCCTCATCTGCGCTGTCGCCACGCTCATCGACGGTGGCCCCGGCATCTTCTTCTACCAGGAGCGCATCGGTCGGCACGGCCGGCCTTTCCACATCATCAAGTTCCGGTCCATGCGCCCCGTCGACGAGCACGAGTCGCAGACCAACTGGTCCATCGCCAACGACCGGCGGGTGGGGCCGATCGGTCGGATCATGCGCAGGACCTCCCTCGACGAGCTGCCGCAGCTCTGGAACATCCTCCGTGGCGACATGAGCGTGGTCGGCCCCCGACCCGAACGCCCCTACTTCGTCGAGAAGTTCTCCGCCGAATACCCCCAGTACGCGATGCGCCACCGCGTCCCGGTCGGGCTCACCGGTCTGGCGCAGGTCAGCGGGTTGCGCGGTGACACCCCGATCTCCGACCGGGCCCGCTTCGACAACTACTACATCGAGAACTGGTCCCTCTGGCTCGACGTCAAGGTGGTGCTCCGTACGGTGACCGAGGTGTTCCGCGCCGGCGGCCGCTGATCCGCCCACGCACCGGCACACCGCCGGGTACGGCCACGGCCGTGCCCGGCGGCCGTGTGCCGGTCGTACCCCCAACGCATGGAGAACGCAATGCCGAACGTATCCGTCGTGATCCCCACCACCGGCCGCCCCAGCATCGCCGACGCGGTGCTCTCCGCCCGATCCCAGCAGGGCACATCCGTACACATCGTGGTCGTCTGTGACACCCCGGAGGTGCCGCAGACGGTGCGGAACCTGGGGCAGCACATCGACCGGGTGGTCTGCACCGGCGGCGGCCGGCGCGGGTCGTACGCCCGCAACCTCGGAGTCACCCACGCCATCCCGGGCAGCCACGTCGCGTTCCTCGACGACGACGACACCTGGCTGCCGACCAAGCTGGCGGCACAGGTTCCCGCGCTCGAGCGGGTCGCGGCGGCCGGGTTCCGCCCCGTCGTGTCGTCCCGGATCCTGCAACGCAAGGACGGCGCGGAGCCGCTGCCGGCGCCGGCACCCGCCGAGGTGATCCCGGACGGCATGCTGCCGGAGGACTACCTGTTCCGCCGCCGTCACCTGGGCATCGGCCGGCAGTCGCTGCCCACGTCGACGCTCCTGACGACGTACGAGTTGGCGACCGAGTGCCGCTGGGACGAGACGCTCCCCCGCCACCAGGACTGGGACTGGCTGGTCCGGGTCGCCCGGCTGCCGCGGGTGAAGATCGTCCAGGTGGAGGAGGCGACGGCCGTCTACACGGTGGGCAGCCCCGGGTCGATCTCGGCCGGCGCCGACTGGCGTACCTCGTGGCACTGGGCTCAGCGCTGGGAGGGAGTGTGGGCACCGGGGACCTTCTCGGACTTCATCGCGGCCCAGACCCTCCGCTACGCTCTCCAGGCCCGGGACCGGGAGGGCGTACGGGAGATGGTGCGGGCGATCCGCCGCAACTCGCCTCCGTCCGCCCGGAACGCGGTGCTGGCGGCGCTCGGGCTCGTACCCCGGTCGACCCTGGAAAGGGTCGCCATGCGCAAGTCGAAGGCCCCCAGCAGCCCCTCTCGACCACTCTAGACCGAACGGCCACACTGATGCGTCTGCACTTCGTACTGCCGCAGCTCGAGCCGTACTACGGCATGGAGCGCGCCGCAGTCCTGGTGATGCGCGGGCTCGCACGTCACGGCGTGGAGGTGTCCGCGACCGTTCTGTCCCGGGGAGTTCCGCACGGGCTCGACGATCTCCGTATCGACACCCTGGACCTCGGGTCGCGGCTCACCCGGCTGGTGGAGGCCGTACCCCCGCTGCGCCGCCGGCTGCGGAGCCTGCCCCCGGACGTGGCGGTCGTCGCCAGCGGTTTGTGGGGCAGCGTGCCCGTCGGAGCGGCTCTGGCTGGCTCATCTCGGACCTTCATCGCCTGGGAGCACTCGCTGCTGCCCGAGCGAATGCGGGCCGACCGTCGGGTACGGATGCTCGCCCGCGCGTCCGGGTTCGGTGCCCTCCGGCCGCGGCTCGTCGTGGCCGTGTCCGACGGCGTCGCCCGGACGGTACGCGATCTCCACTCCGGGTCGCGCGTGGTCACGATCCCCAACCCGGTGCCGACCGCGCCCTTCGTCCCGCCCCGGCCAGTCGCCGATCCGACGAGGATCCGGCTGGTCACCACCGGCGCGCTCCGCCCCCTGAAGAACCACCTGTGCGCCATCGACGCGCTCGCGGAACTGCCCACCGCATACCACCTCACCCTCGCCGGCGACGGCGAGGAGCGGACACTGCTGGAGACCCGGGCGCGCGAGCGCGGCCTGGCGGATCGGGTGACCTTCCTCGGCCGGATCCCCGACGTCCGCGGGCTGCTGACCGACGCCGACCTGCTCGTTCACCCGTCACTGGCGGAGACCTTCGGATTCAGCCTCGTGGAGGCAGCCGAAGTGGGGCTGCCCGTCGCCGCGATGCCCGTGTCCGCCGTCGACGAGATGGTGCCGGACCTGGTGCCCGGCGCGCTGGCGACGACCCCGACCCCCACCGCGCTCGCCGAGGCGATCAGGCACCTGACGGGTTTCGGCCGGCCCGGTCCCGTGGAGTTCGAGAAGGCCTGGCACGCCCGCTCGGTCGCCTTCGATCCGGCCGGGATCAGCCGACAGTGGGTGGAGGCGGTACGACGATGACCCTCGCCCAAGGAACAGTCGACCTTTCGGGCGAACCGGATCGCAGCGCGTCACCACGCCATCGGGCACCCCGCCGCGGTGACGCCTTCCTTCGCAAGTCCGGCAGGTTCTTCGTCGGAACCCTGCTGCGGACTCTCGCCCAGGGAGCACTCTTCGTGCTGCTGGCGCGGGAGATGCCCATTGACACGTACGGTCTCTTCGTCGGCATCACGGCCCTGGTGGCGGTCATCTCGCCCTTCGCGTCGGCCGGCGCACCGAGCCTGATCTTCCAGAGCCACGCCGACGCGCCTGCCGAATGGGCCCGCCACCTGGCCCGGGGGCTGCTGCTGTCGGTGGTGTTCGGGGCTGGTGCGACAGTGCTCGTCGCCGCGGCGGGCGCGCTGATCTGGGGCGCGCAGGCGAGCCTGATCGACCTGTTCTGTCTGGCCTTCGCCGACCTGGTGGCCTGGCGCCTCATCGAGGCGGTGGCCGCCTCGGTCCAGGCCCGGGGTCGGATCCTGCTCGCCTCCGTCATCCCCGCGTTGCTCCAGGTCGCCCGGTTGGTCGGGGTCATCGTGCTGGCCGCGACTGCCGGACCGGTCACCCTGCACGCCTGGGCCGTGACCTCGGTAGTGCTGTCGACGGTGGTGTGCGTGGCAGTGGTCCTGGGTGGCCTCCGCGGGTCAGGTCGGACTCCACTGGAAGTCCGGGGATCCTTGGCGCAGGCGCGGACCGGCATGCTGTTCGCGGTGGGTCTGTCCGCCCAGACCGTGTACAACGATCTCGACAAGGTGATGCTCTCCAAGCTGGGCACCACGGAGAGCGCGGCCATCTACGCCGCGGCGTACCGGGTCGTCGACTTCGCGTACACGCCCGCCCGGTCGATGGCGGCTGTCGCGTACCCCAACTTTTTCGAGGCGGGACGTAACGGCCCTCGAGCCGCACTGCGGCTCACGCGCAAGCTGCTGCCGCGCTACCTGGCGTTCAGCGTGCCGGCATCCCTTCTCCTCGTCGCGTTCGCCTGGATGATGCCCCTGGTCTTCGGCCCCGAGTACGAGGCCGCCACCCTCGCCTTGCAGGGCCTGAGCGCACTGCTGGTGCTGAAGGCGATCCACTACCTCGCCGCCGATACGCTGTCCGGTGCCCGTATGCAGGGACGCCGGACCGTGGCCCAGATTGCGGTCGGCGTGGTCAACGCCGGCCTGAACGTCTGGCTGATCCCGGCGTACGGGTGGCAGGGTGCGGTGGTGTCGAGTCTGGTGTGCGACGCTCTGCTCGCCGTGCTGCTGTGGGGGTGCCTCGTCGCTGCCCTGCGGCGCGACCCGCCCCGCGACACCGAAGCTGAGGCGGCATCGGCAGCTGACCGAGAAAGGGTCTGACGTGACCACCATCTTCGGTGTCCTACTGACCGTCGGTGGCATCGCGGTAGCCCTGTGGTTGGTCCGGATCCGGCGGGACATCGCCGCTGCCTTCGGCGACCGTGCGACCGCGGCTGCTCTGGTCGGATTCGCCGTGCTCACCAACGCGGCGCCCGCGCTCGTCGGCAGCCACAGCTCGGTGCTCATCGGCGTTCTGCTGATCGCTCTGCTGGCCTGGCTGGTGTTCTCCGGCCGGGCGATTCTGCGCGGACCTTCCGACGTGTGGCTGCGGATCTCGATCGCGATGGCCGGCGCGCTGCTGGTCTGGTCCGTCGGCGTCGACGCCCTTACCGGGAACGGGTTCTACGGTTCACGGCTGCCGGCCTACTCGGCGGCCGCGCTCGTGCTGCTCGCCATCTGGTTGATGGCTGCCCGCACCGCGGTAAGCGTCCGCGCGATGGCCTATACCGGGCTGGCGGTCCTGGCGCTGCTGACCATCCCGACCGCCGTGTACGACCAGTCGTGGCGGATCTGTACCGGCGGGAAGCTGGAAAAGTGCTCGTTGGCCGGGGCGCTGTTCAAGAGCTTCTACAACTCCGAGAACTACGTGGCCATGCTCGCGTCCTTCACGCTGGTGGCCGCGTTCTGCGCGATGCGCCGCCTTGAGCTGGTGGTGACGACGTCGTTCTGCCTGTTGGTGATCGTCGCCACCGGCTCCCGCACCAGCTACCTGGCCGTCGGGGCGGTATGCGCCTGGGTGCTGGCCGCACTGCTCGTACAGCGTCTACGACCGAGCATGCGGATCCCCTTCGCGATCTGCGTCGCGCTCGTCATCGGCGCGCTGACAGCCGCCACATACCTGACGTGGAGCGCGTCGAAGACCACGCTGAGCAACCGGGGCAACATCTGGGTCGCCGCCCGCGACTACCTGAGCGGTCGGGAGGCCGTCGGCGTCGGCGTCTCGAAGTGGTTTCACCTCCAGGACATAGGAGCGGCACCCACCCACTTCTTCCACTCCGGGTACGTCCTGGTCATCTTCTCCGGCGGTTTGGTCGCACTGACCCTGTTCGGCCTCTGGATGGCCACCCTGATGCACCGGAGCGTCGAGGACGGGCAGGCGTTCGCCGCCAAGGCGCCGCTTGTGCTTCTCATCGTCTACTCGTTCACCGAGGTCGTCTGGAACCCACTGTCGGTGGACGGGCTGACCTGGATCGTTGTGCTGCTGGTCCTCACCGCGTCGGTGTCCGCGCCACCCGCGCGCACTCCGACACCAGGGCCGGTGGACCTGGTAGACCGGCCGGCACCCCTGGCCGGGCTCCGTCGACTCATCGGCCGGCAGGACAGCCGGGCCGCCGCGTTCAACTGAATCCGCTGACCGCAAGCCCTGCCCCGCGGTCCCCGGTGCCCGACCGAGCCGCTGCCAAGCGGGATCACTACCCGCCGGCGATCGGAAGCCCTTGGAAGGCCAGCAGGCCGACCCCGGTGGCGTTGACGCACCAGGGCCCGGCGTCGCCCCGGTAACTCAGCCCGGTCGCGCCGTCGGCCGGGCCGGAAAGGCTCAGCACGAGTCGCCCTCCCTCGCGGTACTCGACGGCGGTGACGGTGGCGCTGCTGCCGTCGATCGTGAAGTCGGTGCCCGCGCCGGCCCGGACCGTCAGCGGGTCGACGCTACGGAGCTGAACCACCACCTGGGTACGCCGAGCGTCGGTGAAGGCGGCCGACCGAGGGTTCGGAGCAGACACGCCCTCGCTGGGACCGCGGTGGATGTCTCGGGCCAACGCGGCGAACGCCTGATCGCCCAACTCGCGGTAGCCCTGTTCCCAGGCGAAGTGGCAGCCTTCCCGGCCCGACAGGGCCGTCGTCGACAGCACCGTCACCTTCAGGGTGTCGGCCAGCCGTCGTTGGGCCTCACGCAACGGGCCGCCGGAGGTGTTCCCGCACGGTGAGCTGCCGACCTGGACGACGTAGTACCGGGTGCCGCCGGCGGTCCGGAAACCGACCTCCCGACGCCAGTCGGTCAACAGCGCGGTGAACCCGGCGACGTGACCGGCGGCGTCGTTGTTGTCGGCCTCACCCTGGTACCAGAACACCGCCCGGACCTCGCCGATGACGTTCGCGGCGCTGAGTCGTTGCCGCAAGCGGCCGTAGTTGGTGCGCAGGTCACCGGGGTTGCCGTCGTTGCGTTGGAAGAACGACACGACCTTGCTGCTCTCCGCGCCGTTGATCACGGCTACCGGCACCTGGTAGGTGTCCATGAGTCGGTGGGCCGCCCGGATCCCCCACTGGCCGACCGAGCCGGGCTGCCGGACCGTACCCGAGACGGCGTAGTTCCAGGTACGGTCCGCGCCGGAGAGGACCCGGTCCCCGGTGGTCGAGCCGAAACTGCGCACGTACGGGGACTCCTCGCCGATCGACGAGCCCCGGTGACTGGCCGCCACCGCGTTGGACTGGCCCTGGATGACGTACACGTCGCCGGACACCACGCCCTCCCACAGGGCCGCCCGTCGGGCGACGCCGTCGCCGAGCACGTGCAACTCGAATCGGTACTCCCGAAGCGCGGCGGTGATCCGCTGCCGGAAGGCGAACTCACCGCCGGCACCGATGGGCACCGTCTCGTCCCAGCCGTCGGCCCCGCTGACGACCTTGAGGCGTACGGCGCGCACGCGCGGGTCGGTAGCCTTCCCCGCCACCGGCACGACAGCGCCGCCGGCCGCGTCCCGGGGGTACAGCTGCCGATCCCGGGGATGCTGACCGACGGTGAGGACCGAGGCCCGGGCGTAGACCGTCAGCCGACGTTGGGTGTACGTGCCGGCGTTGTCGGCGGCCGTCCAGTCGGGCTGACCGGTGGGGGCGGTCCCGATGCCCACCGACAGCGGCTGGGCGTCCGAGGTGAAGCCGTTGACCGCGAGGACCGTCTGCGGGGCCGCCGCTGCCGGGCGGGTGGCAGCGATCGTGTGCACCTGGAAGGAGCCGTACCCGATCGACGAGTACACGTCGTCGTCGGCGTCGTACCGGTCGGTGGTGGCGCCGGGGACCTGGCCGGAGTTGACCGGCCCGTACTTGTTCGGCCACATCTCCAGATAGCCCGTGAGGCCGGTGCCGGTGGCCAGGCCCGGCGCGTTGGTGGCGACCTCCAGATCGGCGATCCGTTGGCGGACGATCTGACCGGCCCGGGTCGGCAGGCCGAGGCGTCGGGCGTCGGTCGTGAACGGGGACATGGCCGTCCACACCCACTGCGTACCGGTGGGGCCGGTCAACTCCAGGCAGTAGCCGATCCGGTCGAACCCGCCGGCCACCGTGGCGGCCCGGTCGAACAGGAGGGCCGGAGGTCTCCTGGGGTCGATCCGCTCGGGCAGGTCGAGTGCGCTGACCGGGGTGAAGCCGGCCATCCCGTGCGCGTTGGCGGCACAGGCGGTGCCGTCTATCGGCGCGACAGGCGGCGGGGTGTCGACGTCGGCTGCCGACC
Source organism: Micromonospora sp. NPDC047756 (assembly GCF_055587245.1). Classification (NCBI taxonomy): domain Bacteria; kingdom Bacillati; phylum Actinomycetota; class Actinomycetes; order Micromonosporales; family Micromonosporaceae; genus Micromonospora; species Micromonospora sp. NPDC047756. The sequence continues at coordinate 465,935 of NZ_JBVJGQ010000005.1, forward strand.
AGGCCGCGTCCGGTGCGCCGGTCCTCGTCGGCCACCAACCGAGCACGGGGACGGCCGCCAGGAGCAGGACGATCACCCCGAAGCCGATCCAGGCCGGTCGGGGCACCGATCGGAGACGGGCCCACGGAGGGTGGGGACGAGACACCCGGGAACCTCCACAGTGTGGGCAGCGTGTCGTGCCCCAGATTAGGCGATGCGGCGTACCCGACGGCGCCGGCACGACCTTCGGCCGAACCGGTGCTGATCCGAGGCGTGGGTCGGTGCCGCTGTCTGAAATGATGCCGGCCATGGCCGCAACGAGCACGACACCGGCGGCGGGTAACCGCTCCGCCGGTGTCGACCTCCTCCGGATTGTCGGGATCGCCGCGGTGGTCGTGGGCCACGTCTGGAGCGACGATCTGACCCGGGCGTCCATCTACACCTGGCACGTTCCCGTGTTCTTCGTCCTGACCGGCTACTTCTGGTCGCCCGGTCGGCCGCTCGGCGGTGAGCTGCGCAAGCGGTGGACGAGCCTGGGCGTGCCCTACGTGGTGTGGTTCCTCATCCTGGTCGCGGCACTGCTCGCCGCGGACGCCGCGACGGGTCAGGTCGCGCCGGGGACGTTCGGTGACGCGCTCTACGGCGGCACGGCCGCGGTCCGACCGTTCTCCGCCTTCTGGTTCGTCTCGGTGCTCTTCATCGCGGCGGTCGCGTTCCGGTGGCTGGAGCGGTTCCCCGCCGCGGTCGCCTGGACGGTCGCGGTGGCCGGCCTGGTCACGGCGTACCTCGCGCCCAGCGTTGTCACCGCCGGCCCACTCGGGCTCTTCCTGGTCCCGGCGTGCCTGGTCTTCGTGCTGGCCGGGCGGCTGCTGCGGCGGCTCCGCCCGCGTCTTCCGGCCAGCGCCGGTGCGGCGTCACTCTCGATCGGGGTCGGCTTCGTGCTGCTGGGTCTCAACCGGGACCTGGACCTCAAGGCCGGCGACTTCGGCTCTCCGGTGCTGGGGGTGCTGACCGCGATCCTGATCAGCGTCGGTCTCATCCGGCTCGCGGAGGAACTCGACCTGCGCATCGGCGCGCGGGCGTCGCGGGTGATCAGTCGACTGGCCGGCTGCGGCATCGCCGTCGTGCTCAGTCACGCGGGCATCCTGTGGGTCCTCCAGACGCCGAGGGCCGGCCGGGTGGTCGACCTGGTCGCCGCTCTCGTGGTCCCCTGGGTGTTCGCGTGGATCGTCATCAGCACGCCGCTGGGCCCGTGGTTGACCGGCACCCGGATCGGCGGTTCCGCGCGGGCCGCCAGCGGCGTGGCGGCTCGGCCGGGTGCCGCTCAGACGCACTAGAAACGGCTGTTGCGCCGCCGCGCCAGGAGCATCACCACGGCACCCACGACGGCGACAGCGAGCGCGCCTCCGGCCGCGGCGATCACCGGCACGGCCCAGCCCGACCCGCCTGAATCGTCGCCCGGCCCCCGGCTGTCGACGGCCGCCTGCCGGTACGAGTGGGCCAGCAGGTTGGTCGGAGAGTTCCGCGCGGCCTCGTCGAACTGGGCGATGGCCTTCGACTCGTCACCGGCGAAGTACGCGTCGAGGCCGCTGCGGTACTGGTTGTCGCCCTTGCCGAGCGCGTTCGTGACGCCGGCAGCCTGGAGGAGGGCGGTCATGGCGGAGACCGGCACGACGAGGCGGTTCGCCTTGTCGGGCCGCAGAACGTCGTTGTCCAACATGCCCACCACCCGGCCGCTCGGGTCGATGGCGATCCCGCCCCGCGAGTAGAGCCCGAGATCCTCGTTGATCCGGTACGGGTTCAGCGGTGTCGAGGTGTCGACCCCGGTCACGGCCGCCGTCTTCGACAGCACCGTGTAGGTGGCGGCGCGGAAGCTGGTGTCGGTGGTGCCGTAGCCCAGAACGAGCAGTGAGGTCTCCGGGCCGATGCTGGCCGACGTGTTCAGCTCTGCCGTGGGCAGGTTCTTCTGCTCCAGCTTGATCAGGGCGACGTTCCCCGCCTCGATCGGAAGGGCCCGCACGACGGTGCCGGCGATCGCCGGGCTGTCCGTCACCTCGCCCTTGGCGATGTTGAGCTGCCCGTACAGCCGGGTCTCCGGTTGGTCGCCGGCGTTCGCGCCGGTCAGGACGGAGGTGCTCAACCGACTGCGGGTCCAGGTGCTGATGTCCTTGGCCTGCAGGCCGCCCTCGGCGACGAGCCGGTTGGCCACGGCGTTCAGGGCGCTCCCGACCAGGACGTCCGGGGTGGGTTGCACGCACTGGCTGTTGCTAAGGACGTACCCCTCGTGTTGGACGACCACGCCGCTACAGCGCCGGCTGAAGGTCACCGGGGCCTTGTCCAGCAGGGCACCGCCGGCCTTGTTGCGGACGTACCCGGTGAACACGACCTCCACGAAGACCATGGACGGCCCGGCGACGGCCAGTGCCCGCTCCTCGGGGCTGCGCAGGGCGGCCTGCGCCCAGGGCTTGAGGCCGGGGGCGAGCGGGGTCGCGGCGGGGAAGCCGCTGGCGGTGACGGTCGGCGGGGCGTCCGGTTCGGCGGGCTCATCCGAGCTGAGGGCGTAGATGCCGGCACCACCACCGACCACGGCCACCAGGGCCAGCGCGGCCACACCCGCCCAGAGGCCGGTACGCCGCTTGGGTGGCGCCGAGGGCTTGATCCGCCGTACGGGGGCGGCGTACGGGTCGAACGGGGGCACGTCGGCCGGCGGGCCCGACACGGTGGCCGGCGTCGGAGCGACGTCGTGGCCGACCGGGCCGGCGGGCGAGGCGGGTGCGCCCGACGCCGGCGCGGCCGAGACGGGGTGGGCGGGCGGCTGGTTCGGGATCGCCGCCGACTGCACCGCCCACGGGGCGTGCGGCATGTCGACGACCGGCTGCGGCGCACCCGACACGGGTTGCGGCACGCCGGACACCGGTTGCGGCACACCGGACACCGGTTGCGGCACGCCCGACACGGGGTGCGGCACGCCGGACACCGGCTGGGGAGGGGCGGAGACTGGTCGGGGGGCTGCGGGCACCGGTTGGTACTCCACGCCGAGCGCGCGGAACAGCTTCTCCGGGGCGGGTCCGGCCTCGGCGGCGTACGCCACCCAGGGCGCGGCGGCAGAGAAGTCGGCGTATGTGATCGGGGGTCCGTCGGGCGACTGGGCGAGCGCGTTCGCGACCTCGGCGAACGCCTCCCGCCACCCGGGGGCGGCGGCAACCGTCGCGTCCAGCACGGCCACGCTCACGAACCGGCCCTGCTCGTCGATGGCGGCCCAGGCTTTGCCCACCGGTGAACCGCCCAGCAAGTGGGTGAACCTGTAGGGGCCTTCCGGCTGCATGCCAACTCCTCCGCTCGACCGCCAGCCGCATGGTACCGACCGGTGGCACAGTCAGTCGCCTGGCGGTCACCCGTCAACTCGTCGTCGCCGTCACCTTTCGCTGATCACGACCACCGGCTCCGGTCCGGACGTGACGCGTTCCACGCGATAGTCGGCGAGCGCCGCCTGCCACACCGGCTCGCTCGGGTGGGTGTACGCGCGGACCAGCCAGACCCGGGAGCCGGGCGGCTGTTTCGCGGCCCGGGCCAGAATCTCGTCGAGAGCGTCCTTGATGGACGGCGCGTCGGCGGCTTTCGGGAGGATCACATCGGCGCGGGTGGGCATGGTGACTGTCCAACCGACGGTGCCATCGACCGGCGCGACCAACTCCAGTGGATCCCGGTCGGAGTAGAGCGTGAACCCGAACCAGGCGGGCCCGCTGACCACGACGAGATCGTGCGGCCCCTTGTGCGCCGCGACGTACCGGGTCGACGACCCGATGTCGGTGATGGCCTGGTGTGCCGTCCAGACCCCGGGCTCGTCGCCGTCCAGGCGGTACCAGCGGTGGTTGACTGCGGCGAAGCTGGCGAGCAGGACGGCGCAGGTGACGGCGGCCACCACGCCCGGTGCCAGCCGGGGCAGCCCGCGGCGGACCAGGGCGACGGTCAGGTCGGCCAGACCGACGATGCCGATGCCGACCACCAGGCCCGCCACCACGATCAGGAAGTGGGACGTGCGCGGGTCGAGCAGCGGGTAGATCCCCGCGACACCCAGCCCGCTGGCCGCCACCGGCAGCAGGAGGACGGCGATCGCCGGGGCGGTGCGTCCGCAACGGAACAGCGTGACGACGCCGAGCACGAGCAGCACGGCGAGGATCGGCACGGGTGCGCCGAGCAAGGGTGACAGGGCCTTGGTCTGCCGTACGAGGTGTCCGGGCAGTTCGGAGAGGCTCGGGAGGAAGTCGTCCCAGTAGTCCCGCATGGCATCGCTGTTGCCCCGGGCGGACACTCCGAAGTAGACGGCCGCGGCGAGTGCGCCGGCGACCAGGCCGGCGACGGTCGCCTCGACCGTCCTCGCCCACTCCCGACGGACGGCGACGGAGAGCAGCAGGCCGCCGAGCACAGAGACCGCGACGATGGCGGTGGTGTGACTCAGCAGCATGCCTAGACCCACAGCGACCACCACCACCGCGAGCCGTCGCCGGGACCAGGAGCGCCCGGTCCAGGTGGCCAGGGCGAGCAGGCAGACCGCCACCGCCGCGTCAGCGGTGTACTGCTTCAGGTCGTGGCGGGTCTGCTGGACCGGCAGGAGCAGGACGGTGAGCCCGCTGACCACACCGATGAGGATGCCCCGGGTGCGCTCGGAGGCCAGCGAGCGGCCCAGTAGGTAGGCCGCGACAACGGTGAGCAGTTGGAAACCCAGGGGTACGACCCGGAGGTGGTCGATGTCCGGGACCAGCCGGAGCAGGAAGCTCCACCCGATCGGGCTGGACGAGGTCGTCACCGGCAGATCGGTGAGGGGGAAGCGGACCGAGAGCGCGACCCACGCCTCGTCACCCCAGTACTGGGCGGTCAGCCACGACCGGATGTCGTTGACGACGAGGAAGGCCCCGAGAAGGGCGATGATCGGCACCGCCGCACCGACCGTCGCCCGGACGCGCGGAGAAGGCGCCGGACGAGAGGTCTGAATGGGCGGGGCGTCCTCGACTGCGACCACGACGCTCCTTCTCGACGAACAGATCCTGCTCACGCTGGCCGCCCGCATGTTACGAGCCGCGACGGCTGAATGGGGGGCAGGGGGTGACCCGAGGTGGTTGTCTATGAAAGTTTCTATGCATAGAGTCAGCTCATGAATGAAGGAGCTGTCGCGGCCCCCGCTGACCGGGTGCTCGACCTGTTCCAAGGGGTGCGGCTCACCCCCACCCAGCGGCGCATCGCGCACTGTCTGGTGCAGCACGCCCCCGGCGTGGCGTACCTGTCCGCCGCCGAGGTCGCCGAGCTGGCCGGCGTGAGTCAGCCGTCGGTCACCCGGTTCGCCGTCGCGCTCGGCCACGACGGCTACCCGGCGCTGCGCCGCCGGCTGCGCGACCTCACCGGCTCGACTCCGGGCGGGTCGACGGACACCGGCAACGAACTCCAGCAGGCGGTACGCGCGGAGATGGGCAACCTGGACCGGCTGGCCGGTCAGCTCGCCGACCGGGACCGGATCGCCGAGATCGGGCGCCTGCTCGCCGAGAGTCGCCCACTGCCGGTGCTCGGCCTGCGCGCCGCCGCGCCGCTGGCCGCCTACTTCGCCTACTTCGCGGCGAAGGTGCACCCGGACGTACGGGTCCTCGACGACGGCGGCAGCCTGCTCACCGACCGCCTGGAGCAGGCGGCCGAAGCCGGGGCGTCCGCCGTCCTGGCCTTCGTGCTGCCCCGCTACCCCCGGGAAACCCTGGACGCGCTGCGCGATGCCCGCCACGCCGGGTTGACGGTGGTGGCGATCACCGACTCGCCGGTCAGCCCCGCCACCGAGCACGCCGACGTGGTGCTCGCCGCGACGGTCGGTACGCAGCTCGTCTTCGACCTGCACACCGCCCCGATGACCCTGGCCATGGTGCTGTTGCAGGCGATCTGCGACGCCACGCCGGCCGACACCCAGCGCCGACTGGAGGCATTCGAAGCCTCCGCGGCCCGCCGACAGTTGTTCCTCGGTTGACCGGAGGAGAACCAGAGATGACCCAGCCCATTCGTGCCGCACGGGGCAGCCAGCTCACCACCCGCGGGTGGCAGCAGGAGGGCGCCCTGCGGATGTTGATGAACAACCTCGACCCCGAGGTGGCCGAACGCCCCGACGACCTGGTGGTCTACGGCGGCACCGGCAAGGCGGCGCGGGACTGGCCGTCGTACCACGCGTTGGTCCGCACACTGACCGACCTACGCGAGGACGAGACGATGCTGGTGCAGTCGGGCCGTCCGGTCGGGGTGATGCGCACCCACGAGTGGGCGCCGCGGGTGCTGCTGGCCAACTCGAACCTGGTCGGCGACTGGGCGACCTGGCCGGAGTTCCGCCGCCTCGAACAGCTCGGCCTGACCATGTACGGGCAGATGACCGCCGGTTCGTGGATCTACATCGGCACCCAGGGCATCCTCCAGGGCACCTACGAGACGTTCGCGGCGGTGGCCGCCAAGAGGTTCGACAGCACTCTGGCCGGCACGCTGACGCTGACCGCCGGCTGCGGTGGGATGGGCGGCGCGCAGCCCCTCGCGGTCACCATGAACGGCGGCGTCTGCCTGATCGTGGATGTGGACCGCACCCGGCTCGACCGTCGGGTGCACGACCGCTACCTGGATGAGGTCGCCGACTCCCTGGACGACGCGATCGCTCGGGTCCGCGCCGCGAAGCGGGAGCGCCGGGCCCTGAGCGTGGGCGTGGTCGGCAACGCCGCCGAGGTCTTCCCGGAGTTGCTGAACCGGGGCGTCGAGATCGACATCGTGACCGACCAGACCAGCGCGCACGACCCACTGGCGTACCTGCCGGTGGGGGTGGAGCTGGCCGAGGCCCGGGACCACGCCGCCGCGAAGCCGGCCGAGTTCACCGACCGGGCCCGCGCGTCGATGGCGCGCCACGTCGAGGCGATGGTCGGCTTCCTCGACGCGGGCGCCGAGGTGTTCGACTACGGCAACTCGATCCGGGGTGAGGCACAGCTCGGCGGCTATCAGCGCGCCTTCGACTTCCCGGGCTTCGTGCCCGCGTACATCCGGCCGTTGTTCTGCGAGGGCAGGGGTCCGTTCCGGTGGGCGGCGCTCTCCGGCGACCCGGCCGACATCGCGGCCACCGACCGCGCCATCCTCGACCTGTTCCCGGAGAACGAGTCGCTGGCCCGGTGGATCAAGCTGGCCGGTGAGCGGGTCGCCTTCCAGGGCCTGCCGGCCCGGATCTGCTGGCTCGGCCAGGGCGAACGGGACCGGGCGGGCGTGCGGTTCAACGACATGGTCGCCTCCGGCGAACTCTCCGCCCCGGTGGTGATCGGCCGGGACCACCTGGACACCGGCAGCGTCGCGAGCCCGTACCGGGAGACCGAGGGGATGGCCGACGGCTCCGACGCCATCGCCGACTGGCCGCTGCTCAACGCCCTGGTCAACACGGCAAGCGGGGCGTCCTGGGTGTCCATCCACCACGGCGGCGGGGTGGGCATCGGCCGGTCGATCCACGCCGGGCAGGTGTGCGTGGCCGACGGCACCGCTCTCGCCGGTCAGAAGATCGAGCGGGTGCTCACCAACGACCCGGCGATGGGCGTCATCCGGCACGTCGACGCCGGCTACGAAAGCGCCCGCGAGGTCGCCGGCCGCACCGGGGTCCGGGTCCCGATGACCGAGGGTGACCCCGCGTGAGCGACGACCTTTCCGCCCGGTTCCGGGCGCTGTGGGACGAGATCGCGCCGGTCGGGCGGGACGCCGACAGTGGCGGCTACCTGCGGTACGCGTTGACCGAGCCGGAGCTCGAGCTGCGCGCCTGGTTCCGGGCGCAGGCCGAGCACCGTGCCATGCCGGTCACCGAGGACGGCAACGGCAACCTCTTCGCCCACTGGGGTGACCCGGAGGCGTCCGACGCGGTGCTCACCGGCAGCCACTTCGACTCGGTGCCGCACGGCGGGGCGTACGACGGGCCGCTCGGCATCGTGAGCGCGTTCCTCGCCGTGGACGAGCTGCGCGCCGCCGGTGTCACCCCCGACCGGCCGCTGGTCCTGGGCGCCTTCGTCGAGGAGGAGGGAGCGCGCTTCGGCGTACCGTGTCTGGGGTCGCGGCTGCTCACCGGGGCGCTGACGGCCGAACGCGCGGCCGGCCTGCGCGACGCGGCCGGGGTGAGCTTCGCCGAGGCGCTCGGTGACCGGCCGGCGGGCGCCCGTCCGGAGTTGCTGGGCCGGTTCGGCGCGTTCGTCGAGTTGCACGTCGAACAGGGCCGCGCGCTCGTCGACACGGACGCGCCGGTGGCGGTGGCCAGCGCGATCTGGCCGCACGGCCGGTGGCGCTTCGACGTCGTCGGCGAGGGCAACCACGCGGGCACCACCCGGATGGCCGACCGCCGCGATCCGATGCTGACCTACGCGTTCACGGTGCTGGCGGCCAACAAGGAGGCCCGGCTGCGCGGCGCGCACGCCACGGTGGGCCGGGTCGCCGTCGAGCCCAACGCCACCAACGCGATCCCGTCGAAGGTGACCGGCTGGTTGGACGCCCGGGCCGCCGACCCGGAGACGCTGACCGGCCTGGTCGAGGCGGTACGCGGCAAGCTCGCCGAGCGGGCCCGCCGCGACGGTACGACGGTGACCGTCACCGAGGAGTCGGCCACCCCGGTGGTCGCCTTCGACGGCGGGTTGGCCGAACGGCTGGCCACGCTGCTCGACGCGCCGGTGCTGCCCACCGGCGCGGGGCACGACGCCGGGGTGTTCGCCGCTCACCTGCCCACCGCGATGCTCTTCGTGCGCAACCCGACCGGCGTCTCGCACTCCCCCGCCGAGGCCGCCACCGACGACGACTGCGCCGCCGGGGTGCGGGCGCTGGCCCGGGTGCTGGAGGAGCTGACATGCGCTCGATCGAGCTGACGAGCCGGCGGCCGAGTGCCCCGGCCCTTCAGCGAGTGCGGGTGTGTGGTCTCCGGCGCGACGCTGCTGGGCACCTCTTGTCGTTGTCCTTTGGAGCTGATGTCGCGAACGAATCAGCCGCCGCGCCCCAGCCGCTGCTCTCATCGCAGCCGTTGCTGTCATCGCAGCCGTTGCTGTCATCCCCGCCGCTGAGGTCACCTGAGCAGCCGACATTCTCCCGGCCGCTGATGTCGCAGACGATTCAGCTCCAAAGGAGGCGAGCGGCATGACCACCACCCGCTGGCTGGCGGACTACGCCTGGCTGCCCGAGCACGCCGAGCCCACGCCCGACGTGCTGATCGAGGTCGACGAGGGCCGGATCACCGCGGTGACGCCGCTGCTGGGAGCGCATGGACCGGAGGCCGGGGTCGAGGTGCACGCCGACGCGGTGCCACTGCCCGGCCTCACCCTGCCGGGGCTGGCCAATGTGCACTCGCACGCCTTCCACCGGGCGCTACGCGGGCGCACCCACGGCGGGCGGGGTGACTTCTGGACCTGGCGGAACCAGATGTACGCCGTCGCGGACCGGCTGGACCCGGACACCTACCTCGCGCTCGCCCGAGCCGTCTACGCCGAGATGGCGCTCGCCGGCATCACCTGCGTGGGCGAGTTCCACTACCTGCACCACCGACCGGACGGCGGCGCCTACGACGACCCGAACGCGATGGGCGCGGCGCTGGTGGAGGCCGCCGCGCACGCCGGGATCCGACTCACAGTGCTGGACGCCGCCTACCTGACCTCCAGCGTGGACGGTCAGCCCCTCGCCGGGCCGCAACGCCGCTTCGGTGACGGTGACGCGGGCCGCTGGGCCGAGCGGGCCGCCGCGTTCCAGCCGACGGACCCGCACGTGCGGGTCGGCGCGGCCGTGCACTCGGTGCGGGCCGTCCCGGCCGATCAATTGCGCCGTGTCGCCGACTGGGCCCGGGAGCGGCAGGCGCCGTTGCACGTGCACCTCTCCGAACAGCCCGCCGAGAACGACGAGTGCCGGGCCGTGCACGGGCGCTCGCCCACCGCGCTGCTCGCCGAGCACGGCGTGCTCGGGCCGCACACCACCGCCGTCCACGCCACCCACCCCACCAGCACGGACCTGTCCCTGCTCGCCGACAGCCGGACCGGCGTGTGTCTCTGCCCGACCACCGAGCGGGACCTCGCCGACGGCATCGGCCCGGCCCGGCTGATGGCCGACGCCGGCATCCGGTTGAGCCTCGGCAGCGACAGCCACGCCGTGATCGACCTGTTCGAGGAGGCTCGGGCGGTCGAGTTGGACGAGCGGCTGCGGACCCGCCGGCGCGGCCACTTCGCGCCGCTCGACCTGCTGAACGCAGCCGGCGTCGCCGGGCACGCCGCGCTGGGCTGGGGTGACGCCGGCAGGATCGCGGTCGGCGCCCGTGCCGACCTGGTGACGGTACGCCTGGACAGCGCCCGCACCGCCGGGGTGCCGCCGGTGGGCGCGTTCTTCGCCGCCGGCGCGGCGGACGTCGAGCAGGTGGTGGTGGACGGCCGGGTGGTGGTGGCCGAGGGCCGGCACCTGACCGTCGACGTGCCGGCCGAACTGTCGTCCGCGATCGAGGCGGTGACGCCCGCATGAGCGGCAGCCTGCTCGTCGACAACATCGGGGAACTGGTCACCAACGGTGCCGGCGAGGGTCCGCTCGGCATCCGCCGCGACGCCGCCGTGCTGGTCGAGGCGGGTCGGGTGGTCTGGGTCGGGCCGTCCGCGTACGCGCCGGCCGCCGACCACCACGTCGACGCCGGGGGTGCCGCCGTGCTGCCCGGTTTCGTGGACAGCCACGCCCACCTGGTCTTCGCCGGGGACCGGGCCCCCGAGTTCGCCGCCCGGATGGCCGGTCAGCCCTACACCGGCGGCGGAATCCGGACCACCGTCGGCGCCACCCGGGCCGCCACCGACGACGAGCTACGGGCCACCGTGCGCCGGCTGCGCGGGGAGGCGCTGCGCCAGGGCACCACGACCATGGAGATCAAGAGTGGGTACGGCCTGACCGTCGCCGACGAGGCCCGCTCGCTGCGGATCGCCGCCGAGACCAGCACCGAGACCACCTTCCTGGGCGCGCACGTGGTGCCCGCCGAGTACGCCGACCGCCCCGACGACTACGTGGGTTTGGTCTGCGGGCCGATGCTGGCCGCCGCCGCCCCGTACGCGAAGTGGATCGATGTGTTCTGCGAGCGGGGCGCCTTCGACGTGGACCACGCCCGCGCCATCCTCGCCTGCGGTCAGGCGGCCGGGCTGGGCGTACGGCTGCACGCCAACCAGCTCGGCCCCGGTCCCGGGGTGCAACTGGGTGTGGAGCTGGACGCGGCCAGCGTCGACCACTGCACCCACCTGAGCGACGCCGACGTGGCCGCGCTGGCCGACGCGGCCCACAGCGACGGGGCGGGCACCGTGGCGACCCTGCTGCCCGGGGCGGAGTTCTCCACCCGCTCGCCCTACCCGGACGCCCGCCGGCTGCTCGACGCCGGTGTCACGGTGGCGCTGGCGACGGACTGCAACCCCGGCTCGTCGTACACCTCGTCGATGCCGTTCTGCGTGGCCCTCGCGGTCCGCGAGATGCGGATGACCCCGGCGGAGGCGGTCTGGGCCGCCACCGCCGGTGGCGCACGGGCGCTGCGCCGCGACGACATCGGCGTCCTCACCCCCGGCGCGCGGGCCGACCTCGTCATCCTCGACGCGCCCTCACACCTGCACCTGGCCTACCGGCCCGGTGTCCCCCTGATCCGCCAGGTAATACGCAACGGAGTTCCGCAATGACGCACGTGACCATCCAGCCCACCGGAGTCCGCGCCGACGACGTGCTCGCGGTGGCTCGAGGCACCGCCACCGTCGTCCTCGCCCCGGCCACCATCGACGCGATGGCGACCAGCCGGGCCATCGTGGACGGCATCGAGTCGTCGGGCCGTCCCGTCTACGGGGTCTCCACCGGGTTCGGCGCGTTGGCCAACACTTTCGTCGCGCCGGAGCGGCGGGCCGAGCTGCAACACGCGCTGATCCGCTCGCACGCCGCCGGTGTGGGCGCCCCGATGCCCCGCGAGGTGGTCCGGGCCATGATGCTGCTGCGGGTCCGATCCCTCGCCCTGGGCCGCTCCGGAGTCCGGCCGCTGGTCGCGGAAGCCCTGGTCGACCTGCTCAACCACGACATCACCCCGTGGGTCCCGGAACACGGCTCGCTGGGCGCCTCCGGCGACCTGGCGCCGCTGGCGCACTGCGCGCTGGTGCTGCTCGGTGAGGGTTGGGTGCTCAGCCCGGCCGGTGAGCGGCAGGACGCCGCCGACGCGTTGACCGCCGCCGGGCTCAAGCCGATCGAGCTGGCCGCCAAGGAGGGGCTGGCGCTGATCAACGGCACCGACGGCATGCTCGGCATGCTGCTGCTGGCCATCCACGACGCCGCCCACCTGTTCGCCATGGCCGACGTGACGGCCGCGCTGGCCATCGAGGCGATGCTCGGCTCGGAACGGCCGTTCCTGCCCGAGCTGCACGCGATCCGCCCGCACCCCGGTCAGACGACGTCGGCGGCGAACATCCACCGCCTGTTGCAGGACTCCCGGGTGATGGACTCGCACCGCGACGACCTGGCGCACGCCGTGCAGGACGCGTACTCGATGCGCTGCGCGCCGCAGGTGGCCGGCGCGGCCCGCGACACCCTGGACTTCGTCCGCACCGTCGCCGGCCGGGAGCTGGTGTCCGTCGTGGACAACCCGGTGGTGCTGCCGGACGGCCGGGTCGAGTCGACCGGGAACTTCCACGGCGCACCGCTCGGCTTCGCCGCGGACTTCCTCGCCATCGCCGCCGCCGAGGTCGGCGCGATCGCCGAGCGGCGGGTCGACCGGCTGCTCGACGTCACCCGCTCCCGGGAACTGCCGGCGTTCCTCTCCCCCGACGCCGGGGTCAACTCCGGGCTGATGATCGCCCAGTACACGGCGGCCGGGATCGTCGCCGAGAACCGTCGGCTGGCCGCCCCCGCCTCGGTGGACTCGCTGCCCACCAGCGGAATGCAGGAGGACCACGTCTCGATGGGGTGGGCCGCCGCCAAGAAGCTGCGCACCGTCCTGGACAACCTGACCAGCCTGCTCGCGGTGGAGCTGCTGGCCGGCGTACGCGGCCTCCAGCTGCGCGCGCCGCTGGAGCCGTCGCCGGCCGGCCGGGCGGCCGTCGCCGCGCTCGGTACGGCAGCCGGCGAGCCCGGCCCGGACGTGTTCCTCGCCCCGGTGATGGAGGCGGCCCGAGCCGTCGTCGCCGGGCCGGAGCTGCGCGCCGCCATCGAACGGGAGGTCGGCCCGCTGGGCTGATCTCCGGCGGGTCAGTGTCGTCCGCCGCGGGTCAGGCGGCGGGCGGCAGCACCTTGGCGATCAGCTTGGCCAGCTCACGCAACGCCTTGCCCCGGTGGCTGATGGCGTCCTTCTCCGCCGGGGTCAGCTCGGCGTTGGTGCGGTCCTGTCCGTCGCCCAGGAAGATCGGGTCGTAGCCGAACCCACCGTCACCGCGCGGGGCGCGCAGCACCCGCCCGGACTGCCGGCCGTCGACGAGGTGCTCCTTGCCGCCCGGCAGCACCAAGGCGACGGTGCAGACGAACGAGGCGGCCCGCTGCTCATCGGGCACGTCGCCGATCTGGTCCAGCACCAGCTGAAGGTTGGCCCGGTCGTCGCCGTGCTGGCCGGACCAGCGGGCGCTGAACACCCCCGGCATTCCGTTGAGCGCGTCCACAGCGAGCCCGGAGTCGTCGGCGATGGTCGGCAGGCCGCTCTGCCGGCAACCCTCCCGCGCCTTGATCAGCGCGTTCTCGCCGAAGGTCAGGCCGGTCTCCGGCAGCTCCGCGTACTGCTCGATGTCGTCCAGCCCGAGCAGGGCGATCCGGTGCGCGCCGAGCGCGCCGTCCAGGATCCGCTGAAGCTCGACCAGCTTCTTACGGTTACGGGTCGCGAGCAGGACCTTGTTCATGCGAGTGCCTTCCGTTGGGCTTCGGCCAACTCGGCGCAGCCGGCGACGGCCAGGTCGAGCAGGGCATCGAGCTGGTCGCGGGCGAACACGCCCGCCTCGCCGGTGCCCTGCACCTCGACGAAGTCTCCGGTGCCGGTGCACACCACGTTCATGTCCACCTCGGCGGCGACGTCCTCCTCGTAGCAGAGATCGAGCCGTGCCTCCCCGGCGACGATCCCCACGCTGACCGCGGCCACCGAGCGGTGCATCACCTTCTCCGGCTTACCGGCCAACGACTTGCGGGCGGCCAGCCAGCTCACCGCGTCGTGCAACGCGACGTACGCGCCGGTGATCGCGGCCGTGCGGGTGCCGCCGTCGGCCTGGAGCACGTCGCAGTCGAGCACCACCGAGTTCTCGCCGAGCGCCTTGAGGTCGATGCTGGCCCGCAGACTACGGCCGATCAACCGGGAGATCTCATGGGTACGGCCACCGACCCGGCCCTTGACGCTCTCCCGGTCGGAGCGGGTGTTGGTGGCCCGGGGCAGCATCGCGTACTCGGCGGTCACCCAACCGAGCCCGGAGCCCTTGCGCCAGCGGGGCACCCCTTCGGTGACGCTCGCCGTGCAGAGCACCCGGGTGCCGCCGAACTCGACGAGCACCGAGCCCTCCGGATGGGTGCTCCAGCCTCGGGTCAGGGTCACCGGTCGGAGTTGAGAGGGCCCTCGCCCGTCAGGTCGCGCCATGCCTGCACCCTATGCGGTGCGGCGATCCACCCCGCCCGCGGTGCCCCGGTGGGTCAGATGTCGTAGCTGGCGCCGGGTCGGACCACTTCGAGCGGGCCGGTGTACGCCGCGGCGGCCGACTCCAACGTGTGCGCCTCGCTGCCCCAGGCGGGCACCAGGTGGGTGAGCAGCAGCCGTCCCACGGCGGCCTTGGTCGCCGCCTCGCCGGCCTCCCGGCCGGTCAGGTGCAGATCCGGCGGATTGTCCACGCCGTCGAGGTAACTGGCCTCGCAGAGGAACACGTCGGCGTTCTGGGCCAGCCGCAGCAGCGCCTCACAGGGCGCGGTGTCCGACGAGTAGCACAGCGAACGGCCCTCGTGCTCCAGCCGCACACCGTACGTCTCGACGGGGTGGTTGACCCGGTCGACGGTGACGGCGAACGGGCCGATCGGGAAGGTGCCCGGCTGGAGCGCGTAGAACTGGTACACGTCCTCCACCGAACCGTCGTCCCCGTAGGCGGCGCTGAGCCGGTCCGGCGCGCCGGCGGGCGCGTACACCGGCAGCGCCGGGTAGGGGCCGTCCGGGGCGTACCGGCGCACCACCACGTAGAGCACGGCGTCGAACATGTGATCACAGTGCAGGTGGGTCAGCAGGATGGCGTCCGGGGCGTGCAACCCCGCGTACCGCTGAAGGCTGGACAGCGACCCCGAGCCGAAGTCGACCAGGAGCCGGAACCCGTCGGCCTCGACGAGGTAGGCCGAGCAGGGCGACTCGGGGCCAGGGAAACTGCCGGCGCTTCCCAGAACGGTCAGTCGCATCGAGTGGTCTCGCTGTCACTGTCAGTAGCACCTGTGCCGGCGATGGTCCCAGCGATGATCTCTACCGACGCGTACGCCACGCTGCGCAGCCTACGCTGGCGCACCCGGCAGCAAGAATCATCCAACGGAAGTTGTCACGAACGTGACACCTGCTCGCGGTACCTCACCATGCGTACGGGCCGTCGACGAATGTCGACGGCCCGTAGTCGGCAGACCAGATCGGTCAGGCCCAGAGCTGCCCCTCCAGGGCGTCCTCGGCGTCGGCGAGGGTGCCGCCGTACGCGCCGGTGGACAGGTACTTCCATCCGCCGTCGCAGACCACGAAGGCCACATCGGCCCGCCGGCCGTCGCGCACCGCCTCGTGCGCCACCGCCAGCGCGGCGTGCAGGATCGCACCGGTGGAGAAGCCGGCGAAGATGCCCTCCACCTCCACCAGCTGGCGGGTGCGCAACACCGCGTCCCGGGTGCCGACCGAGAACCGCCGGGAGAGCACCGACGCGTCGTAGAGCTCCGGAACGTACCCCTCGTCGATGTTGCGCAGCCCGTAGACCAACTCGCCGTAGCGCGGCTCGGCAGCCACGATCTGAATGCCCTCGACCTTTTCCCGCAGGTAACGGCCGGTGCCCATCAGGGTGCCGGTGGTGCCCAGCCCGGCCACGAAGTGCGTGATGCTGGGCAGGTCGTGCAGCAGCTCCGGCCCGGTCGTCTCGTAGTGCGCCCGCGCGTTCGCCTCGTTGCCGTACTGGTAGAGCATCACCCAGTCGGGGTGCTCGACGGCGATCTGCTTCGCCGTGGCGACCGCCTGGTTGGAACCACCCGCCGCCGGCGAGAAGATGATCTCGGCCCCGTACATCCGGAGCAGTTGCACCCGCTCGGTGGAGACGTTCTCCGGCATCACGCAGACCAGCCGGTAGCCGCGCAGCTTCGCCACCATGGCCAACGAGATGCCGGTGTTGCCGCTCGTCGGTTCCAGGATCGTGTCACCCGTGCGGAGTCGGCCAGCCTCCTCCGCCGCCCGGACCATGAACAGCGCCGCGCGGTCCTTGATGCTGCCGGTGGGGTTGCGGTCCTCCAGCTTGGCCCAGAGCCGCACCGGAGGGGCCCCCTCGGGCACCGTCGGGGAGAGTCGGGGCAGGCCGACCAGCGGCGTGCCCCCGCAGGCGTCGAGCAGGCTGTCGTACCGCGCCATGGCGGCCGACCTCAGCGAGCCGCGACGGCGTCGCGGGCCACCGCGTCGACGGCACTCGGCGAGCTGGCGCTGTGCGAGCTGATCGCCGCTGCCGCCGCGCTGTGCGAGCTGATCGCCGCTGCCGCGGCGCTGTGCGAGCTGATCGCCGCTGCCGCGGCGAAGCCGAACGCGCCGCCGGCCACGGCCGGCAGGATGGTGACGCTGTCGCCGTCGGAGAGCTTCGCGTCGAGCGCGCCGAGGAAGCGGACGTCCTCGTCGTTGACGTAGACGTTGACGAAGCGGTGCAGCGCGCCCGCGTCGGTGATCAGCCGGCCGCGCAGACCGCCGTGCCGGGAATCCAGGTCGGTGAGCAGGTCGGCCAGCGTGTCGCCGGTGCCTTCGACGACCTTGGCGCCGCCGGTGTAGCTGCGCAGGATGGTGGGGATGCGAACCTCAATGGCCATGATGGGGAACTCCTCGATCGGGTGTGCCTACGCTGACGGGACGAGATGGTTGCGGCGCTGACAGGTCAGCGGCCGGAACACTCGTAATCGACCGTCGCCGGGCTCTGCCCGAACATGTACGACTGGACGGCGTGCGGGTCGACAGCGGCCTCCACGACACGGACCGGCTCCTCGGTGACCACACCGTCGACGATCCGGAACGACCGGATCTCCTCCGAGTCGGGCTCACGGGTCGAGACGAGCAGGTAGTGCGCCCCCGGCTCACCGGCGAAGGAGACGTCCGTCCGCGACGGGTACGCCTCGGTGGCGGTGTGCGAGTGGTAGATGACGACGGGCTCCTCGTCCCGGTCGTCCATCTCCCGCCACACGCGCAGATGCTCCATCGAGTCGAACTCGTAGAAGGTCATCGACCGCGCCGCATTGTCCATCGGGATGTGCCGGGTCGGGGTGTCGCTGCCGACGGGACCGGCGACCACGCCGCACGCCTCGTCAGGGTGATCCCGGCGCGCGTGGGCGACGATCGCGTCAATGATCGACCGGTCGATGCTCAGCACGTGCACCAGCCTAACGCCTGCCGGGCACAGGCCGAAGTGGTGCCGGTCACCCTTAGTCGATCAAGGCGTTGAGCAGCGACTCCTGTAGATACCCGAGATAGGCGTAGACCGAAAGCTGGAACACCCGGCTGGAACCCGGGTCCTCAGCGACGGCGTCGTCCAGCTCCTCGCCCAGATCCGTGCCGTCCTTGATCTCCAGGCGGACGCCCATCGCGAGCCGTGCGTCGTTCAGTGCCCGCAACCACGCCTCGGCGGCCTCGGCGTCCAGCCGCACCTCGCCGCCGGCCTCGTCCGGCAACGCGGCCAGGATCGCCCCCGCCTGATCGATCTTCGCGGTCTTCAGGTCGCCCTCGGTGTAGCGGCGAAACTCGGCGGTGCCCGGAGCGTCCTGCGGGTAGACCGCCGGAAAGAGCCGACCGACCACCGGGTCGGTGTGGTCGAAGCCGTCGGTGAGCAGACCCACCACCTCGGAGGCGACCTTGCGCAGCACCCGCACCTCGTCGACGGCGAAGACGGCGACGTAGTGACCGGCCTGGCGATGGAACATGCTCATGATCTGTCCACCGTCGCCCACAGCCCGTACGCGTGCAGCTGCGACGCGTCGTGCTCCATCCGTTCGCGGGCACCGGTGGAGACCACGGCACGGCCCTTGTGGTGCACGTCCAGCATCAGCTGTTCGGCCCTCTCCCGGCTGTAGCCGAAAAGCTTCTGGAAGACCCAGGTCACGTACGTCATCAGATTGACCGGGTCGTCCCACACGATCGTCACCCACTGCCGGTCGGACGCCGGCACCTCGTCAGTGTCCGGCGTCTCGACCGGTGCAACCTGCGGAGCCGCCATGCCCCCCATCGTGCCACCGGTTTCCCGGAACCGAGGAACCGGAACGCCGGACCGGCGCGGATCACCCACCCCGGGCCGTCCCGACCCGCCCCGGACGCCATCGGAGGTGGGGTCCGGACCGGACCCGGACCAGCCGGTGGACGCGCCGTCAGGCGAGCAGAATGCCGTGATCGACTGCATCGGAGAGCACCACGCCCAGCGAGAGGCGGATCACCTCGAACCGTCGGGAGATCTCCCTGGACAACCCCAACTCGACCTCACGCACCGCCCGTTGGGACCAGGCCCGCGCCGCGCTGTGGTCAGCGTTGCCGGGCGTACGCCACTGCTGCCAGCATCCGCCGGAGAGCGCCACCGCGATGGGCGGGAGCACCTCGTCACGGGACGCCACCGGATAGCTGGCGGCGGCGGCGATCGCCTCCAGGCCGGTCAACTCGGCCACGCCGGCCGTGCTGGTGATCAACAGCACCTTGTCCAGTTCGTGGCCGGGCCGGTGGTCGGCCAGGCCGTACCGCACGGCGGTGGCGATCCGGCGGCGCACGCCCTCGGCCGGCGGCGCGCCGAGCACCTGGGACGCGACATCGGTCATGATGCCGCGCACCGCCTGATCGCACTGTGCGGTGGCCAACAACGACAACGCCGCCATCTCACGGTCGAGGAGATCCGGCAGGCCGGCGAGGCCGACCCCGAACACGATCTCCTGAACGGCCCGTAGGTGGATGTTCGCCAATTCCAGGGCGAGGTGCTGGCGGATCCGCTGAGCACACGAGCGGGCGTGGCGGTCGAGCCGCTCGGACCAGTCACCCGGATCGGCGGCCACGGCGACACGGCCCTGCTGTCCCGGCAGGATCGGTGGGTCGACGCTGGCCCGCTGCAACCCCTCACGCGACGCCCAACCCACCAGCGCCCGCCGCAGGTCGGCGGCAGTGTCGGCCCCGTCGACCGGGAACCACCGCGCGCCGGCCAGCGCCGGCACCGCGGCCAGGAGCGCCGCACGGTGTGCCTCCACAGTGACCGCCACCGCATCCACCTCGGTCTCCGCACCCCCGACCGGCGGGACGGACGCCCCCGCGCCCTCCGTAGTCGCCGTGCCGTCGGCCAGCGGAGCCCAACCCGCCGCGCCCGGGGTGACCGCGAAGACGACCTCCACCGCGGTCGGGGCGACCTCGGCCAGCAGGTTCAACTCGGCGGCGGTGAAGGCCTGGTCGGCGGCGATCACGAAGAGCAACGCGCCGGCCCGGCCCGCCGCTTCGAGCAGCACCCGGGTGCCGGACACGCCGAGGGTGGCGGTGTCCGGAACGTCGACCAGGGTGAAGTGCCGCAGCAGCGGCTGGGGCACGCTCAGCTCGACACGCCGGGGCGGGCGGGCCAACGCCGGACCGGCGGCGTCCCGGTCCGCGCCGTACGAGTGCGGCTGCCGGTAACCGGGCACGAACGCCGCCCGGGTGGGCACCTTGGCGTCGCGCACCACCAACCAGCTGCCCGCCGGCACGGTGAGCATGACCGGGTCGAGCCCGAGCAGGGTGGCCAGCACCGCACGCCGCTCGGCACCGGCCGGACCGACGGCGACCACCCCGAGCGGCTCGTCCGGGGCGGCGCCGGACACGCCGACCCGGGTGGGGAGGGGGCCGCAGGTGGGCAGGTCGGCTGGGCCGGTCATGTCGCCGGGCGAATCGACCGAGGGGAGAGGGCCCTGCTTCATCAGGTGCCTCCCGTTGCAGGTGACCGGGGGTCCGGTCGCGAAATTTCCGGTACGTCAACCCGGATGTCGGAAGACTACGGGCGGGCCGGCAACCGAGCGGAACACCTCGAATACTCAGCGGTAATTGTGCGATTACTCAACTTCGCACGGTGACGGTACGGGCGCGGACGGATTCCGGTCGATATGCTGCGCGAATGAGTCGATGGGAGTTCGTCGGCCGCACGGATGAGCTCAACCGCCTGCTGGAGGCCGTGACCGGCGAGGCCGGCCGCGGGCTCTTCTTCAGCGGCAGCGCTGGCATCGGCAAGAGTCGCCTGCTACGCGAGGGCGTGGGCGCGTTGCCCACCGACCGGTTCGCGATCTGGTCCATCGCCGCCAGCGCCACCACCGCCGCGCTGCCGTTCGGCGGGCTCGTCCAGGTCCTCCCCGCCGAGCAGCCGCAGGGCCTCTCCCCCGCCGGCATCCTGCGCTGGGCGCTCAACGTGCTGCAACAGCAGGCGGCCGGCCGACGGATCGTGCTCGCCATCGACGACGCCCACCTGCTCGATCCCCCCTCGGCCGCGCTCGTGCATCTCGTCGCCCGCGCCGAGAACGCCACAGTGGTCGGCACCCTGCGCGACGGTGAGCAGATCCCACTGCCGATCCGCGCACTCTGGACCGACGACCTGGTCGAGCACGTCGAGCTGACCCCGATGCCGCAGGAGGAGACCACCGACCTGCTGGCGGCGATCCTGGGCGGCCCGGTCGACGCCAACTCCGCCGACCGGCTCGGCCGGCTGTCGGCCGGCAACCCGCTGCTGCTGCGCGAGCTGGTGCACGCCGCCAACGGCAGCGCCGAGTTGAAGCGCACGTACGGGATCTGGAAGTGGACCGGGCGACTGGAACTGGCGCCCAACCTGACCGACCTCATCGACACCCGGGTCGGCAAGCTCACCGACGGCGTCCGCGCGGTCGTCGAGCTGGTCGCGTTCGGCGAGCCGCTGGGCCTGCACCTCCTTAGGCAGGCCGCCGAACAGTCGGACGTGGAGACCGCCGAGGAACGCGGGCTGATCACCGTCATCCAGCACGACCGGCGCACCAACGTCCGGCTGGCGCACCCGCTCTACGGCGAGGTCATGCGCCGTCGCTGCCCGGTCAGCCGCACCCGCCGGCTTCAGGCACACCTCGCCGAGCTGCTCGAGCAGGTCGGCAAACGCCGACGCGACGACCTGTTGCGGGTGGCGGTCTGGCGACTCGACTCGGGCACCGCACAGGATCCGGCTCTGCTGCTGGACGCCGCGGTGCAGGCGTTCACCCGCTACGACGTGCCGCTGGCGACCCGCCTGGCGCGGGCCGCGCTGCACACCGACGGCGGCTACGACGCGGCGGAGCTGCTGGCCACCATCCTGATGTTCGCCGACCGGCCCGACGAGGCGATCGACGTTCTCGACGCGGTCGCTCCCGAGCCCGGCGACGAGCGGCGGCTCTGCCGGTGGCTGACCGTCCGCGGCATGGTCAGCTACTGGGGGCTGAGCCGGGAGTCCACGGTGGAGGAGATCGCCAGCCGGGCCGAGCAGCTCAGCGACTCCGCCGACCGGTCCCGGGTGCACGCATTCGAGGCGATCATGCGCCTGCACCGCCTGGACACTGCCGCCGCGGTGCAGCTCAGCCGACGAGTGCTAGACCGGCCGGCGGCGGGCGTCGCCGCCCGTGAGCTGGCCCGTTCCACCATCGCGTACGTCCAGGCCGCGCAGGGCGAGCTGACCCGCAGCGGTACGGCGATCGCCCAGGTGCACTCGGCCGCGGCGAGCTGGCGCACCGACATGCCATACCTCCAGTTGGCCCTGGAACTGGCCCGAGGCACCCGGCTGATGCTCACCGGCGACCTGGCCGGGATCGACGCGATCGTGGCCGACGAGTTCGCCGACCTCGCCGGAGCCGGCGACTTCCGCCTCGGCACCGGCTACCTGGCCATCCTCCAGGCGTACGCGGCCCGGCTGCGTGGGCAGAGCGACGCGGCCATGCGTACCTCGCTGGGTGCCTGCGCGGTGCTGGCCACGAGCCGGGTCTACGCCGGTCTGGCCCAGGCCGAACGCGCCCAGGCGGCGGCGCTGCGCGGTGACGCCGCGCAGGCGGTCGCGGCGATGGCCGAAGCCGACCGCACGCACGCGCCGGGCATGGCGGTGCTCTACCCGTGGCTGGAGCAGGCCCGGGGCGCCTCGCTCGCCGCCTCGGGCGACCTGCCGGGCGCGGTCAAACACCTCGGTGACCTGGTGGACCGGCTGCGCTCGGACGGCTTCGCCGGGCACGAGGTGCACGTCCTGCACGACCTGGTCCGACTCGACCAGGCGGGCATGGCTGTCGGCCCCACCTGCTCCGACGGCAGCCGCCGCACCGTCGCGCAGCGCCTCGCCGAGCTCTCCGAGCGGGTCGACGGGGTGCTCCCGCCGCTGCTGGCCCGACACGCCCGCGCCGCGGTGACCGACTCCCCCACCGATCTGCTGGCGGTCGCCGACGACTACGCCGCCCTGGAGTTGACCGTGTACGCCGCGGAGGCCACCTCCCAGGCCGTCCAGCGGCTGCGCCGGCAACACTCGGCCGCCGCCAACGACGCCCGGGAACGCCTCGCCGGGTTGCTCGGGCGCTGCGACCTGATCCGGACGCCGGCGCTCCAGGCCGGCGCGCCAGTGCTCACCGAGCGGGAATGGCAGGTGGCGCGCCTCGCCGCGCACGGCGCTCCCAGCCGGGCCATCGCCGAACGGCTCTACCTCTCGGCGCGCACCGTGGAGAACCACCTCCAGCGGATCTACGCCAAGCTCGGCGTCACCGGCCGGGCCGAATTGTGGGCGGCGTTGCGCTCGATCCCGGGCCACGACGGCGGCGACCCGAGCTGAACCTTAGGCTGGGGCGGTGAGCATCCACCGCCCCGCGCTCCTGACCGACCACTACGAGCTGACCATGGTCAGCGCGGCACTGAAGGACGGCACCGCCGACCGCCGGTGTGTCTTCGAGGTGTTCAGCCGCCGGCTGCCCAGCGGCCGCCGGTACGGCGTGGTCGCCGGGACGGCCCGGCTGATCGAGCTGATCCGCGACTTCCGGTTCGACCCCACCGAGGTCGATTTCCTGCTGCGGACCGGGGTGGTCGACGAGACGGCGGCGGCGTGGCTCACCGACTACCGCTTCACCGGCGACATCGACGGGTACGCCGAGGGCGAGCTGTTCTTCCCTGGTTCACCGATCCTCACCGTCTCCGGGGGCTTCGCCGAATGCGTGGTGCTGGAGACGGTGGCGCTTTCCGTGCTCAACCACGACTGCGCGGTGGCCGCCGCGGCGGCCCGGATGGTGACCGCGGCGCGGGGCCGGACGCTGATCGAGATGGGATCACGTCGGGCACACGAGGAGGCGGCGGTGGCCGCGGCGCGGTCCGCGTACCTGGCCGGGTTCCGGTTCACGTCCAACCTCGCGGCCGGCGCGCGCTACGGCATCCCGACGGCGGGTACGGCAGCGCACGCGTTCACCCTGCTGCACGACGACGAGCGGGCGGCGTTCGCCTCGCAGGTCGCCACGCTGGGCAAGGACACCACGCTGCTGGTCGACACGTACGACATCAGCCAGGGCATCCGCAACGCCATCGCGGTGGCCGGGCCGGACCTGCGGGCGGTACGGATCGACTCCGGCGACCTCGCGGTGATCGCTGCGCAGTCCCGGGAACTGCTCGACTCGCTGGGCGCCACCGAGACCAAGATCATCGTGTCCGGTGACCTGGACGAGTACGCGATCGCCGCGCTGGCCGCCGAACCTGTCGACATGTACGGCGCCGGCACGGCCGTGGTCACCGGCTCCGGGGCACCGACCGCCGGGCTGGTCTACAAGCTGGTCGAGGTCGAGGGCCGGCCGGTCGTGAAGCGGTCCGAGCACAAGGCCACCATCGGCGGCCGAAAGGTAGCGGTCCGCCGGCACAAGCCGACCGGCACCGCCACCGAGGAGGTCATCGTCCCGCAGGGCGTTCCGGATCGGCAGCCCAACGACCGCCTGCTCCAGCAGTCGTACGTGGTCGCCGGCGAGTCGGTGCCGCTGCCGACCCTCGACGAGTCACGGGAGCACCTGCGGGAGTGCCTGATCTCCATCCCGTGGGAAGGACTGAAGCTCTCGGCCGGAGACCCGGCCGTGCCGGTCACCGTCGTACCCGCTGGCTGAGTCATCCCCCGAGCACCACCGACCGACCGCGCGGAGAGAGGAACCCCCCGATGGCCAACGCGCTGATCATCGTGGACGTGCAGAACGACTTCTGCGAGGGAGGATCGCTGGCCGTCGCCGGCGGCGCAGGGGTGGCCGCCGGAATCTCCCGGTTGCTCGCCACCGAGCCGGACCGGTGGACGCACGTGGTCGCCACCAAGGACTACCACGTCGACCCGGGTGCCCACTTCGGCGATCCCCCGGACTTCGTGGAGTCCTGGCCCCGGCACTGCGTGGTCGGCACCAGCGGTTCGGAGTTCCACCCGGAACTGAACACCGCGAAGGTCGAGGCGATCTTTCACAAGGGCGAGCACGCGGCGGCGTACTCCGGTTTCGAAGGCCATGCCGACGACGGCGAGTGCCTGGCCGACTGGCTGCGCCGGCGCGACGTGGACCGGGTCGACGTGGTCGGCATCGCCACTGACCACTGCGTCCGGGCGACCGCGCTGGACGCCGCCCGGGAGGGTTTCTCCACCACCGTTCTGCTGGAGTTGACCGCCGCCGTCGCCCCGGAGACCACCGACGTGGCCCTACGCGCGATGGAGGGCGCCGGGGTGGTCATGCACGGCCAGCCTGTGATCAGGGCCGCATGAGGCGCTAATTGATTGGCCAAGGGGCCGCCGCCGGTCGAGGATGACGCCGGAGGTACGGACCCACGTGAACATGAAGCCTTACCGGCGGGCGCTCGCCCTGCCCGGCCTGCGGTCGCTGCTACTGGTTGCCGTCCTCGCCCGCATCCCGCTCACCGCGACCGGGGTGACGCTGACGTTCCACGTCGTGCTCGATCTCGATCGGGGCTATGGGGCAGCCGGCCTGGTGGGCGCGGCGGTCACAGTGGGCGCGGCGATCGGCGGGCCGCTGCTCGGTCGACTCGTGGACCGGCGTGGACTGCGCCCGGTCCTGGTGCTCACCGCGATCGCTGAGGCGATCTTCTGGTCCACCGCGCCGTCGCTGGCGTACCCCGTGCTCCTGCCGGCCGCCTTCGTGGCCGGCTCCCTGGCCCTGCCCATCTTCTCCGTGGTCCGTCAGTCGATCGCCGCGCTGGTCCCCGAGGACCAACGCCGCCCCGCCTACGCACTGGACTCGATGTCGGTGGAGCTGTCCTTCATGATCGGCCCAGCGTTGGCGGTGGCCCTGGTCACCGCGATCTCCGCGCAGACCACCATGTATCTGGTCGGCGGCGGCATCGTCGCCGCCGGGATCGCCCTGTGGGTGGTCAACCCACCGATCCGGGAGGCCACCGAGCCCACCGGCCCCCAACGCCGGGTGCCGCGCCGCGAGTGGTTGACCCCGCGACTGCTCGCCGTCCTGGCGCTCAGCGCGGCCGCGACCCTGGTGCTCGGGGGCACCGACGTGGCGGTGGTCGCCGTCCTGCGGGCCAGCGGCGAGGTCGGCTGGACCGGAGCTGTCCTGGCCATCTGGGCGGTCGCCTCGCTGGCCGGCGGTTTCGCCTACGGGGCGGTGAACCGCTCGTTCTCTCCACTGGCACTGACCGCCGCGCTGGCCCTGTGCACCATTCCGGTGGGGCTGGGCGGTGCGCACTGGTGGCTGCTGTGCCTGGCGTTGATCCCCGCTGGCGCGCTCTGCGCGCCGACCATCGCGGCCGGCTCGGACGCGGTCAGCCGCCTGGTTCCGGCCGAGGTACGCGGTGAGGCGATGGGTCTGCACGGCTCCGCAGTCACCGTCGGCATCGCGGTCGGCGCACCGCTCGCCGGCGCGGTGATCGACGCCAGCGCGCCACTCTGGGGCTTCGTGGTGACCGGGGCGCTCGGTGCGCTGGTCACCCTGGTGGTGCTCCCGATCGAGCTGCGCCGCCGCCGCATCGCCGAAGCGGCCATCCCGCCGCCCGCCGAGACCGACCTCTCCCTAGCCGCCCGCTGACAGCCGGACCCAGACCCAGCGGCTCAGCCCGGACCGAGCCATCAAGCCGCGCACGCCCCGCGCGGCAGACCAGGCCAGGCCCCCGGGCGGCAGGCCGGGCCCCCGGCGGACCCGCCGAGCCAGGTAGCCGCAGATCGCGGTTTCCGCCCGACAGCCGGCAGGCACACACGCCATTAAGCCTGATGTCTGTGAGTCATCGTGATGACTCACAGACATCACGCTCACTAGCGACATTGCCGCCCTAGGGCCGCGTCGACGGCGGGGGCCGAACCGGACCGGACCAGAGCGCGCGGACTGGACCGGACCAATGCCAGGCCGGACCGGGCCAGGCCGAGTCGACGTCGAGCGGGCCTCGGCGGTGATGGGGAGCGGCTGGGACGAGGGCGAGCAGTAGGGATTGACAGGGGCGGGACATGGCGACGGGCGCCGCTCCCGGTGTCCCGGGGGCGGCGCCCGTCGTACTGCTGAGCTTGAGCGTCAGTGTCGGTCGACGTCGCTCGCGGTGTCCTCGCGGTAGCTGGCTCCGCCGTCCGACTCGCTGGTGAGCGGCTTGGCGCCACCCTCCGGCGGGCCGGCCAGGCTCTGGCCACCGGCCGCCAACTCCGGGAACTTCGCGTCGAACGCCGGCCGCTCGGAGCGGATCCGCGGCATCCGGTCGAAGTTGCGCAGCGGCGGCGGGCTGCTGGTCGCCCACTCCAACGAGTTGCCGTGGCCCCAGGGGTCGTTCACCTCGACCACTGGGCCGGTCTTGTACGACTTCCAGCAGTTGTAGATGAACGGCAGCGTGGAGATACCGGTGATGAACGCGCCGATCGTGGAGATCGTGTTCAGCGTGGTGAAGCCGTCGCTGGGCAGGTAGTCGGCGTACCGACGGGGCATGCCCTCGTTGCCGAGCCAGTGCTGCACAAGGAACGTGGTGTGGAAGCCGATCATGGTGAGCCAGAAGTGCACCTTGCCCAGGCGCTCGTCGAGCATCCGGCCGAACATCTTCGGGAACCAGAAGTAGATGCCCGCGAAGACCGCGAACACGATGGTGCCGAAGAGCACGTAGTGGAAGTGCGCCACCACGAAGTACGAGTCCGACACGTGGAAGTCGATCGGCGGGCTGGCCAGCAGCACACCGGTGAGACCACCGAAGAGGAAGGTGACCAGGAAGCCGACCGCCCAGAGCATGGGCGTCTCGAAGCTGATCTGGCCCCGCCACATGGTGCCGATCCAGTTGAAGAACTTCATACCGGTCGGCACGGCGATCAGGTAGCTCAGGAAGCTGAAGAACGGCAGCAGCACCTGGCCGGTGGCGAACATGTGGTGCGCCCAGACGCTCATGGAGAGCGCGGCGATCGCGACGGTCGCGGCGACCAGACCCTTGTAGCCGAAGATCGGCTTGCGGGAGAAGACCGGGATGACCTCGCTGATGATGCCGAAGAACGGCAACGCCACGATGTAGACCTCGGGGTGCCCGAAGAACCAGAACAGGTGCTGCCAGAGCATCGGCCCACCGGTTGCCGGGTCGTACACGTGCGCGCCGAGGATGCGGTCCGCGGCGAGCGCGAAGAGCGCGGCGGCCAGCAGCGGGAAGACCAGGATCACCAGAAGGCTGGTGACCAGGATGTTCCACGTGAAGATCGGCATCCGGAACATGGTCATGCCGGGCGCGCGCAGCGTCAGCACCGTAGTGATCATGTTCACGGCGCCGAGGATTGTGCCCAGGCCGGAGATGGCCAGACCCATGATCCACATGTTGGCGCCGACGCCCGGCGAGTGCTCGACGCTGCTCAGCGGCGCGTACGCGAACCAGCCGAAGTCGGCGGCCCCGCCCGGGGTGATGAATCCGGCGGTCGCCATCGTGCCGCCGAACAGGTACAGCCAGTAGGCGAAGCTGTTCAGCCGGGGGAAGGAGACGTCAGGCGCACCGATCTGGATCGGCACGATGTAGTTCGCGAAGGCGAACACGATCGGCGTCGCGAAGAACAGCAACATGATCGTGCCGTGCATCGTGAAGAGCTGGTTGTACTGCTCGGGCGACAGGAACTGCAGCCCGGGTCGGGCCAGCTCAGCACGCATGACCAGAGCCATCAGGCCACCGATCATGAAGAACACGAACGCGGTGATCATGTACATGATCCCGATCTGCTTCGCGTCCGTGGTTCGCAGCAGCCGCGCGATGGCCGACCCCTTGACCGGCTCCCGGACCGGCCAGGGCCGGGTCACGACCGGCTTGGGTGCGACGGTGGTCACGAGTGGCCTCCGGTTCTCGGTTGTCCCGCTCGGCACACGCTGGTTATCGGCGGGCCGTCATCCGCAAGGAGGATAGTCCCCGGCAGGTCGCAGCGCCGCGTGGGGTGGCGTGACACGATCTACTACGGGCCTACAGCGGGCCGAGCAGGAGCCGGTAGTGCTCCCCGAAGATGCGGTCGCCGCGTCCGCGCAGCAGCGGGTCGCGCAGCGCCGGCGGGACATCCCTGGTGCGGTTGCGGTCCCGGGTCCGGTCCCGCACCCATCGGGTACGCGGACGGCGACGACTCTCGTACGCCACCAGGGCCGCCTCCACGCTGTTGGCGGCGCGCAGCGACTCGGCCAGCACCACGGCGTCCTCCAGAGCCATCGCCGCACCCTGCGACAGCGTTGGCGCGGTGGCGTGCGCGGCGTCGCCGACCAGCAGGACCCGCCCCCGGTACCAGCGACCCAACTCGACCTCGTCGGTGATCCCGACGTGCACCTCGTCGAGGGCGGCCAACACCTCGGGCACCGCGCCCCGGTAGTCGGCGAAGAGGTCCCGCAGCCGGGCGAGAGGGTCCGCGGGTTCCTCGGTGCCGGCCTCGTCGGCGTAGATGTGCAGCCGTCCGGCACCGATCGGCACCATCAGGAACCCGGAGCGCTGGCCGAGCAGCGCGGTCCACTCGGTCACCGGTGGACCGTCGCGCAGGACGGCCCGGTAGACGACCTGCCCGACCGGGCGCGGCGGTCCGCCCAGCGCGGCCAGCGCGCGGACCGAGGAGCGTGGCCCGTCGGCACCGATCACCAGGTCGTACTCCGTGGTGGTGCCGTCGGTGAAGGTGACGCCCACCGCGCCCGGGAGCAGCTCCAGGGTGCGGACCTCGGCGCCGTGCCGGACGGCGCCGCCGGCACCGCTGAGCAGCACCCGGTGCAGGTCGGCCCGGGGTAGCGCCCGGCACTCTCCGACGCCGGCCCAGAGGGCGTCGAGGTCGACCTCGCAGAGTTGCGCTCCGGCGGCGTCGTAGAACCGCTGACGGTGGATCACCTGTCCGGTCGGCCGGACGGGGTCGTGCAGGTCGAGCCGGTGCAGCGCGCGGGCGGCGTTGCCGGGCAGGTAGAGACCGGTCTCGGTGGACTCCCCCGGGGGCAGCTTGTCGGTGACGTCGGGCCGGAAGCCCGCCAGGCGCAGCGCCCGGGCTACGGCCAGGCCGGCGATGCCCGCGCCGACGACGAGGATGCGCAGGGGGGAGCCACCCATGGTGGTGTACGCCTCCGGAGGGGGAGCGGCACGCGTTGGAGGCAACACGCTACTCGGAGCGATCGGCGCACACCAGGCCCAATCGGTCGGCACCCCGCCGACCGTCGGCGACCCGGGCCGCTTGGCTGGCCGTCCGTCGGCAGCCGTCCGGCGGGGAATGGCAATCCTCACAATTCGCCGGATCGACGCGGACGGTTGCGCAGCAGTTTCAGGCATGTAAATGTGTGGTTGAGCGTGGGAGCGCTCCCGTACCACCCCACCACATCCGGCGCCCGGCACGCGCCGAGTCAAGGAGCGTCATGAAACGTCGTATTCGAGCCCTGGCCGCCGCCGGGTTGCTGGTCGCCAGTTCGCTGGTGGCCGTGGCTCTCGGTGGCAACGCCTCCGCCGACACCCTGATCTGTGACCAGTACGGCTCGACCACCATCCAGGGCCGCTACGTGGTGCAGAACAACCGCTGGGGCACCACCGCCCAGCAGTGCATCAACGTCACCAACAACGGCTTCGAGATCAGAACGCTGAATGGCAGCAGCCCCACCAACGGGGCGCCGACGGCGTACCCCTCGGTGTTCTTCGGTTGTCACTACACCAACTGCTCCCCCGGCACGAACCTGCCGATGCAGGTGAGTCAGATCAGCAGCGCCACCAGCAGCATCTCCTACCGGTACGTCAGCGGCGCCACCTACAACGCGTCGTACGACATCTGGCTGGACCCGTCGCCCAAGCGGGACGGGGTGAACCAGATGGAGATCATGATCTGGCTCAACCGGCAGGGCTCGATCCAGCCCATCGGCTCGGTGGTCGGCACCACCAACCTCGCCGGCCGCACCTGGGAGGTCTGGCGGGGCAGCAACGGCTCCAACAACGTCATCTCCTACGTCGCGCAATCGGCGATCTCCAGCCTGAACTTCAGCGTGCTGGACTTCATCAACGACACCCGTAACCGGGGCGCGATCACCAACTCCTGGTACCTGACCAGCATCCAGGCCGGCTTCGAGCCGTGGCAGGGCGGCGTCGGCCTCGCGGTGAACTCGTTCTCGGCCAGCGTCAACGGTGGCGGCCAGCCGCCGACCAACCCGACGACCCCGCCGCCGAGCGGCGGCGCGAGCTGCGCGGTGAAGTACACGGCGAACTCCTGGAACAACGGCTTCACCGCCGACGTGCAGATCACCAACACCGGGTCGAGCGCGATCAACGGCTGGACGCTCAACTACTCGCTGCCCAGCGGGCAGACGGTCACCAGCGCGTGGAACGCCACGGTGAGCCAGAGCGGGTCAGCGGTGACCGCCCGCAACGTGGGCCACAACGGGTCGATCGCGCCCGGCGGCACCGCGAGCTTCGGCTACCAGGGCAGCCTGAGCGGGTCGTACTCGTCGCCGACAAGCTTCTCGCTCAACGGGGCGAACTGCTCCCGCAACTGAGCCGACACCACCACGGCGGGGGCGTGACCTGGACGGTCACGCCCCCGCACGTCGCTGCTCGCGGGTTGACGCAGACCGGCGGTGGAAATTCCGCGCGACCAATCGCCATATCGAGGATGAAAGAATCACGCTTAACTATGCATTAATATTATCTAAGTACCTTTTGGTAGATGTCGGCTTTAAGGTCATTTCGGCACGATGTCTCGTCGTCGGTCGTCGTCTTCCTGATCGCCATCCCGTTGTCCCTGGGCATCGCCGCCGCCTCCGGAGCGCCGCTGCTGGCCGGGCTGATCGCGGCCGTCGTGGGCGGCATCGTCGCCGGCGCGCTCAGCGGGGCGCCGCTCCAGGTCAGTGGGCCGGCGGCGGGGCTCACGGTGATCGTCGCGGGCACCATCGCCGAGTTCGGCTTCGCCGGCACGGCCGCGATCGTGACGGTCGCCGGGCTCCTGCAGATCCTGCTGGGCATCACCCGCCTCGGGCGGGCCGCGCTCGCTCTGTCGCCAACAGTCGTACACGGGATGCTGGCCGGCATCGGCCTGGTCATCGCGTTGAGCCAGGTCCACGTCGCGCTCGGCGGAGCGCCCCAGAGTTCGGCGTGGGCGAATCTCCGTGACCTACCCGGCCAGGTCGCCGACTACCACAGTGTGTCAGTGCTGCTCGGCGCGCTGACCATGACGCTGTTGCTGGTCTGGTCGCGGCTGGTCAAGACCACCATGCTGCCCGCGACCCTGGTGGCGGTGGTGGTCGCCACCGTGGTCGCGACGGCCACCGGCGCCGACGTGGAGCGGGTCGATCTGCCGGCCAACCCCCTGAGCGCGATCACCTTCGCCCGCTGGCCCGACGCACCGCTGTGGGAGGTTCTCCCGGCAGTCCTCACCATCGCCCTGGTGGCGAGCGTGGAGTCTCTTCTCTCGGCGGTAGCCGTCGACCGGATGCACCACGACCCACGGGCGAACCTCGATCGCGAACTCATCGCCCAGGGCACCGCGAACGCCGTGTCCGGAACGCTCGGCGGCCTCCCGGTCACCGGCGTCATCGTGCGCAGCTCGGCCAACGTCGCGGCCGGGGCACGCACTCGCGCCTCGGCCATCCTGCACGGAGTCTGGATCGCCGGGTTCGTGATGGCCGGCGCCGTGCTGCTGGAGATGATCCCGATGGCCGCGCTCGCCGCGGTCCTCGTGGTGGTCGGCGTACGGCTGGTGAGCCTCGCCCAGATCCGCACGTACGCCCGACACCGGGAGCTGCCCATCTACGTGGTCACCGCCGTCGGCGTGGCCGCGACGGACCTGCTCATCGGGGTCGGGCTGGGCATGGCGACGGCGGTGCTCTTCATGTTGTGGCGGTTGGCCCGGTGCGAGATCCACGTCACCGAGCCGACGTCCGGCGCGTGGCTCGTGTCGATCACCGGAACACTCGCGTTCGTCGCCTCCGGCCGGCTCACCCGCCGACTCGCCGCCCTGCCTCCGGGACAGCACGTCGAACTCGAACTGCACCTGGACTATCTCGACCACGGCGCCTACGAGACCATCCGCGACTGGCAGGCGTCCTACACGCGGGCGGGTGGCGACGTCCACGTCAACGAGGTACACGGCTCGTGGCTCCATCGTGCGGGCACCGACGGGCTCGGCACCGGCAAGTGCACCTCTCCGTGCGCGACCCGCGGTCGTCGGTCTCCGGACGCGCGCGTGCCGGCCCGGCCCGAGTTGCCGCCGCCTCGGTCCACTCCGATCCCATGAAGTCGGGGCATCCGCGTGCTCGGAACACCCCGACTTCCCGGGAGCCGGGTCGTCGAACCAGGGCCAGCCGAGGTCAGACCCGGGTGAGGCGTACGGCGTCGGCGATGACCAGGCCGGTGGTGTTGCTCCACCGGCTCACGCCGACCCGGTTGGCGTCCCCTGCCGGCAGCGGGAACGTGCCGAGGACACGCCACTGCCCGCCGGTGGCCCGTTGGTCGACCCGGACGGTCTGGTTGCCGGCGCTCGTGGCGACGATGTACGGGGCGGCGCTGCTGTAGCCGGAGTTCGCGGGCCACCAGGCCTCGACCCGGTAGGTGGCGGTGGCCGGGACGTTGAACCGGTACCACGCGACGTCGCTGGCGGCGACCGGGTCCGCGTACCGGTAGTCGGCGCCGTAGCGCTGACTGGAGTACGACGACACACCCCAGTTGGCGCTGGCGGTGAACCGACCACTGGTGGTGTTGTCCACGGTGGAGGACCAGGCCGTGCCGCCGCCGGTCATCCTCGCCGCCACGTCGGCGCGCATGACGTTCAGGTCGATGAAGGACGGGTCGATCTTGCCGGTGGTGCTGGTCTCCCGGTGGCCTCGGGCATAGCTGCTGTCCCGCCCGAGCCGGGTGAGGACGGCGGCGGTGGCGGCGAGCGACGCGCTGTACTGCGCGGTGGTCATCTCCTGGTTGACACCGTTGTAGTCGATCTCCCACCCGATCATCAGGGTGTTGCCGTCCCCGGCGGGGATCGGTCCGCTGCCGCCGCTGACTCCGGCGTGGTTGCACCGACCGGCGGAGATGACGTGGAAGACACCGTTGTAGTCGACGAGCGCCTGGCACAGCGGGCCCGGTAGGTCGGACCGACCGTTGATGCAGATGCCGAGTGCCGGGTGCGGATTGCTGGCGCTGGAGGTCGAGGCGGTGTGGTGCCAGAGCACCCCGATCGGGTCGAACGAGCCGGGCCGCATCCGGTTGAGCCAGTCCCCCTCGACGACGACCTGGACCCCGGCGGCGCGCAGGACGTCCACCAGCCAGGGAATCGTCGCCATCAGGCGTCCTGGAGCAGGTCGGCGAGGCATTCGGCCTTCGGCGCGGCGCTCGCGGCGGCGGGTCGGGTGACGACGGTCAGCGCGGCGACCACCAGGGCGGGGATGCCGAGCACCCCACGACGGGGCAGACGGATGGACGGGGTTCGGGCCATGGCGATCCTCCAGCGACTGGCGGGTACGAACGGATCGACGAACGTGATGACGGGACGCTATACCGTCACGTACGTCGATGTCGATACCCTTCACTGCCGGGTCACGTACTGAAGGAATTCGCCGATCAGACCTGGCCGAGCGCGTCGATGTCGCGCATCTCCTCCGCCGTGAGCGAGAAGTGGAAGACGTCGAAGTTGGCGGTGATCCGCTCCGGGGTCACCGACTTCGGAATCGCCACGATCTCGTGGTCGATGTGCCACCGCAGCACCACCTGGGCCGGCGACACACCGTGCGCGGCGGCGATCCTGACCAGCACCGGGTCACTGAGGTCGCTGGTCTTGAACGGGCTGTACCCCTCCAGCACCACGCCCCGGTCCCGGTGCTCGGCGTGCCGCTGCCGGTCGTACAGCGCGGGGCTCCACTCGATCTGGTTGACCGCCGGGTTCTCCTCGGTGGACTGGATCAGCTCGTCGATCTGCGCGGTGCTGTAGTTGCTGACACCGATCGCCCGGGTGAGGTTCTCGTCCCGGGCGGCGATCAACTCCCGCCAGAGCGGGATGCTGTCCGTCGGCGACGACGGCGGCCAGTGGATCAGCCAGAGGTCCAGGTGGTCGACGCCGAGCGCCTCCAGGCTGGCCTCCAGCGTGGCGCGTTCCTGGCCCACCCGGTTGGGTGGGAGCTTGGTGGTGATGAAGACGTCGTCGCGGCGCAGCCCGCTCTCGCGTACCGCGCGGCCGACCTCCCGCTCGTTGCCGTACACGGTGGCGGTGTCGAGGTGCCGGTAGCCGGTGTCCAGCGCGGCCAGCACGGCGTCGTAACCGGCCTGGCCGGTGGCCTGCCAGGTGCCGAAGCCGAGCAGGGGCATCCGCACGTCACCGGGGAGCAGGACGGTGGGCTGGTCGGTGAGGTCCATGAGGTCCGTTCTACCCCGCCGCGCCCCCGGCCGCCGAGCGAACCGGACACTCCGACGTCCAGCGCACCGGTCCACCGGCCGCCACGCAACGCCGGGTGCTGCTCGATGGCTGGTCTTGTCCGGTACGCACTGGCAGACTCCGCCGTGGTTCCCGGGCGCAGCCGGCACCGGCTGAGCATCGACGCGGTGTGACGGCGAGGAGCGACGTGTACCTGACTCACCTGGACTGCCCGCGCTGCGGCAAGGAGCACGCCGCCGACCGGTTACAGAATCTCTGCGAGTGCGGGTCGCCGCTGCTGGCCCGCTACGACCTGCCGGCCGTGGCGACCGCGGTCACCCCGGAACACTTTCCGCTGCGCCCGGCCGACCTGTGGCGCTACCGGGAGCTGCTGCCGGTCGCCGACCCTCGGCACGTCACCACGCTGGGTGAGGGCTGGACGCCACTGTTGCGCGCTCCGGCGTACGGCATGGAGATCGGCATCGCGGATCTGATGGTCAAGGACGAGGGGCTGATCCCGACCGGCTCGTTCAAGGCCCGGGGCGCGGCGGTCGGGGTGAGCCGGGCCCGCGAGCTGGGCGTCGAGCGGATCGCGATGCCCACCAACGGCAACGCCGGGTCGGCCTGGGCCACGTACGCCGCGCGGGCCGCGATGGGCGCGACGATCGTCATGCCCCTGGAGGCGCCGGGCATCTGCCGGCGCGAGTGTGTCGCCGCCGGCGCCGACCTGCGCCTGGTCGACGGGCTGATCGGTGACGCCGGTCGGCGGGTGGCCGAGCTGATCGCGGAGTCGAACGGGACGATCTTCGACGCCGGCACGCTGCGCGAGCCCTATCGCCTGGAGGGCAAGAAGACGATGGGGTACGAAATCGTCGAGCAGCTCGGCTGGCAGGCGCCCGACGTGATCATCTATCCGACCGGCGGCGGGGTGGGCCTGATCGGCATCCACAAGGCGATGCACGAGCTGCGCGAGCTCGGCTGGATCGGCGACAAGCTGCCTCGGCTGGTGGCGGTGCAGTCCACCGGCTGCGCCCCGATCGTGCGGGCCTTCGCCGCCGGCGAGGATCGGGCCCAGCCGTGGACGGACGCGCACACCGTGGCGTTCGGCATCACGGTGCCGGCCCCGCTGGGCGACGAGCTGATCCTGGCGGCGCTGCGGGAGTCCTCCGGCACGGCGGTCGCCGTCGACGACGCGGACATCCTGGCCGATCTGCGGGACTTCGCCGCCCGGGAGGGGCTGCTGCTCTGCCCGGAGGGGGCGGCCTGCCTCACAGCGGCCCGGCAGTTGCGCGCGGGCGGGTGGATCCGGGCCGGCGAACGGGTGGTGGTGCTCAACACCGGTGCCGGGCTGAAATATCCGGACACCGTCGACGTCTCCGGCGTACCCCTGATGGCCTGAGGTGACGGCGCGCCCCGTTGGCACCCTCGCCGGTCGGATCAGTAGCTCTCCGGCTGGGTGATCCGCCAGGCCGCGTTGATCAGCCCGATGTGCGAGAGCGCCTGTGGCGTGTTGCCCAGTTGCGCGCCGGTGGTGAGGTCGATCTGCTCGCTGAACAGTCCCACGTCGTTGGAGTACCCGACGACCCGCTCGAAGAGCGCCTCGGCGCGCTTCGGCTCACCCGTCATCACCAGGCACTCCACCAGCCAGAACGAGCACAGCAGGAATCCGGCCGGGTCGGTGGTCCAGCGCCGCAGCAGGCCGTCCTCGGTGCCCAGCTCACGCTCGACCATCGCGATCGTCGAGCGCATCCGCGGGTCGGTGGCCGGCAGGAAGTGCGTGACCGGCAGGGCGAGCACCGAGGCGTCCAGCTCCGGCGATCCGAACGCGCCGGTGAACGCGCCGATCCGATCGTTCCACCCCTCGCGCAGCACCGTGTCGCGGATCTCGTCGCGGACCCGCGCCCAGCGACGGGGGTCGGCCCGATCCCCGAGCCGGTCGGCGAGCCCCACCGCCCGGTCCATGGTCAACCAGCAGGACACCTTGGACGAGAGGTAGTGGCGCTCCTCGTCGCGGGTCTCCCAGATGCCCCGGTCCGGCAGGTGCCACGTCGTGGCCACCTGCTCGGTCAGCCCGAGCACCATCTCCAGAAGCTCGTCCTCGAACCGCGTGCCCAGGTAGTCGCGCAGCCGCCACACCGCCGACATCACCTCACCCGGCACGTCGAGCTGCCGCTGCCGCCAGGCGTCGTTGCCGACCCGCACGGGTCGACTGTCGCGGTAGCCGCGCAGGTGGTTGCAGTGGTGCTCGGAGAGGTCGCGTTCCCCCTCCAGCCCGAAGAGCACCGGCACGGGCTCGTCGCCGAACCGCCCGATCGAGCGGGTCGCCCAGGTGAACAGCCGCGACGTCTCGTCGGGGCAGGCCGCCACCCAGAGAGCCCGCATGGTCAACGAGAAGTCCCGCAACCAGGAGTAGCGGTAGTCGTAGTTCCGGTCGCCGCCGATCTGTTCCGGCAACGAGGAGGTCAACGCGGCGGCGACCGCGCCACTGCGGGCGTACGTGAGGCCGGTCAGGACCGTCGCGCTGTGCGTGACGAGTTCGGGGTAGCGACCGGAGTAGGTGTGCGTCTCCCGGAACGCCCGCCACGCCTGCGTCGTCTCGGCGAGGCTGGTCAGCGGGTCCACCCGGGCCGGCGGGTCGCCGTACGCCTCGCCGAACGCGAGGTCCATCCCGATCACCTGACCGGCGGAGACCTCGAACTCGTGGCTCACCCGGTCGGTGCCCGCCCGCAGGTGCAGGCCGCCGGCACGCAACATCAGCACCACCGGGCCGGCACCGGCCAGCACCCCGCCGTCCGGCTGCTCGTGCAGGTACGGCGTGAGCAGGCCGTACTCCGGGCGGGGCGCGAAGTCCAACGCCATCCGTACCCGCCCGGAGATCCCCTCAACGACCCGGATCAGCACGGCGGGTGAGTTCTTGCCCAACTCGTGGGCGCGGGCGCCGACCTCGGCGGCCAGCGCGTCGGTGACCGCCACACTGCCGTGCGGCGTGTGGTGCACCGTTCGCAGCACCAACGTGTCCGGCAGATACGCGCGCTCCACCCGGTGACCCGGGCCGCCGGCCCCGACCGGCGCCAGCCGGAAGTGACCGGCTCCAGGGTCGAGCAACCGCGCGAACACGGACGCCCCGTCGAACCGGTTCGGGCACCACCAGTCGATCGAGCCGTCCTTGCCGACCAGGGCACCCGAACGGGAGTCCGACAGGAACCCGTAGTCGGAGATCTGCGGCTGCTGCTCCACCCGCCGGGGGTACCCGAATCGGCCCGGATCAGGCCGGACGTCTTCCCGGACGCGAACAGCGCCAGTGACATCGCGGAAACGAGAAGGCCCTCGACAGGCTGGGCGGAGTCACCGGCGGGGCCGGAGCATGCTGTTCTGTTGACTCTGATGTCTGTGAGTCATCACGATGACTCACAGACATCAGGCTCTGCCCGACATTGCCCTCGGCGGCTCCTTGGCTGGCCGGTTGCCCATCGGGCATCGCTCGGCGGACGAATCACTCGGTCGGTGGCTCGTCCTCGCCCGCCGCCTCGGCCGCGTCGGCCTCTTCCTTGGTCTTGTGCACCGCCTTGTCGGCGTGCTCCGGCGGCCCGTACACCGTGTAGAGCACCAGCGGGTTGGGGCCGGTGTTGACGAAGTTGTGCTTGGTGCCCGCCGGCACCACGACCAGGTCGCCCGCGACGACCTTCCGCTTCGAGCCGGCGACCCGCGCCTCGCCGACGCCGCTCACGAAGGTGAGGATCTGGTCGATGTCCTCGTGCACCTCCTCGCCGATCTCCCCGTCGACGGGGATGGTCATGATGACCAACTGGGTGTGCTCACCGGTCCACAGCACGCGCCGGAAATCCGGGCTCTGCTCGGCGACAGTCGCGATAGTGAAATGCTCCATGTCCACGCTCATACCCCGTCCGGCGGTGTGCCACGCCGGGCTTCACGAATGGTGGAATTCCCCACGCTGGGAGGGTTTGGATCCGCACGTACCGGGGATCGAGGAGCGGACCGGCGCGAACGGCCGGTCGAGCCAGGTCCCCGCCGACGTACCGCCGAACGGCTGCGGTGGTGGGAGACGGCCAGAGCGCGGCGACGTTCCGACCACGGAGCGGCGCCGCGCGCTCTTGTGGCTCAGCGATGCAGCCAGGTGAGCAGGTCGGGTGGCGCCAACGCCGCGACCCGTCGCTGGTAGCGGGCGAGGCCGGCCTCGTTCAGGAGATCGCGCCCCTGACCTGAGCCGCCCCGGCGAAAGAACGCCTGGCGGTCACGCAGCACGCCGAGCGTGTCCGGCGCGAGCCGGTCGGCCTGCTCCCGCATGCGACCGAAGGTGGCCGCCTCCACCAAGGCCGGCCCCGGGCTCGGGAGCTTCCATCGGTCGGCCAGCCGGCGCATCTCACCGCCCAGATCGGCCAACAGGTCGTCGTAGTGCACCAGCTCGACGTTCGGCTCGTGCCGGCGGGCCCACGCGTCAGTGAGGTGCATCAGCACCCCGGGCAGCGAATCCAGCTCGGCGCGCGGGTCCGCCTCCCGGTCGACCCAGCTCGGCAACCACTCCCGCGCCGAGGGCCGCTGCGGAGATTCCCCGGTCGGGACGGGTTGGCCGGTCAGCTCGGCGAGGCGTACCCGATCCAGGTTCGCGCCCTGGTGGTAGAGGGAGACCGCCATGTCCAGCGGGTGCCGGGCCACCACCACGTAGTGCGCCCGAGGATCGAGCGGAATCCCGTCCAGCGGGGTGTGCGTCTTGATGAACCGCCGGTGCGGTTGGGCGGCCAGCCGGTCGTACACGGTGGCCTGCGGCTCGACCAACCAGTCCAGCCACGGCGACAGCACTGTCAGCGGCGCCGGCAACTGCGGGGTACGCAGCACCAGGAGCGCACAGATCATCTGCATCCAGGTGGTGCCGCTCTTGGAGCGGGTGCTGATCACGATGTCACCGTCGCGGAACGGGAACCCGCTCCAGCGCGCGCTGTCCTCGTCGTCGGTTCGGTAACGGTGGGTCGGCGTGGGCATCGGGGGATGCTAGTCGCCGAACCGACAGTCGGACAGCCGAATTCCGGCTTACATTCCTGGGGCATGTCGGTACGCCTGGCTAGATTGAAGTATGGTGCCCGCCCACGGGGGCCGGGCGGCGGCACCGGTCTACCGCCCCATCCTCGCCAACCGACGGGGCGAGCTTGAGGCCCTGAGCCACCTCGATCCCGCGCACGCCACGCTGGTCGCCCCGATCCTGGAGATCGGTGAGATCGGTCCGTCCACGATGGATGCCATTCGTCGGATGCCGTCCGGGCTGCTGCCCGCCGTCGACGTCAGCGCACTGCCCGACGTCCCCGAGGCGGAGCTGACCCGTTGGGGCGTACCGGTGGTGCCGGTGATCGGGCTCTCCGAGGGCGACCACCGGCTGGTCGCGCACGGCGCGGCGGCGCGGGCGTACGGCCGGCGGGCGCTCGTCCGGCTCCGGGCCGGTCAGGACCGGGCCGGGCCGGACGCGAGCACCACAGCGGTGGAACGGATCTGGCGGTTCACCGGCCTCGCCCCGGAG
The DNA here is from genome assembly GCF_055587245.1 of Micromonospora sp. NPDC047756. NCBI lineage: Bacteria > Bacillati > Actinomycetota > Actinomycetes > Micromonosporales > Micromonosporaceae > Micromonospora > Micromonospora sp. NPDC047756. The sequence continues at coordinate 506,393 of NZ_JBVJGQ010000005.1, forward strand.
GAGTGCGACCTGCTGGTGGACGCGGGGGACGTCTGCTGCCCGGCGGATGTGCGGACCGCCGAGCCCCGGGTACGCCACCTGCTGGACTGGGCACGCCGGCACGCCTGGCGGTCGGTGACGGTGGCGGCCGGCGGGATGCCTCCGACGTTGTCCCGGTTGCCCACCGACGAGCCGGTCCAACTGGACCGGTGGGACTGGCGACTGTGGCGGCGGCTGGCCGACGCCGGGGTCGACTACGGCGACTACGGCGTCCACCCGGCCGGGCCGGGTGGAGGTGACCCTGGCGACCGGTTGCCGACCGTGCGCTACACCGACGACGGCAGCTGGTGGGTCTACCGCTGGGCGCGACGCGGCGGCCGGGGCGACGACCGGTTCGCCGACCTGTGTCGCACGCTGGTGTCGGCACCGCACTGGCCGACCATCGGCGCGGCCTTCTCCTGGGGTGACCACGAGCTGCTGCGCCGGGCCCGCCGGGGCGCCGGGGCCGGCTCGACCGCCAACTGGGCGGCGTGGAGCACCTCGCACCACCTGGCCCACGTGCTCGCCACGCTGTCGCATCCGGCCGGCGACGGCGCGCCGCGGTGGCACCCCGGGCAGGGGCCACCACCGCAGCGGGGACGATCGCTGCGCTGAGGGTGGGGTCTACTGCTTCTCGGTGAAGCCGAACTGGATGATGCCCTCGTCGTCGACCGTCGCGTCCACCGACGCGTCCCCGAGCAGCTCGGCGGCGTCCTCGTCCAGGAAGATCCGGGCGCCCTGGTTGTCGACCACCCGATCCCCCTGTGCCGGTTCGGGCACCAGCTCGACGGTGAGCGAGCCTGCCTCGGTGTCGGCGGCGATTCGCACACCGCCGTCCTGGGCGACGTCCTGTTGGTTGGCGAGGTCACGGATGACCAGCACGGCGTTGTCGGTCATGGTGAGCATTGACGGAACTCCTCGTGGATTGTCGGCTCGCGGTCGGATACCGCGCGGACCGGACAGTCGGTCCGCGTACGAGCACACGTGGGAGGCGACAGAGGGGCGAACGATCATCGCCGTCGCATCGAATCGGGGCAGCTGACGGCCCCGTCACTCCCACCGTGCCCGCTGGCCGAGCATCCGTCAAATAGAGCCAGGTCAGTGGAGAGCGGCGGCCGGCGCCAGCCAGGCGCGAATCTCGTTGACCGCCGCGCGGCCGGCCCGGTTGGCTCCGATCGTGCTGGCCGAGGGGCCGTACCCGACCAGGTGAACCCGGGCGTCGGCGACCACCCGGGTGCCGTCCATGGTGATACCGCCGCCCGGCGCGCGCAGCCCCAGCGGGGCGAGATGGTCGATGGCAGCCCGGAAGCCGGTGCACCAGAGGATCACGTCCGCCGACACGTTCCGCCCATCCGTCCAGGCCACCCCGTCGGGCGTGATCCGGTCGAAGATGGGTAGCCGGTCGAGGTGCCGCCGCCGACCACCACCACGCGCAGGCCGGTGAACTCGGCGGGCCCGCGGTAGTCGGCGGTGTGCAACTGGCGTCCCCGGAACGTCGACCGGCCCGGATAGTGCGGCCAGAACGGTCGCGTCCAGGTGCCGGTGGCGTTGATCAGGGCCCGGGCGGTCCAGGTGCCCCGGTCGGTGCGCACGTCCAGTCGTCCGTCCGGGCGGGAGTGCACCCCCCGGACCCGCACCGGCCGCCGCACCGGCAGCTCGAAGGCCCGCTCGTACGCGGCGAAGTAGGCACTGACCTGCTCGGAAGCCGGGCGCCGCGGCTCGGTGGGCGGGGAGTGGGTGTCCACGTGGGCTACAACGCGCCGGACGTCACCGCTGTGCCCGTCCTGGACCGTCGCGCCGATCACAGACGGCCATTCCGGCTTCAGCCCGGTGACCTGCACTTACGCTGAGTTGATGAGCGACTTCCGTCGGTACGCGGCCGAATTCCTCGGCACCCTGCTGCTGGTGTTCTTCGGAGTGGGCAGCGCAGTCGCCGCCCGGGTCCAGGGCGGCGTGGTGGTGGTGGCGTTGGCCTTCGGGTTCGTGATGGTGGCCCTCGTCTACACGATCGGGCCCCTCTCCGGCAGCCACGTCAACCCTGCGGTGACGCTCGGTGTGCTGCTCTCCGGCAAGATCTCGGTGCTCGGCGCGGTGGCGTACTGGATCGCGCAGTTCGTCGGCGCGACAGTCGCGGCCTTCGTGCTCTGGGCGCTCACCCGCTGGGGTGACGTCGCGGACCAGACCGGGGCCCTGGGCACCAACGGTTACGGCGCGCACATCAACCGGGGCGGGGCAGCCGTGCTGGAAGTCGTGCTGACCTTCCTCTTCGTGCTGGTGGTGCTGGTGGTGACCAGTCGGAGCGAGAATCCGGGCACCGCCGGGCTGGCCATCGGCCTGGCCCTGGCCGTGACCCAACTGGTGGGTGTGACGCTGACCGGGGCCGCGGTCAATCCGGCCCGCGCGTTCGGCCCGGCGGTCTTCGAGGGCGGTGTGGCGCTGCGGCAACTCTGGGTGTTCATCGTCTTCCCGCTGCTCGGTGGGGCGCTCGCCGCGCTCGTCGCACCACTGGTCATGGGGGCGCAGCGGCACTACTGGGGTGGCCACGAGAAGACGGTCGGCAGGCCGAAATGACCTGGACGGTAATATCTTTCGCCTGAGGCCCTTTTCTGGCGAATATCTCCGTGACAGCATCAGCGGATGCATCGTCGTCACTTTCCCCGGGCCCTCGCGCTGCTCGCGCTGGTCGCCACCGCGGCCACCGCCGCCGCGCCCGGTGCCACAGCCGAGTCGCCCACCCCCGCGACGACCCGCCTGCACGCCACCATCGACACGATCCTCGCCGACACCCGGCTGGCCGGCGCGCAGGCGTCGGTCGTGGTCGTCGACACCAGCACGGGCCAGACGCTCTACGACCGCAACGGCGACCGGCGGCTGGTCCCGGCGTCCAACACCAAGCTGCTGACCTCAACCGCGGCCCTTGAGCTGCTCGGCCCGGGGCACCGCTTCGGCACCGACGTGCTCGCCGGCGGGAAGCGCCGCGCCGGCCTGCTCTCCGGCAACCTATACCTGCGCGGTGGGGGCGATCCGACAATGCTCGCCGCCGACTACGACGCGCTCGCCGCGCGGGTCGCCGCCGACGGCGTACGGGTGGTCACCGGAAACCTGATCGCCGACGACACCCGCTACGACAACACCCGACTCGGCCCCGACTGGACCTGGGACGACGAGCCCTACTACTACGCCGCGCAGGTCTCCGCGCTCACCGTCGCCCCGAACACCGACTACGACGCGGGCACCGTCATCGTGCACGCCGCACCGGCCGACCGGGCCGGCGCGCCGCCGGTGGTCACCACCACCCCCGCGACCGGGTACGTCAAGGTCGACAACCGCGCCCGAACGGTCAGCGACGGCGAGACCTCGATCTCGATCGAGCGCGAGCACGGCGGCAACACCGTCGTGGTGACCGGTCAGATCGCCGTCGGGGACGAGCCCGCCAGCGACTGGGTCACCGTCTGGGAACCCACCGGCTACGCGGCCGACGTGTTCCGGTCGGCGCTGCACCGACACGGCGTCCGGGTGCTCGGCCGGACCGTGCTCGGCCAGCCCACCCCGGAGACGGCGCAACCGGTGGCGCGCCACGACTCGATGAGCCTCGCCGAGCTGATGACGCCATTTCTGAAGCTGTCCAACAACGGGCACGCCGAGGTGTTGACCAAGGAGATCGGTCGGGTGCTCTCCGGCGCCGGCACCTGGACGGCCGGTCTCACCGCGATCAGCGAGTACGTCGCCGACACCGGAATGGACACCGGAAGACTGCGCCAGCGTGACGGCTCGGGATTGTCCCGGCGCAACCTGATCCCGGCGGCGGAGTTCGTCGACCTGCTGAGCGCCGTCCGGGCCGAACCGTGGTTCGCGACCTGGTACGCGGCGCTGCCGATCGCCGGTCAGCCGGAGCGGTTCACCGGCGGCACCCTGCGCAGCCGGATGGCCGGTACGCCGGCTGCGGGCAACGTGCACGCCAAAACCGGCAGCCTGACCGGTGTCTCCGGGCTCTCCGGCTACGTGACCAGCGCCGATGGCCGACTGCTGGCGTTCTCCATCCTGCTCAACAACTACCTGACGGCGTCGGTGAAGTCGCTCGAGGACCAGATCGCCGTTGCGCTTGCCGGCTTCCGCGAGGCTGGCACGTCGACGGCACGGGTGGCCCCGCCGGCGGTGCCAGAGACGCCGCGTACCCCGGAGGGCGTCGAGTGTTCCTGGGTCAAGCCGATCACCTGCTGAACAGCGGCCGGGAGGCGCGGGCGCGCCTCCCGGGCGCCGGCGAGCGCTCAGGCCGGACGGTCCGGTGGGGGGACCACCGCCGTCGGGTCACCGCGTTCGATGAGGGCGGCGATCTCGGCGGCCCGCAGCCCGCGCAGCGCCAGCACCCGGGTGCCCCAGCGGTGCAGGCGGCACGGGTGCGGGCTGGCGTCGTTGCGGCAGACCACACCCCCGGACCACCGTCGGGGGGCGTGCACCACCACCGCCCGTACGGCGAACTGGGTGTCCTCGCCTGTCACGTACGGCGGCAGGGGGATGTCGCGAAGAACCTCCCCGGACGCTTCACCGGTGCCGGACGAAGCGACACGACGGACGCGGTGGGCGGTGCTGCTGCTCATCGGCGCTGCCTCCACACTGGATGGTCGGATGGGGACAGCAGAAAGCTACGACGTGTTCGACGGTCCGCGACGGACAAACTGTCCCGCTGGCCGACCCACAGCGATCAGTCAGTCAGTCAACGCACCGTCACGGCCTGGAGGCCGACGTTGCCGCAGTGCTGCGTGAAGACCTTCTCGACGGTCCAGTTGAGCAGCAGCCGGGCACCCTTGGGCACTGTGAAGCGGATGGTGAACTGGGCGCTCTGACTGGTGTAGGGGTCTTCCAGTCGGGCGATGCTGGCGGGCCCTCCGGTGGACAGCCGCGCTTCCAGTCGCCCCCGGGCCATCCAGGTGCCACCGTAGAGCTGGACCGTGCGCGGCTCGCCACTGCCGGCGACGGCGAGGCTGAACCCGTTCCCGGCACCGCACGCGTAGACGCCGTTGGAGCTGCCGTCCGTCGACCGCTCCGGCGTGCCGTCGGCCCAGCGCACGTACTCCTGGTTGCCGTCCCAACCGATCCGCCGGCCCGGTCCACCCCCGTCAATGATCTCGCCGGAGCCGGAACGCTTGCGGTTCATCGACCTGCCGCCACGTTCCCCCCAGTGGACCCAGTCCCGGGCGCCCACCGCGGTGAGGTCGACGATGGCGGGCATCTCGCCCCGGCTCACCGTCAGCGCCGGCGAACCGAGCTTCGGCGGCGGAGGCGGGGCGGGCGTGCTGGCCGACGGCGTCGGGTCCGGCGAGGGTGGGCGCTGGCGCGGACGCAGGCCGGGCGTCGCCGGCCCCGCCTCACCGGTACGCCCCTCGGCGGCCGGGAAACCGGGGGAACGGGCGGAAACGCCGGCCGGACCCGCCTGGTCGTCGCCCGGCGCCGGACCGGACCGGGTGGCGAGATACGAGACCAACACCACCAGGCAGACGAGTACGGCGGCTCCCTCCACCGCCCAGCGCCGCCGCTGTCGGGCGCGGCGCAACACGCTGCGGGTCGTCCCGGCGGTAATGGCACGCGGACGGTGCTTGGACGGCGTATCGCCAGCCCTCGAACCAGCCCGCGTGCGGTCTTCGTCCGCCACCGACCCCTCCAACTCCGCCGCCCGGCCGTTCTTGGACCGCCGAGGACCACACCAACCACTGTGGGCAGTTTCACGTTCACCCGGGCGTGGACGACACGCTAGATCCGGACTGCCGGACGTGTCCAGCCCACAATGGGACGCTGCCGGACAACCCCGACCGCTCGGAACGGGCACCTGGGCAGACCAGAAGCCCTTTGCGGGTCAGCCGATCCGGAAGCCGAGCAGTTGCGCGACGACCACCGCCTGCTCGACGTCGATCACGGCACCGGCCCGTTCGACGACCGTCGGGTCCAGCGCGGTGAGATCGCTGCCCCGCAGGTCGGCGCCGTCGAGCCGGACGTTGGTCAACTGCGCACCGGAAAGATCGACTCCGGTGACCGTAGCACCGGTGAGGTTGGCCCTGGTGAGGTCCACCTCGCGCATGCGCACCCCGGTCAGCCGGACGCCACGCAGGTCGGCGCCGGGCAACGCGACGAAGGACCAGTCACCGCCGTCCACCGTCAAGGGACGCAGATCGCACTCGCTGAAGGTGCTGCCGACCAGCTTGCAGCCGGTGAACTCGGCCTCGAAGAAATTGCACCGCCGAAACACGCAACGGGTGAAGGCGGAGTCGACATGCCGGGAGGCGTTGAACGCCACGTTGCCGAACGTGCACCCGGTGAAGACCGCACCCCTGCTCACCGCCTCGGTCAGGTCCACCCCGAAGAATTCGCAGCCCACGAAGTGCCGGTCGGTCAACTCCTCGGCGTACCAGTCCTCGTTGCGGAAGGTCACGTCCTCGGTCAACTCCGGCATCCGGCCAGGCTAGTGGGCGCGGGCCGGCAGCCGACGGTCGGCGGGCCGGTGCCGGCCCCCTTCCGGCACCGGTGTACCGGCGAGTAGGTTCGGCGGCGTGAGTGTGGCTCGGAGCAAGGACCCGGATCAGATCGGTTTCGACCCGGCGCGGCTGGCGCGGATCGACGAGCACTTCGGCCGGTACGTCGACGACGGTCGGCTGGCCGGCTGGCAGGTGGTGGTCACCCGGCGCGGCGAGGTGGCGCACTCCTCGACGTACGGGCTGCGCGACCGCGAGTCGGGCGCACCGGTCGAGGCCGACACCCTGTGGCGGATCTACTCGATGACCAAGCCGGTCACCTCGGTCGCGGCGATGATGCTGTGGGAGGAGGGCCGGTTCGAGCTGACCGACGAGATCAGCCGCTGGCTGCCCGAGTTCGCCGACCTGCGGGTCTATTCCAAGGGGTCGGCGCTCAAGCCGTACACGGTGCCGGCGGCAGAGCCGATCCGGGTCTGGCACCTGCTCACCCACACGGCCGGTCTGACGTACGGCTTCATGCAGACCTCGGTGGTCGACGGGCTCTACCGGGCGGCCGGCTACGACCTGTACCCGCCCGCGGACGTCGACCTGGCCGGCGCCTGCGCGGCCTTCGGCGAGCTGCCGCTGCTGTTCCAGCCCGGCTCGGCGTGGGGCTACTCCGTCGCCACCGACGTGCTCGGCCGCCTCGTCGAGGTGATCTCCGGGCAGAGCCTCGACGCGTTCTTCGCCGACCGGATCTTCGGCCCGCTGGGCATGACCGACACCCGCTGGTGGGCCGACGGCGACGAGGCCGACCGGTTGGCCGCGCTCTACGTACCGGATCCGCGCAGCGGCCGGGCCGTCCGCTACGACAGCCTGGGGTCGCTCGCGTTCAGCAAGCCGGCGCTGCTCTCCGGCGGTGGTGGTCTGATCTCCAGCGCCGCCGACTACCACCGGTTCACCCAGTTGCTGCTGCGCGGCGGCGAGCTCGACGGCGTCCGGTTGCTCGGGCCGCGCACGGTGCGGTTCATGACCCGCAACCACCTGCCCGGCGGTCAGGACCTGGGCACCCTCTCCACCGGCGGCTTCGCCGAGACCACGCTGGACGGGATCGGCTTCGGTCTCGGCTTCGCGGTGGTCGACGACCCGATCCCCAGCCGGGTGCCCAGCAGCGTCGGCGAGTACTACTGGGGTGGGGTGGCCAGCACCGCGTTCTGGGTCGACCCGGCCGAGGAGATCACCGCGCTGCTGTTCACCCAGCTGATGCCGTCGAGCACCTACCCGCTCCGCTCCCAGCTACGCCAACTCGTCTACGCCGCCCTGGTCGACTGACGGTCACCTGCTGCCCCTTGTCGTGCCCCTCCGCCGACAGTTGCTCCCCGCCCAACCCGCCTTTGCTCTGCTTGCCTATCTGCGACATGACGCCGAATGGCGCAGCCAGGTAAGCAGAGCAAAGGATCGGAAGCTCGGGGTTGGCCGCCAGATCGACGCGAGTGGGCAGCGGGCGAGGTGGCGCGCGATCTAGGCGAGGCGGGCCGGGAAGCCACCGGTGGCGATCGGACTCCAGGCGTCGATGGTGACCCGGATCAGCGACTTGCCCTGACGCACCATTGCCGCCCGGTAGTCGTCCCAGTCCGGGTGCTCACCGGAGATGCTGCGGAAGTACTCGACGAGCGGCTCCAGCGCCTCGGGCAGGTCGAGCACCTCGGCGGTGCCGTCGATCTGCACCCAGGGGCCGTTCCAGTCGTCACTGAGCACGCAGGCCGAGACCCGCGGGTCGCGACGAATGTTGCTCACCTTGGCCCGCTCGGGGTAGGTGGAGACGACCAGCCGTCCCTGCTCGTCGACCCCGGCCGAGACCGGGGAGGACTGCGGTCGCCCGTCGGCCCGGGTGGTCATCAGCACGACGCGGTGTCGCGGCCGGAGGAAGTCGAGCAGGCCGTCCCGCTCGACCCGGGTGTTTGTTGCGATGCTGCGTGCCATTCCCCGTTCCTACCAGGGGGCGGGCGCAGCGGCGGCGGCGGGTCAGCGGGGTCGGGCCGCGGCGCGGCGCGCCGCCTGGGTGGGCACCCGGGGACGGCCGGACGGACGCCAGGCCCGACCGTTGGCGTAGATCACCCGAAAGCCGAGGTACGACGCGAGCGGCGCCCAGTGGGCGGAGCCCATCCGCAGTTCGGCGGCATTGTGTCGCTGGCCGTTGGCCAGCACGTCGAGGAGCACGGTTTCGAAGGCCGCCGATTCGACCCAGTCGACTTCCCGGGTGAAACCGCAGATGAGAGCGGCTCCGGTGACCTCCAGGAACTCGCGTAGCACCGCGTCCGAGGCGCGCAGCACCGAGCAGCTGCCGAAATAGAGTCGCCGCCCCTCCGCGCGGCCGGCCATCAGCTCGGCCACCTCGTTCAACTCGACCGACTGCCAGTCGGTGAGGCAGAGCCGGCTCGGCTCGCCGTGCATGGCGAAGAAGCCGACCCGGTGGTCGGCGTACTGCTTGAGCAGCCATCGGTCCAGGAAGTAGAACAACTCGTCGCGGGTCGCCGCGTCCTTGTGGATGAAGCGGATCTTGCCCAGCCGCTCCAGCAGCTCCAGCGTGGGCAGCACCGAGCCCCGCTCGTTGAGGTCGCGGTGCCACTGACCCTCGACACAGAAGACGCCACCGCGTGCCACGTGCACCTCCGCCAGTCCGACGCCCGGGGCTGACGTTACCGGCCGCGATCACCCCGGGAACATCACCCTCCGTGTGGCAGATTGCGACGTTCGGTGCCCTTGACCGCAGGAGGGGTGATCCGGCGGAAATGGCTGTTTCGCAAATCAGCCGAATTCCCAGCCAATACCCAGGCACAGCAGATTGTGAGCATGATTCTCGTTAACCACCTCCAACGGCACTGATCAGTGCGAGGGTGGAAATCACGGGACTTCTCGGTCGATGTCCTGGAGCCACCCCATTCGCTCTCCTATCGGGAGGACTTCTGTGCGCGTAAACACCTTGAAGCGGGTCGCCGTCGCATTCGCGCTGGCACTGCCCGGGGCCGCGATCGCCACGGTGGTCGCCGCACCGGCGGCACACGCGGACGGCTGTTACACCTGGAACCGCACCCTGGCCCAGGGGCGTTCCGGCGATGACGTCCGCCAGTTGCAGATCCGGGTCGCCGGGTGGGCCGGCTACCGGGACATCGTGGAGAACGACGGCCGCTACGGGCCGAAGACGGCAGCCGCGGTCAAGCGGTTCCAGCAGGCGTACGGGCTGCGCGCCGACGGCATCGCCGGCCCACAGACCTTCGCCAAGCTCTACCAACTCCAGGACAACGACTGCACGCCCGCGCACTTCACCTACAGCGAGTTGGACAACGGGTGCGGCGGAAGCGGGTGGAGCGGCGGCCCGCTGTCGGCGAACCAGACCAAGCAGAACGCGCTGCGGACCATGTGGAAGCTGGAGGCGCTGCGCAAGAGCCTCGGCGACAAGCCGCTCTACGTGTCGAGTGGCTTCCGCAGCAGCGCCTGCAACAACCAGGTCGGCGGCGCGTCCGACAGCCAACACCTGTACGGCAACGCGGCCGACGTGACCTCACGGACGTCCTCGCTGTGCCAGGTCGCCCGCGGCGCCCGCAACAACGGCTTCAGTGGGATCTACGGGCCGGGCTACCCCGACCACGACGACCACGTGCACGTGGACTCGCGCCGGGAGAACAACAGCGACGACAGCTCGAACACGACGAGTTGGTCCGCCCCGGACTGCGGGGTCGGCAACTGAGTCGACCGCTCAGAGCGACGTCGGTCCGACGCGGAGGGGGGAATCTCCGCGCCGGGCCGACGTCGTGTCGCCCCGGGCCGGGTGGGCGGAGGGGGACAGCGCTCAGCTCGCCCGGGGCCAGCGCGGCGCGGTGACGGGGGGAGTCACCGGCCGGCCGGTAGTGGTGGGCCGTATCCCCTGGGGGACGCGCGCGGTCTGTTGCCGCGACGGCCCGGTCGCCGTGAACGGAAACGGCACGTGCACGAACGGATTGCCATGCCGGATCAACGCCTCGATCTGCCGCTCGTTGAGCCCGTGTGTCTCCAACACCCGACGCCCCCAGCGGTGCAGTCGGCACGGGTAGGAGGCGCCGTCGTTGCGGCACAGCGGCCCATTGGGCCACTCCTCGGCGGTGTGCACGACCACCGCCCGGACCGCGAGCCGGACATCCTCCGGGGTCAGTGGTGCCGGCATCGGCACCTCACCCAGTACCTGATCGATGGGATCCGTCGACTGCTCACCAACTCGCACGGCAGGCCTCCCGCAGTTCGGCAGCGGTACGGCGGACCTACCGCACCGACATCCTCGGCCATGGGTACGGCGGACACCGGACGAAAGTTCAATTCCGGTACGCGGTAAGCAGATCCTCCGCCGACAGCATCCGGATGCCGTCCACCGCCGTGCCGCTGCGGGACACGGCGACGAGCGGCACCGACTCGTCGGCGCCGGGAAGCAGAGACCGGTGCAGGAGCAGCCGGCCCAGGTCATGCGCGTCGAAGGGCCGGCTCTCCTGCCACTTGACCGATCCGACGAAACTGATCCGCTGAGCGACGGGCCCACGGTCGGCCCCGACGATGTCGATCTCCGGGTCGTTGGTCCGGGTCCAGTAGCCGCCGATCGTCGCCGCCTGCGCCGGCAGGTGGTCACCGGGCAGCCGGCGCAGGGCTTCCCGGACGACAGGTTCGATGGCCCGCCCCCTCCAGGACGCCCACGACCGGTCGATCCGGCCCAGGGTCAGGTCGCCACGCCCCCGCTCGATCTCGGAGAGGTGCGGCCCCAGGAACGACAACCAGAAGCGTAGGTAGGGGTCGGCCACCGCGTACCGGGTCTCCCGCGACGGCTTCGTCGAGAGCGGAACGGCGACCTCCACGGCCCTCTTCTGGGTCAGCAGACGCAGGGCGCGGTTGAGGGACGCCTGTGGAAGGTCACCCGCGGCGCGGGAGATCAGTGAGAAGGTCCGCTCACCGGAGCCGATGGCCCGCAGCACCAGACCCGCCTGGGACTGGGGCGGGAACTCCGCCGCCAGTGCCCGCTCACCGCTCACCAGCAGCGCGGAGGTCGGATCCCGTACCGCGTCGGTCAGGTAGTCGTGGACGGACGCACCGGTCGGCCACTCGTCGAGGATCAGCGGCAGACCGCCGGAGATCAGGTAGGCGTCGAACGCGTCGGCGGCGGACAGGCCGAGCATGTCGCTGACGTCGGCGGGGCTCAGCGGCGGAACGACCATCTCCGTGGCCCGCTGGTGGAACGGCCGGCCGTAGTCGTTGAGGGCTTCCATCATGGCCAGGTCCGATCCGACGCAGATCAGGAGGACCGGCCGCCGGGACAGCTCGCGATCGAAGATCTTCTGCAGTGTTCCCTCGAAGCCCGGGTCTCCCGCGATGAGGTACGGCATCTCGTCCAGGACGACGACGCTCGGCCGGTCGGTCGGCAGCGCGGCGGCCAGCAGCGTCAGCGCGGCATCCCAGGTCTGTGGTCGCTGCTGGCGAAGGATCTGCGCACCGGGCAGGGTGGAGGTTGCGGCGGCCTCCACGAAGAGGGCGAGCTCGGCTGCGACGGTCGGCTGCGCGGAGGCGGTGAAGAAGAGGTGCGGCACCCCGGACCGCTCCACGAACTCCTCGACCAGTCGGGACTTGCCCACCCGTCGGCGACCTCGCATGAGGAGGGCTCGCCCAGGCCGCCCCGCACGGCCACCCCGCTGCACCCGGGAGAGCATGCCGTCGAGCAGCGCCAACACGCGTTCTCGCCTCACGAACCCGTCCATCCACAGCCTCTGACGCTGAGCTGAGCGTCTGCCCAACTAGGGCTACGAGTGCCCTACTCAACTAATTGATGAGGGAACGGCTCGGGTGAGCTGTCGCCCGCCAGGTCTGAGTGGTCCTTTGAATGTGGCAGGCAACCGGCCGCTGAGGTTACCCGACGATCACCGAGCGTCACTCTAATGTGTACCGGTGGCCTCCGAAGAGTCGACAAGCTTGTATGACAGTCATGTTCGCGCTCGGATGATTGACTTCTTCACCCTCGAAGGGCTCCCGTGGCCGCGCCGACTGTGGGATATCGGCTCACTGCTCGCCCTGGAAGAGTTGCTGGAGGCCAGTTCGTGGGCTCGCCAGCGGGTGCTCTCCGTGGCCGCCGTTGACTGGCAGCGCCACGAATTGTTGAAGGTCATCGGACCTGACGTTGGTCTTGGAAACAAGGAGTTGCGCGCCGAGCTGACCTCGTTGTTGAGCAAGCCATTCCCCGACCCCAGTCCGGCACACCGCCGCCTGCAAGAGGTTGTTGACCATGCCCGCGGCGGCTACCTGGGCCGCTGGGCAGCCGCCGCGGCCCGTCCCGCGGGGCACCGGCCGCAGCCGGAACGGCTCGCTCGCGTCGTCGCGGCACATCTGCTCGATCTTGGCTACGACGCGAGCCACCTGGCAGCCTGGATCGGGCAGCTTGCCCGCCAGCAGGCAAGCGCCGAATCCGTCCTGCGGGGTGCCGTGGCGCTCGACACCGCCGCACCCCGGGAATTCACCGTCCTCGCGGCTCTCGACAGTGTTCCTGAACGGGAGCAGGCCCAGAAGCACGAAGCGTGGGCCTCCGGCCGGGAAGTCGTGGACTGGCTCAGGCAACGCGGTCATGCCACGAGCGGCATACGCGTCGGCGGTGGATTCCTCTATCGGGTGGTCGCGCGAGACCCGTTTGGTGCAGCGAGCCAGGTCCGCGACCTCGTCGAGCGCATGGTGGCGCGTTCGTGCTTCATGCGAGGCAACAGAGGCGGGATCAGACCTGCCTCACAGCTATGGGTTGATCATCACCCCGAACCAATTCCCTTCGCCACCCCTGCCAGGGGTGCCGACGTCCTGTCCCTGGTGAATGAGGGACACCTCTATCAGGTGGATAAACAACGCACCCTCATCGACGACGCCTTGGAGCTAGCCGCGCCGGTGAACCGGGGTGTTCTCGGTCCAGCAGTCGCGGGGGCGTGGGCCGCAGTCGAATCGCTGCTGTCACACCCGGACGATCCCGCAGAGGAGGAACGATCAGGCAAGGCCGTTGCCGCCGACCGCCTGGCGGCAATCATCGCGTGCTCGTGGCCACGGGCGGAACTGACCGCTCTCGCCCACAGACATCAACCTGAGCCTGCCGATGCCCTCGCCGAGATACTCAGGACCTGCATGACTAATCGAGAACGGGCCTCCGCGGTGGCAGCGGCGCTGACGGCAGGAGAAACACTAGAACTTGCTGATCGCTTCCGGCGCGACGCCGACATTGCAGCCGTGCACCGCATGCGTCGGGTCGTCGCCAACCCCAAAGGCGAGCTGGGGACCGCGGTCACCGTCTTTCGAATCGCTATGAGGCGCCTATACCGGACCCGCAACATCGTGCTGCACGGAGGCTCCACGCAGGGCGTGGCGCTAAAGGCGGCCCTGCGCGTCGCCGCCCCACTCGTGGGCGCAGGACTCGACCGCATCACTCACGCCACACTCGTCGAAGGGCTTCCCCCGCTCGACCTCGCTGCCAGAGCCGAGGTCGGCTTGAAACTGGTCGGAGGCGAAACCGGCCTGACCGTGGCCGATCTCCTCGAGCCTCGCCGGTAGTCGTCTTGGAGATAGCGGGAAGCAAGAGGGCCCCGGCCATAATGGCGGGGGCCCCTGCAATGCTGCTCGTAACTATACACGACTGCCGGGAGGCAGTGCGTCTTAGCGACGCCGCTATAGGACAAACGCCCTCATAGCACCACTTCTTTGGACTCTCAGAAGGCCGCCCGTCAGACGAGGCCGGCGTCGTGGACGAGCAGCGCCACCTGGACCCGGTTGTTCAGCTCCAGTCGGGTCAGCAGCCGGGAGACGTATGCCTTCACCGTCGCCACGCTCATGAACAGCTCCCCCGCGATCTCCGCGTTGGTGTGGCCCCGCCCGAGCGCGACCGCCACCTGCCGCTCCCGCTCGCTGAGCCCGGCGAGGAGCCGCCGCGCCCGTTCGCGGCGTGGGTCCGGGCCGACCGGGCCGGGGGCGGCGGCGGTCACGTGGGCGATCAACGTCCGGGTCACCGTCGGCGAGAGCGTCGCCTCGCCCGCCGCGACCCGGCGGACGGCACGAACGATCTCCGCCGGCGGGGTGTCCTTGAGCAGGAAGCCGGCCGCTCCGGCGCGGAGCGCCCGCAGCACCTGCTCGTCGGCGTCGAAGGTGGTCAACACCAGCACCTCGGGCGGGTGCGGTTGGGCACGCAGCGCCTCGGTGGCGGTCAGCCCGTCGACCCGGGGCATCCGGATGTCCATCAGCACCACGTCCGGGGCGTACGCGGCCACGGCCGCCGGCACCTCGCCACCGTCGGCCGCCTCGCCGACCACGGCCAGGTCCGGCAGACCGCCGAGGATCATCGAGAGCCCGGCCCGGACCAACGCGTCGTCGTCCACGATCAGCACGCGTACCGGCGGCGTAGCCGGTCCGGCCGACCCGTTCGCGTCCGGCGGTCCGGCGGGGCTGGTCACGCCGGCCATGGCAGCCAGGCGGCCAGCCGGAAGTCACCGCTGTCGTCCCGACCGTAGGCGAGCCGCCCGCCGGCCAGGGTGACCCGTTCGCTGATGCCGACCAGGCCGGTGCCGGCACCCGGCAGGGTGCCGCCGGCCGGCGTACCGACCGGCCACCGGTTGCCGATCGCCACCGTCAGTCCAGCGCCCGGCCCGCCCGCCACGTCGACGGTGACGGCCGCGCCGGCAGCGTGCTTGCGGGCGTTGGTCAGCCCTTCCTGCACGATCCGGTACGCGGCCCGACCCAGCGCCGCCGGCACCTCCCCCGGGCTGGCGACGCTGTCGCTG
The DNA here is from genome assembly GCF_055587245.1 of Micromonospora sp. NPDC047756. Taxonomy (NCBI): domain Bacteria; kingdom Bacillati; phylum Actinomycetota; class Actinomycetes; order Micromonosporales; family Micromonosporaceae; genus Micromonospora; species Micromonospora sp. NPDC047756. The sequence continues at coordinate 521,664 of NZ_JBVJGQ010000005.1, forward strand.
ACGTTGACCCGCACCCCGGCCGACCGCGACTCGGCGATCAGTGCGGGCAGGTCGGCGAGGGTGGGCTGCGGCGGCTCGGGGGCGTCGCCGGCACCGTCGTCCTCGGCGCGCAGCACCCCGATCACCTCCCGCAGGTCCTGAAGGGCGGCGTGGGCGCTGCCCCGGATCACCCCGGCGGCCCGCGCCACCTCCTCGGCCGGCGCGTCCGGGCGGAACTCCAGCGCACCCGCGTGCAGGCTGAGAAGCGAGATCCGGTGGGCCAGCACGTCGTGCATCTCCCGAGCGATCCGGGTGCGTTCGAGGTGGCGGGCCTGGGCGATCCGCAGTTGCTGCTCCGCCTCGGCCCGCTCGGCGCGCTCGCGCAACGACACGATCAACTGTCGGCGGGCCCGGACGAACATCCCCCAGGCCAGCACCGCGAAGGTGATCACCACCCCCCAGGTCACAGTGGCCCAGTACGGCATCACCGGATCTGGACGGGTCCAACTGAAGACCAGGTTGGTGAGGAGCCCGGCACCGGTGACCGCGACCGCGACGGCGGTCCGGCGATGCACCACAACGGTGAAGTAGATGATCAACAGCGGGATGGCGGCGGCCATCGAGAACAGGTTCAGCGGCAGAGTGGCCACGGCCAGCCCGAGCGGCCACCGTCGACGCACCCAGAGCAGCCCGCAGCAGACCAGCCCGAGCACCGTGTCGACGCCGACCATCCAGTCGTGCGGCAGCGCGATCGCCGCCTCCGGGTTGGGCGACAGGGCGTCGAAGGTGACGAACAGCACCCACAGCAGCCCGAGCAGGAACGCCAGGCCGTCCACCACCCAGTCACGTGTGGTGCGGCGCGGCCGCTCCCGGACACGCTCGGCCGGCACCACCAGCTCCCCTGGCAGCAGCCAGGGGTGCTCCGGGACGGCGATGCTGGTCACGACGCCATGCTAGGCAGCCGACGGGCGACACGACCAGCTACCAAAGTCGAGATCCGATGATCGACCAAGGTCGAGACGACACCGACCGGTGGCCGCAGCGGATGGCCGGGCGGCCCCGGCACGCTCGGCAACATGATCGTCGTAGAGAACCTCACCAAGCGATACGGGCCACACCCGGCCGTGGACGACGTGTCGTTCCAGTGCGAGCCGGGCACCGTGACCGGTTTCCTCGGCCCCAACGGCGCTGGCAAGTCGACCACCATGCGCATGATCTGCGGGCTGACCACGCCGACCGCCGGCCGCGCCACCGTCTCCGGGCACCCGTACCGGGACCTGCCCAACCCGGGGCGGGAGGTCGGGGTGCTGCTGGACGCCTCCGCCCAGCACGCCGGGCGCACCGGCCGCGAGGCGTTGACGCTGTCCGCGTACACGATGGGTCTGGACCGGCGCGAGGTCGCCGCGAAGCTCGACCTGGTCGGGTTGAACGCGGTGGCCGCGAAGCGTCGGGTCCGGGCGTACTCGCTGGGTATGCGCCAACGGCTCGGGCTGGCCCACGCGCTGCTCGGCGACCCCCGGGTGTTGATCCTCGACGAGCCGGCCAACGGCCTGGACCCGGAGGGGATCTTCTGGATGCGCGGGCTACTGCGCGACTTCGCCGACCGGGGCGGCACCGTGCTGCTCTCGTCTCACCTGCTGCGCGAGGTGGAGGCGGTCGCGGACCGGCTGGTGGTGATCGGGGGTGGCCGGATCGTGGCCCAGGGCGACAAGAACGAGCTGCTGGCCGGGGGCGGCACTGTGGTGCGCGCCCGCGACGACGCGGCGCTGCGCCGCGCGCTGGACGCCGCCAACCTGACCGCCGCCGACAGCTCCGACGGTCTGCTCGTGCAGGCCGACGCCGAGGCGGTCGGCCAGGCGGCGGCCGATGCCGGCGTCGCGCTGGCCGAGCTACGCCCCGCCAGCGGCGGCGGCCTCGAACAGCTCTTCCTCACCCTGACCGCCGGCGAATCCACCAAGGAGGGCGTCCGATGACCGCCACGACCGCACCCGCCAGCACCGTCGCACCCGCGCATCGCGCATCGGTACGCCGACCGTCGCTGCTCCGGCTGACAGGTGTGGAGCTGCGCAAGCTCGTGGACACCCGGGCCGGCCGTTGGCTGCTGATCACCATCGGTCTGGTCGTCGTCGCGATCGTCACCCTCCTGCTGATCTACGCCGAGGGCTCCGAACAGACCTTCTTCACCTTCTTCGTCACCTCACTGCTGCCCGTCAACGTGCTCCTGCCGGTGCTGGGCATCCTGTCGATCACCAGCGAGTGGTCCCAACGCACGGCCCTCACCACGTACGCGCTGGTGCCCCGGCGGGAGCGGGTGGTCGCCGCGAAACTGATCGCCATGGTGCTGGCCGCGCTCGCCTCGGTGCTCGTCACCCTGGCCGTCGCAAGCGTCGGGACGCTCGTGGCGTCGGCCACGGGCGGCGCGGGCACCTGGCAGGTCGACGCGGCGCTGATCGTGAACGGGGCGATCGTCCAGGTCGCCGGCGTGCTGATGGGTGCCGCCTTCGGTCTGCTGCTGCTCAACACGCCGTTGGCCATCGTCGGCTACCTGCTGCTGCCGACCCTCTGGTCGGTGCTCGGCGAACTGGTCCGGCCGCTGCGCGGTCCGGCCGGGTGGCTGGACACCAGCCGGACCATGGAGCCGCTGTTCACCAGCCACGTCACCGGCGAGCAGTGGGGTCGGCTGGCGGTTTCCCTGCTGGCCTGGATGGTCCTCCCGCTGGCCGCCGGCCTGTTCCGGACGCTGCGCCGGGAGGTGTCCTGACCATGGACGTGGCCGGCTACCGTCCCCGCACCGTCGTCAGCGGCGGCCTGCTGGAGCTGGCTGTCCTGTGGGGTGGCTTCCCGCTGCTCGGCGCGGGCGCCGGATGGCTCCTCGCGGCGGCGACGGGCTGGCTCGCCCGGCTGCCCTGGGTGCCGTTCAGCGATCTCATCGAGTGGTTGGACCGGCTGCCCGAGCCGCAGGCCACCGCCGGCACGATCGGGGTGGGCGTCCTGGCCGGCCTGGTCATCGCCGGGATCGGCACCGCCGAACGGTTGATCGTCACCGTCGACGGGGCGCAGGTCCAGCTGCGCCGCTCCGATGAGAAACGGGCCATCAGCCGGGTCCACACCCGGGTGGTCTTCGTCGCCGACAAGCACCTGGTGCTGCTGGACGCCGACGGCGCGGAACTGGTCCGGGAGTCGACGGACCTGCCGTCGGCCGACCTGGCGGCGGCGTTCCGGGAGCACGGCTGGGGCTGGGCGGACGACGACCCGCACCGGTCGGCGTACCGGCTGTGGGTTCCGGACCTGCCCGGGTTGCCCGCCGGCGCGGACGCGCTGCTACGGGCCCGGGAACGGGCCGTCCAGCGGGACCGCCGTGACGACGCCCGGGAGTTGCGCCGTGAGCTGGGCCAGCTCGGGGTGGTGCTGCGCGACGAGGGCAAGCGGCAGTACTGGCGGTTGACCACCCGGACGCTCGCCCCCGGGCCAGCGGAGCGGCCGACTTCGGCCGAGCGGGAGGCGGACGGGCGGTAGCGTCTGTCCCAGCAGACCCTGGGAGCCGCGCGATGACCGAACAGCAGCCGTACCGGGTGGTGTCCCGACACCCCGGTTTCGAGCTGCGTCGGTACCCCGCCCACCTGGTGGCCGAGATGCAGATCCAGGCGTCGTTCACCCGGGCGCCGATCGAGGCGTTCCGGCCGCTGGCCGCGTACATCGGTGGCGCCAATCGGGCCCGGCACCCGATCGGCTCCGCCGCGCCGGCGCTCGCTGCGGTCCGCGGCTCGGAGAAGATCGCCATGACCGTGCCGGTCGTGCAGATCGAGGGTGAGTGGCCGGGCGCGTACCTGATCCAGTTCGTCATGCCGGCCAGCTTCACCACCGCCACCCTGCCCGAGCCGGTGGACGCCCGGGTGCGGATCCGCGAGGTGCCGGCGCGACTGGCGGCGGCGATGCGGTTCTCCGGACGGTGGACGGAGCAGGCGTTCAGCCAGCGGGCCACGATGCTCGGCCGGTCGGTGACCGCGGCCGGGCTGCAACCAACAGGTGCCATCCGGTACGCGCGCTTCGACCCGCCGTGGAAACCGTGGTTCCTGCGCCGCAACGAGGTGGTGCTGCCGGTCGTCGAGTGAGCTAGCGGAGTTGCCGGCGGTCCTCGACGCCCGGCCGCGCCAGCAGCACCGCCATTCCCAACCCGGCGAGCAGCCCGACCAGGGAGACCAGTAGGTCGGAGTCGGCGGCGTTGATCGGGCTGTTGCCGGCCAGCGCGGTGAACGTCGCGCCGATCGGCAGCAGGATCATCATGGGGATGGCCGTGGCCACCAGGAACACCACCGGACCCACGAGCGCGATGAGCGCGGCCAGGGCGTGGTGCCGCCAGATCGGCCGACCACCCGGCCAGTCCCAGGCCAGCAGTGTGACTCCGGTGAGCAGCACCGCCCCGAGAACGGCCTCCGGCACCAGGCGTGTGCCGGGCGCGGTGGCACGGACCCACCCGACGCCGAGCAGGGCCACCACGGTGAGGCCGGCCGCCAACCCGACGCGACGCCGGGCCCGCGCCGGAGCCGCCGCCAACGCGGCAGCGACGGCAAGGGCCACCAGCAGCGCCGCCGTGGCGACGGCACCCTGGTGCAGTTCCGGCTCCCGGTCGGTCGGTGACTCCATCCCGGCCGCCACCAGCGTCAGGACCCCGGCCACGCAGGCCGCGCCGGTCAACACCCGCCGGTCGGTGGCCGGAGTCGCGCCGCGTTCCCGGGCCGCCTGCGTGTCGGGCTCCCCCACTGGCGGCACGGCGCGCTCCCACCAGAGCAGCAGCGCCGCGACCACGCCGAGCACGGCGTAGCCGGCGACGGCGAGGCGCACCGTCGCGCCGACGCCGATCAGGTCGGCCCGGTCGACAGCCACGTCGGCGGCGATCCAGCAGCCGCCCAGCACCACAGCCGGGCCGCTCCACCGCACCTGCCCCCGCCCGGCCAGCACCAACCCGAGCGGCACCGCCATGATCGCCATGAACCGCAGGTCGCGCGCCCAGTAGGCGTTGTTGCCCGGCAGGCGCTCCGACCACGGGCCGAGCGGCTCGGTCAACGGCTGCCACGTGGTCATGCCGTACGCCCAGAGCGCGACGGCGGCGGCGCAGAGGAGCAGCCCGAGCGGGCGCGCGAATCGCATCCATGGACGGTAACGGCCCACGCGCCCGTACGGGGGGCGTGGTCAGTCGACCAGGCCGACCGCTGACCGTGCGGGACGGTGACGGAGCAGCCGCCAGGTCGGGAGCACGCTCGACAGCACGGCGAGCAGCAGGCACAGCCCCACCACCCCGCCGACCACCGGCCAGGGCACCACCAGATCGACGGGGGCGCCGACCTGCTCGGCGAGGCCGGCGCGAATGCTGAGCAGACCGACGAACGCGACAGCCCCACCCAGCAGCGCGCCGATGAACACCACCAGGGCGGACTCCGCCGTGACCAGCCAGATGACCTGCCGCCGGGTCGCCCCGGCCAGTCGGATCAGCCGCAGGTCCGCGGCCCGGCCGGCGGCGGCGAGCAACAACGTGTTCGCCACCGCGATGGCCCCGTAGCCGGCGGACACCCCGATCAGCAGCAGCGTGAACAGCCAGACGAGGCGGTCCTCGGCGGCGTCCGCCTCGGCCGCCCAGGTGGCGACGTCGACGGTCCGCGCGCCGACCGGCGACTCGACCCGGTCCCGGACGTACACGGTGGACGTCAGCGCCGACGGGTCGTGCGCCCGCACCACGGCCCGGGGCACCAGCAGGTCGCCGGGGATCGAGGTGTCGTCGACCACGGCGACGACGCGCAACGACACCGTCGTCCCGTCGGCGAAGACCACCGGGTACGGCTCGGACGGCAGCCGGTTCGCCGAGGCGGGGACCACCACCGTGTCGTCGCCCCGCAGGTCGTTCAGCGAACCGGCGACGACGGTGAGCACCCGGTTGGCGGCGGCGAAGCCCTCCGGATCCACGCCGAGCGCGGTCATCGGCCGGTCCGCCGGTGACGTTCCGGGGTCGGTGCGGTAGACGGTGGTCGGCAGCAGCGCGGTGCCACCGGTGGCGGCGACGGCCCGGTCGGAGAGGCCGGGTGCGCGGTCCGGCACGACGATCCAGCCGGCGTTCACGTTGTCCGCCCGACCCGCCGCGTACGCGGCGGTGCCGGTGCGCACCATCCCGGACACCAGCACCGCGAACGCGACAGTGAGCAGCACCGGGGCGGCGATGGCGGCGGTCCGCCGGGTCGCGGTCAGTGCCCCGCCCCGGACCAGCATCCCGATCGCGCCACCGGGCCGACGCACCGGCGAACGCAGCAACCTCACCACCGGCCCGACCACCACCGGGGCGAGCACCGTGGTGCCGGCCACGAGCGCCATCACCGCGTAGAGCGCGTACTGCGCCCCCACCCGAGCCTCGTCGGCGGTCGCCGTGCCGAGGCTGAGCGCGGCCCCGGCCGCGAGGAGCAGCACGCCGGTGGCGGCGCGTACCCGCCCGACCGGCCGCTGTTCCACAGCGGCTTCCCGTAACGCCTCCAACGGGCGGACCCGTGCCGCCCGGCGGGACGCCGACCAGACGGCCAGCACCGCGATCACCGGGCCGGCGACGAACGAGACCGCGATCGGCCAGAGTTCGTAGCGGACCCGGAAGGTCGACGGTTCGAAGCCGACATCGACCAGCAGCCGGCCCAGCACCGGGGCGAGCGCCGCCCCCACCAGCAGACCGACGATCCCCGCTGAGAGGCCGACGGCGAGCGCCTCCGCGTACACCATCCGGCGTACCTGACGCCCGGTGGCGCCGACGGCACGCAGCAGGCCCAGCTCACGGCGGCGCTGCGCGACGGTGAACGCGAAGGTGGAGGCCACCACGAACACCGTGACGAAGCCGGCGAGGGCGGCCGTGGCGGCGAGCACCTGCATGCCGATCCACCTGATGCGGGCGTCGGCGCGCGGCTCCAGCGCACCACGGGCGTCACCGGTCAGCACCCGTCCGTCGTCGCCGACGACGCCGCGGGCCGCCGTGGCGACCCGCTCCGGTTCGGCGCCGGGCGCGAGCACCAGCCCGATGGCGCGCACACCGGGCGCGAGGGCGGCGGCGACCTCGTCCGCGACATGGACGCCGGGCCCGTCGACCAGGCCGGTGACGGTGTACGGCTCCGGACCCGTCGCGGTCAGCAGGGTGACAGGTGCTCCGGCGCGTAGCCCGAGCGCGCTGTCGACAACCACCTCACCGGGACGGCGGGGTGGCTCACCAGCGGCGAGGCGCACTCCACCCAGTTGGGCGCTGGACCACCCGTGCCCCTGGTGGGCGTCCTCCCGGCGGCTGTCGGCGACCGAGGGCCGGCCGTCGACGAGCGGCTGGGCGTAGAAGGTCCGGTCCGGGACCGCTGCCGCGACGCCCGGCAGACCGGCCAGCCTGCTGGTGAGGTCCGCCGCCACGGTGGCGGACCAGGGCCGACTGGGAATGAACGCGTCGGCCGACGCGCCCGCCTCGGGGCTCTGCACCACGACCGCCGCCCTCGTCAGCCGGTCGGGCACCTGCGGACGACCGGAAGCCAGCAGCAGGGTGGCCGCCGCGACGAGCGTGACCCCGACGGCGACGGCCACGAACGCGCTCGCCGAGCGCCGGACGCTCAGCACGACAGCTCCCGGGCGGTCTCGCGCTCGGCGATCCGGGCGGCGACGACAGCGGCGGTGATCCCGTCGGTCAGCTCGTCGACGACGCGACCGTCGGCAAGCAGGAGGACCCGATCGGCGTACGCGGCGGCGGCGGGATCGTGGGTCACCATGACGACGGTCTGCCCGTGGTCGTCCACGAGCGCCCGCAACAGCCGGAGCACCTGTCGGGAGGACGCGCTGTCCAACGCCCCGGTCGGCTCGTCGGCGAAGACCACCGCCGGGCGGGTGATCAACGCTCGGGCCACCGCGACGCGCTGCTGCTCGCCGCCGGAGAGTTCACTCGGCCGGTGCCCGGCCCGGTCGCCGAGACCGACGGCGTCGAGGGCGGCGGCCACGTCCCCGGCCGGCGGGCGGCGACGGGCCAGCCGCGACGGCAACTCGACGTTCTGCGCGGCGGTCAGCGTGGACACCAGGTTGAACGCCTGGAAGACGAAGCCGATCCGGTCGCGTCGCAGCCGGGTCAGCGCGTCCTCACCGAGGTCGTCGAGGCGGGTGCCGTCGATGGTGACGATCCCCTCGGTCGGGCGGTCCAGCCCCGCCGCGTAGTGCAGCAGGGTGGATTTCCCCGAGCCGGAGGGCCCCATCACCGCCGTGAACGTGCCGCTCGCGAAGCTGGTGGTCACACCGTCGAGCGCCGTCACCCGCCGGGTCCCGGTGCCGTACTCCGCGCGCAGCCCCGTCAGGGTCACCGTGTCTGTGGTCATGACCGTTACGGTCCCGAACGCCGGGGGTGCGGCGCGTCGTGCCGCAGCGGGCACTTTCCGGCCCTCCCCCGGGTGGAGCCACAGGCCCGGCAGCACCGGCGCGTCGTCCTCCGGGATGACCACCCGTGGGCGGACGCGGTCGATCCAGCCGGTCGTTACCGTTCGACGGGTGACTGCTCTCCTGTTGACCCGACGGATGCGGCCGGTGGACCTGTACGTGGTGGACGGTCTGCTGGCGGTGGCCGTCGGCGGGCTGCTCTGCCCGTACGCGGCGCTGGAATCGCCGCTGTACGGAGGCGTACGCGAGCCGCTCTGGGTGTCCGTGCTGGTCGGAATGGCGCTCGGGTTGCCGTTGGCCGTCCGGCGACGCTGGCCGATCGCGGTGGCCGTCGTGATCAGCGCCGTCGCCAGCGTCTCCCTGATCACCGGGGTGATACCCAACTTCGCGGCCGCCGCGCCGGCGTTCGCCATCGCCCTGGCCTTCTACACGGTGGCCGTGTCGACGCCTACCCGCTGGTCGATGATCTGCGCCGCCGGTTGCCTGGCGCTGGTGAGCGTCGGCCTGGTGCTGACCGCGGGCGACCTCTGGTCGCGGACCGGCGCGGTCGTCTACGCCGCCGTCATGGTCGCGCCGGCCTGGGTGATCGGTTGGCTGATCCGGGAGCGACGCGCCCTCGCCGTTCGGCAGAGTGACCACCTGGTCCGTCAGGCCGCCACCGAGGAGCGGCTGCGGGTGGCGCGCGAGCTGCACGACGTGGTCGCGCACACGCTCAGTCTCATCGTGGTGAAGGCGGCCGTCGCCAACCACGTCGCCGAGGCCGACCCCCGCGAGGCGGGTGCCGCTCTGCGGGTGATCGAGCAGACCGGCCGTACCGCGCTCACCGACGTGCGTCGGGTGCTCGGCGTCCTGCGGGAGGACAGCCCGTACGCGCCGACGCCGGGGCTCGACGAGTTGCCGGTCCTCGCCCGGCAGGCGGCGATCGGCGGCGTCGACGTGCGGCTCGACGTACGGCGGGAGGAGCCGGCCGGCGCGGTGCCGGAGTCGGTGGGCCTCGCGGTGTACCGGATCGTGCAGGAGGCGGTGACGAACGTGGTGAAGCACGCGGCGCCGGCCGCCTGCCGGGCCACGGTCACCGTCCTGCCCGACGAGGTGCGGGTGGAGGTGACCGACGACGGCCAGCGGCCGGTTCTGCTCGGCGGGGAGGGGCACGGGTTGATCGGCATGCGGGAACGGGTGGCGTTGCACGGCGGGGAGTTCCGGGCCGGCCCCCGCTCCGACGGTGGCTTCGCGGTGACGGCCAGCCTGCCCTATCGGGTGACCGCATGATCCGCGTGCTGATCGCCGACGACCAGGCGTTGCTGCGCGGCAGTTTCCGGCTGCTGGTCGACCTCAGCCCGGACTGCACCACCGTCGGTGAGGCGGGCACCGGAGTGGAGGCTGTCGCGTTGACCGGGCAGCACCGGCCGGATGTGGTGCTGATGGACGTCCGGATGCCGGAGATGGACGGCATCGAGGCGACCCGGCGAATCTGCGCCGACCCGGCGACGGCCGACACCCGGGTCATCATCCTGACCACGTTCGACCTCGACGAGTACGTCTACGGGGCGCTGCGCGCCGGGGCCAGCGGGTTCCTGCTCAAGGACACCCCACCGGCGGACCTGCTGACCGGGATCCGGGTGGTCGCCGCCGGGGAGGGGCTACTCGCGCCAACGGTGACCCGCCGGTTGATCGACGAGTTCGCCCGGCAGCCGGAGCCGACCCGGCCGCTGCCCCGCCAGCTCGACGGGGTGACCGATCGGGAACGGGAGGTCCTCGCGTTGATCGCCCGGGGCCTGTCCAACGCGGAGTTGGCCGCGCACCTCAACCTCAGCCAGGCCACCGTCAAGACGCACGTCGGGCGGCTGCTGACCAAGCTGGCGGTACGCGACCGGGCGCAGCTGGTCATCGTCGCGTACGAGACGGGCCTGGTGGGGCCGGGCGGCCTACGCTGAGCCGGTCGTCCGCACCGCGAGGAGGAGCCATGACCCGCTACGTCGCACTGCTGCGCGGGGTGAACGTCGGCAGCACCCGGCTGGCGATGGCCGACCTGCGCCGGATCGTCACCGACCTCGGGCACGAGGACGCCCGGACGTACCTGCAGAGCGGCAACGTGGTCTTCGGCAGCTCGGTGCGCGACGCGGAGAAGCTGGCCGCCGGCATCGCGCGGGCGCTGACCGACGAGCTGGCGTTGACGGTTCCGGTGCTGGTGCGCAGCGCCCGGGAGTTGGCGGCGATCGCCGGCGGCAACCCGTACGCCGACCGGGAGGACGACCCGACGCGGCTGCTGGTGGCCTTCCTCGCCACCGTGCCGGAGAAGTCCACGGTGGATGCCCTGGCCGTGCCGGGCGGGGAGAACGTGTCGTTCACGGTGACCGGCCGGGAGGTGTTCCTGCACTACGTCGACGGCGGTTACGGGCGGTCGAAGTTCACCAACGCGTACCTGGAGAAGAAGCTCGGCGTGGTGTCCACCTCCCGCAACTGGAAGTCGGTGCGGGCCCTGGCGGAGATGGCCGCCTCCTGAGCGGGTGGGGGTCGCGGCTCGGCGACCCCCACCGCCGCTGCTCAGAAGTGGTACGCGGTCTCGTACTCGGGCACCAGCACCCGGCTGCGCGGCGAGATCCGGCGCACCGCCGCGATCATCTCGTTCAGCCGGGTGCGGTCGGTCGGGGCGACCGGCGGCGGGTTCCGCAGCTCCGTCTCGAAGTTGTCGTAGTGCACCGGCACCACGACCTTCGGGTAGTCGAGGCCGGCCAGCAGCCGGGGCAGGTAGTCGCCGGTGGTGGTGGCGTTCTGCATGGCCACCATCGCCACGTCGGGTGCGAGGCCGGTGAGGTTCCGCTCGGCGACGTCACTGGCCCCGGTGAAGTAGACCGACGGTCCGCCGTCGACCCGCAGCAGGTAGCCCAGCGTGTCGCCCTCCGGCAGGTCGGCGATGGTGGCCGGCTGCGGCGGCGGGCTCACCCGCACCCCGGGAAAGGCCACCGAGTACGACGGGTTGCGGCTGTGCAGCGAGCCGACCACCTCGACGCTGTGGTCGCCGAAGTCCAGCACCTCCCCACCCTTCACGGTGCTGAGCTGCGTCGACGGGACCTCGTAGGCCAACCCCAGGTGGTACGCGGTCAGCGTGCCGAACACCCGCGCCCCGGTGCGCTTGGCGATGTACGGCACGTCCATGAAGTGGTCCCAGTGGGTGTGCGTGACGAGCACCGTCGTGGCCCGGTCGACCCGCGGGTCGATCACGTCGGTGCGCACCGTCAACGCGGTGTCGGTCTTGAACGCCCCGGTGAACAGCCCGGTGTCGATCCGGCTGAGGAACGGGTCGACGAGAACAGTGCGGTCGCCGATGTCGACGCGCCAGCCGGCGGTGCCCCACCAGCGGAAGCTGACCGCGCCCTTGCGGCGAGCGGTCGGCCCGGGGGCTGCGGCGGTCGAGGGCGCGGCCTGGGCCGGGGTGGCGACGCCGGCGGCGAGGCCACCGGCGGAGACCAGGGCGGTGGTGGCGGCGGCGTCGCGCAGGAAGCGTCGGCGGTCGAGACTGGGCATGCGGATGTACTCCCCGTGGTCGGGTGACGTGTCGACCACGAGCCAATCAGCGGCACCGGGCCGCAGTCCAAGATCAAGGGCCGTCGGCTGCGATACGCCGACGCATATCGGTGCTGCTCAGCAGGGGTGCGGCGACGCTCACAGGGTCACGAAATCAGTCGCCGCGCAGCGCCTCGACGGCGGTACGGGCGGCCTCACCCATCGCCAGGTCCACGTCGATGCGGCGCGGGGTCAACTGTTCGGCGCGGGCGAAGACGGCGATGGAGTACCGGCCGCCGTCGGGGTATTCGGCGACCCCGGCCTCCAGGTGGAACCCGGGCAGGGTGCCGGTCTTTCCGGAGACCCGGACGCCGGGCGGGAAACCGGCGGCCAGCCGGGTCCAGAAGATCTGCCGGGCCATCCAGGTGCGGACCATCGCGCAGGCCGCCGCCGGCCCGGCCTGGTCCCGCCAGATCAGCGTGAGCAGCCGGGTGATCTCCCGGGCGGTGCTGGACGTGGTGTGCGCGGGGTCGAAGACCCGCATCGCCCGGACCCGGTCCGCCGGCAGCGTGGGGAAGATCCGGGCGAACTCCGCCTCGGTCCGGGCGCCCACGTCGGCGAGCATCATCTCCACCAGTTCCCGAGGGCCGCCGCGGACGCGGGTACGGGTCAGCCCCAGCTCGACGGCGAGCATCGGCAGCAGGTCCGGGCCGACCCGGCGCAGCAGCAGGTCGGCAGCCGTGTTGTCGGTGACCGACATGGCGAAGTACGCGAGGTCGCGCAGCGACACCTCGGCGTCGTCGTCGCAGCCGGCCAGACCCCATCCGCCGAGCCGGTCGGCGGCGGTGACCAGCACCCGCTCGGTCGGGTCCAGTTGACCGGCCTCGACCTGACGGGCGAACTCCAGCACCAGCAGGATCTTGAAGATCGAGGCGATCACCACCTGCTCGTCGGCCCGCACCCCGACCTCACGACGACCGCCACCCCCGACGGCGTCCAGGTCGACGGCGTCCAGGTCGACCACGTGCAGGCTGGCCGTCACCCCGACGGCGGCGAAGATGGCCCCGATGCGTTCGTCCACGTCCACGCCAGCACGGTAACCAGCGCCGCCCCGGTGGCGTTGGCGTAGGGTCCCGGCCGTGGATCTGCTCCGGCACCTGCGGCACTTCGTGGTGGTCGCACACGAACTGCACTTCGGCCGGGCCGCTGAACTGCTCGGGATGGCCCAGCCGCCGCTGAGCCAGTCGATCCAACGGCTGGAACGGGAGCTGACCGTCGAGCTGTTCGACAGGTCCCGCCGCCAGGTGCGTCTCACCACCGCCGGTGAGCTGCTGCTCGGCGAGGCGGAGGAACTGCTGGCCGGCGAGGGCCGACTCCGCAGCCTGATGGGGCAGATCCGCGCCGGTGAGCTGGGCGTACTCCGGGCCGGGGTGCCCCCGGAGACGCCCGCCGTGACGTTGCGCTCGCTGCTGGACGGGCTCGCCACCCGGGCACCCGGCCTGGACGTGGAACTGCACGAGCTGACCACCGCCGAGCAGGTGCGGATGCTCGCCGAGCGGACCCTGGACGTGGGGCTCGTGCACCACCCGGTGGCGGCGGACGGGCTGCGGTTCGGCGCCCCTGTCGACGTACCCCTGGGGGTGCTGCTGCCGCGCACCTCGCCGCTGGCCCGCGGCCGCGAGGTGACGCTCGCGTCGCTGGAAGGTCTTGATCTGGTGGCCGCTCCCCGCGCCACCGCCCCCGGCTGGCACGACCACCTGCTGGCGGTGTGCCGCCAGCACGGTTGGCGTCCCGCGCGGGTGCGTCCCGCCCGCAACCCGGAGTTCCTCTGCGGGCTGGTGCTGGCCGGCGGCGGGGTGGCAGTGGAACCGGCGGCCGTGGCCCGCCGGGAACCCCGCACGGCCTGGCGGCCGATCACCGACGCGCCGCTGGCCAGGCGCACGTCGGCGGCCTGGCCGGACCGGTCGGCGCACCCGGCCGCGGCGATGTTCGGCCAACTCGCCGCGGAGGTGCTGGCCGACGCCGAGCCCACGGTGCCCGCGCCGCCCGCGACGTCGGTGCCGGCGGAACGGCCGTGGCCGGTGCTGTTCGACACGACCGGGTGAACCGGCCCGCCGTTGCCTTCGTCACCTCTGGTTGGGCGGTGATTGGTCCACCTGCCCGGGTATGGATGACAGGTAACGAAGACGCGAAGGAGTTGCAGTGGCACTCACGATTCCCGACATCAGCCTGAACGACGGCACCACCATTCCGCAGCTCGGCTTCGGGGTGTTCCAGATCGAGCCGAAGGACACCGCCGCCGCGGTGACCACCGCCCTGGAGGTGGGCTACCGGCACATCGACACCGCTGAGATGTACGGCAACGAGGCCGAGGTCGGCGAGGCGGTACGGACGTCCGGCCTCGACCGGGGCTCGGTCTACGTGACCAGCAAGCTGAACAACGCCTTCCACCGCCCCGACGACGCCCGGCGGGCGTTCGACTCGACCCTCGCGGCGCTGAAGATGGACTACATCGACCTGTTCCTGATCCACTGGCCGCTGCCGACCCTGTACGACGGCGACTACGTCTCGACCTGGAAGGTCCTGGAGGAGTTCCAGCGCGACGGCCGGGCCCGCTCGATCGGCGTGTCGAACTTCCAGGTGTCGCACCTGGAGCGGCTGGCCGACGAGGCGAGCGTCGTGCCGGCGGTCAACCAGATCGAGGCGCACCCGTACTTCACCAATGACGAGGTCCGCGCCTACGGCCGTGCGCACAACATCCTCACCGAGGCGTGGTCGCCCATCGCGCAGGGCAAGGTGCTCGACGACCCGACGGTGGTCGACATCGCCGGGCAGCTCGACCGGTCCCCCGCCCAGGTGGTGCTCCGCTGGCACGTGCAGCGCGGCGACATCATCTTCCCGAAGTCGACCACCCCGAAGCGGATCGAGGAGAACACCCGGATCTTCGACTTCGAGCTGGACGACGCGGCGATGGAGCGGATCACCGCGCTGGACAAGGGCGCGGCCGGCCGGCAGGGCCCGGACCCGGACACCTTCGCCTACCTGCCCAACTGACCCGAACCGCCGGCCGCCCGGCGGTTGATGGTCCGGTGAGCGCCACACCTCGGAGCCACAGTCACGACTCTGAGGTGTGGCGCTTCTCGGCAAAATCAGGGGCCGACGCGCTCGGCGATCCGGCGGAACACCGCCTGGGTCGGCGGGACGCCGAGCGGGGTCGGGCAGCCGAACGGGAACTGCGCGACGGCGGCGCGGGCGCCGTGTTCCTGTCGCTCGACATCACCGACGCCGAGTCGGTGACGGCCGCCGCGAAGCGGGTGGAGGCGGAGTACGGCCGGCTGGACGTGCTGGTCAACAACGCCGGCATCGTCCTCGCCGACGGCGCACGAGGGCTGCCCAGCGAGACGACGGTGGCGACGCTGCGCCGGCTGTACGAGACGAACGTCTTCGCGGTGGTGGCGGTGACGAACGCGATGCTGCCGCTGCTGCGCCGGGCCCCGGCCGCCCGGATCGTCAACGTGTCGAGCGAGGTCGGCTCGATCGCGTTGATGAGCGACCCGGCCGGCGCGCTGTTCGAGCTGACCTCGGTGCCGTACCCGTCGTCGAAGGCGGCGCTGAACATGCTCACCGCGATGTACGCCAAGGAGCTGCGGGACACCCCGATCACCGTGAACGCGGCGAACCCGGGCTACTGCGCCACCGACCTCAACGGCAACAGCGGCTTCCGCACGGCCGACCAGGGGGCCGAGGTGAGCGTGCACCTGGCCACCCTGCCGGCCGACGGGCCGAGCGGGCTGCTCTGGGGCTTCCAGATGGACGGCGGCGGTGGATACGGCGTGCTGCCCTGGTGACGGCGAACGCTTGACCTGGAGCGCGCTCCAGGTTGGAGGGTGATCGGTGCGCCCACCGGTAGGGCGCACGAGAGGAGATCCCCATGCGGTACCGCACGATCGGCGCCGACCCGGCGACCCGGCGCGAGGTCAGCGTGCTCAGCCTCGGCGCGATGCTCTTCGGCAGCGCCACCGACGAGGCCACCTCGTACGCGATCCTCGACCGGTACGTCGAGGCCGGCGGCACGTTCATCGACACGTCCGACAACTACGCGTTCTGGGTGGACGGCGGGCAGGGCGGGCAGAGTGAGGAGCTGCTCGGCCGGTGGCGGCGCAGCCGGGGCGTCGGCCCCGAGATCGTCATCGCCACGAAGCTGGGCGCCCGACCGCTCGCCCCGGGGACCAGCTACCTGGACAACGCCGAGGGCCTCTCCGCCAAGGTGATCCGCGAGTCCGCGGAGCGCAGCCGGGACCGGCTCGGGGTGGAGCGACTGGACCTGCTCTACGCGCACATCGAAGACCGGAACGTGCCGCTCCAGGAGACCGTGGACGGCTTTGCCGAGCTGGTCAGCGAGGGCACAGTGGGTCTGCTGGGCGCCAGCAACCACCGGGCCTGGCGGGTGGAGCGGGCACGCGCGTTGGCCGCCGCCGCCGGCCTGCCCGGCTACGAGGTGCTCCAGTACCACCGCAGCTACCTGCCCAACCGCACCGACCTGATCAGCGAACTGGACCCGGACGGCGAGCCGGGCGGTGTCAGCGGAGACCTGCTCAGCTATCTGCGCGCCGAGCCGGAGCTGACCCTGGTGGCGTACTCACCGCTGCTCAAGGGGGCGTTCACCCGGGCGGACAAGCCGCTCAGCTCGGCGTACGACCTGCCGAGCGCGCCCCGGCGGCTGGCCGCGCTGCGGGAGGTGGCGGGGCAGAGCGGCGCCACTGTCAACCAGATAGTGCTCGCCTGGTTGCTGGGCGGCGAGCTGCCGTCCATCCCGCTGGTCGGCGCCTCATCGGTGGCGCAACTGGAGGAGAGCCTGGCAGCGGTCGACCTGGAGCTGACCGCCGAGCAGCGGCACCGACTCGACACCACCTGGTGACCGGTCACCGGCCGCCCCGCCGACCTCAGCTCGCTGTCGGTGGGGCGGTCAGGTCGAGCTGCCAGTCGTTGACCCGCATCATCCGCCCCGGCGGGTATTCGAAACCGGTCTCGCCGAGCAGCGTGAAGCCGGCCTTGCGGCACACCGCGTTCGAGGCGGGATTGTCGACCGAGGGGTAGGCGTGGGCGTAGTGCCGGTCCCGTCGGGCGCGGGCCACGTCCACCACCGCGCGCACCGCCGCCGTGGCCAGCCCCTGCCCCCGGTACGCGGGCAGCACCGCCCAGCCCAGCTCGTACACCGGCTTCTCGCGCCACTCGCGGGCCCAGTAGCCGACGCTGCCCGCCCGCACCCCGTCCGCCAGCACCAGCGTGAACATGCAGCCCTGCTCGGTACCCGAGAAGTTCACGTACCTGTCGTGCCGGGCGAGCACCTGCTCGTCGGTCTCCGGGCCACCGGTGTGCTTGCGGGTGTCCGGTGAGTTGAGCTGCCGCAGCAGGTCGAGGTCGTCCTCGTGCCACGGCTCGATGCGTACCTGTGCCATTGCGCTCCCGTTCGTCGACCCCCAGTCAAGCCGATCCCACCGACATTTCGCCTCCGAACCGCGCCCGCTAGATCTGATCTAGCGGGCATCTGTCGTCACCTCGCGCCTTCACTGTGGAAGGGGGGTGGGCCATGGCAGCGTTGCGGATCGCCGTGATCGTCGGCAGCACCCGGGAGGGGCGGGTCGGCGACCGGCTGGCGCGCTGGTTCGTCGAGCAGGCCGCGCGGCACGACGACCTGACGGTGACGGTCGTTGACCTGACCGAGTACGACTTCCCGGCCACCTACCCCGCCGAGCCGACCGCGTCCATCCGGGCGTTCGTCGGCGAGGTGGGCCGGGCGGACGCGTTCGTCGTGGTCACCCCCGAGTACAACCACAGCTTCCCGGCACCCTTGAAACAAGCCATCGACTACGCGTACGACGAGTGGCAGGCCAAAGCGGTCGGCTTCGTGTCGTACGGCTGTCGGTCGACCGGCCTGCACGCGGTCGACCAGTTACGTACCGTCTTCACCGCACTGCACGCGATGACGGTGCGCGACGTCGTCGGGATCGACCTGCTGGCCGGCGAGCCGACCGCGCGGTGCACCGACGAGCTGCGGCGCGATGTCGGCGTCCTGCTCGACCAGTTGCGCTGGTGGGGTCTGGCACTGCGCGACGGCCGGGCGGCTCGACCCTACGTCTCCTGAACACGTCCGACACGAAAGGTAAGGATCATGAGTAGACGCACCACCGGTCTGGCCATCGAGGCAGAAGGGCTGACCCGCTCGTTCGGGAACACCCGGGCGCTGGCCGGCATCGACCTCCAGGTGCCCGCGGGCACCGTCTACGGTCTGCTCGGCCCGAACGGCGCGGGCAAGACCACGGCGGTCCGGGTGCTCGCCACCCTGCTGCGGCCCGACGGTGGCACGGCCCGGGTCTTCGGGCACAACGTGGTCACCGAGGCCGACAAGGTTCGTTCCCGGGTCAGCCTCACCGGCCAGTACGCCTCCGTCGACGAGGACCTGACCGGCACGGAGAACCTGGTGCTCCTGGCTCGCCTGCTCGGCCTGCCCAAGCCGGCCGCTCGGGACCGCGCCGCGGCCCTGCTGGCCGCGTTCGGTCTGACCGATGCGAGCGACCGCCAGGTGAAGAAGTACTCGGGCGGGATGCGGCGACGCATCGACATCGCCGCCAGCATCCTCAACACCCCGGATCTGCTCTTCCTCGACGAGCCGACGACCGGCCTCGACCCGCGCAGCCGCAACCAGGTGTGGGAGATCGTCCGGGCGGTGGTGTCGCACGGCACGACGGTGCTGCTGACCACCCAGTACCTCGACGAGGCCGACCAGCTCGCCGGGCGGATCGCTGTCGTCGACAACGGCCGGGTGATCGCGGAGGGCACCCCGGGTGAGCTGAAGTCGTCGATCGGCTCCGGCACCGTCCACCTGCGACTGCGCGACCCCGGCCAGCGCCCCGAGGCGGAGCGGGTGCTCCGGGAGGCGCTCGACGTGCCGGTGCAGCTCGCCGCCGACCCGGTGGCGTTGACCGCGCGCGTCGGCGAGGCCGGCACCGACCTCGACGCCAGCGCCCAGGCCGCCCGAGTGCTCGGGGACCTGGCCCGCGCCGGCATCGTGGTCGACAACTTCTCCCTCGGCCAGCCGAGCCTGGACGAGGTCTTCCTGGCCCTGACCGACCATCCCGCCGTGCCGAGCGACGAGCGCGACGACGAGCTGGAGGCAGCCCGATGAGCGACACCACGACAACCACCACCACCGAACGGGCGCCGACCGTCTACGTGCCGTCCGCCGAGGCGCTGGCCACCGTGCTCGCGCCCGGTGCCCGACCGCCCCGGCCGAGCGCGCTGAGCGCGTCGCTCACCTTCGGCTGGCGGGCCATGCTGAAGATCAAGCACGTGCCGGAGCAGCTCTTCGACGTGACCGCGTTCCCGATCATCATGGTGCTGATGTTCACGTACCTGTTCGGTGGCGCCCTCGCCGGCAGCCCGCGTGACTACCTGCAGTTCTTCCTGCCCGGCATCATGGTGACCAGCGTCGTCATGATCACGATGTACACCGGCGTCGGCCTCAACACCGACATCGAGAAGGGCATCTTCGACAGGTTCCGGACGCTGCCCATCTGGCGTCCGGCCGCCCTGGTCGGCATGATCTTCGGCGACGTGCTGCGCTACATCCTCGCCGCCGTGGTGATCCTGGGTCTCGGGCTGGTGCTCGGGTTCCGCCCCGAGGGCGGGGTGGTCGGTGCTGTCTCCGGGATCGGGCTGCTGGTGATCTTCTCGTTCGCGTTCTCCTGGGTGTGGACGTTCTTCGGGCTGATCCTGCGCAGCGAGAAGTCGGTGATGGGGGTCAGCATGATGGTGCTGTTCCCGCTGACGTTCCTGAGCAACGTCTTCGTCGAGCCGAGCACCATGCCCGGCTGGCTCCAGGCGTTCGTGAAGGTCAACCCGGTGACGCAGCTGGTGGCCGCGATCCGGGGAGCGATGAGCGGCGACCCGGACCCGTCGGCGACGATGTGGCTGCTCCTGTGGAGCGCCGGCTTCGTCCTGATCTTCGGCACCCTGACCATGTACAAATACAACCGCCGCTAACCCCACCCACCCCCGCGATCTTGCACTTTCTGTCCCGACAAGGGTGATGAATCCCCCTGAACCGGCAACCGAAAGTGCAAGATCGCGGAGGGCTGGGGTGGGGGTGGGTCGAGGGGGGCTGGGGGTTGGGGTGGGGGTGGGTTAGAGGTGCCAGGGCAGCGGGGTGGGGGGTTGGTAGCGGCAGGTGGTGCCGGTGGAGACTGTTTCGCGCAGGTGACTCGCCAGGGTCGGGTGCCGGTCGTCGAGCTTGCGGAGCGTGTCGCGGATTCGCGCCGTCACCGTCTTGCGCGCCCGCTCGGCCTCGTCGCCCAGGCGACGGCTTCGGCCGGCGAGGCCCGCCGCGGCACGCAGCTCGTCGAGCAACGCGATTCGCTCGGCGTCCAGCTTGGACACCTTTCGGTCGTCGTCGCGGGCGGCGGCCCGGTCGATCTCTTCGTCGAGACGGGCCAGGTGCCGCCGGTAGCGTGCCTTCGCCTCGTCGTCGAGGACCGGATCGGCGCCCATTCGCCGGGCGGCCAACAGCTCCGGCCCGGCCGCCGGGTCGAGCAGTTCGACGGCCGGCACGTCACTGCCGGGCCGGCTGAGCAGCAGGTGCAGGTCTTGCAGGCCCTTGGCGTCGGGCAGGTGCGCCACGACACTGTCGTACGCCAGTTGCCAGACCTGCCCGTCGCGCCGAAACTCGTACCCCTTGAACGCGGCCCCGCCCGGCGCGGCGCGACCGGGCGGGACAACCTGACCCGACCCGACGGCCCGGCCCCACCCGGCAATCTGACCCAGCGAGACGGCCTGATCTGACTCCGCGGCTCGACCTGCCGCGACGGCCCGGTCCGGGCGGTCGGTGTCGAGGGCTGTCGGGGCGGCGAGCCGGTGGAGCACCTGCGTCATGCCGAGGGCGGTCGCCTCCTGGATGGCGACGGCGCGCACCGCGGCGGACGTCGTCGAGTCGCCGGGGTGCCCCCGGCCGGCGAGGGCGTTCGCGAGGCCGGTGCGGGCCAGCAGCGACCAGGTTCGGGAGCCCATCCGGTCGGCGGAGTCCCGGGCGGTGGTGAACCCGGCGATGGCGTCGTCCCAGCGCTGCTGGGCGGCGTCGATCAACGCCAGCCAGTGGTCGACGGGGCCGCTGATGTCGCAGCCGAAGAGCCCCACCAACCACTCCCCACGGTACGGAGTGAGCGCGGCCCGCGCGGCATCACACCGCTGCGGGTCGGCGGACGCGGCGGCGGCCTGAGCGCGGAGTCGGAGCCAGAGCGGTGACACCGGGCGCGGGTACCGGGTGGCGGTGGCCTCGATACCGGCGGTCAACCGGATCACCGCCTCGCCGTCGCCACGCTCCGCGGCGGTTATCGCTCGCAGCAGCTCCCGGTATGGGTAGTCGGTCGGGGCGAGCCCCTCCACGAGTGTGGCGGCCTCGGTGACCCGGCCCTGGAGCAGTAGCCGGGACCAGCGCAGGTGATGGCCCATGAAGCCGAACTCGGCGTAGCTCGGGTCGGCCTGGTCGGTGAGGAGGGTGAACCGCTCGTCGGCCGTGGCGAAGTCGCCCCGGAACGCCGCGATGATCCCGCTGTCGACCGCCGCCGCCATCCGGTGCCGGGCGAAGTCGCCCTCCCGTTCGGCGTCCACGAAGGAGACGAATTCCTCGACGAAGCGCGGGTCGCCCAGCTCCAGCAGTGCCACCCAGCGCAGCGAGGTGGCCCACAGCTCGGTTTCCCGGTCGCCGGTCCGCCGGGCCACGTCCCGGATCTCGGCGGTGAGCGCGGCTCGGGTCGCGGCGGTGCCGAGCCCCCAGGTCGTGTCGTGGCGGGCCCAGAGGCTGAAGGTGAGCGCCTCGTCGTCCTGCCCCCGGCGGGCGATCGTCTCGCTGGCGGTGATCAGGTCGGCGACCAGGGCGCCGACCGGCGCGGTCGCGTCCGGTTCGCTGATCAACCGGCGGTACGCCTCGCGGACCAGCTCCGCCGCTTCGGTCGACTGGGCGGTGTCCACCTGCCGGGCGCGGTTGACGATGAGCGCGACCCGGGCCAGCAGCACCGGGTCGTCGAGTGACCGGGCCAGCTCGGCGGCCTCGGCCAGCAGCCTCGTGACCTCTTCCCGCTCGGTGTGGTGGTAGTGCGACTCGGCGAACTCGACGAGGATCCGCACCCGTTGGGTTGGGTCCTCGACCACTTCGAGGGCTCGGCGGAAGTGCAGTGCCGCCTCGTCTCCCGCCAGCCGGGCGAACGCGGCCCGGCCGGCGGCCAGCAGCAGCGTGGCCACCCGGGCCCGGTCGAGCGCGGGGCCGGCGAGGTAGGCGTGGCGGGCGAGGTCGGCGGGGACCAGCCGATCGGTCAGCTCCCGCAGGTCGTCGACCGCCCGGACGACCGCGCCGTGCCGGGCCCGCCGGTCGTCGTCGGTCAGCCCGTCGTAGAGGGTTTCGCGGACCAGGTCGTGGGCGAAGGCGAAGCGGCCACCGCCCCGGGCGACCACCAGGCGGGCGGTCACCGCCCGGTCGAGCAGCCGGTCGACCTGCGCCGCGGGTGCGGCCGCGCAGGCCGCGAGGACCTGACGGTGGAACTCGCGACCCAGTACGGCGGCGACGGTCAGCGCCTCCACCACGGCGGCGGGCAGTTGGGCGAGGCGGCGGCGCACCGCCTCCCGTACGCCGGGTGCGATGGTGCCGACCGCGTCGTCGGCGTGCCACAGCCGCGCGGTCTGCTCGACGAAGAACGGGTTGCCGCCGGTACGCCGGTGCACCTCGTCGACGAGGCTGGCCTCGGGCTCCCGGCCGGCGGTCCGGGTCATCAGTGCGGCCACCTCGTCGCGGCTGAAACCGGTGAGGGTGATGGTGGTGGCCTTCGCCACCAGCGGCATCAGCAGCGGGCGAAGGGGGTGCTCGCCCGACTCGACCTCGGCGTCGCGGTAGGTGCCGATCAGCAGGAGTCGTTCGAACCAGGTGTGCTGGGCGGCGAAGCTCAGCAACCGCAGTGAGGCCGGGTCGGCCCAGTGCAGGTCGTCGAGGACGACCACCACCGGCCGGTGCTGGGAGACGGCGACCAGGGCGGCGGTCACCGCGTCGTAGAGGGCGAACGCCTCCTGGTCGGCGGCGTCCGGGCCCGGGGGGACGTCCGCCCAACCGACGAGGCAAGCGGCCTGCTCGCCGTCGGCGTCGGACTGACCGAGCAGGGCCGCGAGGGCCGGCTCGGCGGACTGCCGCGCCACCGCCCAGTCGTCGGCGGAGCGCCGCAGAGCGCGCAGCACCTGCAGCCACGGCCAGTAGCCGGGGGCGCTGTCGGAGTCCCAGCAGGCGGCGCCGAGCACCAGCGCGCCCCGCTGACGTGCCTCCCGGGCCGCCGATGTGACGAGGGTCGTTTTGCCGATGCCCGGCTCGCCGGTGACCAGGGCGAGACCGCCGTGGCTGGTGGTGGCGCGATCCAGCTCGGCGCGCAGCAGACCCGCGGGGTGATCCCGCCCGATGATGGCGTCGCCGAGCGCGTCCATGGTTCCCAGACGGTACTGGACTCCTCCGACAGGGCGAGCGGGTTAACCGGCGGAACGCCTCGCGGGCCTGGCCGGCTCGGATGGGGGTTCGGAGCCTTTGGAGCTGATGCCGCAAACGAGTCGACCTCATCACTCCTTATACTTCCCTATTGGGGTAGAGTAGGGAGCGATGACGGAAGAAGTGTACTCAGTCGAGCAGGTGGCCGACCGGCTCAACCTGCATGTGCGCACCGTGCGCGGTTACATCCGCTCGGGCCGGTTGCGCGCGGTGCGGATCGGTAAGCAGTACCGGATCACCGCCGGCGACCTCGACGCGCTCACCGGCCAGACCCCGACCGCGCCCGGCGTCGCCAGGCAGGCGGAGGTGTCGAGCATCGTCGGTGTCGACGGTGTCGACAGAGCCGCCGCCGACCGGCTCGGCACGCTCGTGCTCACCAGCGCCAACACCGGCCACGATCAGGCCAGCCCACTGCGGGTGCAGACCGTCTACGACGAGCAACGCCACCGCATGAAGATCATCATCCTGGGTGACCCGGCCGCCACCGCCGAGTTGCTGCACCTGCTCGACGCCGTGCTCAACGCCGACAACGGCCTGCTCGACCGGGAGGTCCACGATGCCTGACGAGATCCAGGAACGCGCCGGAGTGCCCGTGCTGGTCTGCGACCCCGACGGCCCGCCGGTGGCCACCGAGCAGGACGCGCTGGACCTGATCGGCGCGGCGTTCCTCGGTGCCCAGGTGGTCGCCGTGCCGGCCACCCGACTCGACGAACGCTTCTTCTCGCTGGGCACCCGTTTCGCCGGCGACGTCATGCAGAAGTTCGTCAACTACCGGGTGCGGCTGGCCGTCGTCGGTGACATCTCGGCGCAGCTCGCGGAGAGTTCAGCGTTGCGCGCGCTGGTGCACGAGTCGAACCAGGGCGGGCAGATCTGGTTCGTCCCCGACCTCGACACCCTCGACACCCGCCTCCGCGCCACCCGCTAGCCGGGCGTCCGGGCGGTGGCCGCCCCTGTTCCGGGACGGCCACCGCGGAGCGGCGTTACGGCAGGGCGCAGATGGCGTACGCCGTGTCGGACCAGTTGCCGGCGAAGGCGTCCTCCTCGTACGCGCCGGAAGCGGCGGACGTCGGGGCGGTCGCGGGGCCGCCGTTGGGGCGGAAGTCGTCCACGATGCCCTCGCCGGTCACCCCGTTCAGCTCGTAGCCGGCGCCGGTCAGCACCTTGCCGGCCGGGCAGGTCGCCGTGACGCTGCGGAAGTCGAGGGAGTTGCTGACCCCCACGGTGGAGGCGCGGACCAGGCCCGCGAGGGGGTTGGCGCAGATCGCGTACGCGGTGGCGGACCAGTTCAGGGCGGTGGCGTCCGACTCGTACGCGCCGACGGTGACCGCGGTCGGGGCGGTGGCCGGGCCCCCGTTGGGGCGGAAGTCGTCGACGACACCCTCACCGGTGACGCCGTTGAGCTCGTAGCCGGTGCCGGTCAGCACCTTGCCGGCCGGGCAGGTCGCCGTGACGCTGCGGTAGTCCGCCGAGCTGCTGACGCCGGCGGTGGTGACCCGGACCAGGCCGGGCACCGGGTTGGCGCAGATCGCGTACGCCGTCACCGACCAGTTGCCCGCGAACGCCTCGGTCTCGTAGGCGCCGACGGTCACGGCGGTCGGGGCGGTGGCCGGGCCACCGTTGGGGCGCAGGTCGTCGACGACGCCCTCACCGGTGACGCCGTTGAGTTCGTAGCCGGTGCCGGTCAGCACCTTGCCGACCGGGCAGGTCGCCGTGACGCTGTGGTAGTCGGCCGAGCTGCTGACGCTGGTGGCGGCGATCCGCACCAGGCCGGGGACCGCGGCGGCGGCCGGGCTCGCCGGGGCGAGCACCGCTCCGGTCGCGACAAGACCGAGCACGAGTACGGACGCCCGAGCGCCGAACCGCCGGCCGGTGTTCTGAGTACGCATAGTTCTCTCCCGTCTGAGGCCGGACGGGGCGGCAGGTGCGACGCCGACGTCGAGGCCGTTCGTGATGACGGGTTGACGCTAGGTAGCCCCCTGACCAGGCGTTATCTCCAAACCGACTACGTCGCGTAACGGACTGGAATCGCTCTTGGCAGCACTGGACTGACGGACGATGCCCTGACATCGATAGTCATGCATACCATTCGGCCATGCCTGCTCGCCGCGTCACCGCCACCATCGCCCTCGCCGCGTTGGCGAGCCTGCTCGCCGTCAATGCCGCCCGTGCCGACGGACCCGCGATCAGCACCCCCGGCGCCCCGACCGTGGTCGCCAACGAACCGCATCAGCTCACGCTGAGCTGGGCACCCTCCGCCTGGGTCGAACCCGGCACGGGGCAGCCGATCAACTATGAGGTGCAGGTGCCGCTGGGGCCGAACACGTACCGCTTCCTCGGCGCCACCATGGACACCACGATCACGCTGACCGACCTGGCACCCGGCACGACGTACCGGATCGCGATCGCCGCCCGCGCGCTCGGCGGCTACTCGGACACCTCGCCCACCACCACGGTGCGGACCGCCAGCGGCCGCGCGACGGTCAGCTACCTCAACCTCGACTGGTCACCGACGAACAACCAGATCCAGCACCTCCTGAAGGTGACCAACACCGGCACCGGGCCGCTCGACCTGAGCGCCGTGCAGGTGCGCTACCACCTGCGCTTCGAGGGCGGCAACACCTCGCTGGTGCCCAACTGCGACTGGGCCGCGCTGGGTTGTGACCGGATCCAGCAGACCGTGCAGTTCTTCGTACCCCCGGGTGGGCCGTCCGTGCTGTCGACGCCGGCGCCGCCTTATCCCCCGCCGGGCACGCCGGTCCCCGGCTGGGTGGAGCTGACCTTCACCGACGGCACGCTCGCGCCGGGCCAGTCGACCGGGCCGATCCAGCTCCGGCACCACCGGCACAGTTGGAGCACCATCGACGAGCGCGACGACCCGAGCTGGCTCGCCGCAACCGGCCAGTGGACCTCGAACGACCGGATCACGCTGGACGTCGACGGGGTACGCGAGTTCGGCGACACCTACTCCTGACCCCACCCGACCACACGCTCGCCGACCCGCGTGCCCCGGGTCTGGGTGGCCTTGTCCTGACGAGCGTGATGTCTGTCAGTCATCGTGATGACTCACAGACATCACGCTCCTCGCCACATCACCCCCGAACCTCGGGCGCTCTGGGCGCTGAGCCGCGGCTCGCCACCGAACCGGCGCGGTGACCGCCACCGGCACACCATCAGCAGGTGAAGCCCCTGGGCAGGTGGATGCGCGCGGAGGGGATGCCGAGGGCGCGCAGCCGTGACCGCGCGGCGGCCAGCATCGCGGGTGGACCGCAGAGGTAGATCTCCTGATCCGGCTGGTGATGGTCGAGGGCGATGGCCAGGGCGTCACCCTGCTCGGCCGGCTCGGCGCAGGGGTCGTCGGAGAGGGCCGGCACGACGGTCAGCCAGTCGTGGGCGCACTGCAACGTGTCGAGGGCGATCGGGTCGTACAGGTCGGTGAAGGTGCGCGCGCCGACGATCAGCGTCACCCGCCGGCCGTCCGGTGCGGCGGCGACCTGCTCGACCAGGGCGCGCAGTGGCGCCAGCCCGGTGCCACCGGCCACGAGCAGCAGATCGCTCGTGCTCGCCGGATCGAGGCTCAGCCCGGTGTCGACGGGTGGGCCGAGCCAGAGCAGCTCGCCGGGGCGTACCCGATGGACCAGGCGGTGGGAGACGGTGCCGGCGGGTACCGCGCGGACGTGCAGCTCGACGGTGCCGTCCGCGCGTGGGGCGTTGGCCGGCGAGAGCCAGCGCCAGTGACCCGGCAGGCGCGGCGTGCAGACCGGCACGGCCTGACCTGGCTGGAAGGGCAGTCGCCGCCAGGGACGTACCGTCAGGATGGCGATGTCGGACGACGGCCGGTCATGGCCGATGACCTCGACGTGCCACCAGGCCCGGCCGTCGCCGGCCTGGGCGGCGGCGCGGCGGATGGCGTGCGTGGCGCGGTACAGGGCGCGCTCGGCGGTGACGGTGAGCTGCGGCGTCCACAGTGGGCGCGCATGGCGGGCGACGGTGGCGAGCAACGCGTCGGCGATGGTGGTGGCGTGCGGGAGCAGGTCGAAGTGACGGTACGCGCGGCCGAGCACCCGGAGCAGCGCCGCCCGACCCGCCGGGTCGTCGCCGTCGACCAGGAAGCGGCCCAACGCGGTGAAGAACAGCGGCGCGTCCCGCTGCGGGAGCAGCCCAGCTCGGCGGTCTTCGACAGTGCACCAGAAGTCCGCGGCGGCCCGCACGTCGACCGACTCCCAGGCGGCGGCCAGACCCACGCGAGCCGGCCGGTCGTCGTCGTTCACGGTGGGCATGCCGGCTCCAAGTCGACTCGTTGGCTGGCACCGGGGCGGGAGGCGCTGCGCCGTTGAGGGCCGGCGCAACTCCGAGGCCGAGCACCCGCCCCGGGCCATGCGTCCATCCTGTTCAAGCAGCCGATACCGCGACATGACTACTCGCTGCACTTAGGCGGTACCTGTGCTGCATCGAAGTGGTTAAGCTGCCTGCAGCGGCCACGGCGCGATCGGGGGCGAGACCTTGCCTACTGTCCAGGCGTGGACAGGTCGCGAGACCCGTGCGCTACGGCAAGCACTCCGCTTGAGCATTCGCGACTTCGCGGAGGACCTCGGTGTTAGTGAGCGGACGGTCTCCAAATGGGAAGCCGGCCGAGACACAGTGCGGCCTCGGCCGGAAATGCAGGCCGCGCTCGACACCGCGCTGAGCAGAGCCACAGGTGAGGCGGCAGATCGCTTCGTCGCTGCCACCAGCAGGTCTCATTCCTACGACGACCGCGTCGGCGCTCGCTACCGGGTCCAGTCGCACAAGTTCATTCCGGCATACGTGGGTGTGTCGGCGGCTGCGAAGCTGCTTGCGCAGGACGACTTCCACCCGCGATCACACGAGTGGCTGGCGGTCTCGATCGCTGAAGTGCCTCATACAGAAGGGACCTGCACAGCTCACGTCTTCGCCTGCGGTGTCGTGGTGCTGCATCTCAGGCAGGAGCTGCACTTCCGCACATTGGCCGCGCTCGCCGCATGGCGGTACGCCAGTTACGAGCAGGACTTGCTTTGGGCTGCCGATCAAGTTGCGCGGCTACTCGCGCCCACCCCGCCCTCTGATCACGCCGTCCCCGAATACGTCCTGTCGATGTATGTCCTGCAAGAGCCCGGCTGGACCGGTGCCAACCTGGAGACCGCCCTACGCCTCATGAGCCTGCCGTCGGTACTGGTCAACCGGCGAGCAAAGCCTTCTCCCGAACCAGTCGGCGACCACGTCGAACGCCGCCTGCTAGCCCAAGGCTTCGATCAGCCGTCAATTCAGTCCTTCGGCGTGCACGGACTTTCCGTGGGCTACGCCAGTTGGGCCGGTATGGCCTACTACGCGCTCTCCCCCGAACAGGCCCTCATGGTTGACGACCTCGTGTCCTGTGAGGTCGACGTGCAGATGCTCTGGGCCTACTGCCGTCACATCCAACTTCAGGTCGAGGATGGACGAGACCCGGCAATGCCACCCGAGTTCGGCTGGCGCTTCCTCCGTGCTGCTCACTCGCGGTTGACGACGGCCAGGGCACGCGAGACCTCCCAGCACTGCATGATGCGCGAGGCGGCGCTCTCAACGAGCGGCCTCCCGGAACGTCTGATGCAGGCCCAGGCTGCCCTTCGCGAGACCGCCGCATTGAGTGGCAGAGTCGACGCATGAGCGAGAAGCGTGCTGCCCTGATCGTCATCGACGTGCAGAACGGCTTCATCAACGACCGCAGCCGAGGCGTCATACCGAAGGTCGTTGAGCTGGTCGAGCGCTGGGAGGCGACCGGGCGGCCGGTGGTGTTCACTCGCTACCACAACTACCCCGGTAGCCCATTCGAGCGACTGATCCATTGGACCTCGGTACAGCACCCACCCGAGACAGAGATCGTGCCCGAGCTGGGGCAGCACGCGAGCCGCGCCCGAGCGGTGATTGACAAGAAGATTTACTCGTACTTCTCCTTCGAAGGCGCTGCCTTGACGGAACAGGAGGGGTGGACCGACCTGGTGTTCTGCGGCGTCGCGACGGAGAGTTGCGTGCTCAAGTCAGCGGTTGACGCCTTCGAACGCGACCTCATACCGTGGATCGTGACCGATGCGTCCGCCAGCCATGGCGGACAACCCGCACACGAGGCCGGCCTGCTAGTTGCGCGTCGCTTCATCGGCGCTGGGCAGTTGATCCGTAGCGACGACGTGAGCGTCAGAGTTTGAGAGGCGGGGGACGGCCCAGTCCACAGCCGCGCGCCTGCGCGTGGGCCGGATCGGGCAGACTGCGGGCATGACGGAGCGCCCGGTGCTGTATCTGGTCGTCTGCGCCGCCGGTCCGGCGGAACACATCGACGAACTGGTCGACCTGTTGATCGCCGACGGGTGGCGGGTGTGCATGATCGTCAGCCCCACTGCCGCGCCATGGCTCGACCGTCAGGCGTTGCAAGACAAGACCGGCTTTCTGGTACGCGTGGAGTGGCGGATGCCCGGCGACCCGGAGCCGCACCCGCCTGCTGATGTTGTGCTGGCGGCGCCGGTCACGTTCAACACGGTGACGAAGTGGGCGCTGGGCATCAACGACACGCTGGCGCTTGGCGTCCTCAACGAGTCACTGGGGGCGGGACTGCCGATCATTGCGTTTCCGCACGTCAAGGCGGAGCTGGCCGCGCATCCGGCGTACGCGGGTCACCTGGCGGTGCTGCGGGGTGCCGGCGTGGTCGTCGCTGACGGGAAGCCGCTGAACCCGATGAACGGGCCGGGACGCTGGGGCGTGGTCGTCGAGGCGCTGCGCTCGATCCGGCTGTTATGAGCGAGTCCGTTCGTTTGGGCGAACCGGCCGGTGATCAGTCATGAGCAGGAGTACGTCGAGGCGACGACGACCGCAGGCCGGACGACACCGATGAGCCCTCTGGGGCGACCGGCGACGCCGCCACGCAAGCAAACGAAGATTCGGATATCAATTCGGACCCGTTGGACCAGTCCCCCTTTGAGCTGAACGGGACCTCGGGTGGCTGCAAGGGCGTCAGGCTGCACCACGGCGTACCCTACTGGGTGGCATACCGACGGGATCTTGTTTGGGGCCCGGGGCGGACTCGCGATCCTTCGTGAGGTCGCTGGCCGATACCGAGATCGCCTTGTCGTCGAGGCAGCTAGCCGGCTCACCAACGTGCGAATGATCGCCATTCTGGCGTGGTCCTCGGACCAGCCCTGGTTGCCGCCGGAGCTCTCACCTATCAACAACTAATCACTTACCATTGCCCGCTGTCCCGGCAGTGCATCGGTATAGATCATCTCCTGCAGGTCCAGGAGGTGCTTCTGCCTGTAGTCAATGGTCTGGTCACAGGCTAGCCGCATAGCTAGACCCGCAGGCTGTCAACGAGCCCGCCCGCCACACTCGTCTGCCATTGCTGGCGCCACCGCTTGAGCACCTCGAAAGCTGTTGCACCGATAACCGCGGATGGGTGCTTATCGTCGACCTCAACAAAGAATGATATCGACGACCCGAGATATTGGAACAGAGCGTCTATTGAGGATCTGCGGTACGTCCTCGGGCTGCCCGAACAGCGGCGATCACCCGCACCGCCGCCGTTTGCGGCTCTTCGTGTTCCCAAACCCGGATCGACTGCCACCCGCCCTCCGCGAGCAGCTGATCCGTCTCAGCGTCGCGCGCCTTGTTGCCATCAATCTTGGTGTGCCAGAACTGCTCGTTGTCCCGGGCTGGCCGATAGTGATCGGGGCAGCCATGCCAGTAGCACCCGTCGACGAAGACAGCAACCTTCGCACCAGGGAACACGACGTCTGCGGTGCGGCGCAGCTCCTTCAAGGGCCGCGTGTTTACCCGATATCGGAGTCCGCTCTGGAACAGGATGGAGCGCAGTTGGCGCTCCGGCTCGGTGTTCCAGCCCTTATTGCCCTGCATCGACAATCGTACGGCTCGCGACTTGGCCCAGGACCCCGGGACCGGTGCGGGCGGAGCGACTAAACTCCTCTCCTGCGCCAATCGCCAACCCTCCGCCAGGTTCATAGCACGGGTGGCCTTGCCAACTTCTCCCAGGTACCTACTCGGCGAGCGGCCGCGATCCGACCAGCGAAGATACGCTCTGAGCCGTCGGGTCTTCGGCAGAAGCTTCAGCTCCACCGAGGCGCGTGCCTGACGGCCACCGTCGAGATCAACCCACCGGCGATCAGGGCCTCCGGCGGCTCGGTCCTGTTCCGCCGCTACCGCTCGCCGGCTGCGTCCCTTACGGCCTTTCCAAGCCTGCTCAGGAGGTAGCGTATCGGCCCATACGCGGTCGACTCGCCCTTCGCCGCCAGTCATCGTCGACTTTCAGCCTCGTCCAGCGCCGCAGCGATGGCACGTGCGAAGAACTCGCCCATCCGCACCGGGACCGCGTTCCCGAGCTGGCGCATCTGCTCACCTCTAGGCCCTTTAAGGACCCAGCTATCGGGGAAGGTCATCACCCGCGCGACCTCCCGAACCGTCATATACCGATGGCGGTACCTCAGCGAACTATCAGCGGTCGGCTCGGAGAGCAAGTCGTCGGTGAGCATTACCGACTCGCCGCCCGGAACCCCGTGCACTCCCGCCTTTACAGTCTTCGCGGGCCGATCCAGCTCATTCGGAGTGTGACCTCGATAGATGCGCGCGTCCGGCCAACCAATGTGGTCGAGCACGCCACCAAGCTCGTACTCACGACGGTCAAGCTTGTCCCAGGAAACCGGTGGTAGCGGCCGTCGCCGGTCGATCTCCTCCTTGAGCGCGTCGCGCAGGGTCAACCAGGGAAGCCTTCCGTCGTCGAGGGGAATCCACTTCGGGAGGCGCGACTCTACCTGCTCGCGGACATGGTGCGGCACTTCCGGGTGCCTCCGCCAATACAAGCCGTCCTGAATGGAGCGAACGAGTGCGGCTTCGGAGTGAGTCGGCGCGATGGACTCCTTGAACCGCGTCAAGTCGACTTCAAGGTCGCATCGGAAGGCGACAATAATGATCCGGTTGCGTGTCTGCGGTACCCCATAGTCGGCCGCGTTCACCCGAGTGGTCACGACCTTGTACCGCTTCTTCGGATCGCTTGGGCCTTCCGAGAGACGCGCTTGGAGAACGGCGTCGTGCTCTCGCCAACTGGCCCCTTCTTCGCGCTGCTCGAAAGGTAGGGCAAGCTCTCGCTCGATGTAATCGAAATAGGGCCGGAACGACGGGCGCAGCAAGCCTTGAACGTTCTCGCAAATGACGGCCTTAGGCTGGATTTCCCGGATTGCTCGGAACATCTCAGGGAACATGTTCCGCCCGTCCTCGTCGCCCTTAGCGACCCCGCCAAGGCTGAACGGCTGACACGGCGGCCCACCGGCAAGCAGGTCGACCTGATCCCACAGATAGTCGAATTTGATCTCCCGCACGTCCCCGGGAACCAACGGCCACGCCCGCCCGGCCCGAGGTATGAACTCCTCATCGCCGCGGAGCTTCGCCTTGTTAGCCTCCAGTGTCTTGCAGGCCCACTTGACGAGTTCGTTGACCAGGAGGGGACGGAAGCCAGCTCGATGGACCGCCATCGCCAGCCCTCCGCCGCCGGCGAACAACTCGACCGAGGTGCGGTCCTTGGGCTCCCCCGGCGGCTCAAGCATTGTGAAAGCATACCGCGGAGTTGTGGATCTTAGAAGCCGGCTCACCGGCGGTCGCTCGCCGCTTGCCAAGCCCGGCCATCGGGAATCCGCTACACATTGGCCCCGTCCTCCAATCTTCCGCGACCGTCTACCTGCCGTGGTTCAAATAGGAGAGAACATGGCCACCTGGAACGTAGGGCCCTTCGACAATGACGACGCGGCGGAGTGGTGCGAGCAGTTCGAGTCAGCCCCGCCCGCCGAACGGACCGAGAGGGTAGCGGGAGCGTTGATGCGAGCAATCTCGGTCTCGGCTTCCCCTCTATCTGATGCGGCCGCAGCCCAGGCGGTCGCCGCAGCCGCAGCAGCCCTTCGGGCCCACACCGGCTTGCCTGACTTGACCACCCCGCATGCGCCTCGGCTTGTCGACGGCGTCGACTATGTCGATGTGAGCCCAGACCTGCTACGACTCGCCGCAGCCGCTATCGGGGTGGTCATGCGGGAGGACTCCTCCTGGCGCTGAAGATGGGCCGATGACGTCGAGGGTGATCTCGCGGTCGAGGCGTTGAAACGGCTCTACGCGGCGCTGGGCGAACAGTACTAGCCCGCCGTTGACAACCATCGTCGTCGCACGAAGTCCACATCAAGTCCGCAATGCTCAGCGATCCGGCGGAGACGCTCGGATCTCTCAGCACCGATCGGAGCAGCTTCGGTTCTGTAAACAACGATCAGTGGACGCTCGACCGAGTCGACCGCCTCATTTAACGCCGCCCAGACCAGGTCGCGGAAGTTGCGCACACGGCCCCAGCACACGTAGCGCTCCCGCGAGCCATCGGTAGCTTTGCAGTGCATAGGCTTCTCGCGGATGGTCTCCGGTCGAACGCGCCACTTTGAGCCGAGGATGAGCGGAACGAAATCACTCGGCGGAGTCAAGTGCTTCGAGACGTATTGGGCGTAAGATCCAAAGCTCTCGACGGCGCGCGCGTACTCCTTCAGCGGCACGTCCTTAAGCCACACTCGCATGCCTTCCGACGTCATGTAGTCGGCGAGCACCCCCCCGATCGCGTCATCCTCCACCCAGCGCGTGTAGTAGGCGGTCTTGGCGCGTACCGGGAGTTCTTCCCAGTCGAGCGTGTCCACCTGGCGATAGAGTTCGCGAATGACCTCGGCGCGGACCTTCTCCGGAACTGATGGCTCGGGCAACGTTTTACATCCTTACCATGCGTAATTTCCTGTCGGGATGGGCCGCTTAGCGGCGACCTGATAAACCAACGGCCGGGTGCCGGCCGGGACCGCCTTCTCGGGCAGCTCGAGCCGGATTGCCATGACCACACCGTCCGGCCACGTGTCGTGCGGAATTTCCTCGTAAGCCCGATCCTTGTCGATCACCGGATAGATGATCGCGCAGCCGGTCTTTGAGGTTCGCCCGGTGAGGGACGCGAGCCCCGCGCGGTGGAGACTTTCCGAGTTTCCACGCAGGCTGTCATTCTCGATCTTGCGGCCATGGAGCGAGAACGTGCCGAGGCCGGGAATGGTCACGCCGCGGTCGGAGCGCCGCTGCGGAAGCACGATGATCCACTTGTCGATAGCCTGGTCGTCCAGGCTCTCAATCCAGGCCAGGTCGGCCTTGAAGGTGTCGTCGGTCCGCCACTGGAGCTGCTTAAGAACCACGACCATCTCGGCGTGGGAAACCTTGCCAGTCATCGCATCGAAGCTCCTGGCGCCAGCGGACAAAATGCTCCTGTTCGACGCCACCCGCAACAGCGGTGTCATGACCTTGACGTTGTTCCGCAGCTTCTCTTGCTCCGCCAAGGCGGGGTAGCCGGAGCTGGGCTCTTTGCTCTGGCTGCGCTTCTCCACGAGCTGGGCGTAGCGCATCTTGTTGGCCGCCGTGGGGCGGAGCCCGTGCCGGGCTACCAAGGGCTGAATGTCGGCCGGCGTGACCAGCGGGCGCCCGCCCGCCATCACCGCGTACTGCCGTAGCTCGTCGCGAAAAAGCTCCTCGTCCCGACAGGCGGCTTCGAAAGCGTCGCGGATCTTGGCGGTAATAAACAGGCGGACGAGGTCGCGGTACCCCGGTCGGAAGCCGAACCATCGCCCCATCTGCATCAGCGCCTCGGCGTGCCCGACTGTGCGGAGGTAGTAGGTGATCGTGAGGCCTTCGACGGTGAACCCGCGCGCCAGCTTGTTGCCACCGACCAGGATTCGCCACACCGAGCGGCCGTCGAAGTCCAGTTCTTCCCGATCCGGCTCCTTGTTGCTGTTAATCACCAGTACTGGGTCACCGTTCGGCGCGATTTTGCGAACGACTCGCCCGATTAGCGGTTCGAGTTCCGCGAACGATGCGGGCATGAAATATTCCGAACCGAGCCCCTGGGAAGCCGGAGCGAAGTCGCCGTCGTAGAGTTCGCGGAGCCTCCTCATCCCGGAGGCAAGGGTATAGCCCGATCTACTCCACAGTTCCTTGATGGTCTCCGCGCGGATCTTATGTTTCGCCTTCTTGGCGGCCTCGTGCACGAGCATCGTGTGGTGGCGGTAACGATCCTCATCAGGGCTCAGTCCCTGCCGATAGAGCTTTAGGGCGCCGGCGAGCACGAACGAGTCGAGTGCCCGCTGAAAAGCGAGCTCTTCGTCACCATCATCGATCAGTCGGACATGCACCCTCTCCTTCGAGTTCGCGAAGGTTCGCTCCGACTCTGGGACCGAGGAGTCAATGTCGTGAAAATCATCGACACCCATGTAATCCAGCGGCCGGCGCAGGGCGAGCAGATAGTCGGACGGGAACACATCATTTTTGTCCGTGTAGTCGCTGAAGACGTTGGCGAACGGCGTCGCGGTATAACCAACGTATTGCACGCGAGGCAGCATTTGTAGCAGCGTCGAAATGCGCTCGTTAATCGTGGTGCGTTCCTTCTTGGCATCCGGCGACTGCTTCTCCGGATCGACGGTGTTGATAGACGCCTGGTCTGACTCGTCGTCGATGATGAGAGCGGGGATATCCTCGAGGCGGTCGGCGTTGTTCTTCAGGTCAGAAATGAGGTTTTGCAACACCGACTCGTTCTTTTTAACTACGATGAGCCGAGCATCGGTGGAATACAGATTATCCGGGCTCCAGACAGGCTTCGTCTTGTCCTTGCGCTCGAACTCCAGCGCCGGCAAGCCCTGCTGGAGGGAGCGGTAGTCGAAGCGGCGGGTGGTCATCCGCCGAATCTCGGGCTTACCTAGGATCAACGGCCGCACGCCATATCGGTTGAACCGGCCCTTAATCCAATCCTCATCATCGAAATAATCGATATGCTTCGCCGCATCGATGTCGTTTTCATCGAAGCCGCGGAGAATATTTTCTCGTCCGACCAGCTCCATGTCTAGCCGTCGCTGAGTCTGCTCCCGAAGCAGATTGGTCGTGCCGGTCATCACGATAATGAGGCGGTACCCCGCATCGATCGCCTTGGCGATGACCCCTGCAAAGTTCGCCGTCTTACCGCTCTGCACATAGCCAACAACCAGGCCTTTAGTCTGAACCGGCTTGCTTTGCGTTGGGTTGGCGAACCTTTCCAGCACCCGGCTTGTGGCCGCGTCCAGACGAGTGATCGCCCCGGCTTTCCACTTCCTTCGCTCGCGAAGGTAGGCCACGTAGTGGCTCCAGTAAAAATCTCGTTGCCGCTGAAGCTCGGCGGTATACCACGGTTCCCACTTGCCAGCGATCACGGTGTCGTCGTCGGTGGCAATCGAGAAGTTGTTGGCAAAGTCGGTGGCCGTCTTGTCGCCGAGGCCGAGCAACTTCATGATTCGAGCGCGTCGCATCTCGGTGTTTGGTTTGGTGTCACCCATCCACAGGCCCGGCTCGATGGGCGCGTGATCCCAGGTAGCCAGCCGAATATGCAGCTGAACCCGGAGCTCGTCATTGGGGTCGGCGGCCGAGATATACTCCCGCAGACGGTCCTCCGACACATCGAGTGCGGGGTCGATGTCCTCCGCCTCGACGGCGGCCCGCCGCACCAGTGCCTTTGGCCCGCTGACCATAGCGCCGAGAGCCCCGAGGTACGCAGTGACCAGTGATTCGCTCATGGTGTCCTCACGATCCGAGTGCGGCGACGATGACTAAGGGAATGGTGACGGGGCTGGCAATGCCGTCTAGGTCAACTCGATAGCGAACCTGCATCAATCGAGCGATCGACAGGCCGGCTCGCTGCAGCGCGTCCGGGACCAACCGCGGAAACTGCTCGTCCACCTCAAAGGCGGCGCTCTCCGTGCGACGCTCCCAGCGCGACGTCAGCAGCTGGGCGTAGGCGGCGGACCACCCGGCCCCGCTTAGCTTCGCTTCGAAGTCGTTGCGAGTCGTGCTGTGGAGAGTTGATCCGACCTCTTCAATCAGTTCCGGCAGCGTCTTCCCGAAGCCCGCGCCGGCAGCCGTCAGTTGGTGCGACACGAGCCACAGCGGCCGGTCCGTCGTGGGCTGCAGCTGGGTTAGCGAATCGATCCAATGAGCGCGGCGCTCGCTGATCGTCGTCTTTATCTCCACGTCCACAGCAGGCAGGCCGAAGTCGTGTTCCTCGCCCTGCGGACCTCGCCAGGCGCCCACTGCCGCCGAACCGCCGATTCTCGCGGCCAGGCCACCGAGCGTCATTAACTCGCCGAACAGACCGATCTCTCGCTCTTGAGAGATCGCCTCCGGTTCTCGGAGGAGAGAGGCCAACTGTCCGAGCGT
Source organism: Micromonospora sp. NPDC047756 (assembly GCF_055587245.1). Classification (NCBI taxonomy): domain Bacteria; kingdom Bacillati; phylum Actinomycetota; class Actinomycetes; order Micromonosporales; family Micromonosporaceae; genus Micromonospora; species Micromonospora sp. NPDC047756. Next base: position 559,417 of record NZ_JBVJGQ010000005.1, read on the forward strand.
CTCCCGCAGCGCGCGAGCGGGCTCCATCTCCGCGATCTGGATGCGGTCGGCCATCGAGCAGAGCACCGGGTATGCATCCCGGAACAGGGCCGCCGCGACAACGACCACTTCCAAGTGGTGCTGTCCCTCGTGATCCGCCACGCGGGCGACAATGTTGTTCAGCCCGGTGACCGGAGCCTGAGTGTCCGGGCCGACCTCAATCCGCAGACCGAGCTCCGGCTTCGTGGGGCGAACGAACACCGACACTGCTGGTGTCCCGCGGATCGGCAGGACGACCGGAACTTCGCTGGCGAGATACCGATCGAAGCTCTCGACAGTCACGTGACGTCTATCCAGGTTCACCGCCGACGTCATCGGCGCTCCGCTTGCACGGCGGTGGTGAGAACGGACTGCCACAGTTCCATATTGTCCTTGTCGCGCGCGCCGTGGTAGTTACCCTCGAACGAATCCGCCACCAGAAGGTACAACAATGCTTTGACCAGCGGGAGATCGTTAAGGCCGCCGTGCTTACCGCCGAGCAGCATCTTGCGGTAGCGCTTGTTGAGCCACAACGTGCTCTGTTCTCGATCCACTCGGAAGAACGAATCGTCCACGAAGGTCGCCCAGCGGATCTCGATGGCGTCACGGCCGAGGATCGGTGGCACCTCCTTGCGGATTACGTCCTTGACGGTGGAGGGAAGGCCCGATCCGGGATGAATCATCGGCGTTCGCTTCATCGAGCGGGCGTTCGCCGTTCGATAGACTTGCTCGGCCAGGTCAAAGTAATCATTGAAGTTAATGCCGTCCGATGACCGAGCTGCTGCGGCGAGGCGGGAGAACTCCAGTCCGACGAGCACCCGGGATTTCTCCGCGTTCATGTGAAACATGCCGGCGACGTCCCCGTCGATGTCAACCTCGACTCGCGCCAGCTGCAGCTTTGCGTGCGATACGTGGATGCCTTCCCAGCCGCCGAACTGCAGCAGCCGGTCCCGGCGGTAGAAGTAAAGCCCCTGATAATCGACCGGCGTCCCCCGCAGCCGGTAGGATGGGGTGCTGCTCTTGCCCGGCCAGATGTGGCATTTGAAGGAGATATCGACTCCGTCGACAGTGGCAGTCAGCCTCTTGGGGTAGCCCTGAGCGCCCGGTCGTGAGTAGGCGAACGGGTTCAGCGGGGTGACTGGGATCGGAGGTCCGAGATATGCCTGATCTACGTCGTAGACCTCGAAGTCGACGCTCAGCCGCTCCTGTTCGAGGAATCGATGGAATACTATCCCGAGGTGCTGGCATGCGCCGGTGATCAGCCGATCTATGAAAATCTCAACCCGGTGCGCCTCCGAGCCGGCAGGGAAAGTGACGACATCATCCCACCGGATGATGGTTCCAGACTTGCCGAGCGAGATTCGCCAGTCTCGGTCGAACTCAGCGGTGACGAACGGAGCAGGAACCACATCGCACGAGAAGTCGCGCTTCGTCGCGGTGTTCACCCGCCACCTGCGGCCGACCGGGTTATGCCCGGCAGCACGGGACATGACGGTAAGGCTGCGTGCCTGACTGAACGACGCAGCCTTGAGTCCGAGTCCGAAGTGTCCGAGGTCAGAAGTCTCGTAATCACGCCGCCCGCCTACGGTCATGGCCGTATCTATCTGGGCGGGAGCCATGCCTCGGCCATTATCGGTCACGTAGAGCACGCGCGGAAGACCGCCCGCGACGACGAGCCTGATCACGACATTGGTGGCGCCGGCGTCGACCGAGTTGTCAACCAGGTCAGCCAGCGCCGTCTCAAGCGAGTGGTTCCGCCCGATCGCGTCGAGCGCCCTCGGATCCGGTGGCAGATCGATACTGCCGTCAGTTGGAACATCCGGGATCCAGTCGCTCACCCTGCCTCCAGCGTTACTGTTTTCCTGGTTTGCGTGCTCCGCAGCCAGCAGAGAATCCGCCGCGTACGCCTCAAGCGTCCGTCGCCGGTGGTCCTCAATCCAGACCTCAATCTGACGCAAGGGCGCACGTTCACTCATCGTCAAGCTCCCTCAGGCTGGGCGCTGGATCAGTAGCCATGGCGCATGTCGTCCTGGAGCTGCATTCGAACTCGACGGCTGTTGCGGAATCGCCAGAGGCACCAAGGGAGTAGTCCGCAGCCGAGATCTGGGCAATGGGCAGCTCGGCGCCTCATGCGCCAGGCGGTCGATTAGATCGTCGCTCTTCTTGTTCGTCTGCGCGATGACGCTCCGCTCCTCGTGCCCGCCGCCGACTCTCACCGCAGTGCGGACGGCAAGCTTCGCCCTGCCGGCCCGAGGCAGCGAGTCGACCACGACGCCCCGGCGTTCGGCAGACCGTAGGTCCGCAAGAACCGCCGAGGCCACTCTCTCTGCCTCCACCCCAGGCAGAAGCGCCAGCTCGGTAAGCACCGTCACCCCGCTTTCACTGACGGTGCTCGGACCCTATCGCCCTTGGTCCTGCCGGCGGGACCCCCAGTATTCAGCCGTTTAGTTGGTCCCGGCTGCCCTACTCGCGCTGTCAATAACCTCAGAAGTTGATGTTGCCGCTGAGCAATCGGTGATGGTCGCTGACGACATCTGCCCTGTTCAGCGGCGATGGCCGCCCGCCCGGGCTAGCGAGCCACGGGCACGGCGAAAGTCGGATTACATTCGACTGCCGGGCAGTCGGCGGTGCGGCGAAGCGTGTCGCCTGTCCGAGATCTGACAATCGCGGCATTAGAGACGCCTGGTCGAGCTATGGGGGCGGTGGCTGAGCCACATCGCAACTAGGCGCCCACCGGCCATGGCCACTAATGGACAGTGCTTTCCCGTCCTCGACCGTGAATGCCGTGTTGACCCGCTGCTGGATCAATCGGCTGTCACACATCGACCGGGCTGCCGCCAGCCGCCGCCGTCGGCGATGTACCTACTTCTTGACGTCGACATGCAGCATCGCGCGGGGCACGCCCGCCGAGCGGCCCTACCCCTGGGACCAATTGTTTCGCCCGTCTGAAGCAGCAGCACCATGCTGGTAGGCATGTCAACCCCACTTTTACTGGGCGATTCCCGGACCCCCTACCGCCGGCCGTCCCGGGTCCTGTGGCAGCTCCGTCACGCCCTACCCGCCGACGTGTACGCCACCGCCCGAACGATCGCCGCTCGGTGCTCCTCGCGAACCCGATCCGTCGCGCTGCGCACACTCCCCTGGCTCAGTGCCGCTTGGACAGAAAGGCACGGATAGCAGCGGCGAACTGCGCTTGCGCATCGTGATGCACGACGTGACCTGCTGGCAGCTCGACGAGCCGAGCCTGGCCTGGGCGGCGGGCGATCATTTCGCGAGCATGATCGGCGGCAAGCTCGTCGCTGCGCGTGCCGCGGATCAGAAGGGTAGGGCAGGTCACCGCTATCCAGTCCTTCCAGTGGTCGCCGTTGAGAGCTTTCTGGGACGCCACCGTGTCATCAATGCCGAAGGAGAAGCCCCAGCCGTCTTCCGACTGCCGGAAGGAGCACTCCAGGTAGGGCGCCGCCGCGCCCAGTGCCGAGGCCAGCGCGTCGCGGGATGGTGCTCGGTGAGGAAGGCGGGTGGTGAACGACCAATCGCAGTCCACGACCGCGCCGATGTCCTCGACGATCAGCGCAGTGACCAGATCCGGGTGCCGGCTGGCGTACTGGTAGGCGTTCACCCCGCCGAGTGAGTGGCCCAGCACCGCAGCCGGGCCCGCCTTGAGATGCCGGTGAAAGGCGGCGAGGTCGGCAACGTAGTCGTCTCGCTCGTAGCTTTCGGTACGGTCGGACTCTCCGTGCCCACGCTGGTCGAGCGCGATCACCCGCCAATGTGGTGCCAACGCCTCCGCCAGCGGCGCGAAAGCCGAAGCCTCGTTGTAGTGCCCATGCAGAGCCAGGAGGGGCTGACCCGGACCGCCAAAGTCCAGATACGAGAGCCTCCGACCGCCGACCGTGAAGAACTCCCGCATGACCTGGAATCCTAGATCAACGACCGTCGGCTTCCGTTGCACGAACGGTTTGGGGACGAGGGGTGCGGGAGAACTCCTAGCGCTAGGTTGAGGACCATGGAGCAGCGGATCAGCCTGATCACCCTGGGAGTCGCGGACGTGGCCCGCGCGAAGACCTTCTACGAGCAGCTCGGCTGGCGGGGTCAGGAGGTCGAGGAGACGGTCTTCATCCAGGCCGGCGGCCTGGCCCTCGTCCTCTGGAGCCGCGACAAGCTGGCCGAGGACGCGGGCATCGACGACCCAGGCACCGGCGGCTTCGGCGGGATGGGGCTCGCCCAGAACGTCCGCTCCCGAGCCGAGGTCGACGAGGTGATCACCACGGCGACCAGGGCCGGCGCGACGGTGACCAAGCCGGCTCGGGAGACCTTCTACGGCGGCTACGCCGGCTACTTCGCCGACCCGGACGGCCACCTCTGGGAGATCGCCTGGAACCCCGGCTTCACCCTCGCGGAGGACGGCTCCCTCACCGTCCCCGACTTCAGCGCCATGAACTGAGCGAACGGCAGGCGGAGACGCCGATCAGGGCGCCGGAGACGGGCAGAGCAGCGGGTCCAGCACCGGCAGCTGAACAGGGTCCAGGCAGATCGCCAGCAATCCCGGATCCGGCGAGGGCGTAGGCGTGGCGGTCGGGGTCGGCACCGGCGAGGCCGACGCGACGGGCGGCGTCGGAGGAGCCGAAGCGGGCGGGTCTGTCGGAGGAACCGACGTCGGTACCGGGCTAGCCGACGGGGTCGGCACGACGGACGGCGTAGCGGCCGGCGGCAGAGCCACCGCCACCACCGGGGACGGCACTGTGGAGACCTCTGCCGAGGCGGACGGCCGGACAATCGGGGCGGACGGCGGGTGCCATACGGCACTGTCGGCTGAGCCGACCCGCGACCGGGGTGCCACCGGACCGGTCGGCACAAGAACCGCCCCAGCCTTCGGCACGTCCCAGGCGATGATCTCCGCCGAGGGCACCGGCTCACGAGGACCCCACGCGCCAGGCCCCAGAGCGGTGGGCCCCAGCGCGCCCGGTCCGAGCGTCACGAACACCACCGCGGCGACGGCGGCAGCGCCGAGCGCCCGGCGGTCGGGGCGTACCGCCGTCAGCGGCGCGTCGTCGGGGTCCACCACCGGAGGAGGCGCGGGGGGATCGGCCCGGTGTGCGGCCAACAGCGCGTCCATCTGCGCGATGACGGCAGCCCGATCCTCGCTGGCCGCGAGGGTGAGATAGAAGCGGAAGTTCACCACGGCGTTGACCGGGACCAGCAGACCCTGCAATCGACCCCGGTCCGGCAACAGGGTGACCGGCACGTCGGGGTGGTGGGCGGGGCCGACCAGGTCCGCGTACCGCCACTCGCGCCGGTGCTCCCGTCCGCCGAAGGCCACCCGCCGGCTGGTCACCACGGCCATCCCGGCGTCCACGATCCGTAGGCCCGGCGGCAGGGCGTCGGAGGAGGGCTCAGCGAAGGAACATGGGCCAGGGGTGGGCAGACCGGGGACGTGCCGCGCCTCAGCCTCGACCAGCGTGGCGACGGGGAGGACGCGGAAGACCAGTTCGTCGTCGTCGAGCTCCACCGGTAGGCCGGTGCGGGGCTGCGTACACCCGAGGAAGCTGGCGGCTTCGATGCGGAGCCGGGCCAGGTGGTCGTCGCGGTGCCGCCAGGCGTCGGTGGCGTCGCGGTACGCGCGCTGCCGGCGCTCGTTCTCGCGCTCGGCCCAGGCGATCCGCCAGGGGGCGTGGGCCACAGAGGTCACGGTCACACGCGGTACAACCGCTCACGTACGTGACAGGCAACGCGACCAGGATCGATGCATCCCGTTGCGCCCGATAGAAGAGAATTTCAGGCAGCGGCAGGCTCGAAGAGTTCGACAGGATTACCAGCCGGATCGTCCAGGACGATCTGCCGACCGCCCGGCCCTGTGATGACGTCGCTGCGGAAGGGCACTCCGGCCGAGCGCAGCCGGGCAACCTCCGCGTCGATGTCGGCGACGATCAGGTGGATGCGGTTCCAGCCGCCGGGGTGTGGACGACGTCCGTCGGGCATGGACCGGCCTGCGGAACTCTTCGGCCCGGACAGCAGCAGCCGCAGGTTCCCGCGCCGGACGTCGGCGAACGCGGGCAGGAACGCGCTGATCGGGGTGAACCCGAGGTTGGTGGTGTAGAAGTCGAGCGCGGCAGCGACGTCGTCGACGAGGTAGCGCACGCTGACGGTGTCGTCATGGATGGGCTTGGTCATGATGCCTTCTCTCGTGGGGCGGAGAGTGTGTGCAGCAGGAAGCTGATGCGCTGGGCGAGTTCGGCTGCGACCCGCTCGAAGGCGGGCAGTCCGTCGGGGTCGGCCGCCGGGTCCGGGATGCTCCAGTGCACGAGCCGTGGATGCCCGAGGACCTCGGGGCAGACCTCCCTGACCCGGTCACACAAGGTGATCACGACGTCGAACTGCTGGGCGGTGAACTCGTCCACGTGTTTGGGGCGCGCCGTGCTCAGGTCGATGCCGCGCGCCGCCATGGCGGCTATCGCGTGGGAGTGGATCGATCTGGGCCGACTTCCGGCGCTGTAGGCCGCCACGGCACCGGCGGTGCCCTCCCGTAGCAGCGCTTCGGCCATCTGTGAACGCGAGCTGTTACCCGTGCAGAGGAACAACACTCGACCGCTCACCGAGGTGGCCGGTTCGGGTGAGGTGAGCCGCAACCCGGGGTGCAGTGCGGCACCGGTGCCGGACAGCAGGTGCCCACAGTGGGCCAGGTCAAGCGAGTAGTAGGTGTCGCGGCCGTCGGCGCTGCTGCGCCGCGCGGTCACCACCTCGGCCTTGCGCAGCTTGCCGAGGTGGTACGAGACGAGGTTCTGCGGTTGGCCGAGGAGCGCGGTCAGCTCACGCACGGCCAGGTCACCGCCGGCCAGTTCACTGATCAGCCGCCACCGCACCGGGTGCCCGACGGCCGTCAGGAACCCAGGAGGCGCGACGGGTGCCTCTCGCATCACAGGTCGGAGATTACATCAAATCAATTTGATGCAAAAGCGCGTTCAGCGTAGGCCGGTGCTCAGCCGGCGCGTCGGCGGTACGGCTGCGGGCCGTGGGTCGGGAACCGCGACTGGGTACGCGGTGGGTACGCCTCGCAGTGCTCGGCCCAGTGTTCGGCGGCGGTGACCAGGGCGTCAGCGGAGACGGTGAGGATAAGCGGATAGATCGCGGTGGACGGGCGGCGCATCCACGGTGGCAGTGACTCGGCGGAGAACTCCACTGTCAGCTCCAGCCGGCGGCGGCGCAGCACCCGGCTGCGCAGGGCCAGGTTGGGTTCGGTGAACCGGACCGTCGCCGGTGGCGCGCTCAGCGCGAGGGCGGCGGTGGCCTGCCCGTGCAGCCAGCCGCCGAGCGCGCGGGCCTCCTCGACCATGAGGCTCGGGTAGTGGTGTGACCAGGTCTGGCCGTCGGCGGTGCGGGCGTCCACCTCGATGAGCAGCCAGTCGTGCCAGCCGGGGGTGGCCCCGTCCGGGTCGTCGGGCGGGTCGATGCCGGGCTGGTAGCCCACCGGGCGTACCCGCACCCGAGCGCCATCGTCAGACCGGATCTCCACTCGATCATTCTGGCCGAGCGAAGCGGACTTCCGGCCCCGAATCGGTCACTTCGTGACGGTTCTCCGCACGCCCTGGTGCTCGGCGCAGGCGGTGGACCGGCCGCCGGCCAGGCTCACCGAACCGTCGCGGCACTGCACGAGGTAACCGCGTCCGGCCCAGAACTGCGGTACGCAGTCGAACCAGTCGCACACCTCGGCGGCCGGCTTGCGGATCCGCGTGCCGCCGCAGAAGCCGTACCCCAGCGGGTTTTCCGGTGCCCCGCAGCGCGGGCCCTGGGTCGCGCTGGGCGACGGGCGTGGTGACTTCGTCGGTTTCGGCGGCGGCGGGGGTTTCAGGGCGAGCGCCGGGCCGATCCGCGCGGGTGCGGCGCTGGCGGTGGGCGCCGGGGTGGCCGCGGCGGCGACCTCCGCGCCGCCGGTCGGGTCGGACGGGTTCGACTCGATGAGCGCCGCCGGCACCAGCAGCGCGATGGCCGCCGCCACCGCGATGGTCCTGCGGCCACCGGGCACGAACGACGACAGTCGGGCCTGCCCGGGGGTGGCCGCGGCCGGCCGGAACGGCTTGAGCTGAGCGTGCTCGGCGATCAGCTCGTCGAGTTGGGCGATCACCGCGGCGCGCTGTTCGATCGCGTCGGCGAAGGCCAGGGTGAGCGTGAACCGGAAGTCCGGCGCGGCGTCGGTGGGCAGCAACAACCCGGAGGTACGCCGCCGGTCCAGCACCTGGATCAGGGTGACCGGGGCCGTCGGGTCGTGGGACAGGCCGGTAATCCGCCCGTACGCCCAGTCGCGCCGGCCCCGCCCGCCGAGCAGCACGAGTCGACGGCTGGTGATCACGGCCATGCCGGCGTCGGTGACGCGTACGCCGTCCGGGCGGCGCGGGCGCAGCGGCCCGGTTCGCGGGGCGACGGTGAGGTCCGGCGCGGGCAGGACAGCGGTGTGCCGCACCTCGACCAGTTGCGCCGCGGGTAGCACCCAGAGCACCACCTCGTCGGCGGCCAACTCCAACGCCAGCCCGGCGCCGGCCGCGGCCGAGCCCTGGAAGTCGGCGGCCAGGGCGCGTAGCCGCCGTAACTCGTCGTCGCGTCGCCGCCACGCCGTCTCAGCGCCGCGGTACGTGCTGACCCGCCGCACGTTCTGCCGGTGCGCCCACCGGTACCGCCATGTGGAACCCGTCGAATCAGTCTTTGCCACGCCGACTCCTTCGCCGCGCAGGCCACCAATCTGGGGTGTCACACGGTTTAACAGGCGCGGCGCGGCACCCGGACACGCCGAAACGGGCGAACTACCCGATCGGCGGAGCAACCAGCACGATAGGGGGATACTGATGCCAACGTTCATGTTCTCCGAGGGGGTGACGGTCGTGCCGGCAGTCACGCTGCCCAAGGTCGTGATCGGGGTCGACATCGGCACCACCAGCACGAAGGCCGTCGCGTACGACACCGACGGGCGGCAGCTCGGCAGTCACCTGGTCGGCTACCCGCTGAACAACCCGCAACCCGGCTACGCCGAGCAGGACCCGCAGCTCATCCTCAACGCGGTGCTCAAGTCGATCAGCATGGTCGTGGCGGAGCTGGTCCAGCCGGTGGCCGGGTTGTCGTTCGGCTCGGCGATGCACAGCCTGATCGGGTTGGACCGGGACGGCACTCCGCTCACCCCGTCGGTGACCTGGGCCGACTCGCGGTCCACCCGGCAGGCCGAGCGGTTACGGGCGGTGCCGTCGGGGTTGGCCCTGCACCGGCGCACCGGCACACCGATGCATCCGATGTCGCCGCTGCCCAAGCTGCTCTGGTTCGCCGAGCAGGAGCCGAAACTCTTCGAGCGGGTGGCGCACTGGGTGGGCATCAAGGAGTGGGTGCTGCTGCGGCTCTGCGGCGTACTGGTCACCGACCACTCGATCGCCTCGGCCACCGGCCTGCTCGACATCCACGAACTGAGATGGGACGACGAGGCGCTGACCATCGCCGGCATCACCCAGCAACAGCTCCCGCAGCTCGTCGCCACCACCGCCGTGCTGCCGAACCTCACCCCGCAGGCCGCGGCGGAGACCGGCCTGCCGGAGCGCACCCCGGTGGTGGTCGGCGCCGGCGACGGGCCACTGGCGAACCTGGGTCTGGGCGCGGTGCACCCGGGCATGGTGGCCTGTTCGATCGGCACCAGCGGCGCGATGCGGGTGATGGTCGAGCGGCCCGGCGTGGACCCGCTCGGCGGGGTGTTCTGCTACGCGCTGACCGAGCACCGCTGGGCGGTCGGTGGCGCGATCAACAACGGCGGCATCGTGCTGAAGTGGGCCGGCGCGGCGCTCGCCCCGGACCTGGGCGAGCACTCCGAGGAGGACCTGGTCGCCCTGGCGGCCCGCGCGCCGGTCGGCTCGGGCGGGCTCATCATGCTGCCGTACCTGCACAGCGAACGGGCCCCACACTGGAGCGCCCTGCCGCGCGGCGCGTACGTGGGGCTGACCCACGCCCACCGCCGTGAGCACCTGGTGCGGGCCGCGCTGGAGGGCGTCTGTCAACAGCTCGCGCTGGTGCTCAGCTCGGTGCGCGCGGCCGGCAACGAGGTCCGGGAGGTCCGGGCCGGTGGCGGCTTCGCCCGCAGCGGCCTGTGGCGGCAGATGCTGGCCGACGCGCTCGGCCTGCCGGTGAGCTTCCCGGCCGCGCACGAGGGGTCGAGCTTCGGGGCGGCGCTGCTCGGCATGGAGGCGCTGGGGCTGATCCCCAGCATGGACGTCGCCGCCGACCTGGTGCGGATCGAGGAGACGGTCCGCCCCGACCCGGCCGCCGCGGCCACCTACGCGGCGCTGCTGCCGCTCTTCGCCGAGCTGTACGAGGCCCTCACGCCGACCTTCACCTCGATCCGCCGGATGGCGCCCGGCCTGCCCACCGGCCCCGAACCGTCGGCGTGACCAGGGTCAGGGCGCCTCGACCCCGGCGATCAGGTAGCGCCGCACGTCGGCGTCGAGGATGGCGACCTCCTGCGCGTCGTCCGGCCCGGAGCCCCGGAACGCGGCCAACTGCTCTGGTGACTCCCAGCGTTCGTAGACGTGGATCCGGCCGGGCTCCAACGGGTCGGCCGCCAGCAGGAAGTCGAGGCAACCGGCGGCGGCGCGCGCCCGCGCGATGACCTGCTCGCAGTCGGACAGGTACGCCTCGCGGGTGGCCGGTTCGACAGTCAGGCTGCCGGCGATGATCAGCACGGGTCCTCCGGGGTGATTGGCCGAGTGGCTGACCTTTGCTCTGCACCCGCCCGTGCGCCAGGCACGGTCCGTAACCGGCGCATCGGCGGGTGCAGAGCAAAGCGTGATTGCCTGCCGGGTCACAGTTATACCTGCGGGCCGCCGCTGAGGGGGACATTGCCGCCCGGACGGGTGACGACGGTCCCGCCGGTCCCACCCGCCCCCGGCGCTCCATATCGTGCAAACGTGAGAAAAAGCGACAAGAGGCGCTCATCTTCCCTGCTGGGGAACTCTGCCCGCGTACCGCTGAAGGTGTTGACGGCGGCGGTCGCGCTCGCGGTGCTCGCGACGACCGGGCCGGCCACCGCGGACGGCCCGGGTCGCCCGCCCGTCGCGGACCCGCCGCGGACAACCGAGCCGGGGTACGGGGTGCAGCCCGGCGACGGCCAGAGCCACGAGCCCGGCGTGGACCCGACGCCGGAGCGCCCGCCGACCAGTGAGGTGTCCTGGCTGTCGTTTCCCGGCGGAGTGTTCGCCGTGGACTCGCTCGGGCACACGGTGCGCTACCGCGCCTGCGACGGCGACACCGGTCGGGTCGCCGACCCGGGCATGCGGGTCGCCGCCGGGGTGGCCAGCGGCGCTGTCGTCGTCGGAGGCACCGCCTACCGCTACCGGGTGCCGCTGGTCGGGCGCAGCGAGGGCACGCTGGAGGTGATCGAGCGGCACCGCCCGCCGACGACGCTCACCGGAACGGTGGTGACCAGCCCGCAGCCACCCACCGACCCGGTCGCCGGGGCCCGACTGTTCCCGCTCAGCGGGCAGCTCGCCCGGGTGGTCGCCGACGCCAGCCTCAACCCGGCCGGGGTCACGGTGCGCGACCTGTCCGGCCGCTACGGCGACCAGCAGATCGCCGTCAACGGCTCGCTGCGCCCCAAGGCGGCAAGCGTCATCAAGCTGTGGATCCTCGTCGAGCTGCTCCGCCGGGTCGACTGTGGACAGGTTTCCCTCGACGACGGTGTGCTGGTCACCCCCCAGGATGTGGTCGGCGGCACCGGCCAACTGCAGTTTGAGACGTTCCCGCAGGTGGTCACCCTGCACCGGCTCGCCCAGTACCTGATCAAGTACAGCGACAACGTGGCCGCGAACGTGTTGATCACCTACCTGGGTGGGTTCGCCCCGGTCAACGCGCTGATCGACTCGATGAACCAGCGGTCCACCATCCTGGCCCGGCGGATGCTCGACAGCGCGGCGGCGCAACGCGGCGAGGAGAACTACACCAGCCCGGACGACGTGGTGTCACTGCTCGGCGCGGTCTGGGACGGCGAGATCCTCACCCCCGCCTCCCGCGACCTGATGATCGGCTTCATGCGGGAGCAGACCCTGAACACGAAGATCCCGGCGGCGTTGCCCCCCGGCGTGCCGGTGGCCCACAAGACCGGTGACCTGCCGGACGCCTCCCACGACGTCGGCTACTACCTGATCCCCGGCACCGAGACCGCCGTCGCGTTCCTCACCTCCGGCCCCATGGCCACCGGCGACGAGACGGTCCGGCGGATGGCCCGCACCGTCTACGACTTCCTGGTCACCCCCATCGAGGGGGCGGTCGAGGAGTGAGCCGCCCTCAGGCGCCGGGAATGTTCGCCGGCGGGTCCTCGTCGACGAGGTCGGCCGCCGGCGGGTCCGCCGACACGTTCAACCCGAAGTCCGAGTACGTCAGGTCGAGCTGGGCGGTCTGCGACTGCTCGCTGGCCAACTCGATGCGGTAGCGGACCAGCCGACCCTGCTCGTCCACGGCGGCGGTGAACGGGACCGCCCCGGCCCGGTCACCCAGCACGGCGCCGACGCCGCTGCCCAGCACCGCGCCGCTCTGACGCAGGTCCAGCGTGCCCGCGTACTCCCGCTCGGCGGTCAGCCGGACCCCCGTCGGCGCGCCCAGCGTGCTGGCCAACCGGGTGTTGTCCAGACCCTGCTTGGCCGCCGGGGCACCGGCCTTGCCGACGTGCCACCAGGTCTTGCCGTCCCAGACCGGGACGCGGCGGTCCGGGGCGGTGACCCGCACGTACACGTCCGGCCCGGTGGTCAACCGCTCGATCTTCACCACGCCGGTGGGCACCTTCAGCGAGGTGGTCTCCAGACCACGCTTCGCCGTCGGGTCCCACAGCAGCACAGTGGCGTCGCCATCCGTGCCGCCGGTGCCGACCGTCAGCTTGTACGGCTGCTCGTCGGCCTTCGCGGCGGCGGCCTTCAGCACACCGACCGGGTCGGCGTTCGCCGACACCGCCGGACGAACCGGGCCCGGGTCGTCGTCGCCGGCGGCGACCAGCGCCCACGCCCCGGCACCGACCGCCACCACGAGCACGGCGACAGCGGCGATCAGCTTCGGTTTCGGCACTGTCATCTCCCCGGGGCGGTGCGGTCCGGCCAGACTAGCCGGACCGCCCGTCGTCACGCCCGGCTGATCGCGTTGGCGTGGATCGCCTCGTGCAGATACCCGGCCAGCCCCGGGGCGATGTTCTCGTAGAACGCGGTGAACCGCTCGTCGGCCAGGTACATGTCGGCCAACCCGGTGTGGATCTCGTACGAGCACTCGTAGAACCAGCGGCTGATGAGCTGCCGGTGCTCCTCGGCCAGGTCCATCGCCTCCGGGCTGTCCGCCGCGGCGCCCGAGGTCAGCACCGCGACCATCCGCCGACCCCAGTCCTCGTTCTCCGCCTTGTTGCGCAGCCAGTCGTCCTTCGTGTAGCGGGACACCCGCCGGTTCGACTCCCGGTACGCGTCGGTGTCACCCCAGCGCTGCTCCGCCTCGGCCCGGTGCTGCTCCGGGTCGAAGTCCCCGAAGACCTCGAACCGCTCCTCCGGCGTGAGTTGAATGTTCATCCTGCTCGCCTCCATCGCGAACTCGATCGCCGCGACCATCTCCTGCAACCGGGTGAGCCGTACCGTCAGCAGTTCGTGCTGCCGGCGCAGGTGCGCGGCCGGATCGGCCGCCGGGTCGTCGATGATCGCGGTGATCTCCTCAAGCGGGAAACCAAGCTCCCGGTAGTACAGGACGAGTTGCAGCCGTTGCAGGTCCGCGTCGTCGTAACGGCGGTAACCCGCCGAGGTGCGCCCGCTGGGCGAGAGCAACCCGATCTCGTCGTAGTGGTGCAGCGTCCGCACCGTCACGCCGGCCACCTTCGCCACCTGACCCACCGTGTACGCCATGGTCCCCCTCCCTTCCGGGAACCAGGCTCCTGCCTGCCGCTACGTGAGAGTCAACTCCAATTCTGGCCCACCATGGCGGGGCCGTCCGGCCGCCCGTACAGATAGCCCTGGCCTCGCGGGCAGCCGATCGCGGTGACCGCCTCGTGCTGACGCTCGGTCTCCACCCCCTCGGCGACCACCGCCAGGTCGAACGCGCCGGCCAGGCGGGTGACCATCTCCACCGTCGCGTACGCCCGGTCGTCGGTGCCCAGCCGGGCCACGAACGACCTGTCGATCTTCAGCTCGGTGGCCGGGATGCGGTGCAGATAGCTCAACGACGAGTAGCCGGTGCCGAAGTCGTCGATGGCGATCCGGATGCCCAACTCCCGGAGCTGGTGCAGCCGCTCCAGCACCGCCTCGGTGCCCTCGATCAACGCCGACTCGGTCAACTCCAGGGTCAACGCCCGCGGCGCCAACCCGGCGGCGCTGGTCGCCGCGGTGACCGTGGCGATCAGGTCCGGCCGGCGCAGGTGCGCGGCGGCGATGTTCACCGCGACCGTCGCCTCCGGCATCCGGTCCCGCCAGGTGGCGGCGGCCCGGCACGCCTCGTGGATCACCCACCGGTCGATCGGCAGGATCAGCCCGGTCTCCTCGGCCAACGGCAGGAACCTCGACGGCGGCAACATCCCCAGCCGGGGGTGCCGCCAGCGCACCAGCGCCTCGGCGCTGCGCACCGCGCCGGTGCCCAGGTCGACGATGGGTTGGAACTCCAGGTGCAACTGGTCCTCGTCGACGGCCCGGCGCAGGTCGGCGATCAACTCGGCACGGGAGACGGCCGACTCGCGCAACGCCGCCGTGCACGTACGGTACGCGGACTTCCCGGCCGCCTTGGCCGCGTACATGGCGATGTCGGCGTCGCGCAGCAGGTCGCTGTGGGAGGCGTGCTGCGGGCCGTACTCGGCGATACCGATGCTCGCCGACGGGTGCACCCCGACGTCCTCCTCGTCGTCGGAGGGCCGCAACGCGTCCAGCAGCCGCTCGGCGAGCCGTTCCGGTGACACCGGCCGGTCGCCGTCGACCAGCACGGCGAACTCGTCACCACCGAGCCGGGCGATGGTGCCGTCACCGTTCACGGCAGTGTGCATGCGGGCCGCCAGCCCGGTCAGCAGGGTGTCACCGGTGGCGTGCCCGAACCGGTCGTTGACCTGCTTGAACCCGTCCAGGTCGAGCAGCAGCACCGCCACCGGCCGCCCGTCGCGCAGGGCCAGACGCAACCGCCGGTTGAACAACAGCCGGTTGGGCAGCCCGGTGAGCTGGTCGCCGTACGCGAGCCGGCGCAGCCGGGCCACCAACCGCAGGTTCTCGTTGGCCGCCAGCCCTTGCCGCACGGCGAGGGCGGCCAGCAACACCATCATGGTCACGAACACCAGCTGCGGGGTCTGCCCGGTGGGCCGACGGGCCAGCACCACCGCGATGATCGCCCCACCCACCGGCAGGTACGGCAGCGCCACCCGCCACCAGGGCGGCAGTGGTGACTCGGCGGTGTCGTCGGTGCCGTCGCAGTCCGGTGGCGGCGGGTTCCGGGTGGCCAGGCCGATCAGCAGATAGCTCAACGGCCAGCACAGGTCGATCGGGTGACCGGCGGTGTAGTCGGCACGGGCGACCAGCGACACGTAGACGACGTCGGCGACGACCCGCAGGGTGAGGCTCGCCGCGAGGATCGTCATCGGCCGCCACATCGGCCGGGCCGGCCCGGAGACCGCCACCAGGATGGTGAGCTGCATCAGGTCGAACATCGGGAAGAGCAGCCCCAGCGTGCGCGCCGGATCGGCCAGCTCGGCGGCGGCGACCCCCCGGAAGACCAGCACCCATCCGATCGGCACCAGAGCCAGGGCGACGATCACCCCGTCCAGCAACGTCCGGGCTCGCCCCACCGCGCTCTTCGGTGCCGACGGCGAGCTGAGCAGCGCGGCCGTGCCGGTGAGGATGCCGGCGGTGAAGACCACCCCGACCACCGGCGTGTGCGGCAGGTCATCGCCGACGAGCCGCTGCACCGTCCAGATCGCCCGACCCATCGCGGCCAGCCCCATGGTGAGAGCGAGCAGCGTCCAGAACCGGCGCAGCGGCGGCGGATGACGACGGGCCACCCCGACGCACGCGACCGTCGCCCAACCGGCGACAAGCATCGCGCCGATGTCGCTGACCAGCGCGGCACCGGGCAACGCGGCGAACAGCCAGCCCGCCTCCAGCAGGATGACAGCAGCCGCGACGAAAGCACCGGCGGGGTTCAACGCCCCCGCAGCCTGCCTTCCGTCCTGTCGGGACACGGTCGCTCCGGCTCTTTCGTCGTACGTGCACCCTCGGCGGCGCCGGTCCACGGCAAACCCCGAAAGCCTAACCAGCGCCCAGAAACGCCGCCACAGCCGAACGTTCACCCCGCTGCGGCTCCGGCCTGCCGTCAGCGGCCCGCAGATCGGTTCCAGGGTGAGCGGGGCAGCGCGGTGCCGGCCAACGGACGGCGTGCGCGGCGGCGTCTGCGCCGACCGGGGGTGCAGGGCGGGCGGGCAACGGTGTGCACCGCCACGTCGACCGAGGACGTGTGTCGGCCGATCAACCAGCAGAGGAAGCGTTCCATCGTCGGATCAGCCGACCGGGAGGCGCTCGGCGTCGGACCTGGCAATCTCGTACTCCGCCCCGCAGAACGTGCACTGCTGCGCGTACCGGGTGCGAATCGGGATGAGCGGAATGAAGAAGAGGGTGAATTTCGTCGAACGGCGGGTGATCACCTGGGCGGCCTGGTTGCCGCAGTGGCGGCAGACCTGCTGCATGACACCGGACCGGTCGACCTTGGTACGCAGACCAAAGATGAAGAACATCGCCAGCCAGTACCCACCCAACCGCGAAAAGTCACCAGATCCCGCCGGTGGAGTCACACGATCTGCTCAAGTACGGGGAAACTGCTGCCTCCCGCGTGGCTGGAGGCAGCAGTTTCCCCGATGTTGCTCGGCTCTTGGGTTCGCGTGACGGTGGCGTGGGCGGACGTGCGACTCAGTTGGTCGGCGCGGGCTCCAGGCCGGGGATCTCCTCGGAGAGCCAGATCGGCTGCCAGTTCGGCATCTCGTGGAAGCGGCGCAGCTCGAACAGCCCGGCAACCGACCCGCTCCAGGCCCCGTACGGCGGGTTGGCCTCGTCGAAGCCGCTCTGCACGAAGGTCAGCGTGGTCTTGCCGCCGGACTCGGCCAGCTCCCAGCTCGTCACGCCGGTCGGTCCCCAGTCGACGGACATCCGGCGACCGGGTTCCAGGTCGACGACCTTCGCCGCGTAACCGGTCTCGAAGCCGCCCATGGCGTACCGGCCGCCGACCCAGGGCTCGATGCCGATCGGGTAGCCGAACCACGCGCTGGCCTGCTCGGAGTCGGTCAGCGACTCCCACACCTTGTCGGCGGGGGCGGCGATGACCAGCTCGCCCCGCAGGTCGGCGGAGGTGAAGTCGGTGCGGGGCAGCAGTGGCTTGCCCTCCAGGTGCGCGGCCAGGTTGGCGATGGACAGCGCCCAGTACGTCTGGAGCACGCCCCGGATGGTGGAGCCGCTCATCGCCTCGGCGAAGTCGAAGTGGCTCTGGATCAGGGTGAGCACCGTGCTGTCGGTGCCCTCGGCGGTCAACTGGAACTCGGTGGTGGTCTCCACGCCGTCGAGCAGCCAGCCGAAGCGCAGCGTGTCGTCGTCGGCGTGCAGCAGCCGCTGGTGCGGGGCGTCGCCTTCGGGCGTGTAACGGCCCCAGAACTCGTACCGCCGGGGCAGCTCGATCTCGGCGTGCTCGGCCAGCCAGAGACGCAGCTCGGCCGGGTCGGTCAGGGCCTGGCGGACGCGCCCGACGGGCGCGGAGAGACGGGCCTGGACCTTCATCGGCTCACTCATTGTCGTTTCCCTTCGGATAGCAGGCGACGGCCAGCTTGAAGGCATCCCCTTCGCTGCCGCCGTAGCGAATGAACAGGTCTTGAAGCGCGGTTTGCAGGTCGTGCAGGAACTGCTGACGCTGCTCGGCCGGCACCCGGATCTCGCCGGAGACGCCGATCGAGGGCAGCTCGGGTGCCGCCCGGTCCAGGCCGGCGATGTCGGCCTGGACCTCCTCCATCAGGTCGAGCAGGTAGCCCAGGCTCAGTTCGTCGCGGGCCCGGCGCAGGCCGATCCGGCCGACGAGTCGCGGCGAGAGCCAGTAGGAGCGGGCGGCGGCCTGGTAGATGCCTTCGGTGATGCCGCGGACCTTGCGTTCGTTGACCAGCTCGACGAGGCCGGCCGCGACGAGCTGCTTGACGTGGTAGTAGACGCGCTGTGGCGTCTGGTCGAGTCGGGCCGCGACCTCGGTGCAGGTGCGCGGTTCGGCCAGTTGCCGCAGCACCTCGACGCGATGCGGCTTGAGCAGGACTTCGGCCTGCTCGATCTGCTCCAGGTACAGGACGTCTCTCATGACAAAACCAGTTTGTACGTACAAAATTTGTTTGTCAATCGCTTCGCGAGAAGCCGCGCCGACTTTCTCTCGACGCGGCTTCAGGCGACGGTCAGCGGGTGATCAGGGCAACCAGTCCGGTCGCAGCGGGTAGCCACTCACGCCGTTCGGGCCGTTGTGGGTGGCCAGCACCTGGTGCAACTGAATGCCGTTGCGCTCGAACGCCATCCGCGACCCGGCCATGTAGAGCCCCCACACCCGGGCGGTGCCCGCGCCCACCTCCGAGACGCAGAAGTCCCAGTGCTCGACCAGGTTGCGACACCAGGCGGCCAGCGTCAGCGCGTAGTGCTGGCGCAGGTTCTCCTCGTGGTGCACCTCGAACCCGGCGTCGTGCACCTCACTGACCAGTCGACCCGGACCGGCCAGCTCACCGTCCGGGAAGACGTACCGGTCGATGAACGCTCCCGAGCGGTGCGGCGCGCGGTTGTCCGCGCGGGTGATGCAGTGGTTGAGCAGCCGCCCACCGTGGCGCAGCCGGGTGCGCAGCGCCCCGAAGTAGGTCGGGTAGTTACGCACCCCGATGTGCTCGGTCAGCCCGATCGAGGAGATGGCGTCGAACTGCTCGGCCGGCGCGTCCCGGTAGTCGAGGTATCGCACCTCCGCCAGCTCGGTCAACCCCTCCCGCTCGATCGCGGCCTGCGCCCACTGCGCCTGCGCCTTCGACAGGGTCACCCCGAGCGCCTTGACGCCGTACTCGCGGGCCGCGTGCCGCACCATGCCGCCCCAGCCGCACCCGACATCCAGCAGCCGCATCCCCTTCTTCAGCGCCAGCTTGCCGGCGACCAGGTCGTACTTCGCCGCCTGGGCCTGCTCCAACGTGTCGTCCAGAGACCGGAACACCGCGCAGGTGTACGTCATCGACGGGCCGAGAACCTTCTCGTAGAAGGCGTTCGACACGTCGTAGTGGTGCGAAATGGCCGTGCTGTCCCGCACCCGCGAGTGCCGCAGCCCGTTCACCACCCGCTTCCAGCGGGGCTGCGCCTCCTGCGGCGGCGCCGGCGGCGGCATCAGCCGCTCCCAGCCCAGCCCACGGACCAGCGCCAACCCCTCCGCCAGCGACGGTGGGCGTAACCGCAGCTCGTCCTTGAGCACCCGCAACGCCTCGTACGGGTCACCCGGGTGCACGCCCTGCAACGCCAGGTCGCCACTGACGTACGCCCGGGCCATGCCCAGGTCGCCGGGCGCGGTGAGCAGGTACGACAGCCCACGCTCAGTTTGGATCGCCAGGGTGATGCCGGCGTCGGACGGGCCGACGGCGCTGCCGTCGTACCCGGTGATCCGCACCGGCAACGGCCCCGTGGTGACCGCGCGAACGACATCCGCGACGGTCGGACCCGTGTGCCGGCCCCCCGCCGGCGGGGTGGCGGGGACGCTCGCCGCCCCCTGATCTCTGTCGGTCAGGCTCATGCTCGTGCTACCGCCTTTTCGTACAGTCCCGTCAGCCGGTGGTCCGGGTCGTAGCGGTCTTTCACCGCGCGCCACGTGTCGCCGCCGTAGAGGCGATCGAAGGCGTCCCGGTCGTAGTACGCATCGGAGTAGAGCGACTTGTGCCCGCCCGACTCCGACACCCTGCGTTCGATCGTGCGGTTGACGTCGCCGTCGGCGGCGCCCGGCGCGATCGGCACGCTCCCCCAGAACCCGATGTTGACGTAGTCCTGCCCGGGCCGAAGCGGATACAGCGGCCAGGACCGCGCCGAACCGGGCCCCGCCGGCTCACGCAGTCGCAACGGACACAGCCACACCGGGTTCATCCCCACCCTGCCTGCGAACCAGCGCAGGAAGTCGGCCGTACGGTCCAGCGGGATCTCCACGTCCTGCACGACCCGCTCCCGGGCCGGTTGCCCGCGCAGCCGGTCGATCCGGGCCGCCACCTGGTGGCGGTGCTCCAGCCGGACCAGTCGGTGGTAGAAGTCGCTGCGCCGGTAACGCGCCGGCCAGAGCCTGCGCACCACCGGGTGCTGCGCGCCGAACGCCGACGAGCACCAGAACCAGTCGGTGTCCCAGCGCCACAGATAGTCGTACGCGGTGAGCACGTCGCGGGTGCGCTGGCGCAGCGAGCGGTAGTAGATCGACTGACCGGTGTAGTCGCTGGGCGGGTCGGCCCCGTCGGTGAACGTGGCGAAGACCAGGTACGCCTCGCCGGGGCTGAACATCACCCCGTCCATCGCGTCCACCGGTTCGCCGGCCCAGGACCGGGTGGCGGTCACCTCCGCGATCGCGTCGGTCAGCGCCTCCAGTTGGGTGAACCGGACGTTGCGCAACGACACGTACCGGCCGACCGGTTGCAGCTCGATGCGCAGCCGGGTGGCGTAGCCGAGGCTGCCCAGCGAGTTGGGGAACGCGGTGAACAGGTCGGCGTGCTCGCCGTCGGGTCGGGCGGTGACGATCTCGCCGGAGCCGGTGAGCACGTCCAGCTCCTGGACGGACTCGTGCGGCAGGCCGTTGCGGAACGAGGTCGACTCGATGCCGAGGCCGGTCACCGCGCCGCCCAGCGTGATGGTGCGCAACTGCGGCACCACCAGCGGCATCAGGCCGTGCGGCAGCGTCGCGTCGACCAGATCCTCGTAGGTGCACATGCCCTGCACGTCGGCGGTGCGGCCGGTCGGATCGACCGACAGCACGCCGTTCAGGCCACTCACGTCGAGCCCCGGAGTCCGGGGAGCGGACCGGGGGCGGAACAGGTTGGAGGTGCGTTTGGCCAGCCGGACAGGCTCGCCCGTGGGCACCGCGGCGTACGACCGTCGCAGCGTGTCCACCGCTTGATCATGGTCAATGGGGTGATCCACACGCTCAGCGCGCATGTGATCACCTTACGCTCGCCTCTTGGAAACCGTGGGATGTCGGCGGTGGCAGTTTCCCGTCCGGTGGCAGGCCCGACGGCTACCGTGGCGGGCATGCCATCGCCAGCGATCACCGCCCTGGACGCCGCCCAACTGCCGTATCGGCTGGTCAGCCACGGTGCCGTCGGCAGCCTCGCGGAGGCCGCCGCCGCCCGGGGCGTGAGCGTCCCCGACGTGGTCAAGACGATTGTGGTCCGGCGCGGCGAAGACGATCACCTGTTCGTGCTCACCCCCGGCGACCGGGTCATCTCCTGGCCCAAGCTTCGCGCCCTGCTCGGGGTGCACCGGCTCTCCATGCCGGACGCGGCGGGCGCACTGGCCGCCACCGGCTACGAACGCGGCACCATCACCCCGTTCGGCGCGAGCACCGCCTGGCCGGTGGTCGCCGACGAGCGACTGCGCGGCCGGGAGATCACCCTGGGGGCCGGCGAGCGGGGTCTCGCCATCGCGATCGACGCCGACACCGCGATCGCCGCCCTCGACGCCACGGTGGCCGACGTCACCGACGAGCAGCCCACCCGCTGAGCCTCGCCGCCCCCCGCACCGCCGGGCTGGCTCCGGCGCGACGTCGTGGGTGAGGATGGCGCGTATGTCCGCGCCCGAGGAACGCCCCGACCCCGCCGGCACCGTCTACGGCGGGCACCGGGCACCGCGCTCCGGCCCGCTGGCCGATCCGCTGCTGCGCGTCGCGGCGGCGGTCGGGGCCGTCGGCGTACTCCTGGGGGTCGTCTTCGCCACCGGGCTGCTCGACGGTGACGACGAGCCTTCCGTGCCGGCATCGGTCGGTACGCCGTCCAGCGCGGCGCAGCCCAGCGAGCCGGCCGGCGAGCCGAGCCCGACCGCGCCGGCCGAGCCGTCACCCACCCCGTCGGCCAGCACGCCGGCCGCACCGCCCACCGGGCCCCGGGTGCTGCGCGCCGCCTCGGGCCTCTGCCTGGGGCTCGACGGTGACGGCAAGGAGGCCAAGGCCGAGTTGGCCGTGTGCACCGGCACCCCGGAGCAGCAGTGGGTGGTCAGCCCGGCCGGCACGGGTGTGCTGACGTTGACCAACGCCGCGTACGGGCAGTGCCTCGACGTCGAGGGTGGCAGTCAGGACGACGGCGCGCGGTTGCTGCAGTTCCCCTGCCACGGTGGGGCCAACCAGCAGTGGCGGTTCGGCGGGACCGGCACCAGCGCGGTCCTGCTCATCGCCGCGCACAGCAACAGGTGCGCCCAGGCCGACGACGACGCCGTGGAGGCGGGCGACGACATCCGGCAGCGACAGTGCGACGGCCGGCCGGCCCAGCAGTGGACCCTGAGCTGACCGGCCGACGCGTCGCACGTCCCGTGCGGCCGTCAGGTTCAGCGCGGGTCAACCCCGGAAGCTCCACGCCCTGGGCGCGGTCGCGGCCAGCAGCACGGCCTCCGGCACCGCTCGGCCCGGTCGGCGGCGCAACAGCAACGACAGCCCGGCGGCCCCGATCGACAGCGCGCCCGCCACGTACCAGGCCATCGCGTAGTCGCCCAGCCGGTCCCGGACCAGGCCCGCGCCGGTGGCGGCGGCCGCCGCGCCCAGTTGGTGCGCGGCGAACACCCAGCCGAACACCACAGCGCCCGCGCCACCGAAGTACTCCCGGCACAGCGCCACCGTCGGCGGCACCGTGGCCACCCAGTCCAGGCCGTAGAAGACGATGAACACCAACATGCTCGGCTCGGCCGTGCCGGAGAAGAGGCTCGGCAGCACCAGCAGGGACAACCCGCGTAGCGCGTAGTACAGGCCGAGCAGCAGCCGGCTGTCCACCCGGTCAGTGAGCCAGCCGGAGGCGATGGTGCCGACGATGTCGAAGAGTCCCACCAGGGCGAGCAACCCGGCCGCCGTGGTCTGGGCCATGCCGTGGTCGTGCGCGGCCGGCACGAAGTGGGTACCGACCAGGCCGTTGGTGGTCGCCCCGCAGATCGCGAAGCCTCCGGCCAGCAGCCAGAACGGTCGGGTCCGGGCCGCGGTGGCCAGCGCGCCGAGCGCTCGGGTCGCCGCGCCGCCGGTCGCCGGCGGCGCCGCGACGACCTCGGTCGCCCCGTAGGCGGGCAGACCGAGATCCGCCGGGTGCTCGCGCAAAAGCCACACCACCAGGGGTACGACCGCCAGCGCCGCCACGGCCACCACGAGTGCGGCGGTACGCCAGCCGTGATCGCGTACCAGGATGGCGATCAGTGGCAGGAACACCAGTTGCCCGGCCGCCCCGCCGGCGGTCAGCACTCCGGTGACCAGGCCCCGCCGGTGCACGAACCAACGGCCGGTGACGGTGGCCACGAACGCCAGCGCCATCGAGCCGGTGCCCAGCCCGACCAGCACGCCCCAGCAGAGCAGAAGCTGCCAACTGGCGGTCATGAAGACCGTCAGACCGCTGCCCGCGGCGACCAGCAGCAACGCCACCGAGACCACCCGGCGGATGCCGAACCGGTCCATCAGGGCGGCCGCGAACGGCGCGGTCAGCCCGTAGAGCAGCAGGTTGACCGAGACGGCCGCGGAGATCGTGGCCAGCGGCCAGCCGAACTCCTCGTGCAGTGGGTGCAGCAGCACCGACGGGGTGGCGCGGAAGCCGGCCGCGCCGACCAGCGCCACGAAGGCGACGGCGGCGACCAGCCAGGCGGGATGCAGACGGCGGTTCTTGGTCACCGGCCAAGTCTGAGCCGGTCCACCCACCTCGACGAGTGGCCGGAAAGCCATCATGCGCAATAATCGGGCCATGACCGTTCGCCCGCACCGGATCGCCGTGCTCGCCCTGCACCAGGTGGTCGGCCTGGACCTCGGCACCCCGTCCCAGGTCTTCAGCACGGCCCGGGCCGCCGACGGGACACCCTTCTACGACGTCCGGGTGTGCACCCCTGACGGGCAGCCCGTACGCAGCACGGCCGGCTTCCAGGTGCTCCCCGACCACGGGCTGGAGTTGCTCGACACCGTCGACACGGTGATCGTCCCCGGCATTCACGACGGCACCGTCCTGTCCTCGGGCACCGTGAAGCCGGAGGTGACCGAGGCGCTGCGCGCGGCGTACGACCGGGGTGCCCGCATCATGTCGATCTGCACCGGAGCGTTCGTGCTCGCCGCCGCCGGACTCCTCGACGGGCGGCGGGCGACCACCCACTGGGCGTACGCCGAGCAGTTCCGCCGCCTGCACGACCGGGTGGACCTTGACCCGGGCGTGCTCTTCATCGCCGACGACCGGGTGCTCACCTCGGCCGGAGTCGCCGCCGGCATCGACCTCTGCCTGCACGTCATCCGCCTCGACCACGGCAGCGAGGTGGCCAACCGGGCGGCCCGCCGCTGCGTCATGCCGCCGTGGCGCGACGGCGGTCAGGCGCAGTACATCGAGCAGCCGGTACCCAAGGCGACCGACACCAGCACGGCGGGCACCCGGGAGTGGGCGCGGCAGCGGCTGCACGAACCGATCGCGCTACGCGACCTGGCCGAGCAGGCACGGATGAGCGTGCGCACCTTCACCCGACGCTTCCGGTCGGAGACCGGCCTGAGCCCGGCGCAGTGGCTGCTGCACCAGCGCACCGACCACGCGCGACTGCTGCTGGAGACGACCGACCTCACCGTCGACCAGATCGCCCACCGCTGCGGTTTCGGCACCACCGCCGCCCTACGTCAACAACTGCACCAACGCATCGGCGTGGCCCCGTCCACCTACCGCCGCACCTTCCACCCCCGCCCCGAACCAGCCAAACCCTGACCCCACCCCACCCCACCCCACGCCATGCCCCGGCCCCGGGCCTGCACCCGCGCGCTGCACCCCCAAGCCCCACACCCCACACCGCACCCCACGCCCCACGCCCCACGCCCCACGCCCCACGCCCCACGCCCCACGCCCGCGATCTTGCACTTTCGGTCGTTTGTATGCGCGGTATGCCCCAATAGCGGGGACAGTAAGTGCAAGATCGCGTAGAGCAGGAGCACGGGGCAGGGCTCGCTCGGGGCGGGGCGGGGCGGGGCGGGGCGGGGCGGGGCGGGGCAGCACTACTTGAGAGCGTGATGTCTGTGGGTCATCAAGATGACTCACAGACATCACGCTCAACAGACCACGGCACCCCACGCCGGGTCACACTGATCAGCCGCCGCCCGGCCCGCCGCCGCTTCAACAGACCACGGCGCCCCGCGCCGGGTCACAGTGATCAGCAGCCGCCCGGACCGCCGCCGCTCAGGAGCGGAGCAGGTGCAGTTGGGACTGATGCTTCGGCAGGTGCACCCGGGTGTGCAGGTCCAGGGTGCGGGACCAGGGCAGTGGCTCGTCGACGACGAGGTCGAAGCCCTCGCGGAGGTGCGTCTCGACCGGGGTCTCCGCGGCCAGGCCGAGCTGGTCGACCAGCCCGCACAGCCGGTCGCTGGTGCCGTGCAGCAGCGCGGTCAGGCCACGCAGGCCACCCTGCTCGGCGGCGAGCGCGTCGAGCTGCGGGCGGTGCACGTCCTCCTCCAACTCGTAGTACGCGAACGGCGACCCGGCCAGCAACGCCTCCGTGGCGTGGATCATCAGCTCGTCGTTGGCGACCAGATGCGCGACGATCTGTTCGGCAGTGAGCTGCCCCTCCGGGGCCGGACCGAACCCGCCGGCGTCGACCTCCGCTAACAGGGCACCGTAGGCCCGCCGCAATCCCCCGCTCTCCATCCCCCCAGTCAACCCGCCGCGGCGGGAGTTAGCGGCGGGATTGGCGGGAGCGGAGGTAGTCGCTGACCACGTACTCGCCCAGGTCGTCGGTGTCCGGCGTGAACATGCGACCCCGACTGCGGCGGGCCACCGCGTCGACGAAGCGTCGCAGGCCCGGGTCGTCACCGAGCATGAACAGGTTGAGCGTGGCACCGTAACGGCTCAGCCGGTCCACCTCACGGACCGTCGCCTCGATCGTCTCCGGCAGCGGCGGCCAGTGGAAGAGCGCCTCCCCGTCGTCCGGGTCAAGGTGCGCCGTCGGCTCGCCGTCGGTGACCACCAACACGATCGGCTCGGCGTCCGGGTGCCGGCGCAGGTGCCGGCCCGCCAACCGCAGCGCGTGCTGGAGGTTGGTGCCCTGCTCCATGTCCGGCTCCACGGCCGCCAACTCCTGCTGGGTGAGCGTCATCGCCTCCCGGCCGAAGCCCACGATCTGCAGCGCGTCCTGTGGGAAGCGCGTCTCCATCAGGTGCGCCAACGCCAGCGCCGTCTGCTTCATCGGCCCCCAACGACCCTGCGAGATCATCGAGTACGACAGGTCGACGCAGAGCACCACAGCGGCCGAGGCGCGCCTCTCGGTCTCCACCACCTCGAAGTCGTCCACCGCGAGCTGCACCGGGACCGTCGGCCCGGCCCGACTGACCGCCCGGGTCAACGTGCGGACCACGTCCAACGGTTGCTCGTCGCCGTACTGCCATGGCCTGGACGCGCCGCTGACCTCGCCCGCCGCACCGGCCGAGCGCAGGTCGTGCTGGCCACGCGGCCCGGCGGTCAGCTCGGCGAAGACCTGCCGCAGCGCGGTCCCGCCGAGTCGGCGCAGCGCCTTCGGGCTCAGGGTGAGCCCCTCCGCGTCCCGGCTGACCCAACCCTGGCGGCGCAACTCCCGCTCCAGGTCACGCAGCCGGCGAACGTCGTCGGCCGCGTCCCGGCCCAGCGTGCGCGCCACCGCGTCGACGTCCACGTCGTCGAGGGTCGCCCCCGGGTGTTCCTGGTCGAGCTGGTCCAACAGGTCGTCCAGGTCGCCGATCTCACCCAGCGCGCCGGCCGCGTCGGCGTAGTCCAGCGGCTGGTCGCCGCGGACCCGCTCGCCCCGCCCCCAGCGCAGATCGGGTCGCAGCGCGCGCAGGTTCGCGTCGAGCGCGGACAACTCCCCCGCGAGGCGGTCGCCGAGCGACTGCTGCATGAGACCGGTCAGCTCGGCACGCTGCCGCTCGGAGAGCGAGTTCATCAGCCGCTCACCGGCCGCCGCCCGGCGGGCCAGCACGTCGATCAACTCGTCGACGTTCGCCGGCTTCTCCGGGAAGAAGTCGCCATGTCGGCGCATGAACTCCGCGAACGCGTCGGTGGTGTCCTCCGCGCGACCGTGCCGGGCCAGCAGGTCGTTCAGATCGCCCATCATCTCGGCGAGCCGCTGCTGGGCGGCCGGGTCGGCGGAGGCGCGCACCGCGTCGCGCATCCCGGCGAAGCGCTGGCCGAGCACGTCGTCGCGGAGTTGGTCGAGAATCTGCTGGTACGCGCGGCGGGCATCGTCGCTGGCCCACCGGTAGCCGGACAGCTCCTCCACCGCCCGCGCCGTCGAGCGCGGCAGATTGTCCAGCACCGCCTCGGCGAACCGCGCGGCGTCGTCGTCGCGGCCCCGCAGCTCGTCCCGCTCCGCGGCGAGGGCCTGGTCGAGCAGGGCCTGGGCCCGGGTCACCGCCCCGTCCAGGTCGCCCCTGCGCAGCGCCTCCCGGCGCAGCCGTCGAGCCCGGGCGGCCAGGTCGTCCAGGCCACCCCGTCCCTGCGGGCCACGGCGCAGCAGATCACGCAGCGCTTCCCGCAGGCTGCCGCCGGCCAGCACCTCGGCACCGACCGCGTCCACCGCCTCGCGCACGTCGTACGGGGGTGCGAGCGGGTCGGGCCCGCCGTTCCACTGCCCGTAACGGAACCGGTTACCGGCCACGGTCAGCCCCGGCCGCCGTAGACGGTGCGCCCCGAGTCGGTGACGTCCTTGCCGAGCCGGCGGGTCAGGTGCAGCCCTTCCAGCACGAACTCGACGGCGGCGGCGGCCTCCTCCGAGGTGGGCGCGTCGCCCAGGTCGAGCCGGTCCAGGACCTTCGCCAGCCCGGGTACGGTGCCGACCTGACGCAGCAGCTCGGCGGCGCTGACCAACTCGCCGGTCTCGATCGCGGCGCCGTCCTCGACCAGGGCGGTGAACCCGGACAGGTCCAGCCCGGCCAGGCGGGCCCGGAACGTCTCGGCGGTCGCCGTACGCAGCAGGTGCGCGAGGATCTCGGTCTCCCGGCCTTCCTCGCCGCTCTCGAACTCGACCTTGCCACGCAGGGTGCTCGTCACCGACACCGCGTCGCCGACGCGGGCGACGGCGGCCTCGGGGCGTCCGTCCGGGGTGTCCGAGGCGGCGAGCAGACCGGCGCGACGCAGCGCGGCACCGGCGACCGTCTCGGCGGCGGCGATGGCGAAGCGGGCGGAGACACCGGAGCGCGGGTCCACCGACGGTGACTCCCGGACGGCGCGGGCGAAGCGGGCCAGCACCTCCAGCACGTGTTCCGGCACCTCGGCGAACAGGTCGGCCTCCTGGCGGATCAGCGCCAGCTCCAACTCCAACTCGACCGGGTAGTGGGTGCGGATCTCCGCGCCGAACCGGTCCTTGAGGGGAGTGATGATCCGGCCCCGGTTGGTGTAGTCCTCCGGGTTGGCGCTCGCCACCAGGAGCAGGTCCAGCGGCAGGCGCAGCTGGTAGCCGCGAACCTGGATGTCCCGCTCCTCCAGCACGTTGAGCAGCGCCACCTGGATCCGCTCGGCCAGGTCGGGCAGCTCGTTGACGGCGAAGATGCCCCGGTTGGTACGCGGCACTAACCCGAAGTGGATGGTCTCCGGGTCGCCGAGGGTACGACCCTGGGCGATGCGGATCGGGTCGACGTCGCCGATCAGGTCCCCGACGCTGGTGTCCGGGGTGGCCAACTTCTCGCCGTACCGCATCGAGCGGTGCAGCCAACCGATCGGCAGGTCGTCACCGGCCTCGGCGACCTGGGCGACCGACGCCGGGGTGAGCGGGTGCATCGGGTGCTCGTTGAGCACCGAGCCGGGCAGAACGGGGGTCCACTCGTCGAGCAACGCGCCCAGTGAGCGGATCAGCCGGGTCTTGCCCTGGCCGCGCTCGCCGAGCAGCACCATGTCGTGCCCGGCGAGCAGGGCCCGCTCGACCTCGGGCAGCACTGTGTCGTCGTAGCCGACGATGCCGGGGAAACGGGTCTCGCCGGAGCGCATCCGGGCGAGGAGGTTGTCGCGGAGTTCCTGCTTGACGGTGCGGTACTGGTGACCGGCCGCCCGTAGCGCGCCGAGCGTGCCGGGCAGGTCGGCCGGTGGAACCGGGATTACCGGGGTAGGCGCAGTCACCCGACCCACGCTAGCTCACATTCGCGGGGGCGCCCCGGGCATCAGGGCACCCCCGTGCCCACCCTCAACCGCGGTCGCAACGCCGGCAGGCACCGCGACGGCGCAGGTGGTACGCGTACGTGGCGACGCCGAGGGCCACGCCCCACAGCGGCCAGAGCAGCATCGGCGCCCCGGTCATGCTGAATCCGCCGGTCAGCCGCCAGAACTCGGGATTGCTGAGCAGTCCGAGCGAGGCCGCGGTCACGGAGACGGCGACCAGGGTGGCCGGCACCACCGCCAGCTTCACCGGCACCCGACGGCCGGCCAGGCCGAGCATCCAGCGCGGGAACCGCTCGCCCCAACGTTGCACCAGTCCGAGGGTGAGGATCGCGCCGACGGTGGCGAACGCGCCCAGCCCGAGCCCGGCCCAGACCAGCCCGGTGTCCTGCATCTCGGTCAGGAACTCCCGGGAGATGCCGAGCGGGATGCCGGCCGCCCAGGCGAACCGGGTCACCGCGTACGTCAGGGGGATCACCGCGGCGATGCCGGCGGCCCACCGACCCCAGCGGGTGGCGGCGGCCGGGGTGGTCCACCGCTGGCCGGTGTCG
Source organism: Micromonospora sp. NPDC047756 (assembly GCF_055587245.1). Lineage (NCBI taxonomy): Bacteria > Bacillati > Actinomycetota > Actinomycetes > Micromonosporales > Micromonosporaceae > Micromonospora > Micromonospora sp. NPDC047756. Next base: position 589,315 of record NZ_JBVJGQ010000005.1, read on the forward strand.
GCGCGGCCGCAGCCGACGCAGGCCCCGGCGGTACGGCGCTGCCAGGCGAGTACCGCCCCGACCAGCAGCACCCCGCCGGCCAACGCCGCGAACCGGGCGAACAGCGCCCAGTTGAAGACATCGGAGTAGTCGATGGGCGGCCAGCCGAACGGCGCGCCGACGAGGAGTATCGGCAGGTAGCCGAGGACGATCAGCACTCGGACGTCCGGCACGACCAGGACAAGGGCGAACGCGACCGCCCAGCCGTAGCCGGCGAGCAGCGCCCGCAGCGGGCCGGGTGGTCGCGCCGCCGGGCGGCTCATGGCCAGGGCGGCCACCGCGGCGGTGAGCAGCACACCGGCGAAGAGCGGGGTGGCCACCGCCACCGGCACCAGGCGGAGCAGGCTGACGTCGCCGCCGTTGGGGTCGTTCGGGCCGAACGGGTAGCCGGTGCCGGTGAGCGTGCTGAGCAGGGCGAGCACGCCCCACAGGCCGAGCCAACCGGCGGCCAGTGGAGCGAGCCGGTCCGGCCAGCGGGAGTCGGTACGGGGTGGCGGGTGATCGATCGTCGTCATGCTCTCAGCCTCGGCCGGCAGCCGCCCGATTCCCTCCCGGCCGGTGGTGAACCCGCTCCCCCGATGGAGGGACCGTTCAGCCGGACGGGGTGACGAAGCCGGACTCGTAGGCGGCGATGACGGCCTGCGTACGGTCGCGGACGCCGAGCTTGGCCAGCACGTTGCCGACGTGCGTCTTGACCGTCTCCACCCCGACCACCAGGTGCGCGGCGATCTCCGGGTTGGACCGGCCGGTGGTCATCAACCGCAGCACCTCGGCCTCCCGTTCGGTGAGCCGGGCGGTGCTCAACCGGTCGCCGCCCGCCGGCCCGTACGCCCCGACCAGTTGGCGGATCGCGGCCGGGAAGAGCAGCGACTCGCCGGCCGCGACCACCCGGACCGCCTCCACCACCTCGGCGGGCCGGGCCCGTTTGAGCAGGAACCCCGAGGCGCCGGCGCGCAGCGCCTCGTAGACGTACTCGTCGTTGGCGAAGGTGGTGACCACCAGCACCCGGGGCGGGTCGGCGGAGGTGGCCATCAGGTGTCGGGTGGCCTGGATGCCGTCGATGCCGGGCATCCGTACGTCCATCAGCACCACGTCGGGCCGGTGCCGGGCGACCAGCGGCGGCACCTCGGCCCCGTCGGCGGCTTCGGCGAGCACACGCAGGTCGGGTTGGGCGTCGATGATGGCGCGCAGCCCCACCCGGATCAGCTCGTCGTCGTCGACGATCAGCACTCCGGTGGTCATGTCGTCTCCTCGTACGGCAGGCGGGCCCGAATCAGCCACCGGTCGCCGTCCGGACCCACGGTGAGCCGGCCGCCGAGCAGCAGCACCCGTTCCCGCATACCGTCCAGGCCCCGACCGCCGCGCCCCGGCCGGCCCTGGTCGGGGTGGCGCACCGCGTTGGTCAGCTCCAGCTCCAGCGCGTCGCCGCGCAGGTCCACGCGTACCGTCACCGGCCCGCGGCCGTGCCGGGCGGCGTTGGTGAGTCCCTCCTGGACGATCCGGTAGCCCTCCCGGGAGACCACCGCCGGCACCCGGGCCGGGTCGCCGGCGCGTTGCGCGTGCACGGCCAGGCCGGCCGCGCGGGCGTCGGTGACCAACCGGTCCAGGTCGGCGAGGGTACGCTGCGGCGCCACCACGGGCTGGTCACGTCCGTTCTCCCGGAGCAGCCCGAGCACGTGGTCGAGGTCGTCCATCGCGGTCCGCCCGACGTCCTCGATGGCGGTGAGCGCCCGCCGGACGAACTCAGGGTCGGTGTCGAGGACCTCGCGGGCGGCCCCGGCCTGGAGAGTGGCAACGGTCAGCGCGTGACCGACGGAGTCGTGCAGCTCCCGGGCCAGCCGGTTACGTTCGGCGAGCCGGGCGGCCCGCGCTTCGAGGGCGGCGATCCGCTCCGCCTGGGCCGGGCCGAGCAGCACCGGCGCCATGATTCCGGCGAGCGCGCCGAGCCCGGCGACGGCATAGCCGAGGACGACCAGCAGGAGCACCCCGGTCACCGTCAGCCAGCCGCCGTCCTCTCCGTCCAGGGGCCCGAACTGTTCCCGGCTGATCAGTTCGGTGCCGATGCCGAACTGTTGGGCGATGAACGCCAGTGCCATCGGCAGGGCGCTGAACAGCCCGATTATCACCAGCGCGCCGACGATGAGGTGGGTGGCGATCCAGAGCGCGCTGCGCAGCCGGGTCTCCCGGTCGCCGTGGTGCCCGGGCGCGGGGTCGGGCAGGTCGACGCCGAGCAGGGCCCGGACGGCGGCGATCTCCAAGGCCCGACTGCCGTCCAGCAGCAACGGGACGAGGGCGATCAGTACGGCGACGACCAGTAGGACGTAGACCATGGGACGGGGGATCGCCGAGTCGGCGAGCATCTGCGCGAAGGTCACCGCGAGCAGCCCGTACGGCAGTGCCAGCACGCCGCCGAGCAGCAGGAACACGCCGCGTCGCCAGGTGGTGCCGGCGACCAGCGGGGCCCACGCCGCTCGGAGGGTCACCCCGTCATTCTGCGGCCCGGACGGGTCCCGCCGACTCCCCCGCGTCGGGGAGATGTCAGCGGTGGTCGGCGACGTACTGCTGCGGGTCCTTGTCGCGGAACGGCAGGTTGCGGCCGAACTTGTGCTCGCCGTAGAAGGTCAGCCAGCGTTGGCCCAGCTCGGCGCGGAGTTCGGTGCTGGCGTGCCGGCGGAAGTCGGGCAGCGCCTCGTCCTCTTCCTCGGCCAGGTGTTCGCTGTTCTCCCGGCGGGCGGTGCCGACCGCCTCCCACCACCGGTCCGAGCCGACCGGGTGCAGTTTCGCCTCGGCGATGGCGTCGCGAATCTTGTTGTGGTCGCCGATCGCGTCGGCGGTCTCGTCCTCGCCGTCGTCGCCGTGCTTGACCAGGTGCGGGTAGAGGATCGCCTCTTCCGCCTCGGCGTGGATGTCCAGGTGCAGGGCGAGAGCGTCCCAGATGGCGAGCATCTCCTGCTCGTCGCGGGCGTCGTCGAGGCGGGCGAAACCACGCCGGAAGGCGGCGTGGTCGTCCAGGATCAGTGCGGTGATGTCGTCCACTGTGCTCACTTTCCGGTTGGGTTGCCGAACCGGGCACGCAGCATCGCCGGCATCGCGGCGAGCCCGGTGATCGGGCGGAAGCGTTTCGCCGCCTCGGCCAGCGCCGTGTGCTCGTCGTCGGCGAGGTCGATGTCCGCGGCGGCGGCGTTGCGTTCCATCTGCTCGACCCCGGACGCTCCGGGGATGGCCAGCACGTTCGGGTGGCGCAGCAGGTAGGCCAGCGCGATCTGGCTGGGGGTGGCGTCGTGGGCGTCGGCGACCTGGCGCAGGGTGTCGATCAGAGCCGCACCGCGCTCCAGGTTTTCCGGCAGGAAGTACGGGTTGGCACGCCGGACCGCACCGCTCGGCGGGTTCTTGGCGTCGTAGCGGCCGGAGAGGAAGCCCTGTGCCAGCGGGCTGTACGCGATGACCACCCGGCCGGCCTGCCGCGCGTACGGCAGCAGGTCCTGCTCGGGCGCGCGGTCCAGCATGCTGTAGCGGACCTGGTTGCTGAGCACCCGCCGGCCGAGCGCCGCTTCGGCGATCTGCCAGCGACGCAACCCGTAGTTGCTCACGCCGACGTCGCCGATCAGCCCGATGTCCTGCAGGGTCCGCATGCCGCGCATCGTGGTGTGGTCGGCGACCAGCGGGTTGTGCTGGTGCAGCTGGTAGAGGTCGATGCTGGTGACGCCGAGCCGGGCCGCCGAGGCGACCGCCCGCTGCTGCACCACAGCGGCCACCGGCAGCACCGGCAGGATCTTGCTGGCGACGACGACTTTCGGCCGGTCGTCGCCGAGGGCCGCGCCGAGGATGCGCTCGCTGCGCCCGAAGCCGTAGATCTCCGCGGTGTCGAAGACCGTCACGCCCAGCTCGACGGCTCGCCGGACGATCTGCGCCGCCTGCCGCTCGAAGTCCGGGCCGTACCCCCACTCCCGGGAGCCGAACTGCCAGGTGCCCAACCCGATCTTGGACAGCGGTTTGGGGGTGTCGAGCGCAATGAAACGCATGGCGTCGAAACTACCCCGATGTCCTGGTTTCCACGCCCGATCCACGCCAGGGCGGGCCGGAGCTAGGCTCATGATCGTGACTTACCTCGCCGCGGATGACCGCTACGACACCATGACCTACCGGCGCAGCGGACGCAGTGGCCTGCGACTGCCTGCCGTCTCGCTCGGGCTGTGGCACAACTTCGGTCCGGACCGCCCGTTCGAACGGCAGCGCGACATCGTCCGCCGCGCCTTCGACCTGGGTGTCACCCACTTCGACCTGGCCAACAACTACGGCCCGCCGCCCGGTTCGGCGGAGGAGAACTTCGGCCGGATGCTCGCCACCGACCTGAAGCCGTACCGGGACGAGTTGGTCATCTCCAGCAAGGCCGGGTACCTGATGTGGCCCGGCCCGTACGGCGAGTGGGGCTCGCGCAAGAACCTGATCTCGTCGCTGGACCAGTCGCTGGGCCGGATGGGGCTGGACTACGTCGACATCTTCTACTCGCACCGGTTCGACCCGGACACCCCCCTGGAGGAGACGATGGGGGCGCTCGACGCCATCGTCCGCTCCGGTAAGGCGCTTTACGTCGGCATCTCGAACTACAACTCGGAGCAGACCACGCGCGCCGCCGCGATCCTGCGTGAGCTGGGTACGCCACTGCTGATCAACCAGCCGTCGTACTCGATGCTCAACCGCTGGACCGAGGCCGACGGCCTGCTCGACACGCTGGAGCAGGTCGGTGCGGGCTGCATCGCGTACAGCCCGTTGGCGCAGGGGCTGCTGACCGACCGCTACCTGGGCGGCATCCCGGCCGACTCGCGGGTTCGCACCAGCGTCTTCCTCAACGAGAGCGATCTCAGCGACGAGAAGATGGCCACCATCCGTGGGCTCGGCGCGGTCGCCGGGGGGCGCGGCCAGTCCCTCGCGCAGCTCGCGCTGGCCTGGGCGCTGCGTGACCCACGGATGACCAGCCTGATCATCGGGGCGAGCAGCGTCGAGCAGTTGGAGACAAACATCGCCGCCCTGGACAACCTCGACTTCACGGCCGACGAGTTGGCCGAGATCGAGCGCCATTTGGGCTGAGCGGAAACGGACTGTTTGTCCCATTTGCGGAGATGGCCAACCACCCACCGGTACGACAGCCGTCCGACGCCGACCGGCCGGGAATCCGGCGGGTGGGCGCGGCGTTTCGATACTCGGAACCGCTAGCACCGAGGAGGCAGACATGAAGGTACGTAGCTCGTTGCGTGCGCTCAAGCAGAAGCCGGGTTCGGTGGTGGTCCGCCGTCGCGGCCGGGTCGTCGTGGTGAACCGCGCCAACCCGCAGTGGAAGAGCCGCCAGGGCTAACCAGCCCCCGCACTGACCTGACAGTCGAAGAACGCCCTGACCGGATCCCGGTCAGGGCGTTTTGTCGTCCGGGCGGGTGCCGGCTCGTTCACGACTCGTCGTCCACCGCGAGCGCAGCACGGTTACCGACATGACCCAGGTAGAGCAGGTAGGGCACGACCAGCACGGCGAGCACCAGGACCGCCACGATGACCGGCGGATCACCGAAGGCGGCACCGAGGACGACCGGCAGCGGGGAGACGACCGCCAACAGCATCCCGGTCCGGTAGAAGGGGCGCTCGACCCGACGGTGCGCCGCGTACCAGTGCTCGGGTGATCTCATGGTCGCGGCGGTCCGCACCCCGGGGCTGCGGAACATGTCGACCGAAGGCCGCAGGGACGCTCTGGCGGTGAACGCCACAAGCCACCCGAGGAGGGCGTAGACCACCGAGATGAACGCTCCAGCCAGCAAAGGTCACCTCCCGACGCATCAGTCGGTGTCAGCGTAGGTTCACCGCCCCGCTGCGCACCAGCGGCTGCGGGCGTCGGGGTGGCTCCACGCTGCGCCGGAAACCGCCAGAGACAGCAGAAACGCCCTGGTCGGATTACCCGACCAGGGCGTTTCTCAAGGGTGGAGCCGAGGGGACTCGAACCCCTGACCCCCACACTGCCAGTGTGGTGCGCTACCAGCTGCGCCACGGCCCCTTGCTGTCGTCCCGGTCGCCCGGGCACTGGGAAACTATACACAGACCGGCCCGCATGGTCATCTCGCGGGGTCCCCCGCCCGGCCGGGTCAGTTGAGCGCCACGTCCGGCGGAAAGTGCGCGACCGCGGCCATCATCCCGCCCTGCCGGCGCAGCACCATCGGCCACAGGTCGTCGGGCCGGTCGACGAAGGCGTCCCCGGGCAGCCCGTCCAGCACGAACCAGGACCCGTCGGCGATCTCCTGCTCCAACTGGCCGCTGCCCCAGCCGGAGTAGCCGGCGAAGACCCGGATGCCGCCGATGCTTTCCCGCAGCCGCTCCGGGTCGACCGAGAGGTCGATCGTGCCGACCGCTCCGGAAACCTGGTGGAAGCCCTTCACCCGGCGCATCGGGTGCCGCATCCGGGCGAGGCAGATGGCCGAGTCGGGCTGCACCGGGCCACCCTCGAACAGCACCGCCGGGTGGCGGGCCAGGTCGCTCCAGTCACCGAGCACCTCGGCGACCGGCACCTCGGTGGCCCGGTTCAGCACCACGCCGAGCGCGCCGCCCGGCTCGTGGGCGACCAGCAGCACCACCGTACGGTCGAAGTTCGGGTCCTTGAGCGCCGGAGTCGCGACCAGCAGCCGCCCGGTCATCGACTCCATCGCTCGTCCGCCGATCGCCTGGCCCTCTCCCTGCATGCCACACACCCGTCAACCGTGAGCCCGCGCCGGGCGCCGGTCATCGACCGGATCCGCCCGCCGCATCGGGTTCAGCCGCGCTGTCAACGCCATGCCTGGCACCATAGCCTGCGTGCTGGGTGCTGGCTAAGGTCTGACCGGCGGGTGATCGGACAGTTGAGACGCACCCGGTGGCGGACGTCCCGGTGATCGACCAATCGGGGCCACCGACGGCCGAGAAACGCCCGAAAGGTCCGTCACATCCCGATAGATTCGGCTGATCGGGAGGGCGAGCGCGGTTGCCCCTGCCCGCGAGACGGAGGCGGGTGCGATGGCTACTGTCCGGGACGCGACGTACGACGTGCTCCGCACCCTCGGTATGACCACTGTCTTCGGCAACCCCGGCTCCACCGAGGAGCCGTTCCTGCAGGACTTCCCCGCCGACTTCCACTACGTCCACGCGCTGCACGAGGCGACGGCCGTCGCGATGGCCGACGGCTACGCCCAGGCCACCGGGATGCCCGCCCACGTCAACCTGCACACCGCGCCGGGCACCGGCAACGGCATGGGCAACCTGGTCACCGCCTGGCACAACAAGACCCCGCTGATCGTCACCGCCGGCCAGCAGACCCGGGAGATGCTGCTCCTGGAACCCCGGCTGGCCAGCCGCCGGCCCACCGAACTGCCGCAGCCCTACGTGAAGTGGTCCTACGAGCCGGCCCGGGCGCAGGACATCCCCGCGGCGGTGCTGCGGGCGTACGCGACGGCGGTGCAGCCACCGGCCGGGCCGGTCTTCCTCTCCCTGCCGATGGACGACTGGGCCCAGCCGGCCGACCCGCCGCCCGCGCCGCGAACGGTGGCCACCCGCTTCGCGCCGGACCCCCAGCGGTTGGAGGAGTTCGTCCGGGTGCTGGCCGAAAGCCGCAACCCGGTGCTCGTGTACGGGCCGGGGGTGGACCGCTCCGCGAGCTGGTCGACGGCGGTCGCGCTGGCCGAGCGGCTCGCCGCGCCGGTCTGGTCGGCGCCCGCCACCGAACGGGCGGTGTTCCCCGAGGACCACCCGCACTTTCGCGGCGTGCTGCCGTACGCGATCGGTCCGCTCGCCGAGGCGCTGCACGGGCATGACACGGTGCTGGTCGTCGGCGCCCAGGTGTTCCGCTACTACCCGTACGTGCCGGGCGGGCACCTGCCCGAGGGGGCCCGCCTGCTGCACATCACCGACGACGCCGACGAGGCCGCGCGGGCCCCGGTCGGTGACAGCCTGCTCAGTGACCCGGGACTGGCCCTGGCCGCGCTGCTCGAAGGGGTGCCGCCGAGCGACCGGCCGGCACCGAGGCGGCGGGACGCGCTCGCGCCGCCGGAGATCACCACCCCGCTCAGCGCCGACGCCCTGTTCGCCGCACTGGCCGCACACTGGCCGCCCGACGGCGTGCTGGTCCAGGAGTCACCATCCAATCTGTCCGCGCTGCGTCGTCAGCTGCGGATCAGCCGCCCGGCGTCGTACTTCACGATGGCCAGCGGCGGCCTCGGCTACGGCCTGCCCGCGGCCGTCGGCATCGCCCTGGCCGAGCGGGACACCGGGCGCGGTCGCCCGGTGGTGGCGGTGATCGGCGACGGATCCCTCCACTATTCGGTGCAGGCACTCTGGACGGCCGCGCGCCTGGCACTGCCGGTGGTGGTCGTCGTCCCGGTCAACCAGCAGTACGCGATCCTCAAGGCGTTCGCCGAGCTGAAGCACACTCCCGGGGTGCCGGGCCTGGACCTGCCGGGGTTGGACGTCGTCGCGATCGCCGCCGGCTACGGCTGTGCCACGCAGGTGGCCCAGACCCCCGACCAACTCGGCGCGGCGCTCGCCGCCGGGCTGCGCGCCGACCGGCCCACCGTGGTGCCGGTACCGATCAGTACCGAAGTGCCCAGCATCCTCTGAGCCGGGTCAGCGCGGTCCGATGAGCCGGGTCAGCGCGGTCCGATCGACAGCGGGGCACCGGTGGAAACGTCCAGCACCGGTCGGCTGCCCAGCGGTGTCGCCAGGGTCACGGTCACCGGCTCCACCTTCAGCAGGTCGATGCATTCGCCGGTGGCCCGGGTGACGCCGCCACCGACCACCACGACGTCCGGCCGTTCCCACACCAACGGCGTGATCCCGGTGTCGCACGCGCCGACGCCGAGGCGCACTGTCAACCGGGCGCCGTCGACGGCGCCCAGGTTCTGGGCCGCCACCAACCCGTCCGGCAGCGGCTGGGCCGGCGTGGTCGGCTCGGGCACCGGGGTGACCGCCGTCGGCGCGACGGCGAGCCGGACCACCGGCGTGGTCAGCTCCTTGATGGTGAACAGCCAGGCCGGGACCTGCGCCACTCCACGACTCGTCCGCACCGGCACGGCGCCCAACGTGACAGCGGTGACGGTGAGCGGGAGGCACGCGGTCTGCGTGCTGCTCGTGACCCACCCGTCGGGCCCCGGTTCGACTGTGGGGCCGCCGGGGGTGGGCCGTCCGGGCCGCTTCGGCCGCCCCGGGCAGGGCAGCGGGTCCCCCTGGTCGAGCTGCCGGTACGCCTCGGCGGCACTGACCAACGGCAGCGTCAACCGTCCGTCCGGAAACCGGATCTCGCCGCCGACCCGGGTGGGCGGTATGCCGACCTGCTCGCGGTACCACCCGGCCCGGAACGCCGCCTCGGTCTCGGGGGTGAAGCCCGGGTCACCGGTGAGCAGGGTCGGCCCCTCCAACGGCACGTAACCCGTGCGCCACTCGACGCCGGGCCGCCACGCCTCGGCGACCTGAGCGGCCCGCCGGTCGAACGCCTCCGCCGCGTCCGTGCGGCCGGGCGGGCCGCCGGCCGGACCGGCGTCGGTCGCGGCACAACCCACCAGAAGCAAAAGCGGGGGTACGAGCAGCAGTGCGAGCCGATTCATGAACGGTTCGACGCCCCCGCCGACCGGCCGGTTCCCGACCTGAGTCAGGTCTCGCCACCCAGATCCGTCTGGTACGCCTCCCAGAGCAGGTCGGCGCCGCGCCGCCGGTGCCGGGCCAACCGCCGCAGCAGGTGCCCGGCCCGGTGCCGCAGCTCATCGGGGCGCGTCTCGGGCCGCTCGGCGATCTGCTGAACAGCCAGGATCGCGGCGACGATCGCCACGTGCTCCCGGGTCAGCAGCCGCACCCCGTGGTCCAGCCGGGGCGACTGGCTGAGCAACTCCCGGTAGAGGCCGGTGGGACCTTCGGTGACCCGGACGTGCTCGGCGAAGCCGTGGCGCACCGGACGCAGCCGAAGGAGAATTTCCTCGCGCCAGCGCGGCTCGGTGCTCGCGACGGCGACGGCCCGGCTGAGGGCATGCACGTCACCGGCGAGGCCGGCCGGGCGCGGCATGCCGGGCAGACCGAGGGCATGAGGATCGGCGGGAAGCCCCGCCGGATGTGCGACGCGCGCGTGGGCGACGACTGACGGCTGCTGGACCGGACCGGTGACCATTGGCACCTCCCGCACGGCGGCTCTGCTACCCCATACCGCGATGGTGAGGCTGCCCGGCCCGCCCTGTCCAGAGCCACGGCTCGTCTCATCTGCCCCGTTGACCCCGCTGACCCCACCAGCCCCGCTGCGGTGGCCTCCAGCCCCCACACCGGCCTGCCGGGGCGTACGACCGCCTCAGTCGGCCGACGGGCGCTCTGCCAGCCGGCGCAGGTGGTCGGCCACGGCGTGCGCCTCGCCGGCCCACTCGTCGCCTGGCCGATGTGTCGTGATGGCGTCGGCAAGCGCCCGAAGCTCGGACGGCGGCAGGACGGGCAGGCCCATGCCGCGCAGGGGGATGGTGACCCCGCGTGCGCTCCCCCGGTCGGTCGCGAGGACGGCCCGCACCTGCCGCCCGGAGGTCGGGCCGTCGTCGTCCGCCTCGCGGTACGACACCGCGCCGGACTCGATCCGGGCGGTGGCGAGGTCGACGGTGCGGGTGCGCAGCGCGCCGCGTACCCGAGCACGGCTGCCGTCCAACCAGGCGGACGTACGGAGCACCCGCAGCACCAGATAGAGGCCGAGCAGGACGAAGGGCAGGCCGCAGAGGCCGATGAGCGGGCTCGGACCGGACTGGTTCGGGTCGGCGGAGTCGCGCAGCGCGGGCGGCAGCAACCCCGGAGGAAGGTCGCGAGCCTCCTCATAGGAGGCGAAGGGGTCACCCGGGCCGGTCAGCCGGCGTAGCAGCCCACCGGCGACGAGGGGCAGTGCCACGAATGCCGCGCCCACCGCCGCCAGCAGGACACCGAACACCACCGCCACGACGCGCTGGCCGGGCGACGCGCCGACCGACAGGCGCAACTCCTGGTTGGTCACAGGGGGCAGCGTAAGACCCGCTCCACACGAAAGCGCCCCGGCTGGTGGGCCGGGGCGCTTCGTTCGAGGTGGTGGAGGTGCCGGGAATCGAACCCGGGTCCTTCGCCGGTTTGTCAGGGCTTCTCCGAGCGCAGCTCGCTGTGCCTCTACTCGGCCCCACCGCTCACGCGAGCAAGTTGGTGTGACGGGCCCAGTCGCTGATTAATCTCGCCGCACGGACCCCGCGACCGGGTCCGATTGGCCAGCCTCCTAGCTGATGCCGGCTACTGGGACGAAGGCGTTCCCAGGCCGACAGACTTAGCTACTCGCCTCAGGCGGCGAGAGCGAAGTCAGCGCGATTTTGCTTGGCGCTTATAAGTTTCCGACGACCGATTCTCGAGACGACGTCGGCTTCCTCGGCTCGCTTCCCCTGTCGCTGCGTACGAAGTCGAAACCAGTCACCCCCTCGACAGGCCACCGATGTGGTGGCACTGACAAGACTAACGCCTGCCGCAACGGCTTTCATCCCGAGCCCCGGGCCGACGTGCCGACCCGGACAAACAGGATGAACTAGTCGTCCATGCCCTTGCCGCGTCGACCGGACACCCGGGCGATCTCCCGGTCCGCGTCCCGCTTGGCGAGGTCCTGACGCTTGTCGTACGACTTCTTACCCTTGGCCAGGGCGATCTCGACCTTCGCCCAGCCGTCGGAGAAGTAGACCTGCAACGGGACGATGGTGAAGCCACCCTCGCGGGTCTTGCCGACGAGCTTGTCGATCTCGACCCGGTTGAGCAGCAGCTTGCGGGTACGCCGGGGCTCATGGTTGGTCCAGGTGCCCTGGGTGTACTCCGGGATGTGCATCGCGTGCAGGTACAACTCGCCGTCACGTTCCTGCGCGAACGCGTCGACGAGCGACGCCCGCCCGGCCCGCAGCGACTTGACCTCGGTGCCGGTCAGCGCCATGCCCGCCTCGTACGTGTCGAGGATGGCGTAGTCGTGACGCGCCTTCTTGTTGGAGGCGACCACCTTGCGCCCCTTTTCCCGTGGCATCGGTGCCACCCCCTCTCCTGGCGTCCGCGACCGGGCTCACCCCGGCCGGACAACCGATCATGCTACCGGAATCACAAGGACCCTCCCGCGCCGTTTATTTCCGGCTGCGGGAGGGCCCTCGGGAGACCACGGTACGACCCGTACGGTGCCTAGACCCGCAGGTAGAACCGCAGGGTGATCCAGGCGGTGCCCGCGCTGACCAGACCACCGACGCCGGCCATCAGCGGGAAGATGAACAGGATGTCGCCCCAGGTGATCGGCGAGAGCAGACCCTGCAACGCGCTCAACGACCCGTCGAAGAGCAGATACTTCGCCGCGACCAGGGCCACCAGACCGAGCAGTGAACCGATCAGGCCGGCCACCACCGCCTCCAGCACGAACGGCGCCTGGATGAACCAGTTGGACGCGCCGACCAGCTTCATGACCGCCACCTCACGCCGCTTGCTGTACGCGGCCACCTGAATGGTGTTCGCGACCAGCAGCAGGGCGGCGATCGCCATCACGACGGCGGCAGCCAGCGCGATGTTCTGGATCGAGGTGAGGATGTTGAAGATCTTGTCGAGCAGTCGACTCTGGTCGATGATCTCCTCGACACCCGCGGTGTCCTTGTACTGGTCGTAGACGTTCTTGTACTGCTCCGGGTTGTTCAGCTTGAGCCGGAACGCCTCGGGCAACTGGTCCGGCTTGACCGCGTTCACCAGGTCCGGCGCGTCCTGGTACATCTCCTTGAAGCGCTTGTACGCCTCGTCCTTGTTGACGTAGAGGACGTCCTTGACCAGGGGGTCACTGTCGAGCTTCGTCTGGAGTTCGGTGCGCTCCTGCTCGGTCACCTCCTGGGTCAAGAAGATCGAGACTTCGATGTTCTTGTAGTAGAGGTCCTTCATGTCGTCGACCTGGCGGTACATGAGACCGCTGGCGCCGAGCATGGTCAGCGAGACCGCCATCGTGATGATCATCGCGATGGACATGGTCACGTTGCGCCACAGTCCGACCAGTACCTCGGACAGGACGTATTTCACGCGCATCGGGATTTCCTCCGGGTCTCCGGCATGAGGTGTTCGTCGTCAGGCTGCGCAGGGGTGGAGCGCCGGCTCACCCGTAGACGCCGCGGGCCTGGTCACGCACGATGCGACCGCTCTCAATCTCAACGACGCGGCGGCGCATCTGGTTCACGATGTTGGAGTCGTGGGTGACCATCACGACGGTCGTGCCGGTGCGGTTGATCCGGTCCAGCAGGCGCATGATCTCGATCGAGGTGTCCGGGTCCAGGTTTCCGGTGGGCTCGTCCGCCAGCAGGATCAGCGGACGGTTCACGAACGCCCGGGCGACGGCGACCCGCTGCTGCTCACCACCGGAGAGCTCGTGCGGGTAGCGGTGCTCCTTGCCACCGAGCCCGACCAGCTCCAGCACCTCCGGCACGACCCGGCGGGCGACCGCCTTCGTCTTGCCGATCACCTCGAGAGCGAACGCCACGTTCTCGTAGGCGGTGCGGTTGGGCAGCAACCGGAAGTCCTGGAAGACGCAGCCGATCGAGCGCCGGAAGTGGGGTCGCTTCCAGGAGCGCATCGACGTGACGTCCTTGCCGTTGACGACGACGCGCCCCTTGTTGGGGGCGACCTCGTGCAGCAGCATCTTGATGATCGTGGACTTGCCGGAGCCGGATGGACCGATGAAGAAGACGAACTCGCCCTTCTCGATCGAGACGGACACGTTGTCGAGCGAAGGCCGGGACGCCTTCGGGTACGTCTTCGTCACTTGCTCAAGCTGAATCACGGGTGGTGAGTCTACGCGGTGTAACAACTGAGCCAAGCCCCACGCCCCACAGATCCAGCGCGCGTCGTCGAATCAGGCCTCTACCTGGAGATCGATGACGCGCTCCGCCCGCGAGCCGTCACGCAGCGTCGTCGGCAAGTTGACGCTGCTTACGCCAACGGATGCCGGCCTCGATGAAATCGTCGAGGTCGCCGTCGAAGACCCCGCTCGGATTGCCGGTCTCCTGCTCGGTTCGGAGATCCTTCACCATCTGATACGGGTGCAGGACGTAGGAGCGCATCTGGTCGCCCCACGAGCTCGTGCCGCCGCTCTTCAGGCCGGCCATCTTCTCTTCCTCCTCCTGGCGCTTGCGCTCCAGGAGCCGGGCCTGGAGCACCCGCAGGGCGGAGGCCTTGTTCTGCAACTGGGACTTCTCGTTCTGGCAGGTCACCACGATGCCGGTCGGGATGTGCGTCAGGCGCACCGCCGAGTCGGTGGTGTTGACGCTCTGCCCACCCGGCCCGGAGGAACGGTAGACATCGACCCGAACCTCGTTCTCGGGGATGTCGATGTGGTCGGTCTGCTCGGTGACCGGCAGAACCTCGACGCCCGCGAAGCTGGTCTGCCGACGCCCCTGGTTGTCGAACGGGCTGATCCGGACCAGACGGTGCGTGCCCGACTCGACGCTGAGCGTGCCGTACGCGTACGGCACCTTGACCGCGAAGGTGGCCGACTTCAGGCCCGCCTCCTCGGCGTACGACGTCTCGTAGACCTCGGTGGGGTAGCCGTGCCGCTCCGCCCAGCGCAGATACATCCGCAGCAGCATCTCGGCGAAGTCCGCGGCGTCCACACCGCCCGCGCCGGCCCGGATGGCGACCAGCGCCTCCCGGGAGTCGTACTCGCCGGAGAGCAGGGTGCGGACCTCCATCTCCTGGATGGCCTTGGTCAGCCCGGTGATCTCCGACTCGACCTCGGTCAGCACACCCGGGTCGGCCTCGGCCTCGGCCAGTTCCAGCAGCACCTGGGCGTCGTCGAGGCCGGAGCGCAGGCTGCCCAACTTGCTGATCTCGCCGTTGACGTACGACAGCTGCGAGGTCACCTGCTGGGCCTTGGCCTGGTCGTCCCACAGATCGGGGGCGGAGGCCTCCTGCTCCAAGCGGGCCTTGTCCTCGTGGAGCCGGTCGAGGTTGAGGACGGCCTCGATGTTTCGCAGGGTCGCGTCGAGTTCCTTGAGCTGTTCGGCGTAATCGGCAGCGGTCACGACAGACAAGCGTACTGCGCGGACGGGGAGTGAGCTTGCGAGCCCCGCGGACCCGCGCCAAATCGACACCACGCCCGCGGGCGCGGAGCAGCTCGTTTCCGGTGCCCGAACCCGCCGACCGTCACCCGACGGGGGCGGACTTCAACCACGACAGGGCCGCGCGGTGGTAGGCGACGGCGAACTCCAGCGCGCTGGCGTCGTACGTCTCGCCGTCCCGTTTGGCGTTCTTCACCTGCTCCCGGACCTGGGCGAGGGCCTCGGTGTGGTATTCGTTGGCCGAGGCGTACAGGCCCTTGAGCTGGCTGGCGGAGTGCAGGTTGCCGAACGCCATCCGGAGCGCTATCGGGTTGCGGATGGTGTCCCGCCCCGGGTTCTCCGCGAGCCAGCGGGAAAACGTCCGTTTTCCGCTGGCGGTGAGTGCGTAGGGCTGGCTCATCCGCGGGCCCGGCTTGCCGAGCCGCACGAAACCCCGCTCAGCCAGCACCGGCAACTCGCGGTACACCTGACTGCGGGTCATCGACCAGTACGGCGCCAATCGGCGCTCAGCGGCGGCCATCAACTGACCGCCTGTCATCGGGCCCTCGTGGAGGAGGCCGAGCAGGGCCGCCGCCGTAGGGTTGACTCCGGAATCCGCCATGGCCACTACGCTGCCACTTTGCGCACCCGGCGTCCAGGATTTGCCGGTTTGCCACCCGACAGGACTTCCTAAGTGCACTGTCGGCGGCAGACTGTCCGTTGAGGACTATCGATGGATTGCCACATTCCGGCCATCCCGCCGGCAGCGCCCACGCGCCGCCGGCGGGTCGTCGCCGGTCAGCCCATGTGGGGGTACGTGTGGTCGGTCGGCGGCACGAAGGTCTCCTTGATCGTCCGCGGGGAGACCCAGCGGACCAGGTTCAGCCAGGAGCCAGCCTTGTCGTTGGTGCCGCTGGCGCGGGCGCCGCCGAAGGGCTGCTGCCCGACCACCGCGCCGGTCGGCTTGTCGTTGATGTAGAAGTTGCCGGCCGCGTACCGCATCCGCTCGCCGACCGACTCGACGACCCGGCGGTCGGTGGCGAACACCGAGCCGGTCAGCGCGTACGGGGCGATCGACTCCGCCTGCGCGACGACCTCGTCGAAGCGGGCGTCGTCGAACACGTGCACGCCCAGGATCGGGCCGAAGTACTCGGTGGTGAAGGTCTCGTGAGCGGCGTCGCCGCACTCGAAGAGCGTCGGTCGCACGAAGTAGCCGACCGAGTCGTCGGCGGTGCCGCCGGCCAGCACCCGGCAGCTGTCGTCACCGGCGATCAGCTCCAGCGCCGCGGTGTGCCGGGCGAACGCCTTGTCGTCGATGACCGCGCCGCCGAAGTTGCCGAAGTCGGCCACGTCACCGTAGGTCAGCGAGTCGGCGGTGGCGGCCAGCCGGTCCCGCAGCCCACCCTCCCAGATCGAGCGCGGCACGTACGCCCGCGAGGCCGCCGAGCACTTCTGACCCTGGTACTCGTACGCGCCACGGATCAGCGCGGTGTGCAGCGCGTCCACGTCGGCGCTGGTGTGCGCGACGACGAAGTCCTTGCCGCCGGTCTCGCCGACCAGGCGCGGGTAGCCCCGGTAACGCGAGATGTTGTCGCCCACGGTCCGCCACAGCTGCTGGAAGACCTTCGTCGAACCGGTGAAGTGGATGCCCGCCAGATCCGGGTCGGCGAGCACGACGTCCGAGACCTCCTCGCCCCGGCCGGTGACCATGTTGATCACGCCGGGCGGCAGGCCGGCGGCCTCGAACAGCCGCATCGTGAAGTGCGCGGCGAACTGCTGGGTCGGGCCCGGCTTCCAGACCACGGTGTTGCCCAGCAGGGCCGGCGCCGACGGCAGGTTGCCGGCGATGGCGGTGAAGTTGAACGGGGTGACCGCGTAGACGAAGCCCTCCAACGGGCGGTGGTCGAAGCGGTTCCAGACGCCGGGCGACGATGCCGGCTGCTCCTCGATCAGGCGACGCGCGAAGTGCACGTTGAACCGCAGGAAGTCGATGAACTCGCACGCCGCGTCGATCTCCGCCTGGATCGCGGTCTTCGACTGACCGAGCATGGTGGCGGCGTTGAGCGTGTCCCGCCAGGGGCCGGCCAGCAGCTCGGCGGCGCGCAGGAAGATCGCGGCACGCTCCTCGAAGGGCAGCGCCCGCCACATCGGCGCGGCGTCCTTGGCCGCCCTGGTCGCGGCACGCGCGTCCTCGTGGGTGGCGTGCCCGGTCACCCCCAGCACGTGGGCGTGCTTGTGCGGCTGCACCACGTTGATCGGGTCACCGCCGGCCATCCGCTGCTCACCGCCGATGGTCATCGGCAGGTCGATGCGCTCGGCGGCGAGCTCGGTCAGCCGCCGCTGGAGCCGGTCCCGGTCGGGGCTGCCCGGCTCGTAGTTGCGAACCGGCTCGTTGCGCGGCTCGGGAACGGAGAACACGGCATCCATCAAGGCTCCTGGCGATCTCGACAGCAGTGGCGAAACCGGACCCGCGGGCACCGACCGGATGGCCGGACACCGGACGCCGCACGGGAGGCCGAGCAGCGGCGGGACCTCCCGTGATTCTCCCACGGCGGGCCACGCGACCCACTTCCGCCACCGCCCTGAGCCAAGGACCGCCCCACCCCTCCTCTCCTTACCGACCGGCCTCGATCCGTCCCACCGTCCCGGGGCGACAGGCAGCCCAGCGGGCCCGCGTACCCTGAATGGTCGGTGACCTGCCGCCTCGAAGGGGAGACGATGACCAAGGAGCCCGGCCGCGTCCCGGCCGCCGAGTCGGACGAGCCGGCGGTCGACGCGGCCAGCGCGGGCAGTCGGCCGCTGCCCGCCCCCGGCGCCGCAGTGCTCGCGCTGCTGGCGCTCGGTTGGCTGGCCGCCATGCTCTGGTCCACCCGGGAGGCCATCACCTCGGCGGCGGCCGGGGTCACCGCGATCAGTCTCTCCGCGTTCGCCCTGCCCGGCGTGATCTCGGCCGCGCTGGTAGCCGGGGCGGCCGTCGCGCTGGCCGCCGGTAACCTGCTGGCCCGCCGGTACGGCGACTGGGCCACCCTGCGCTTCGCCGGTGCGATCGGCGGCGGCATGCTGGTCGGGCTCGCCGCCGCGGTGGCCATCAACCTGACCTACTTCGACACGTCCACCACCAACGTGATCGCCGGCACCACGGCGGCCGCGGCGATCATCGGCGGCGCGCTGGCCGGCGCGCGGAACGCCCCGGCGACCGGTGCTGTGGTCACCGCCGCGCTGGGCACGCTGATCTTCGTGGTCGCGTTCAGCCGCGCCCGGGACCCGCTGTTCGACCTTTTCGGCTCCGGCGACAGCCAGGAGTCGCTGATCAACGCAGCCAAGTGGGTGTCCCGTACCGAATCGCTCGTCGCCGGGCTGCTCGCCGGGCTACTGGCCTACGGCTACCTGACCTGGGCGCGGCGTCGAGCCGTCCGCCGCGATCCCGAGGCACCGACGCTGCGCTGGCCGGCCTACCTGTTGGCCGGCGCCGGCCCGGGGCTCCTCCTGCTGCTGGCCGAGGTGATCATCAGGATTGGCGGCCGTTCGCTGCTCGACCTCGCCAGCGCACTCAGTGAGGCGGACGCGGTAGCCCAGACCTCGCTGGGCACCTCGCGGGTCGACAACGGCATCTGGGTGCTCTTCGTGGGGGCGCTGACCGCGCTCATCGCGTTCGGCCGCACGCTCGGCCCCGCCCACAGCGACGACGACGAACCCGCCCCGAACCCCGTCGTGGACCAGGCCGACCCGGCGGACGACAAGCCGGGCTACGCCACGGCGTTCGACGCCGACCCAGCCGAGACCTTCGACGCACCGGAAACGCCCGACGCCGACGCCGACCCGGCAAAGGCAGACCCAGCGCGCTAGGCCCTTTCCTCCCCGGTCGCAGCCCTCCTCCCCGGTCGATCATGGAGTTGTGGTGGGCGGTTCACCCGCTTGTGCGGCTTGTGTCCACCACCACAACTGCATGATCGAGGGCCGGGGGGCAGCTCGGGCCGTCTGGGCTGGGTACCCGGTCAGTCGGTGGCGCGGAGAAGCTGGTCCAGCTCGGTCACGTCGTACCACTCCAGCTCGTGATCTTCGGCGCCGTCGACGGTGAACTGCGCGTCCGGGTCACCAGCCGCCGCCTCGGCCACCACGTCGGCAGCCGCGCCGACCTCCTCGGCCGCGTCCGCGCCGTCCACGTGGATGGCCGCGACGGCACGCACCGGCACGGCGTCGGTCAACGTCACCGAGCTGGAGCCCAGCTCACCGTCGCCGTGCCCGACCGCAGCCGACGGCAGGTCGACCGAGACGACGACCCGACGGCGGGGAGCGGTCGGATCAGCCCGAAGCAGGTGCAGGGCATCCTGGGCCGCACGGGTGAAGGCGACGTACTCCAACTCCTCCTCGTCACCCTCGGCGTACCACTCGCGAAGCGCCGGAGTCACGGCGTGCGCCTCGTCGGCGGCCAGCCCCTCCTCGCGGAGCCGGGCCAGCATCGGTACGGTCGCCGGCACGTACACCCGGACAAGCTCGTCGGTCACCGGTCGTCTCCCCGCATCGTCCTCCACCGGCGGCCGCCGGCACGGGCGCAGATCATGCCGCACGCCGTGACCGTCATACACCCCGCCTCCGGCCGGAGGAAGTTTCCAACCGGTGTGTCCCGCGCGGGTTGATCCGCCACCGAACCGGTGCGGCGCTGGGCGGCGGGGTCTGTCGGTGGCAAACTGAGCCAAACGACATCAACCCCGGGAGTCTCTGTGGAGCCCAGGTTCCTGCTGCTCTCCGACGTGGCCGCCGAGCTCAACGTGTCGGATTCGCAGGTCTACCACATGGTGCGCAGCGGTGAACTGCCGGCGATCAAGATCGGCGGGCGAGGCCAGTGGCGCGTCGAGCGCGCTCGGCTGGAGGAATACATAGCCCGCAAATACGACGAGACGGCAGACTGGGTGCAGAGCAACCCACTCGTCGACCGCGACCCCGAGTAGCAGAGCCCCGGGCCCACCCGTCCATCCCGCACGCCGAGCCGCGCTGAGCCCGCTGCGGGCATGATCGACTCGGTTTCGCGGAAGTCGGGGCGTTGGGGCCGCTCGGACACCGCGTTGTCACGGAACCCGAGTGGATCATGCCCTTCGTCGGGCCGAAGTCAGCGTGGAGCCATTGACCGGGGCCATTCCGTCGCTCAGAATCAAGCTTGTCGGAGGCAAACGTAGGCAAACGCAAGATCAAAAGGGGCCAAGATGAGCGGAGCGCGACCCGGTCCTTCCCGACCACCAGTGCGGCTACGCCCCGTTCCGCCCTTCGACCCGCCCTACCTGGACGAGAGCGACGGGTCGTACTGGCCGGGGCCGACCGACGGTCAGCTCGCCCTCGACCTCTTCGCCTCCAGCCGGCCCAGCCCGGTCCGGCCGGCGGAGCGGCGAGCAGCCCTGCGCCCGGTGCCCGACCGGTCCACCACCCACCCGGTCGCGTCGTTGCCGCCGTCGACCGCACCGGAAACCACCCGGGCCGCGCACCGCTTCGTCGGCACCTGCCTGGAGGTGGTCAACGGCTACCGTTCGCCGACCCAGGTGCGAGCGCTGCTCGACCCGGCCCGGGCGGGCGACCTGCTGACCGAGCTCGCCCGCGCATCCGGCCGGGCCGGGTCATCGCGCCGTCGAAGCGGCCGACCACTGGTCCGACTGCTACGCCTGCGGGTCTGCGAGCCGCAGGAGGCCGCAGTGGAGGCGGCAGCCGTCCTCACCGGCGCGGCCGGCCGCAGCTGGGCGATGGCCCTGCGCCTCGAACATCGGCGGGGCCGCTGGCTCTGCGTCGCCCTGCACGTGCTCTGACCCAACCGGCCCCGGTCGGTGGCGATGCTCACAAGACACCGACGGGCCCCGGCCTGGTCGGCCGGGACCCGTCGGTCAGACGCTGTCGGTGCAGCTGCTATTGGTCAGTTGCCGCCGTTGGGCGCGCCGTGGCAGCGCTTGTACTTGCGGCCCGAGCCACACGGGCACGGCGCGTTGCGGGACGGGCCGTTGCTGGCCTCCGCCTGGTTCGGTGCCGGCCGACGGGCAGCAGCCGACGGAACAGCCGGGCCACGCAGCCCGGATGCCGGCCGCTGCGGCGCGGACGGCGCGCTCCGCCCCGGTGCCGCCGGAGCGCCCGGAGCCGGTCGGCCCACACCGAGCGCCGGTGCCTGCTGCTCGGCCTGCTCCACGGCGACCGCGCCCGGGCTGGCCTCACCGTCGATGGTGGGGGCGGAGTATTGCAGGCCCTGCCGCCGCGGTGCCTGGTTGAGGCCCTTGGCCCGGATCTCCACCGGCTTGTCGAGCAGGGTGACCTCGTCGGCCCCCTCCTCCGGCTCCGGTTCGGTCACCTGGACGTCGATGTTGTAGAGGAAACCGACGGTCTCCTCCTTGATGCCGTCCATCATGCTGGCGAACATGTCGAAGCCCTCGCGCTGGTATTCCACCACCGGGTCGCGCTGGGCGTACGCCCGGAGGTTGATGCCCTCCTGGAGGTAGTCCATCTCGTAGAGGTGCTCGCGCCACTTGCGGTCGATGACCTGGAGCAGCACCATCCGCTCGAGCTGGCGCACCCCCTCGGTGCCGAGCTGCTCCTCACGCCGGTCGTACGCGGCGTTGGCGTCGTCCTTGAGGCGGGCGACCAGGAAGTCGGCGTCCATGCCGGCCCGGGAGCCACCGGCTTCCTCTTCCAACTCCTCGATCGTCACGCCGACCGGGTAGAGCTGCTTGAGGCTGGACCAGAGCTGCTCAAGGTCCCAGTCTTCGCCGTAGCCGTCCGAGGTGGCGCCCCGCACGTACGCCTCGACGGTCTCGTCGATCATGTTGCGGACCTGGTCGGAGAGGTCTTCACCGTTGAGCACCCGGAGCCGCTCGGCGTAGACGACCTGGCGCTGCTTGTTGAGCACCTCGTCGTACTTGAGCACGTTCTTGCGGATCTCGGCGTTCTGACCCTCGATCTGGGCCTGGGCGCTCTTGATCTGCCGGGTGACCATCTTCGACTCGATGGGCACGTCCTCCGGGATGTTGAAGCGCTCCATCACCGCCTCGACCGCTCCGGCCCGGAAGCGCCGCATCAGCTCGTCCTGAAGGGACAGGTAGAAGCGGGACTCGCCCGGGTCGCCCTGCCGGCCGGCACGACCACGCAGCTGGTTGTCGATCCGCCGGGACTCGTGCCGCTCGGTGCCCAGCACGTAGAGGCCACCGGCGGCTGAGACCTCTTCCGCCTCGGTGTCGCAGGCCTGCTTCCAGGTCGGAAGGACCTCCTCCATCGCCTTGGCGTACTCTTCCTCGTTTTCCAGCGGGTCGAGGCCGCGCTGGCGCAGCTCGCTCGCGGCGAGGAACTCGGCGTTGCCACCGAGCAGGATGTCGGTGCCGCGGCCGGCCATGTTGGTGGCCACGGTGACCGCGCCCTTACGCCCGGCCTGGGCGACGATCTCGGCCTCCCGGGCGTGGAACTTGGCGTTCAACACGTTGTGCGGGATGCCACGACGGCGCAGCAACTGGGAGAGGATCTCGGAGTTTTCCACCGAGACGGTGCCCACCAGCACCGGCTGACCGAGCTGGTGCCGCTCGGCGATGTCCTCGATGACGGCGTTGAACTTGGCCTTCTCGGTCTTGTAGATCACGTCCGGACGGTCCTCGCGAACCATCGGGCGGTGGGTCGGGATGGTCACGACGCCGACCTTGTAGACCTTGTTGAACTCGCTCGCCTCGGTCTGCGCCGTACCGGTCATCCCGGACAGCTTCTCGTAGAGGCGGAAGTAGTTCTGGAGGGTGATGGTGGCCAGGGTCTGGTTCTCCTGCTTGATCTCCACCCCCTCCTTGGCCTCGATCGCCTGGTGCATGCCCTCGTTGTAACGACGGCCGTGCAGGATGCGACCGGTGAACTCGTCGACGATCAGGACCTCACCGTCGCTGACGATGTAGTCCTTGTCGCGCTTGTAGAGCTCCTTGGCCTTGATGGCGTTGTTGAGGTAGCCGACCAGCGGGGTGTTCACCGACTCGTACAGGTTGTCGATGCCGAGCCGGTCCTCGACCTTGGCGACACCTCGTTCGGTCACCGCGATGGTGCGCTTGGAGTGGTCGACCTCGTAGTCGCCCTCGCCGTCGGTGCCGGGCTGGAGTCGGGCCACCACGCCGGCGAACTCGCCGTACCAGCGGGCGGAGTGCTCGGCCGGGCCGGAGATGATCAGCGGGGTGCGGGCCTCGTCGATCAGGATGGAGTCGACCTCGTCGACCACCGCGAAGTTGTGCCCGCGCTGCACCAACTCTTCCTTCGACCAGGCCATGTTGTCGCGCAGGTAGTCGAAGCCGAACTCGTTGTTGGTGCCGTAGGTGATGTCGCACTCGTAGGCGGCCTTGTGCTCACTCGCCGGCCGGTTGGGCAGCACCACGCCGACGGTCAGCCCGAGGAACTCGTGCACCCGGCCCATCCACGCCGCGTCACGCTGGGCGAGGTAGTCGTTGACCGTGATCACGTGGACGCCCTTGCCGGAGAGCGCGTTGAGGTAGACGGCCATGACCGAGGTCAGCGTCTTACCCTCACCGGTCTTCATCTCGGCGATGTTGCCGAAGTGCAGCGCCGCGCCGCCCATCACCTGGACGTCGTACGGGCGCTGGCCGAGCACCCTCGCAGCCGCCTCTCGGGCCACCGCGAACGCCTCCGGCAGCAGGTCGTCGAGGGTTTCACCCTCCTCGAGCCGCTCTCGGAACTGTTCGGTCATGCCGGCCAGTTCCTCGTCGGTGAGGTTGATGTAGTCGTCCTCGATCGAGCTGACGGCATTGGCGATCGCCTTGAGGCGGCGCACCATGCGGCCCTCGCCCGCGTTAAGGACCTTTTCCAGAATCGACACGGATCAACGCTCCCCTAGACAGTCTCGACCCATCGTAGGCGCTCCATCGGCGCGATGGTCACTGGTGGCGGTGCTCGACCCCGCCGAACCCGACATAACTCGCGTCCTGCACACGCCCCAAACGTTATCCGGTTACGCCGTCGGCGAACGCTACGGCAGGATGCACGGGTGGAGCTCGTGGAGATCATCGAGGACGGCGTGCTGCTGCGGCCCTGGCGAGAGACGGATGCCGAGGCCGTGCACCGGGCCTGCCAGGACCCGGACATTCAGCGTTGGACCACCGTACCGCGCCCGTACCGGCCGGAACACGCCCACGGATTTGTCACCGCGATGAGCCGGAATGCCTGGGCCGAGGGCACCGGAGCACCGTTCGCGGTGTGCGACCCGGACACCGGGGAGCTGCTGGGCTCCAACGGGCTCGTCTCGATCGACGGGAACGGTACCGGTGAGATCGGCTATTGGACGGCACCGTGGGCGCGTGGTCGAGGCGTGACGGTCCGGGCCACCCGGGCGGTGGCCCGCTGGTCCTTCGACACCCTCGGGCTTCGCCGGCTCATCTGGCAGGCCGAGGTGGGCAACCACGCCTCCCGGCTGGTGGCCCTCCGGGCGGGCTTCCGGATCGACGGCCGGTTGCGGCTGGCCGACCCGGCGCTGGCCGGCAGCGCGGACGGCAGCGCGGACGGCTGGATCGGCTCGCTGCTGCCCGGCGAGGTGCCGGCCGCCGGGTCGACCGGTCCGGCCGGACCGGGCACCCTCGCCGCCCGGCGGGCCGCCGTCTTCGGCCGCCCGCAGCCCGTTCTGTTCGCCGAGACCGGGGCCGGCGAACTGCGGCTGCGGCCCATGGAGGAGAAGGACCTGGACGCGGTGGTGCAGACCTGCCGGGACCCGGAGACCATCCGCTGGACGACCGTGCCAGACCCGTACGACCGCGCCGACGCGGAGGGCTACCAGGCGTACGGCCGCGACTCCTGGGCTCGGGGGGACGCCGCCTGCTTCATGATCGCCGACGCCGACGACCGGTACGTGGGGACGCTCGACCTGCGGCTGTCCCCCACCGACCCGCTGGTGGCCGACACCGGCTTCATGATCGCGCCGGCGGCCCGGGGCCGGGGTTACCTGCCCGCCGCGCTGGTCGCGCTCAGCGCCTGGGGCTTCAGCACGTTGGGTCTGGCGCGGATCGAGTGGAAGGCGAACGTGGGCAACACCGCCTCCCGGCGAGCGGCGGAGAAGGCGGGCTTCGTGATCGAGGGGACCGCCCGGGGTGGCGTGCAGCACCGGGGCGAGCGGGTGGATGTGTGGATCGGCGCGCTGCTCGCGAAGGATCTGGGATGACCATGCCGCCGGTGGTCGAGGCGCACGGCGTGCGGCTGCGTCCCTTCCGCCCGCAGGACAGCGCCGACGTCGTCGACGGCTGCGCGGATCCGCTGACCCAGCGGTTCGTGTCGAACCTCCCGACGCCGTACACCGAGGCCGACGCCCGCTGGTGGATCGACGTCGGCGCCCCGGCGGCCTGGACCGGCGGCGGCACGGCGTACGCCGTCGCGGACCCCAGAACCGATCGGCTGCTCGGCGCGGTGGGGCTGAACAATCCGGTGCCCGCCCGGGGTCAGCTGGAGATCGGCTACTGGATGCGGCCGGCGGCCCGCGGTCGCGGGCTGGCCACCGCCGCGACCCGCGTGCTGAGCGAGCACGCGTTCGCCGAAGGGGCGGCCCGGCTGGAACTGCTCACCGAACCGGAGAACGGTCCGAGCCAACGGGTCGCGCTGGCCGCCGGCTTCCGGTACGAGGGTCTGCGCCGGTCGGCCGGTGCCTCCCGCGACGCGGGCCGGCACGATCTGCTGGCCTGGGTACGCCTCGCCGGTGATCCGCCCGGCCCGGCCGCCCGGCTGCTGCCCGACCTGCCCGGCGGGGTGCTCACCGACCAGGTGGTGGCGCTGCGCCCGCTCGCGCCGGACGACGCGGCGCTGATGTACCGGTTGCACAGCCGACCCGAGGTGGTGGCGAACCAGGCGCCGCCGGTGCCGCCGACCCGCGAGGCGATCGAGCGGCGCTGTCGTCTCGCGCAGAGCGGCTGGCTGACCGGCGAGATCGCCAGGCTGATGATCACTGACGTGACCAGCGGCGAGCCCGTGGGCAGTTGCGGCTTGTCGTACACCGACGTGGCCGCCGGCGAGGCGTCGGTCGGCTACGCGTTGCTGCCGGACTGGCGCGGCCGGGGGTACGCGACTCGGGCAGTCCGCTTGCTCGCGGGCTGGGCGTTCGGCTCGGCCGGTATCGCCCGGCTGTCGGCCGGCACGGTGCCCGACAACACCGCGTCGCACCGGGTGCTGGAGCGGGTCGGTTTTCGGCGCGAGGCAGTGCAGCGCGGCCGACTGCCCGGACTGGCCGGCGCCCGCCTGGACGACCTGACCTTCGGGTTGCTGCCCGCCGACCTTCGCTGACCGGTGTCGTGGGGTTGTGGTGGGGACGCCCCAGCACAACCCCACGAGCTGCCGGTCAGGTGGCGAGGGAGATGATGCCGTAGTCGTACGCGTGGCGTCGGTAGACGACGCTGGGGCGGCCGGACTCCTTGTCCTGGAAAAGGTAGAAGTCGTGGCCGACCAGTTCCATCTCGAACAACGCGTCGTCGATGGTCATCGGCTCGGCCGGGTGGACCTTCTCCCGGGCGATGTGCCACGGCTGGTCGTCCTGCTCCTCTTCGACCCGCTCGGCGACGGCGGTGCCGGCGCGGGCGCCGTCGCTCGGCGCGCTCAGCGCGTTGGGCACCAGGTCAGCGACCGGCAGGCCCGCTGTCGCCTCGGCGACGGAGATCGGCGCGTGCCGCCCCCGGTGTACGCGGCGACGGTCGGCCGCGCGGCGCAGCCGGGTGTCGAGCTTCGCGATGGCCGCGTCGAGCGCGCTGTAGAAGTCGTTGGTGCAGGCTTCGGCCCGAATCACCGGGCCCCGGGAAACGCAGGTGATCTCCACCCGCTGGCAGTGGTCGGCTTGGCGCGGATTGCGCTCGTGAAACAGCTCGACATCAACGCGAATAAGTTTGTGGTCGTAGCGTTCGATCTTCGCGAGTTTCTCGGCTACGTGTACCCGGTAATGGTCCGGCACTTCGACGTTTCGGCCCTTGACCACGATGTCCACGTGACCTCCCTTGTTCGGACGGTCTTCGATCCGGTTGCCCGGCCGCGCGCCGTGGGGAGACCCGCTGGCGTCGACCGGTTGGTACGGCTACGCCTCCTCTCACCGCCGAGGGTGGTGGGAACGACCTCCTACCCCCGACAGCGAAACGCTAACTCCTGTTTGCCCGACAGTCACCCCATGTTGCCGAGACGACCCAGGAATTTTCGCAGCTCGTACACCAACGGGTGAAACGGAAACACAATGGGTTACGACTGGTGTCTTTTCTCGGTCGCCGCGAGCACCGCCGCGACACCCGGTGCCCATCCGGTCGCGGTCAGCACCCGGCTCGCGGCGGCGAGGGTCACGCCGGTGGTGACGATGTCGTCGAGCAGCACCACGACCGGTGCCGCAGCCCCGGCACGACCCCGGACCGGCCCCGTCGGGCGGGGCTGGAAGGCCGCCTCGGCCGCCGCCGCGCGCCCGGCGCTGTCCAGGGTGACCGAGTCGGGCCGGGGCGACGCCCGCAGCGGACGGTGCACCCGCGCCGCCCAACCGCTGCGGTTGAGTCGGGCCGCGCACTGCCGGGCCAGCCGGTCGAGGTGGTCCCCGTAGCGGGACCGGGCCGCCGCCGCGGTGTCCGGGACCGGAATCAACGCCACCGGACGGGCCCCACCGACGGCCGCCGCGACGACCTCGGCGAGCAGCGCGCCGAGCGGGCGCGCAAGCCCGTGTCGGCCATGTTCCTTGTACGCCAGCAGGGCCTCGCGCAGCGGTCCCGCGTACGGGCCGAGAGCGACGCAGGACGGCAGGCCCGGCGGTGCGGGAGTGGGGCGGACCGTTCGTGGCCGCAGGGCGTCCAGCGCCACGACACAGGCTGGGCAGACCCCGTGCCGCAGGCCGGGTCGGCGCTCCCGACAACCGGCGCAGTCGGCGGGCAGCACCAGGTCGGCGAGGTCCGCCCAGAGCCCGCTCACCGTGTCAGTAGAGGAAGAAGGGCGCCGACGGGTTGCTCGGCCGGACACCGGCCGGCACCGGGGCGATGTCGCGTACCCGGCCGGGCTCGATCCGTTCGAACGGGCTGCTGCGGTAGGCCACCCCGTTCGCCTCGTACATGTACGCCCCGCTGGGCGTCCGCACACTGCGGTTGGTGGGGTACGCGGTCAGGTGGCTGACCTTGGCGCCGAGGTCGGTCCGCAACGGCGTCTCCAGGGCGCCGTCGACACTGATCTCGTAGATCGCCGGCTGGCCGACCGACCCCGCCACCACCAACTGGTCCTCCCTGCCCCAGTCGACCGCCGTCGGGTTGGTCAGCGAGGTGACCAGCTCTCGGGGCGGGCCGACGGAGGCTCCGCCGCCGTCGAGGTTGACCGCGGCGACGTAGAGACGGCCGCCGGCGATCAGCGCCACCCGCTGGCCGTCCAACGCGGCGGCCACCGCGGTGACCGCGGCGGAGGGCAGGTTGAGCGGGACCGGATACATCCGGGCCGCCTCGTCGAACCGGTAGAGCTGCCCGTCGGCAACCACCAGACCGCGGCTGGGACGGTTGTCGACAGTACGCAGCCAGACCGGCCGCCCGATCGAGGAGAATTCGGCACCGCTGCGGCTGACCACGGAGACCGGGTCGGCACCCGTGCCCACGGCGAGTCGGTACCGGTTCTTGCCGCTGCCGGCGACCACCATCGCGGCGAGGATCCGGCGGTCCTTGGCCAGCCCGAGGCTGGCGGAGACGACGTTACGGTTGGCCTCGGGCGTCAACGGCACCGTGCCGCTGGGCTCGCCGTCGAAGTCGAGTGGGTGGATCGCGCCGTCGTAGACGCCGAACCGCTGCGGGCTGGCGGCGTACGGGTAGAGCACCCGGGCGTCTCGTCGCTCGCCCAGGTCCACCACGGGCTGCGCGTTGTTGCGGATCTTCACCTCGAGCTGACCGGTGAGGTCCCCCAGCGACCAGGCGATCTGCGTGATCAACTGATCGATCCCGCTCTGGTCGTCCCCGGACATGTCCAGGTTGACCTCCCACCGACCGTTGCCGCCGGTGGCGTTGTTGATCAGCTCGGTGCGGTCCGGTAGCCCGACGACTGCCGGGCGCAACCAGTCGGAGGGGCCACCGACCAGCCACTTCACCACCTCGTTGACCTGCCGCTCGACCGGCACCGCCTGCGGCCGGTAGCGCTGGTCGGGCACCAGGCGGCTGCGGTCGGAACTCCAGAAGTAGATCGTTTCGTCCTGGTAGTACTCCCGCAGGGCGGTGTCGCTGAGCAGCAGCACGTTGGGCGGGTTGATGACGTAGAGGCCGGCCCGGTCGTCGTTCACGCCGCCGTTGAAGGACGCGCTGCGCAGCCCGAACTCGTACTCCGTCTCGGTCGCCACCGGTGGGGCCAGGATGCCGTTGGTCCGCAGCACCCCGAGCTGCTGCACGGCGATCTTGACGGTCGTGGTCGAGTCGCTGTTGAGGGTGTAGACCGCCTCGCGCAGCCGGACCACGTTCAGCGCGACCTCGCTGCCCTTCTTGTCCTGCAGGCGAGTCTTGTCCTCCGGGGCGACGAACGCCTTGACCCGCTCGTACGCCCGATCCGGCTCGCCGGCGGCGGCGGACAGGAAGTTGCGGACGAACGTCTCGTTGACGCTGCCGCTGGCCGTCCGCGTCGGTGGCTCACTGCCCCGACTGATCACACCGGCCTCGGTCGCGGCGCTGCCCTTGCCGTCCACCCGCACGTCGGATGCCGCCGGAATGCCACAGCCGGCGCCCAGCAGCACCATCACGCCGAAGGTTCCGAGCAGAGTCGGCCGTCTCACGAGCGCACCTCCGTCCGCTGCCCGTCCCCGGCCGGAGCCGGACCGATCGCCAGTGCCCCGCCGGTGCCGGGACCGATGGCCAGTGGCCCACCGTCGCGGGGGCCGCCGAACGGCAGGGCGGCGTCGGCCGGCACCAGCCGCAGCGGTGAGGTGGTCAGCCGATCGCCCGCACGGGCCGGCAGGGTGAGTCGGAACTGCGCGCCCTGCCCGGGAGCACCCCACGCCTCCAGCCAGCCGCCGTGCAGCCGTGCGTCCTCCAGGCTGATCGACAGGCCCAGCCCGGTGCCCCCGGTCTGCCGGGCCCGCGACGGGTCCGCCCGCCAGAACCGGTTGAACACCAGCTTCTCCTCGCCCACCTTCAGCCCCACACCGTGGTCGCGGACCGTGATCGCCACGGCGGTCTCGTCGATGCCGAGCGTGATCAGCACCGGGCGGGCCTCACCGTGTTCGACGGCGTTGCCGACCAGGTTGCGCAACACCCGCTCGACCCGGCGCGGGTCGACCTCGGCGATCACCGGGGTGCCCGGCAGGTCGAGTTCGATCGGTACGCCCACCCGCTCGGCCAGGCCCGACAGCCGGTCGACCACCCGGTGCACCACCGGCACCAGGTCGGTCGGCTCGGAATCCAGCATGGCGAAGCCCGCGTCGAACCGACTGATCTCCAGCAGGTCGGTGAGCAGCTCCTCGAAGCGGTCCAACTCGGCCTGGAGCAGCTCGGCGCTGCGGGCGACCGCCGGATCGAACTCGTCGCGCTCAGCGAAGATGAGGTCGGCGGCCATCCGCACCGTGGTCAACGGGGTACGTAGCTCGTGGGAGACGTCCGAGGTGAAGCGGCGCTGCAACCGGGACATCTCTTCCAGGCGCAGGATCTGCCGTTGCAGGTTGGTGGCCATCTGGTTGAACGACGCGGCGAGCAGGGCCAGGTCGTCCTCGCCGTTGACCACCATCCGCTGGTCGAGAAGGCCGGCGGAGAGCCGCTGGGCGGTTCGCGCGGCGACCCGGACCGGGTTGACCACCAGCCGGGTGACAAGCGCCGCGAGCAACCCGAGCAGGATCACCAGCGCGACCCCGGTGGCCACCACCGTGGCGCGGGCGTCGGCGGCGGTGACGTCCTGCCGGCCCAGCGGGACCAGGTAGTAGAGCTCGATCTGGCCGAAGCGGGTGGGCACCGGCGAGCCGTACACCAGGTATTTGGTGGTCTCGCCGGTGAGTCGCCCGGTGCGGATCTGACTGGCCACCTTGCCGTCGGCGATCGCGGCCCGCAGCTCGGGGCTGATCAGCGACTGCACGTTCGCCGACGGGGAGGTGCGCGTCTGGATGTCGTTGGGGTAGTCGTCGGCGGTGATCGCCACCACCACCCCGCTGGTCTGCTGGGGGTCGCCGCCGGCCAGGTAGTTGACAGTCCCGTCGATGGTCTCCTGGAGCTGCGCCTCCTGCGGCTGCCCGTAGAAGGAGACCTGCTTGGCCGCGTAGCTGGCGCCGCTCGTCACCCGCTGCCGGACGTCGCTGCGCGCGCTGTCGAGCAGGATCGTGGTGATCTTGTCAGCGATCAGGACCGCGAACCCACCGACCAGCAGACTGGACGCGACCAGCGTGATGGTCACGACCCGAACCTGGAGCGAACGCCGCCAGGTCTGGTGTGCCCGACCCACCGCGCGAGCGAGCCGCCCACTCACCGCACGCCAGAGCTCCCCGCCGGCGCTGGGCCGGCGGGCAGCCGTACTCGGGGAGGGTGGGGGCGGCGAGGTCGACACAGTGCGACCAGGCTATCCGGTCCCCGCCTTGTAACCCACGCCCCGCACGGTGAGGATGATTTCCGGTCGCTCCGGGTCTGGTTCGATCTTGGCCCGCAACCGCTGGACGTGCACGTTGACCAGACGGGTGTCGGCCGCGTGGCGGTAGCCCCAGACCTGTTCGAGCAGCACCTCGCGGGTGAAGACCTGACGTGGCTTGCGGGCGAGCGCGACCAGCAGGTCGAACTCCAGCGGCGTCAGCTTCACCTCCTCGTCGTTGCGACTCACCGTGTGCGCGGGCACGTCGATGGTGATCTGGTTGTCCGGCGGCCCGATGGTCAGCATCTCCGGGGCCACGTCCTCGCCTCGGCGCAGTCGGGCCCGCATCCGGGCCACCAGCTCCTTGGGCTTGAACGGCTTGACCACGTAATCGTCGGCGCCGGATTCCAGGCCGAGCACGACGTCGACGGTGTCGCTCTTGGCGGTCAGCATGACGATGGGCACGCCCGACTCCGCCCGGATCGACCTGGCGACGTCGATCCCGCTCATTCCGGGAAGCATCAGGTCAAGCAGCACTATATCGGGACGACTGTCGCGAAAAGCGGCCAACGCCCGCTCGCCGTCCGCCACAAAAGAAGGCAGGAAACCCTCACTGCGCAGCACGATGCCGAGCATCTCGGCGAGCGCGGGGTCATCGTCGACCACCAGTACGCGGGCTCTCATGGGATTAATATTGCATCCTCATTCAATTCGGTGGGACCGGCGTCGCCGGCAACGCTCCGCGCCGCCGTCGAACCGGGTGGCCACGGCCCGCGGCGGCGGCGCCACGTGCTGCGGTGCCTGGGCGCACGGATGGCCGCAGGGCCAGGCTGCCACCATGATCCCCCTTCGGCGCCGCCCGGCGCCACCGCAAGCCGGAGCGATCCGGCTGTCGCCATCCGGACGACGGTCAGCCGAACAGCCCACTCCCCCAGTGTTCCCCGCCGTCGCGCACCCCGGGCGGGCAGGCGAACACCCCGCTGGAGACGTGCCGCAGGTACTCGTTCATCACGTCGTGCCGGGCCAACTGCGTCTGGATCGGCACGAACTGACGGCGTGGATCACGCTGGTAGGCGATGAAGAAGAGGCCCGCGTCGAGCCGGCCGAGGCTGTCCGAGCCGTCGACGAAGTTGTAACCCCGGCGGAGCAGGTGGGCCCCGCCGTTGCGGCTCGGGTGGGCCAGCGTGACATGGGCGTGCTCGGCGATCACCGGCTTCCCGTCCGCGCCACGGGCGGCGAAGTCGGGCTCGTCGAACTCGTCGCCGCGACCCAACGGCGCGCCGCTGCCCTTGGCCCGGCCGACGATCTCCTCCTGCTCGGCGAGGGAGGTCCGGTCCCAGGTCTCCACCAGCATCCGGATCTTGCGGGTCACCAGGTACGAGCCGCCGGCCATCCAGTCCGGCCCGTCGCCCGGCTGCACCCACAACTGGTCGCGCAGCAGGTCGGTGTCCTCGGCCTTGAGATTGGCCGTGCCGTCCTTGAACCCGAAGAGATTGCGCGCGGTGGCCTGCTCCCGCGTCGTCGACGAGGTGCGGCCGAAGCCGAGCTGCGACCAGCGGACGCTCACCACACCCATGCCCAGCCGGGCCAGGTTGCGGATCGCGTGCACCGCCACCTGCGGGTCGTTGGAGCAGGCCTGGACGCAGAGGTCGCCGCCGGAAAGCTGCGGCTGCACCGCGTCGCCGGGAAACTTCGGCAGCTCGGCGAGGGCGGCAGGACGACGCTCGGCGAGGCCGAAGCGGTCCCGTCCGTCGGCGTCGCGGAACAGCGTCGGCCCGAAACCGATGGTGAGGGTGAGCTGGGAGGGAGGCAGACCGAGCGCTTCACCGGTGTCGTCCGGTGGGGCCTCCGGCATCCCGCCGACCGCACCCAGCACCCCGGCGTCGCGCCCCGCGGTCATCCGGGCGGCGGCAGCCGTCCACTCTTCGAGCAGTTCGACGAGCCGGGCCCGGTCCTTGGTGATCACGTCGAAGGCCACGAAGTGCAGCCGGTCCTGTGCCGGGGTGACGATGCCGGCCTGGTGCTCTCCGTGGAACGGCACCGCCCCGGCCGGGTGGTCGCTCGCCGCGGCCGGGCCGTGGGAGCCGTTCACCATCGCCCCCACGCCGACCGCCGCACCGGCGACCCCGGCCACCCCGGCGCCGGCGAGCGTGATCGCCCGCCGCCGGGTCAACCTGCTCCCGCTCATCTGTCCCCCTGAGGTCCGGTCACTTCGCGACGGCCGCGGCGACCTTGCTGATCGGCTCGGCGAGCGCGTTGATCCCGTCGGAGAGTTCCTTGAGCTCGGCCTTGCTCAGCGCGGTGTGCAGCTTCCACCCGTCGCCGTCGCGGTGCTTGCCGAGCAGGCCCTCGACGTTCGTGAACTCGGCGTCCAGCTGGCTGACCAGCTCCGGCGAGCGCTGCTGCAACGCGGGCCGCAGGGCGGACACGGCGGCCTTGGAACCTTCGAGGTTGGCGGCGAAGTCCCACAGGTCGGTGTGCGAGTAGCGGTCCTCCTCGCCGGTGATCTTGCCGCTGGCCACCTCGTCGAGCAGCTCCTTGGCACCGTTGGCGAGCTGGAGCGGGGAGAGCTTCTCGGCGTTCGCCTTGGCCACGATCTCCTTGACGTCCACCAGCAGGCGGTCGGCGATCGGGCCGTCCTTGCTGATGTCGCCGGACTGCCAGAGGTCCTTCTCGATCCGGTGGAAGCCGGTGAACTCCATCCCCTCCTCGAGGACCTCCTCGCGGCCGTCGATCTTGGGGTCGAGGTCGCCGAAGATCTCCGCCACCGGCTCGATCCGCTCCCAATAGGTGCGGGCGACCGGGTAGAGCGCCTTGGACTTCGCCACGTCACCGGCCTTGACCGCGCCGACGAACTCCTCGGTCTTGTCCAACAGCGCGCTGGTCTGGCTCTTCACGTACCGCTGGTAGTTGTCCGTGGCGTCACCCAGCGCGGCGTCGGCGGTGAGCGGCTGCGCCGACCCGCTGACCTTGAGCGCGCCCCGAATGCCCTTGCCGCTCATCCCCGGCTTGCAGGCCGTCTGGTACGTGCCGGCCGGCAGCTCCACGTGCAGCTCGCGGCTCAGCCCCGGGGCGATGTTTTCCACCTCGCCCATCACCCGGTCGCCGTCGGCGTACACGTAGAACTCGGTCACCTTCGCGCCCGAATTGGTGATCTTGAAGGTGACGGTGCCGGCGCCCAGGTCGGTCGAGCCGACCTCACAGGCGGTGTCGCTGGCCTTGACCACGATCGGTCCGCCGGAGCCGGCCGAGTCGCCCTTGTCGGAGTCGGAGCAGGCGGCCAGACCGGCCGTGGCCAGCACGCCGGCGGCGGCCAGCGCGAAGAACTGGGTGGTACGCATCGAAGCTGTCTCTCCTCGTGGGTCAGGCACGCTGCGGCGTGGACGCCGCATCGGCCTCGGCGCCGGCGTCGGCCCCGCGCTCGGTGACGGTGGTGGTGGTCGCGGTGGGTGCCGGCTGACGCCGGGCCGGTCGCAGGAAGAGCAGGAGCACCGGTACGGCGTACGCGACCCAGGCGATCGTCTCCAGCACCGTGGGCGCGGGGGTCACGTTGAACATGCCGGCGAGCAGGGCCGCGTACCAGGTGCTCGGGTCGAGCACGCTGCTGATGTCGAAGGCCAGGTCGTTCAGGCCGGGCAGGACGCCGGCCTCCTGGAAGTCGTGCACGCCGTACTTGAGGATGCCGGCGGCGACCAGG
The DNA here is from genome assembly GCF_055587245.1 of Micromonospora sp. NPDC047756. NCBI lineage: Bacteria > Bacillati > Actinomycetota > Actinomycetes > Micromonosporales > Micromonosporaceae > Micromonospora > Micromonospora sp. NPDC047756. The sequence goes on from NZ_JBVJGQ010000005.1 coordinate 624,619, forward strand.
ATCAGCAGCGCGCCGGTCCAGGTGAAGAACTTGCTGAGGTTGATCCGCAGGGCGCTGGCGTAGAGCAGCACGCCGAGGACCACGGCGGTGACGATGCCGCCGATCAACGCGAGCAGCGGGCCGCTGTCGCCGGCCGCGCCCTGGGCGGCCGAGTAGAAGATCAGCGCCGTCTCCAGACCCTCGCGGATCACCGCGAGGAACGCCATCCCGGCTACGGCGAGAGACCCGACCGCCAGCGCCTCGGTGAGCTTGCCCCGCAGCTCGCCGGCGATGGTCCGGGCAGCCCGGCGCATCCAGAAGATCATCCAGGTCACGAAGACGACGGCGGCCACCGAGGTGATCGCCTCGAACAACTCCCGATCCTCGGATCGGGACAGCAGCGAGGTCGAGGTGTACTCGATCAGCCAACCGAAGAGCACCGAGAGCGCCACGGCCAGGCCGACGCCCGCCCACACCTGCGGCAGCCGGTCCCGGCGCTGCGACTTCACCAGGAAGGCGACCAGGATGCTGACCACCAGGGTGGCTTCCAGCCCTTCCCGCAGACCGATCAGGTAGGTGGCGAACATCCGGGCTCCGAGTAGGTTAGGCACGCCTTGGCTGACTTAGGGCAGGCTCACCTTCCTCCTGGTCAGAGCCGTCGTCAAGTCGTTCACGACAAGCTCACCCTGTCTCCGGCGAACTCCACTGTGCGAAGATCGCGCCGTGAGGGGATTCCTGCCGTGGTTGACGGTTCTGGCCGTGGTGCTGCTGCTCAGCGCACTACGCCTACGGGCACTGGCCACCATCGTCTCGCTCGGCTGGCTGGCCTGGTGCATCTGGACCTGGTTCCGCCCCACCCGCCGCCCCTAACCACCCCCCGGCCCGCACCCCGCACCCCGCGCCCGCGGCCCGCGGCCGCGGCCCGCGATCTTGCACTTTCTGCGGAGACATATCGCTCCTAAAGCCGTGAATCTCCAACCGAAAGTGCAAGATCGCGGGAGCGCAGGGCGGGGCGGGGCACGGCAGGGCGGGGCGGGGCGGGGCGGGGACGACGAACCGGGCCGGCTGTGAACAGCCGGCCCGGTTCGGAGATGTCGATCAGTAGCGGTAGTGATCCGGCTTGAACGGACCCTCCGTGGAGACGCCGAGGTAGGCGGCCTGCTCCTTGGTCAGCGTGCTCAGCTTGGCACCGAGTGCGCCGAGGTGCAGTCGGGCCACCTTCTCGTCCAGGTGCTTGGGCAGCACGTAGACGCCGATCGGGTACTCCTCGGTCTTGGTGAAGAGCTCGATCTGGGCGATCGTCTGGTTGGCGAACGAGTTCGACATGACGAAGCTCGGGTGCCCGGTCGCGTTGCCCAGGTTCAGCAGGCGACCCTCGGAGAGCACGATGATGGCGTGCCCGTCGGCGAAGCGCCACAGGTCGACCTGCGGCTTGATGTTGATCCGCTCGACGTCGGACCGCTTGGCCAGCCCGGCCATGTCGATCTCGTTGTCGAAGTGGCCGATGTTGCCGACGATGGCCTGGTGCTTCATCCGGGCCATGTGCTCGTTGGTGATGACGTCGAAGCAGCCGGTGGCGGTGATGAAGATGTCGGCCTGCTCGACAATGTCGTCCAGGGTGGCGACCTGGTAGCCGTCCATGGCGGCCTGCAACGCGCAGATCGGGTCCACCTCGGTCACCACGACCCGGGCGCCCTGGCCGCGCAGCGACTCGGCGCAGCCCTTGCCCACGTCGCCGTAGCCCAGGACGACCGCCATCTTGCCGCCGATCAGCACGTCGGTGGCGCGGTTGATGCCGTCGATGAGCGAGTGCCGGCAGCCGTACTTGTTGTCGAACTTGCTCTTGGTCACCGAGTCGTTGACGTTGATGGCCGGGAAGAGCAGGGTGCCGGCCCGGTGCATCTCGTAGAGCCGGTGTACGCCGGTGGTGGTCTCCTCGGTCACGCCCTTGATGCCGCCGGCGATCCGGGTCCACCGCTGGCCGTCCTCGCCGAGCGAGCGGTGCAGCAGCTCGAGGATGACCGCGTACTCCTCGGAGTCGGCCGACTCGACCGGCGGAACCACCCCGGCCTTCTCGAACTCGGCGCCCTTGTGCACCAGCAGGGTGGCGTCGCCGCCGTCGTCGAGGATCATGTTGGGGCCCTGCCCGTCCGGCCAGGCGAGCACCTGCTCGGTGCACCACCAGTACTCCGGAAGGGTCTCGCCCTTCCAGGCGTACACCGGAACCCCGGCCGGAGCCTCGGGGGTGCCGTCCGGGCCGACGACGATCGCCGCGGCGGCGTGGTCCTGGGTGGAGAAGATGTTGCAGGACGCCCAGCGCACCTGCGCGCCGAGCGCGACCAACGTCTCGATCAGGACGGCGGTCTGGATGGTCATGTGCAGAGAGCCGGTGATCCGCGCGCCGGCGAGCGGCTGCGCCTCGGCGAACTCGCGACGGATTGCCATCAGGCCGGGCATCTCGTGCTCGGCGAGCTGGATCTCCTTACGCCCGAACTCGGCGAGCGACAGATCCGCCACCTTGAAGTCGCCGTCGGCGAGCGTGCTCGGCCGGGCCTCGGACGGCGTGCCGCTGGCGGACGCCGGGAGGGTGCTGGTCATGAAAGCTCCTGTCGAACGATGTCTGCGCCGACCTTCCACCTTACGCGCGTCGGCGACGGGCATCGGGCACGGTCGGCGGACAGCGCACGGGGCGGTCGGTGATGAACGGACCTTCCCGCCCACGTCCCGCCCGCCCCGTGCATCCCCCCGGTTTGGTTCCCCCGCACGTTCTCGGACCGTCGTCGCGATAACGCTGCGTACTCATAGAGTCACACTGAGGCAGGGCGACGTCAAGCTATTCCGGGAAAGTCGGACTTGTGTCGTTGGCCCGGGTCGGGGTCAGCGCAGCCCGGACGTCGCCACGAACGCCACACCGGCGCCGTCGATCCGCAGCGGCGCCTCCAACGCCGTACCGATGGCCGCCTCGCCGGAGGCCAGCGTCAACGCGCCGGCACCGTCGTCCACGGTGATCGAACCACCAGCGCAGAGCACCACCCGGGGGCCGGGCAGCGACAGGGTCACCGACGGCACCGCCGCGTCGACCCGGACCCGGTGCAGCGCGAAATCGTCCACCGGCACCGGCCACCAGTCCACCCCCGGGCCGACCGGCTCCGCGGCCCGGACCGGATCGACGAGCACCTCGAAGCGCAGCACCTGCAACAACTCGTCGACGTCCACCCGCTTCGGGGTCAGGCCGCCGCGCAGCACGTTGTCGCTGGCCGCCATGATCTCCACGCCGCAGCCGCTCAGGTAGGCGTGCAGGTTGCCGGCGGGCATCCAGATCGCTTCCCCCGCCTCCAGCCGCAGGTGGTGCAGCAGCAGCGCGACCAGCGCACCCGGATCCCCCGGGTACGCCGTGGCCAGTCGACGGGTCAGCTCCGCGTCCGGGCCGTCGACCGGCGCCGCCACGACAGCGGCCAGCAGGTCGTGACGCCTGGCGACCGGCCAGCCGAGCAGCGTCCGCACCGCCGTCCGCAACCCCGCCGGCCCGGACCGCAACGCGGCGACCACCGGCGCCAACGCCGGTACGCCGAACGCCACGAGCGCCTCGGCCGACTCCGCCGGATCCCGGAAACCGCACAGCGCCTCGAACGGGGTGAGCGCGACCAGCAACTCCGGCTTGTGGTGCGGGTCGGAGTAGTTCCGATGCCCGTCGGCGCGTCCCGCCTCCGCGGCGTAGCCGGCCTGCGCCTGCTCGGCGTCCGGGTGGGCCTGCAGGCTCAGCGGAGCGTCGGCCGCGAGCACCTTGAGCAGGAACGGCAGCCGGTTGCCGAAACGCTCGGACACCCGCTGACCGAGCCACTGCCCTGGCTCGTCCCGCACCAGGTCACAGAGGCTGACCCGCAGACCGGCACGATCCACGTGGGCCGGGGCGCCCGGGTGGGCCCCCAACCACAGCTCCGCCTCCGGGCCCGCGCTCGGCACCGCTCGCCCCTGCAGGAGGGCGATGGCTGAGCGCGAGCCCCAGGCGTAGTCCCGGATCGGACCGTACAGTGGCTCCACCCGTCAGCCCCCGGGCCGCCCGGCCGGGTCGCCCGACGTGTCCTGCGGCTGCGGCACCGCGGTGTCGGCCGCGGCACCGGTGCCGGCCTCGGCGGCAGCGGTGCTGTAGACGTCCGGCTCCAGATAGATCACCCGGGCGATCGGCACCGCGGCTCGGATCCGCGCCTCGACGGCGTTGATGCCACGGGCCAGGTCGTGGGCGCTCTCCCACTCCGGAACACCGATCTTGGCGGCCACCATCAGCTCTTCCGGGCCCAGGTAGAGCGTCTTCATGTGGATGATCCGCTCCACCTCGGGGCCGTCGGTGACGGCCCGCTCGATGGCGGCCAGCTCGGACGCCTCGGCACCCTCACCGAGCAGCAGGCTCTTCGTCTCGATGGCCAGCACGATGGCGATGACCACCAGCAGGATGCCGATCATCGCGGTGCCGGCGGCGTCCCACCGGCCGTTGCCGGTGATCAGCGTCATGCTGACACCGAAGAGCGCGAACACCAGACCGATCAGCGCGCCGAAGTCCTCCAGGAGCACCACCGGCAGCTCCGGGGCCTTGGCCCGACGGATGAAACGCACCCAGGACTGCGTGCCCCGGCTGTGGTTGGACTCCTTGATGGCGGTCCGAAATGAGAACGACTCCAGGACGATCGCCACCACCAGGACCACGACCGGCAGCCAGTGCCAGGACGTGATGCCCTCCGCGTGATCCCACTTGTGGTACGCCTCGTAGAGCGCGAAGAGGCCACCGATGCTGAACAGCACGATGGACACGATGAACGCGTAGATGTAGCGCTCCCGGCCGTACCCGAACGGGTGTTCCGGGGTGGCCGCCCGCTTGGCCCGCTTGCCGCCGAGCAGCAGCAGGCCCTGGTTACCAGAGTCGGCGACCGAGTGGACCGCCTCGGCCAACATCGACGACGAGCCGGAGAGCAGGAACGCGACGAACTTGGTGACGGCGATGCCGATGTTGGCCAGGAGGGCGGCGATGATCGCCTTCGTCCCACCGTTGGCGCTCATGCCACCGCTCCGCTTCGCCCCGCGAAGCCGACCGGTCCGCGCATGACGCGCCGCCCCCTACGTTCGTTCACTGGTTCGACAGTTCCTTCATCTCGGTGATGGCCGGAACGGCCATCGGGTCCAACCCGTGTGCCAGAGCAAGGTAGATCGAGGCGAAGTCCGGAACGGCGATCAGCGACGCCAGCCGCTCCAGGGCGGAGCCGCCCTCGGCGGTCACCACGTCGCACCGCACGCCACGGCGCTCCGCGAGGGTCTGCACCGCGTCCGCACGGCGCTCCTCGACGGCGAGCGGCTCGTCGGTGTCGTCCTCGGCGTTGAGACCGCCGTCGCGCAGCAGCACCAGCCGCAGCCGGGTGCCCTCGCCGTCGTCCTCGGCCGGGTCGGCGAAGATGTCCCGCTCCCCCTCGGCCAGGCCACCGAAGACGCCGTCGAGCAGCCCGACCCGACCCCGCCCGGCCTCACCCAGCGCTCCGGTGACCACCGGGTAGCGGGCGTTCGCCGACAGGGTGTCGCCGAACCGGCGGGCCGCCACCGTGGCCAGCGGGGACGAACCCCAGACGATGGGGATCGAGCCGGCCAGGCCCAGCGCCAGTGACTTCGCCGGGTTGACGAAGGACTCGGCCGCCGATCGGCAGCGGTCGGCGTCCGCGTCGAGCCTGGCCGCGGTCTCGGCCAGGTCCGCCTCGTTGACCTTGACGAGCCCGAGGGAACGGGCGGCCAGCAGGACCGGCACCGTGAGCGCCCAGAGACTGGCCCGGGCCGGGGCCCGCCGGGGCACCGGGATGAACGGCGCCCGGGCCTGCTCGGCGATCGACTGCAACCGTGAGTCCGGGGCACCCACGGCGACCAGCCGCGCACCACGGCGGTGGGCCGCCTCGGCGGCGCCGAGTGCCTCCGGGCTACGCCCGGACGCGCTCACCGCGATCACCACGTCGGCCGCACCCACCCAACCGGGCACGCCGGCGGATCGGTGCCCGATGATCGGGACCGGGCAGCGGGGCCCGGCGACAGTGGCCAGCACGTCCCCGGTACGCCCGGCGGTGCCGATGCCGGCGATCACGACGGCCCGGGGCCGCCCGTCGTCGGCGAGCACCGCGAGGTTCGCCTCGGCCGCCAGCGCGGCGCTCTCGCGAACCTGCGCACCGGCCGACGCCGTGTGCCGGAGCATGCCGCCCGGGTCGGCCTCGGCCAACGCCTGCGGGTTGTCGAGCAGGGCCTCGTCGGCGTCACGACGCCCGCTGACCCCGGCCGTACCGTCGATCATGAGGACTGCCCGGGGCCGCCGCGCGCCTCGTCGAGCAGCAGCACCGGCACGTCGTCGCGGACCTCGAAGATCCGGCCGCACTCCGTGCAGGTCAACGTCTGCGCCTCGGCGTCATAGGTGAGCGGGGCGTGGTGCGTGTCCGGACAGGCAAGGATCTCCAGCAACTGCGGATCCAGGGCCATGGCACGGCTCCTTCCACGTGTACGGCTTGACCGACGGCGGTGCCGACCGGCGCAGGTGATCTTATCGGCGAACGCGGCCGAGCACGTCGTCCCGGAGCGAGACCATCCGATCCCGGGTGGGCGCCTCGACGTTGAGCCGCAGCAGCGGCTCGGTGTTGGAGGCGCGCAGGTTGAACCAGGCGCCGTCGGGGAAACGCAGGGTGAGTCCGTCCATCTCGTCAGCGACAGCATCGGGGTACGCGGCCCGCACCTCGGCCACCGCCGCCGCCTGGTCGGTCACCGTCGAGTTGATCTCGCCGGAGGCGATGTAGCGCTCGTACTCACCGGCCAGCACGGACAGCGGCAGCGACTGCTCACCCAGCGCGGCCAACGTGTGCATCGCCGCGAGCATCCCGGTGTCGGCGAACCAGAAGTCGCGGAAGTAGTAGTGCGCGGAGTGCTCCCCGCCGAAGACGGCGTTGGTGCGGGCCATCTCCGCCTTGATGAAGGAGTGCCCCACCCGGGCGACGACCGGCTTTCCACCGTGCTCCCGGATGATCTCCGCGACGGCGCTGGAGGTGATCAGGCCGTGGATCACCGTGGAACCCGGGTGCTTGGCCAGCTCACGTGCGGCGACGAGTGCGGTGATCGCCGACGGTGAGACCGGTTCGCCGCGCTCGTCCACCACGAAGCACCGGTCGGCGTCACCGTCGAAGGCCAACCCGATGTCCGCCCCGTGCTCGACCACGGCGCGCTGGAGGTCGACCAGGTTCGCCGGGTCGAGTGGGTTGGCCTCGTGGTTGGGGAAGCTGCCGTCCAACTCGAAGTAGAGCGGAACGATCTCCAGCGGCAGCGGCGACAGGGCCGCGTCGCCCAGCACCGTCGGAACGGTGAAGCCACCCATGCCGTTGCCGGCGTCGACGACCACCTTCAACGGCCGGATGCCGGAGAGGTCGACCAGCTTGCGCAGGTAGCCGGCGTAATCGGGGAGCAGGTCGCGCCGCTCGGCGGGCCGGGTCGGTTCTCCGGCGGGACGGCTGTCGTCCGAGTCCAGGAGGGCCTGGGCCCGCTCCCGGATCTCGGCCAGGCCGCTCTCCTGGCCGATCGGGCGCGCGCCGGAGCGGCACATCTTGATGCCGTTGTACTGCGCGGGGTTGTGGCTGGCGGTGAACATCGCGCCGGGCAGGTCGAGCGAGCCGGACGCGTAGTAGAGCAGGTCGGTGGAGGCGAGGCCGATCTCGATCACCGAGCGGCCCTCGGCGCGTACGCCGGCTGCGAACGCGGCGGCCAGGCCGGGCGAGGTGGCCCGCATGTCGTGCCCGACGACGACGGCGTCGCCCGGCTCGTCGGTGGAGTTGAGCAGTTGGGTGAAGGCGGCGCCCAGTGCCTCGGCGGCCCGTTCGTCCCACTGGTCCGGCACCGTCCCGCGGACGTCGTAGGCCTTCACAATCTGGGACAGATCAGACACGTGTTCCACTCCTTGGCCGCAGGTTAGACACCGATCCTGAGCCTAACGGAGGGCCGGGCCGTCCTCCGCTCAGCCGGGGAGGCGGGGAATGAACACGGTGTGACCGTCACCGTCGGCGGGCGGGTCACCAGGCTTCGGGCGACCGTCGGGCCGGCCCGGCATCGGCTGGGTGGCCTCCGGGGCGGGGGTGTCCGGGCGGGCACCGTACACACCGCCGGTGGCGGGACGCGGTGCCGGCACCGCGCCACCCCAGGCGGCGGGCGGCGGCTGCTGGCCGTACACCTGACCGGGGCGACCGGGCGCGGCCGGCAACCCACCCCCGGCCCGGTAGGTGGTGCCGCCGGGGTTGCCCGGCAGGCTCTCGGGCGCCTCGTCGGACGGCTTGCGGTCCTGCCGGGAGCGACGGAACAGCAGCACGATGAGCAGCAGTCCGACCGCCACCAACACGATGCCGAAGTACATCACCGGCGATCCACCTCCGGACGACTCGGCAGCGGCCGCCGTGGTGTTCGGCGCCGCGGAGACGCCGGTCTGCGCCGCCGGGTTCACCGCCTCGTCGACTGTCGCGACCTCGGTCGGGCTCGGAGTTGGCGTCGGCGTCTTCGACCGCGACGGAGTCGGCGACGGAGTGACCCGCGCTCCGGTCAGCCGCGCCGCGTCGGTGGCGTGACCCAGCGTCTGGCCGGAGGCGCTGATGCCCGCGCCCGTGACCACGAGACGGCCGCCCGGCGAGCCCGCCGCAAACGCCACCCGGTAGCGCACCGTGATGCCCTTGCCCTTGCACAGCGTCGGCTTCGCGGGTGACGTCTGCGCGGTCGACACGGTGCCGGTGCCGCCGGTGACAGCCACCGGGAACCAGCGTCCGCCCGCGTTGACCTCGACCGACACCTGGTTCGGCTGGAGACCCGTCAGGCTGAAACCCAGCGCGGTACGCAGCAGAACGCAACCGTCGGTGCGCTTGCGCACCGCGACGTTCACCCCCTGCGCGGAACCACCGGCGGCGAAGCTACTGGCCGCGCCCACCCGGACCGAGTCCTGATCGGCCAGCGCCGGTGACGCACCGAGCATCACCAGGCCGCCCGCAAGACCGCAGACCGCCGCGAGCCGTGCCACGCGTCGACGCACTGTCATGATTACCTCGCCGTTCTCCCCGGGTGGGGTCCGCCGGCCAGGCTACTACCGGCCCACCTGTCCCACCGGTCATAGAGCGCCCCGCATGTGTGCGGCGTTACGGTTTACCACCCCTCCCGGCGGCCGGGCTGACCAGCCAATCAGCGCGCACGGCGCGCGCCCGTGATCCACTCGACTTCACGGAAGTCGGGCGGTCCCACCGCCCCGGATGCCCCGACATCAATGAACCGGAGTCGATCACCCGCGACCCGAGGCACCGACGCCATCCCCGGCGGCCCCGCCATCCTGGCCACCCCGGGCAGGACCACCCTCTGCCCGGCCCCTGATCGCACCCAGGCCGAGGGCGAAGGCAGTGCAGAAGGCGATACCGAAGGCAACGCCACCCTTCGCACCGAACACGGGAATGCCGATCGCCAGACCGATCAGGAGGCCGACCGGCCAGGCCCAGACAGTGGTCCTGACGCCCTGCGTACCAGATTTCGCCATGTGTCGATCTTATGCGGCCCCGCCAAGGCCCCGCCGATTGCTCCGACGCTCAGGCAAGCCCACGCCTAGTTCGCTCTCCCGATGTCGGGGTCCGCGGCAGGATCACCGGCCGCGCGAAGCTGCTCCTCGAACATGACGAACGTCCGCTGCCGAATCCCACGAATGAGCGCCTGCTCCCTCGCGTGCACGCGCAACCACTACGGGCCGGATGGCTGCGGGCCGCTGGCGCCGACATCAGGCGTGAACATGGCTCGGATGCGGTCCTCGTCGGCAGCGCAATACCCCCGCCGATGGTCTCAGCCACCATCTCGGCCGCGGTCCGATCGACGGTTTCGAAGCGGTCGACCATGTCGCTTCGATGTCTATCGCCGGCTCTCGATCGAAACCACCTGCACGCCCGCCGCCTCGACCTCCGCCCGGATCGCAGCCAACAGATCCTGCACGTCCGAGTCGCTCGGCTCCGCCGGCACGTCGAGGTCGAGGCGCCACCCTTGGCTGTCCACGTCGCGCCAGAGCCCAACGCTCGTACATAGCCCCGCGATCGTCCGTGTGACTTCGCCGAACAACTCGTCCCAGTCGTCGCCAAGGCGGCCGACTTCGTTCAGGCCGAGCACCGCCCGCAGACGACCCAAGGTGGCCCGATCCATCTCCCCGTGTAGATCAATTACCCAGCTAGCTGACATCCGGTTCCCCGACAATCCAGTCCGAATCTTGGAAGTGGGACGACACTCCGGTTCCGGACCGATCCGGCGGACCGGCACCAGGAAAAATCGCCGGCACCACGTCGCGGCCCAGATAACGGCCATGGCGTTCGGCCCAATCAAACAGGTGAGGGAAGCATTCTCGCGCCACCTTCTTCGTCACAAAACCGTACCTCGCGTTGACGACACGAAGGCCGGGATATTTCTCGGCCGCGTGCTGCCGGGCCTGCTCCACCATCTCATCCGAGGATATCTGGAAGTCGAAATCACTCGGCTCTTCCAGACCCAGCCGGTACATAGCGTCGAACGGCCTACGCAGTGGAAGCGGCAGCCCCTGCGACCAGTCCTGCAGACGCGCCAACGCCTCCGGGTCGTCGACCAACTCAGACTCCGTCGGCATCTGCTTGTGGGGACCGGAGAAAAAGCGGGCCGATGAGCCCTGGAGCCGGATGTCGACAGTTGACGGGTCTAGACCATCCTCCCGCAATGCATCGAAGAGATCGGCCGTCATCTGTGCAAACTGCGCACGGGTAGCTCCGAGAGGCGCCGACCTGTCGGCCCAGGCCAGGACGGCATCAGGTGTGATGCCGAGGAACTCGCAATCCTTCGGGTTCAACTGGCGGCCCGATTCATCCGCGGGCAACAGTGGACCGGCAGCCTGCCAACCGCGGTTGCCCCGCTCTTCTGCCGCGGTCTCGATTCGGTTCTGCCCGCTATCGGCATTCGACGAGCCTGGGCCGTCGAGGAGCAGGTGCATCCGGTTGATGTACGGGTCGCCGTGGCCGCCGTCGTCGCGCGTCGTAGGGTGATCCGGCAGGTCGGGCCGTTCGCTGAACCGGCCCCGGGGCAGTCCGCCGAGCGGCATCGGTCGGCCGTCTCCGCTGAGCACCAGCGCGTCGATGCCGACCACGTCGGGGTAGAGCGGCCGGTCCCGGACCACGCCGTTCTGCGGGTCCACGTAGAGCACTGTGCCGTTCTGGTTGAGCGCCACCCAGGCGTGTGAGCCGCCGTGCGCCCACTCGGTGACCAGGAACGAGTAGCTGCCGTGCCCGCCCAGCAGCAGTTGGTCGTGCAGGTTGCGGTAGCCCCGGTCGGCGGCCTGCCGCGCCTGCGCGGAGTCCGTGTGTTGGCCGGACGCGGGGGCGAGGAGTTTCTGGAAGCGCCCGCCGGTCACGTCCTCCACCCGGCCGGGGCCGCCCGCCTCGCCACGGATGGGGCGCCGGATGTCGCCGTCGAGGTAGCCGTCGAAGGTTCGCGGTGCCGACACGCGGGGACGCCCGTGCACCCACGTCTCGAACAGCGACAGTGTGCAGTCCAGGCAGTTGATGCCCCGGGTGGCGTCGGCCGCGGGACCGCCGTCGTTGAGTAGCCCGAACCAGCCCCCGTGTCGGGGGTCGGCGGTGCGGATGACGGTGCCGTCGGGTCCGCGGGGCATCTGTCGTTCGACGTCGACCTGGTGCAGGGCGAGCGGTGGCCGGAGTCCTCCGGGCTGCCCGTACGGCCGGGAGTCGTCGATCGGCGGCGGATCGTCGTCGCCGGTGAGCCTGGACGGGCCGGTGGTCTCCACCGCGCCGAGCGCGAGCGCGCCCACGTCCCGGTTGGCGTGCTCGAAGGTGGCGCTGATGTCCACGACGGGCGGGGCTGTGGTGCCGGCCAGCACCGCGTCTGCCAGGTCACGCCATCGGGAGTACGCGCGAGCTTCCTCGTTCGCGGCGCGCTGCCAGCCGTCGGCCCACTGCCGGTTGCCGGCCTGGTGCAGTTGGCGGGCATAGGTGGCGTACTCGACGGCTCGGCGATCGTGCTCCACGGCACGGGTGCGCAGTCGGGCGGCCTCGGCCTGGCGGCGGTTGTTCTCCAACCCGATCCGCAGCGATTCGTAGTGGTCCTGGTAGCGCCGCCGCTCGGCGGCTTCCGCCGCTGCGGCCCACTGCGCCGCGTACGCGTCGTTGGTCTCGGGCTCGCGCACCGACGGGGCACCGAACGCGGCGACGTCGACGGGGATCGACGCCCTTCCCCGGGCGGGATGGTCGGGGGCGCGCACCGGTGCGGGCGTCTGCCGGGTCGGGACAGGTGCCGGCACGGTGAACCGACCCACCACCGGTGGGGTGGAGGCGACCGGCGGCGGCCCGTTGGTGGTCGCCGGGACGCCGAAGGTCATCGGTGCCGCCGGGCCGGGGGCGGTCGTGGGCGCGGAGGGGCCGGTCGCCGGAGACCAGCCGGTCGGTCCGGGGGTGGTGACGTGCGGGGAACTGCCGGACTGGGTCGGCGGCACACCGGTGGCAGCCGGCCCGCTGCCGGATTCGAGGGGACCGACCACGGGCGCGGACGCCGACGACAGCCTCGGGTCGGCACCCGTCACAGAGCGGCCCGGATCAGCAGCCGGCGCCGACGTGGCCGGGTCGGTGGTCGTCGGGAGCGTGGAGTCGGCCGTGACCGGGTGCGGTACGCCCGCTCTGTCCCAGAACTGCCCGCCCGTCGACGGTGTCGTCTCGGAAGCGCCCACCGCTGAGTCCATGTCGGGCACCGCAGCAACCGGCGTCGGCGAGGAGGTGTGCGCGTCGGGCGCGACCGGAGTCGCCGGCCCGGTGCCCCGCGACTGTTCGACAACCGGTGACGTCGGCGCGGTCAACTGGTTCGACGCCGCGACGGCCTCCGTGGCCTGCACCGGAATGCCCGCAGCCGTGACCAGACCACCCGAAGCCACACCACCGGCCGCCCCCGCCGCAGACGGGACCGCAGCAGACGGGACCGCCCCAGACGCGGCCGCCGAGGAGGCGGACACCCCCGAGGAGGCCGCATCCCCCGCGAGAGGCGACACGGGCGGAAGGGACGGGCCCGTGAACGATGCTCCGGCGAGGGCGTTGGCCTGCGCGTCGAGCCGGGCGCGTAGCGCGTGGTCGGTCTGCGCGGTCGCCGAACCCGTGGCTCCGGACGCGGCGGCGCGCGCCACGTCCTCCATTGAGGTCAGACCCTGACCGGTGGCCAGGCTCGCCGCGCTGTCGGCGAGCACCTCCCCGGTCATCTCCCGGCCCAGGTGCTCGCCGACCTTCGCCGCCCGCCCGGTGGCGTGCCGGCCCAGGCCGGCCAGCGGTGCCACCGCCCCGCCGGCCAACCCGCCCACCGCCGACGCGCCGAGATCGGTCAGGTCCAGGCCGTGTGCCCGCCCGGTGGAGTTCTGGTACGCCTGGGTGGCCAGGGTGACCCCGGCCTCCTCGGTGGCCTCCTCCAGCCCACCCCGGGCGGCCCGCTTGGCGAGCCCGCGTGCGCCACCTCGGGCGACCTCCTTGGCGGCCCGCTCGCCGGCCTCCTTGAGCCCGTGCTTGAGGGACTTGCTGGCCAGCTGGCCCATCAGCCGCTTGAAGATCTGTTGAACCAGCAGCCGGGTCGCGGTGATCGCCGCCCCGGCGGCCGGGGTTGCCGCCCCGGCGGTCAGCACCGCCGCCACCGCGACGGTGAGCAACTCGATGACCAGGATGCCCAGCTCGATCCAGACTTCCAGCTTGGCGCCCTCGATGTCGCAACCGCACTCCTCGACCAGTCGGCCCAGGTCGGCCGTGACCGCGAGCAGCACGGGCAGCGGGGCGTCGGCACCCTCGGCTATCCCCCGCCAGGCCGCCTCGAACGCCGCGTCGACAGCTCCGACACCGCCATACCCGTTGTGCACCTCCACGGCGGCCGTGGCGGCGTCGGCGTGCGGCCCGGCCAGCACGGAGGCAACCGCGTACCACTGGTCGGCGACGTCCCAGACGGCCCGCTCGTTGCCCTCCGGCCACTGCACGCCGACCACCCAGTCGAGGGCCTCGTAGATCCAGCCGGGCACGTCCCACGGGGCGAGGTCCAGGGGGTGCGGGATGGGGCTCGGCAGCACGCTCATCTCGATCGTCGGCCGTCAGCGCCGGTCGGCGGTCCGACCGACCCGGGCGGCGTTGGCCCCGTCGGTCTGCACGCTCGCGTCGACCGCCTCGACCACGTCGCCGCCCAGCTCGGTGAGCCGGTGCCCGACGCCGGCCCAGGCCCGCAGCACGGTCTGCTCGAACCCGCGGTAGTTGCGCTCGAAGGCGGCGCCGATGTCGTCGCGGCCCCAGGGCCGGGCACCGCTGGCGGCCTCGATCGCGCCCCCCTCGGCCGCACGGCGGGCCGTCACGGCCTCGCCGGCGAGCGCCAGATCGGCACCGCCCCGGCGGGCCCGCGACGGATCAAGCCAGAGCTGCCCATCGGTCATGGCTTTGCCTCACCTGTGCCGAGAACGGCGTCGGCCCGACCGAGCAGCGTGGCGTAGTCGCCGGTCTTGAGGAAGTCCGTCGCCCCGGAGTCGCCCGGCATGCTCTCGGCGACGAGGTCGCGGGTGGCGTCGGCGGCGGCGGTCGCGGCGGCCCGAATCGTCTCGGTGACCTTTCGGCCGAGCGCGTCGGCGTCGCGGTCCCGGTAGATGGCCGGCGTCAGCTCGACCTCGATCACCTGGCCCTGCGCGCCAACGGTCGCCGTCACCTGCCCGTCGGCCGATCGGCGGGTCACCCGCAGCGCCGCGAGTCGCGACTGGAGAGTGTCCAAACTGGATCTGAGCTGCCGGTATTGCCCATAGACGTCGTCGAATCGGGCCCGTAGCTCGCGATTGACGCTCCGGTCCGCCTGTTCGTCCACCGCCGCCCTCCCGTCACCGTCGGTAGAGCGAAACAATACCGGCCGCCATCGATCCGCGTAGTCCGGTAGTTTCATAGCGTGATCGACCGTCGACAGGCCGAGCAGCTCGCCGCCACCTGGGCCCGCCGTGACTCGCAGCGTCTCGGCCACGAGTGCACAGCGATGGTCGACGAGTTCGACCTGGGGTGGGTCGTCACGTCCGTCGTGCCCACCGAGGTGCGTACGGTGCCGGGTGACCTGCCGACGACAGTCATCGACAAGCAGACCGGCACTGTCACCACCTGGCCCCGGGTGCCGAGCACTGTGGTGGCGGAGCTGTACCGGCGTAGCCGACCCTCCGGGCCGACAGCCCCCCGCACCCTCGACCCGTCGAGCCTGCTGGTCCGGGAGATCCATCGGGGCGCCACCCCGAACACCGCCGCGCACCTGACCATCGACGGACGGATCTGGACGGCCCAGGGCACGAAGGCCGACGTGCCGCTCAACCATCACCCGCTGGTCCGCGACTATCTCGCCCAGCTGCCGCCCGGTGAGTTGGTTCGCGGCGGGGCGGCGCACGCCGAGCTGATCGTGGTCTCCGACGTCCTGCACGAGTACGACCACCGCCGCGCCGCCGAGGGCATCGCGCCGATGGGGCGGGCCGAGGCGGCGGCGCTGCTGGAGGGGGCCCGCTTCGAGATCTTCCGGGTCCGTGAGCCGGGCGACCCCGCCGGCGGGCCCGCCGAACGGCCCTGTGACTCGTGCATCTCCTTCCTCGTCCGGGCGAACGTCCTGCCGGAGTCGACTCGCGCCTGGACCGAGACGTGGAATGCGCCGGAGGCACCCGACCCCGATCCTGGGCGGTTCCCGGCGGAGGTCGCGAACGCGCTGGTCGCGGCCGGTTGGGAGCCGCACATCGGGGATCAGATCATGGCCGCCGCCGCCGTCCGGGATGTCACGTCGGTGCCGGGGCGCAACCATCGGCACGAGGTCTTTCCCGCCGCGGTGGAGGCGCTCACCGCGTTCCCCAGCCTGGTCGGTGCGCGACGCGGCCGGGGCGAGCAGGTGTGGATCTCCCGTTTCGACATCCGCCCGCACGCCATCGCGCACACCGCCGACACTCTCGCGGACTTCGGCGCGGTGCTGGGCGTACGCCTCTTTCCGATCGGCACCGAGCAGCAGGACAGCATCCTGGCGGTGGACGAACGCGGTCGGGTCTTCGCGCTCGACCAGGCCGGCGAGTGGTTCCTCGGCGACACCATCGACGCCGCCCTGACCACCCTGCTGCTCGGCCGCGCACCCGCCCGGGTGCGCGACGACGGCACCTGGCCGGCCGACTCCGGTTAAGACCTGTTCACAAGAACGAGCCGACCGCCCTTCGACACCGCACGCCCGACCTCGGCGCGGGCCTACGCGAGCGGCTTGCCGTTCTCGGCGCTGATCAGGGCGGCGACCTCGCCCGCGCGCTCGCCGGGCCGCCGGGACGGGACGCGACGAAGAAGGGCGCGGGCTCCGCGGCGAGCAGAGCAGTCGAGCATCTGGCCGACGGAAACAGTCGCGATAGCCCTTGTCTGCCGCGAATTCAGTAGCCAAGATGGCAGAGAGATTGCGATAACCGCCGCAGAACCGCGCCCCCGGCCCCCTCGGAGTGATCCCTCATGAGTGACCACCAGCAGCTGCGCAACTTCGTCAACGGCTCCTACGTCGACCCGTCCGACGGCGGCTACGCCGACCTGGTCGACCCCTGCACGGGTGAGGTGTTCGCCCAGGCCCCGGTCTCCGGCGCCGCCGACGTGGACGCGGCGATGAACGCCGCCGCCACCGCCTTCGAGGGCTGGCGCGAGGTCACCCCGGCCGAGCGGCAGCGGGCACTGCTCAAGCTCGCCGACGCCGTGGAGGCACGCGCCGCCGAGCTGGTCGACGCCGAGGTACGCAACACCGGCAAGCCCCGCCAGCTCACCGCCGAGGAGGAGCTTCCCCCGGCGGTGGACCAGTTCCGGTTCTTCGCCGGGGCCGCCCGGATGTTGGAGGGGCGGTCGGCCGGGGAGTACCTGGCCGGGCACACCTCCTACGTGCGGCGTGAGCCGATCGGCGTCTGCGCCCAGGTCACCCCCTGGAACTACCCGCTGATGATGGCGGTCTGGAAGATCGCCCCCGCGCTCGCCGCCGGCAACACCGTGGTGCTCAAGCCGTCGGACACCACCCCGGTGTCGACGCTGCTGCTGGCCGAGATCGCCGCCGAGTTCTTCCCACCGGGAGTGTTCAACGTGGTCTGCGGCGATCGGGACACCGGTCGTACCCTCGTGTCACACCCGACCCCGCAGCTGGTGTCGATCACCGGCTCGACCCGCGCGGGCATGGAGGTGGCCGCCGCGGCGGCCCCCGACCTGAAGCGCACCCACCTGGAGTTGGGCGGCAAGGCCCCGGTGGTGGTCTTCGACGACGCGGACGTGGCGGCGGCCGCCGAGGCGATCGCGATGGGTGGCTACTTCAACGCCGGGCAGGACTGCACGGCGGCCACCCGGGTGCTGGCCGGCCCCGGCGTCCACGACGACTTCGTGGCGGCGCTCACCGAGCAGGCCCGCACCACGAAGACCGGGGCACCGGACGACGCGGACGTGCTCTACGGCCCCCTGAACAACGCCAACCAGCTCACCCGGGTCAGCGGCTTCGTGGACCGCCTGCCGGACCACGCGGCGATCCAGACCGGTGGGTCCCGGCAGGGCGAACGCGGCTACTTCTACGCGCCGACGGTGGTCTCCGGGCTGCGTCAGGCCGACGAGATCATCCAGGACGAGGTGTTCGGGCCGGTCATCACCGTGCAGCGCTTCTCCGACGAGGACGAGGCGGTGCGCTGGGCCAACGGCGTCGACTACGGCCTGTCCGCGTCGGTCTGGACGCGCGACCACGGTCGGGCCATGCGGATGACCCGTCGACTCGACTTCGGCTGCGTCTGGGTCAACACGCACATCCCGTTCGTCTCCGAGATGCCGCACGGTGGCTTCAAGCACTCCGGTCACGGCAAGGACCTCTCGGTCTACAGCCTGGAGGACTACACCCGGATCAAGCACGTCATGCACAACATCGAGGGCTGACCGGTGAGCGCGAGGAGTGAGCCGGGTCTGCGAGCCCCGCAGCCGCGAACGAAAGGCGGCGCAGTGAGCGCGAGGAGTGAGCCGGGTCTGCGAGCCCCGCAGCCGCGAACGAAGGGCGGCGCAGTGAGCGCGAGGAGTGAGCCGGGTCTGCGAGCCCCGCAGCCGCGAACGGAGAGCGGTGCCGCGCCGACGTCCGAGGAGCTGCACAGGCGGCGCGGCAATGCCGTGGCCCGGGGGGTCGGCAGTGTGATCACGTCCTACGTGGACAGCGCGTCCGGCGGCACGATCACCGACGTGGACGGCCGGGAGTGGATCGACTTCGCCGCCGGCATCGCCGTGACCAGCGTGGGCAACTCGGCCCCGAGGGTGGTTGAGGCGGTCCGGGCGCAGGTGGAGCGGTTCACCCACACCTGCTTCATGGTCGCGCCGTACGAGTCGTACGTGGCGGTCTGCGAGCAGCTCAACGCGGTGACGCCCGGCGGGTTCGCGAAGCGCTCGGCGTTGTTCAACTCTGGCGCGGAGGCGGTGGAGAACGCCGTCAAGGTCGCCCGGCACGCCACCGGGCGGCCGGCGGTCGTGGTGTTCGACCACGCGTACCACGGCCGGACCAACCTGACCATGGCGTTGACCGCGAAGAACATGCCGTACAAGCACCGGTTCGGGCCGTTCGCCGGGGAGGTCTACCGGGTGCCGATGTCGTACCCGCTGCGTGACGGCGGGCTCTCCGGCGCGGAGGCGGCGACCCGGGCGATCGAGATGATCGAGAAGCAGGTCGGCGCGGAGAACGTCGCCGCGCTGCTCATCGAGCCGATCCAGGGCGAGGGTGGCTTCGTCGTACCCGCGGCGGGTTTCCTGCCCGCGCTGCGCGCGTGGGCGACGGCGGCCGGGGTGGTCTTCGTCGCCGACGAGATCCAGACCGGTTTCTGCCGTACCGGTGACTGGTTCGCCTGTCAGCACGAGGGCGTCGAACCCGACCTGGTGACCCTGGCCAAGGGCATCGCCGGTGGTCTGCCGCTGGCCGCGGTGACCGGTCGGGCCGAGCTGATGGACGCGGTGCACGTGGGTGGGCTCGGCGGCACGTACGGCGGCAACCCGGTCGCCTGCGCCGCCGCGCTGGCCACCATCGAGACCATGCACGAGCTGGACCTGGCCGGTGCGGCCCGACGGATCGAGTCGGTGCTGGTCCCCCGGCTGCGGGCCATCGCCGAGCGGGACCCCCGGGTCGCCGAGGTACGCGGCCGGGGCGCGATGCTCGCCGTGGAGCTGGTGCTGCCGGGCACCCTCACCCCCGACCCGGTCGCCACGGCGGCGATCTCGGCGGCCTGTCACGCCGCCGGCCTGCTCACCCTGACCTGCGGCACGTACGGCAACGTGCTGCGCTTCCTGCCCCCGCTGGTGATCTCCGACGAGCAGCTCAACCGGGGGGCGGACATCCTGGACGCCGCCTTCGGCTGAGCGGGCAGGGGCACGCCGCGACCGAGCGGGCAGGGGCCCGGTGTGCGGGCCCCTGCCCGGATGTCAGCGGAGCACCTCGACGGTGTTGCGGCGCACCAGGTTCTTGCCCGGCTCGCGGATCTGCTCCATGGCGGCGGAGTTGAGCAGCACGCAGCTGCCCGACGGGCCGGTCACCGTCACCGTGGTCGCCCGGTTGTTGTCCAGGTTGGTCACCCGAAGCCGGGTGCCCACCGGGAACTGCCCACTGGTCGCCGCCGGTCCGGCCGCCTCCTCGAAGAAGGTGATCGCCCCGGAGCACACCGACTGGGGCGCCGGACCGGGCGCGCCGGGAGACGCGGCACCGGGACGGACGGTGCCGGGGGCCGGAGCGCCGGCGGGCGGGGCCGCACCGTCGACGCGTTCCACCACGTTGCGGCGGATGACGTTCTTGCCCGGCTCGCGGACCAGCTCCATAGCCGCCGCGTTGAGCAGCACGCAACTGCCCGACGGGCCGGTCACCGTCACGGTGGCCGCCCGGTTGTTGTCCAGGTTGGTCACCCGAAGCCGGGTGCCCACCGGGAACCGGTCGCTGGTCGCCGCCGGTGCCCCGCCCTCCGCCGAGAAGGTGACCGAGCCGGAGCAGACCGAGGACCGTGCGGGGGACGTGTCGGCGAACCCGAAGCTGGTCCCCACCGACACGCCCACCGCGGCGAGCACCGCCACACTCGCTGCCAGCACGTGCCTGCGCTGCACCCTCATCGCCGTCACTCCCGTCCTCGGTGGTGTTTCTTCACCCACCGGTACGGACCGGAGCGTCCTACCGTTCAGCCGGCACGGGTATCGATCGTGTGGCGACCAGGTCGACCGGCCCGTACCGGGTGCTCGGAGCCCCGGTGATCAGCGCCCAGTAACGGTCGCCGTACGACCAGTGCCACCACTCGGTCGGGTAGTTGACCATTCCCACGCCGCCGAGGGCGTCCACCATGATCTGCCGGTGCCGGCGCGCGGCGCCCCCGATCCCCGGCGCGTCGGTGAAGCAGGCGTCGGCGCTGTCCTCGGGTGTGGCGTCGATGGCCGTGCCCAGGTCCAGCTCCACACCGTCGTCGGTGCAGAGCGTCAGGTCCACCGCGCCACCCGTGCTGTGCGGGGCCACCTCGACCGGCGACACGAACTTCGTGGTCTCCCGGTGCAGCCGCTGCGGCGACCAGTCCGGGTGCCGTCGGCGCAGCTCGTCGCGGTAGCCGGTGAAGATGGCCAGTTGCGCCTGGTACGGCCGGTAACCCTCGACCACCAGCAACCGCAGCCCACCGGGCAGGGCACGCTGCGCGGCCAGCAGTCGGTCCACGACACCGGCCCGCAACCGGGCGTACGCCCCGGCCGGGTCGGCCGCCCGGCCGTCGAGCCGCAACTCCGGCAGCTCACGCAGGTCGACGAACTCCTCGCCGTCGTCCGCGCTGGGCACCGCCGCCACCCGAGGGTCGGAGAGCAGGATCATCGGACGCTCCCCATGGTGCCCGTCGGCCGTTCCGCGTGCCGCACCCGGGCCAGCTCGACGAGTCGGTCCACCACCTCCCGGTAGCCGACCCCGACGGCGGCCCACACCTTCGGGTACATCGAGTGCGCGGTGAAGCCGGGCATCGTGTTCAGCTCGTTGACGTACAGCTCGCCGGCCGCCTCGTCAAAGAAGAAGTCGACCCGGGCCAGACCCCAACCGCCGATCGCGGCGAACGCGCGCAGCGACAGCTCGCGGACCCGCGCGGCCACCTCGTCCGGCAGCACGGCGGGGACGATCATCGGGTCGGCGTCGCCGAAGTACTTCTGCTGGTAGTCGAACCAGCCGCCGCTGACCTGCACCTCGCCCACCGCCGACGCCTCGGGACGCCAGCCACCGAGCACCGCGCACTCCAACTCCCGGCCGACGACCCCCTGCTCGACCAGGACGAGCTGGTCGTGGCGAAGCGCCTCCTCCACGGCGGCGGCCAGGTCGTCGCCCTCGTCGACGCGGGAGATGCCGATCGACGAGCCCATGCTGGCCGGCTTGACGAACAGTGGCCGGCTCAGCCCGGTCACCAACTTCTCCGGGTCGTCGACCTCCCGGTAGGTGTGCGCGTCGAACGACACGTACGGGGTGACGGGGATGCCCTCGGCGCGCAGCGCCCGCTTCATCGCCACCTTGTTCATGCCGACCGCCGAGGCGAGGATGCCGCACCCGACGTACGGCACGTTCAGTGACTCCAGCAGCCCCTGCACCACACCGTCCTCTCCGTACGGGCCGTGCAGCACCGGGAAGACCACGTCCAGCTCGGCGTGCACCGCGCCGGGGGCGTTGCCAGCGGACACCTGCACGACACCCGGACGCGGACCGGCCCGCAACTCGACGGCCGGCCCGCTGACCACCAACTGGTCGTCGATGGCCCGCTCGCCGGCCGGTCGGTCGCGCAACTCGGCCAGCAGCGCGTCGGGCATCAGCCGGAAGCCGCCGCCGCGGGTGACACCGATGGCCACCGTGCGATAGCCGCCGCCGGCGAGCGCCCGGGCCACCCCGAGCGCGGAGGCACAGGAGACCTCGTGCTCGGCCGACGGCCCACCGAACAGGATGCCGATCCGAACTGGTGCGCTCACGCCGCCACCCCTTCCTCCGCCAGGTCGGCCGATCGCGAGGCCATCAACCGGGCCACCAGCGCCGCCTCCACGTTCCCGCCGGTCAGCACCACGCCGACCGTGCGCTGCCGGTCGATCGCCGACGCGCTCTGGCTTCCGCCGTCCGGTGGAAGCCTCCGGCTTGCGCCGTCCGGTGGAAGCCGAAGGGCGCCGGCCAGGCCCGCCGCCCCGGAGGGCTCGGCGAGCACCTTGAGCTCCGTCAGGATCAGCCGGAACGCCGCCGCGATCTCGTCGTCGTCGACCCGGACGACCCCCCGCAGCGTGTCCCGCACGATGGCGAACGGCAGCTCCCCCACGCAGGACGGCCGCAGCCCGTCCGCGATGGTGGGCGTCGGCGCCACCGGCACGCGTACACCCGCCGCCAGGCTGCGGGCGAGCGAGTCGCAACCCACCGGCTCCACGCCGTACACCTCGATGCCGGAGCCGGCGGCGGCCAGGCACGCGCCGGCAACCCCGCCACCACCACCCACCGGTACGACCAGCGCGTCCAACGGCGTCCCCGCGCGCTCGGCGTCCTCGATCAGTTCCAGGCTCGCGGTGCCCTGCCCGGCGATCACGTCCGGGTGGTCGTACGCGTCTACGACGGGGTGACCGCTCTCGTCGCTGAGCCCGTTGGCCACCGCCACCCGCTCCTCGACGCCGGTGCCGGCGAACACCACCCGCGCCCCCGCCGCGCGCGCCCGGTCGACCTTCGTCGACGCGGCATCGACCGGCAGCACCACTGTCGCCGCGAGCCCGTGCTGCCGGGCCGCCAACGCCACCGCCACCGCGTGGTTGCCGGTGCTCTGCGCGATCACCCCGGTGTGGCCGGCCACCGCGAGGCGGCCGACCGCGCGCAGCGCACCCCGCATCTTGTACGAGCCGCCGTGCTGGAGGTTCTCCGCCTTGAGCAGCACCCGCGCCCCGGCAAGCTCGTCGATCACCGGGGAGCGCAGCACGGGGGTGCGGACCACGCGACCGGTCAGCCAGCGGCCGGCCTCCTCGACATCGGCCCGGACCTGACCAACTGTGCCTGTCATCGTCTCTCCTTTTCGGGCACGCCACAGGCAGGGTCCAGCGGTACGCGGACCCCGGTGACCGTGGGTGGAAGTGTCAGTTCAAGGTGGGTAGCTGGACGTCGACCCGCAGGCCGCCGTACTCGGCGGGCCGGGCCGCGATGATGCCGTCGTGGGCCTGGGTGATCGACCGGGCGATGGCCAGGCCCAGCCCGGCCCCACCGCCCTGCGAGGTCCGGTCCCGGGCGAGTCGGCGGAACGGCTCGAACAGACCGGCGACCGCCTCGGCCGGCACGGGCTGGCCGGTGTTGACCACTGACAGCGCGGGCACGCCGCCCACCACGACGGTCAGCGAACCGCCCGGCCGGTTGTACTTGATCCCGTTCTCCACCAGGTTGGTGACCAGGCGTTCCAGCAGCACCCGCTCGCCGACGACCATCCGGGGTTCGAGATGGGTCTCCACTGTGACGCCGGCCTCCCGGGCCCGGTCCAGGTAACCCGCCAGCACCGCCTCGACGATCGCGTCCAACCGCTGCGGTATCCGCGAACGGAGACCCTGGTCGCTCTCGCTGAGCGCGAGCAGGCCCTCGATCAGTCGTTCGTTGCGCTCGTTGGTCTCCAGCAGCTGATTGGTCAGCAGCTCCAACTGCTCGCCGGTGAGCGCCCTGGCCATGCCGACCTCGATGAGCGTCCGCTGCACGGCGAGGGGTGTACGCAGCTCGTGCGAGGCGTTCGCGGCGAACCGCCGCTGCCCCTCGTACCCGGCGGAGACGCGTTCCATCATCTCGTCGATCGCCCTCGACAGCCGGGCCAACTCGTCGCCGCCCCGGGGCCGGATCCGGTGACCGAGGTTCTGCGGGCCGAGCTGCCCGATCGGCCCGGCCAGGTCAGCGACCGGGCGCAGGCACCACGCCGCGGCGAACCAGAGCCCCACCAGGACAGCCAGGGTCACGAGCAGGACAGCCACCAGGGGCAGCAGGAAACCCCCCGGCCGGACGGTGCGGCACACCGCCGACATCCCCGGCACGGGCAGGTCACAGAACCGCTGCCCCCAGTTCCAGGTCACCTGCGACAGCAACTTGCCCATCGCCGGCAGCACCGGGCCGGCCAGCAGCGCCAACAGCCCCACCAGCAGCACCCGGCGTCGGGGCGTCCAGCTCACGCCGTGCCACCGATGCGGTAGCCGGCCTTCGGAACGGTGTGAATGATCGCGGGATCGCCGAGCTTCTTGCGCAGGGTCATCACGGTGACCCGTACGGCGTTGGTGAACGGGTCGGCGAACTCGTCCCAGGCCTGCTCCAGCAACTCCTCGGCGCTGACCACCTGGCCGTCCGCGCGCAGCAGCACGTGCAGCACCGCGAACTCCTTGGGGCTCAACGCGAGGGGGCGACCATCCCGGGCGGCCAGGTGCCGACCCACGTCCAGGGTCAGGCCGTCCTGGGCGAGCACCGGTGGCAGCGCCGGAGTGGACCGCCGCCCGAGGGCCTGCACCCGAGCCACCAACTCGGCGAAGGCGAACGGCTTGGTCAGGTAGTCGTCCGCGCCGAGGCCGAGGCCCTCCACCCGGTCCCGGATGCCCGCCGCCGCGGTGAGCAGCAGCACCCGGGTGCCGAGATGCGAGTCGGCGATGCTGCGGCACACCTCGTCGCCGGTGTGTCCAGGCATGTCCCGGTCCAGCACCGCCACGTCGTACCGGTTCACCCCGACCCGCTCCAGCGCACCGTCACCGTCGTAGCAGACGTCCACGGCCATCGAGAGGCGGCGCAGCCCTTCGGCCACCGTGTCCGCCAACAACCGCTCGTCGTCCGCCACCAGCACCCGCACGTTTCCCGCTCCCCCAGTTCGGCTTGCCCGGCATACCGTCGCAGGCCCGGGTTAAGGGTTCTGTAAGCACCCGCCGCAGCCATCCTCCACGCGCCTGTCCAGCAGGCAAACCACCACACCCCAGCCCCCGCCCCCTTCCTCCCCGTGTCGGGCCCCCTGAGCCCCCCGTCCCCAAAGCCCTCCGCACCCAGGCACCCAACAGTGACCCGCGCCACAAGACCCCCCGGCCCGCCCCAGCCCCGGCCCCGGCCCCGCCCGGCCCGCCCCAGCCCGGCCCGGCCCGGCGATCTTGCACTTTGTGTTGTCGAAATAGGCGTAAGGCGTCTTTTGTCGGAGCAGAAAGTGCAAGATCGGCGTGAGCGAGGGCGAGGGCGAGGGCGAGGGCGTGAGCGAGGGCGAGGGCGGGGCACGGGGCTCGGCAGGGGGGTGGTTAGGAGAGGGCGGCGCGGATTGTGGCTTTGATGTGTTCGGGGCGGCGGTAGAGGTCGCGGTCGGTGAAGTAGCGCATCCGCCAACCCGCTGCGGCCAGCCAGTTGATCCGCTCACGGTCGTGCCTGAGTCGATCGCGGTCCAGGTGCGACTGTCCGTCGTACTCGATGCCGATTCGGCGTTCGCGGTAGCCCAGATCGAGGCGGTACAGCGGGATGCCGTGGCGGTCGGTCACCCATAGTTGCGGCTCCGGCGGGGGCAGGCCGCCGTCGATCAGGATCAGTCGCAACTGGCTTTCCTGCCGGCACTCCGCCCTGCCGTCTGCCAGCGGTACAAGTTGGCGGGCCTGGCGGACACCCCGCAACGCGTTGTGGGCCGCAACCTCGGCCAGCAGGTCATCCTGGGTGACCAAGCCGGATCGCAGGGCGGCGTCGAGCACTGGGAGTGCGTCGACCCGACGAGCGGCGCGCGCAAGGTCGACTGCACAGCGCGCCGGCGGCACACAGGGCAGGCCTGCGACGAAGACCGGCCGCGCGGGTAGAACCGTCCGGTGAACAACCACCCCGGGCAGACGGGGCTTTGGCACCTCGGCGGGCAACTGGATGTGGATCAGATCGTCGCGCAGGACCCCGAAGCCGTATCGGCGGGCGGCACTCTGCCTCGCTAACATCGCTCCGTCGGGCAGCCGGAGCATCAGGGCGCGTAGTTCGTCGTCGTCGTCGCAGGGCTTGTCGGCGTAGACCCCTCTGCGCACACGCAGGATTTCCTCGCGATCGAGCCGAGTCCGTATCCGTCCAACGGTGAGCTGCCGCATCAGCGCGTCCGTACGCCATAACTGAGTTGCCATGCGGGGAGGCTGACCGACCCGGGCCTCCGCCAGTGCCCCGCAACAACGACCTGTGGAAAACCAACCCCTCTGTGGACAACCCCCACAACCCCCCTCACCCGTGCTAGCACCACCCCCTCGCGCACCCCTTCGCTCCCGCGATCTTGCACTTACTGTCGACGATATGCCCGATAGGAGGCATAAGTGACCACAGAAAGTGCAAGATCGCGGGAGTGGGGGGTGGGGACGGGGCGCGCGGGGGCGGGGGCGGGGGCGGGGGCGGGGTTAGTCGCAGGCTATTCCGTCGCCGTCTCGGTCAAGGTCGTAGATGTCGTCGCCGATGACCCTGATCGGCCCTCTGACGTAGGCGGGGCCGTTGCCACTACCACCCGCGCAGTCGACGTCGCTGGCGATCGGGACGCAGCCGCTGTAGTTCGGGTCGCACTTCGACGACTGCGGCTTCTTCGTGCCGACGGCCACGACCTGAGTCACCGGCTGTTTCGTCACCGCGGATTTGACCAGCTTCTTGGCTGTCCGCACGCCGTCGGTGGTGGTCACCTCGTAGGTCATGGTCCGGACGCCGTTGACGCCCTTGGTCCGGACGACCCGCTTGCCCTCGGCCAGTGACGAGTCTTTGACGGTCCGCTCGCCGTACCGGATGGTGGCCTTCTCCGTCACGGTCGTCACCTGCACCACCGGCACGGCCGCCGCGCCGGGCGGGCTGGGCGCGACCGATGACGGGGCCGACGAGGGCACCGTGGAGGACGCATCGGTCGGCGATTCCTCCTGGGCCGGGGCCTCCTCGGTCGGCTCGCCGGGCGCGGCCAGGATCGGCTGTTGCGGTTGCTCGGCCGCGGTGCCGGTTCTGGTCGGCTCCGGCTCGCCGGTCAACGCGCCGATGATGGCGGTCCCGGCGCAGCAGAGCAGCAGGATCGACAGCGTCACCGAGCCGAGGATCACGGCGACGCGGCTGGCGGGAGTGGCCCGGCGGAACCAGTTCGGTCGGGGCGTCTGGCCGAACGACGGCGGGTACGGCGGCCCCGGGTGCTGTGGTGGTTGCATCGTCACGGCGATGAGTGTCGTCGCAAACACAGCGTGCAATATCCCCCGTCGCGTTCGTCACCTGCGCCTTTCGCTTCGCGGGAAAGATCGGTGGGCGCGTTGGCGGGCGACGAGTCGGCAGGTGCGGCAACCCTCCAGGTTGCGGGGCAGGGCCGATCGTGCGGGTATCAGCACAACAAAAGCCGCAGATCCCCCCCGCACCGTGTCGACAGCGGTCGGAGAGCAAACGACCATGACGGAACTGTCGCGATGCCGTCAGCGGGGCGGGCTCACCGCTCCTCCATCGCCCATGGTGAGCCGTAACCGTTGAGCAGGTCGAGGAAGGGCATCGGGGGTAACGCCTCCGGTCCGAGCACCCCGACGCCGGCCCACGCGCCGCTGGCCAGCAACTCCAACGCGACGACCGGGTTGACGGCGGTCTGCCAGACCACCGCCTGGTGCCCGTACTCCCGCATCGACCACTCGTTGTCGACCACGTGGTACAGGTAGACCTCGCGAGGTTGGCCGTCCGGGCCGAGGCCGCGTACCCAGGTGCCGGCGCAGGTCTTGCCGCGCATCCGGGCGCCGAGCGTGGCCGGGTCGGGCAGGCTGGCGGCCACCACGTCGCGCGGGGAGACGTCGACGCCGCGTACCCGCACCGGGGAGACGGCGTCCAGACCGAGCTTGTGCAGCGTCTTGAGCACCTCGATGAACTCGTCGCCCAGGCCGTACTTGAAGGTGACCCGCCGGGCCTTGACCCAGCGCGGGATGAGCAGCACCTCCTCGTGCTCCACGTTGACGCACTCGACCGGCCCGATCCCCTCGGGGAAGTGGAAGACCTCCGGCTCGGAGAACGGTTCGGTGGTGAACCAGCCCCGGTCCCGTTCCCAGACGACCGGCGGATTGAGGCACTCCTCGATGGTGGTCCAGATGGAGAACGAGGGCGCGAAGTCGTACCCGTCGACGGTGAGGTTCGCCCCGTCCCGGACTCCGATCTCGTCGATCTCACTGAACAGTTCGTCGGCGGCGTAACGGGCGAAGACGTCGGAGAGGCCGGGCTCGACCCCGATGCCGCACAGCGCCAGCCGACCGGCCGCCGACCAGGTGTCGGCCTGCGCGAACTGTTCGTCGCCGAGCTTCACGCCGGTTTCGACGTGCGACAGCGACATCGCCATGTCCAGGTAGTCCGCGCCGGCCGCGAACGCGCCGTCGAAGATCGGCATCACGAACCGCGGGTCGACGGCGTTCAGCACGTGCGTGATCCGGTGCTCCCGGCACAGTGCGGTGACCGCGTCGGCCGAGGCGGCGTCGACCTGGGCGGCGACGAAACGGTCGTCGTGCCCGGCGACCGCCCGTTGGGCCCGAACGGGGTCGTGGTCGGCCACCACGATGGTCTCGAAGAAGGTCCGTCGGGCGGCGATGGCTACGGCGGCGGAGCCGACGCCACCGGCGCCGACGAGGAGGACACGCATCAGGAATCAAACCCCAAACCGAAACGATCGAGAGTACGAAGCCAGAGGTCGCGCCGGCCCTCGCGCGCGTCGGCGCGGGCCAGTGACCAGCGGGTGAGATTGATGCCGACCGCGCGGACGGGTTCCGGTGGGAACGGCAGTGGCTTGCGGCGGACCAGGTCGAGCCGGGTCAGCGGGGTGTTCCCGCCGTCGAGCAGGTCGAGCAGCACCCGGGCCCCGAAGCGGGTGGCCCCGACGCCGAGGCCGGTGTAGCCGGCCGCGTACGCCAGCCGACCGTTGTAGGCGGTGCCGAAGAACGGGCAGAACCGGGTGCAGGTGTCGATGACCCCGCCCCAGCGGTGGCTGAACCGCACGTCGGCGAGCTGCGGGAACGTGGTGAAGAAGTGGCGGGCGAGGGTGGTGAAGGTGGCCGGTCGTTGTTCCAGTTGGGGCGCGACCCGGTTGCCGTAGTGGTAGACGGCGTCGTAGCCGCCGAAGAGGATCCGTCCGTCGGTGGTGATCCGGTAGTAGTGGAACTGGTTGGCGGTGTCGGCGAGCCCCTGCCGGTTGCGCCACCCGATGGCGTCGCGCTGGGCGGCGGTGAGCGGCTCGGTCATCAGCACGTGGTCGTAGACCGGCACCAGGTACGCCCGCAGCCGGCGTAGCAGCGGCGGGAACGCGTTGGTGGCCAGCACGACCCGGCGCGCCCGGATCGAGCCGGGCAGGCCGGTGGCAGTGGTGTCGGCCCGGCCACTGTCGGCCGGGTGGGCGGCGGGGCCGGCGCCCTGGGTGCTGGCGTGCAGGGCCGCGCCGTCGGAGCGCAGTCCGGTGACCCGGGTGTGCTCGTGCACGCGTACGCCGAGGTCGAGGCAGGCGCGGCGCAGCCCCCAGGCCAGCTTCGCCGGGTCCACCATGGCGACCCGGTCGGCGTCGAACATCCCACCCAGGTACGTCGGCGAGCGCACCTCGGCGCGCACCTCGTCCCGGTCGAGCAACCGCACCCGGTGGCCGTACCGGCGGGCCAGGTCCGCGTCGGCGGCCAACCCGTCGAGTTGGTACGGCTCGACGGCGACGGCCAGCTCGCCGGTGCGCTCGAAATCGCAGTCGATGTCGAACGTCTCGACCGTGGCCGCGATGGCGTCCAGGTTGTCGCGCCCGAGGCGTTCCAACTCGCCGACCTCGTCGGGGAACCGGTCGACGCCGTTGGCGAGGCCGTGGGTCAGCGAGGCGGCGCAGAAACCGCCGTTGCGCCCGGAAGCCGCCCAACCGCAGGTCCCGGCGTCGACGAGCAGCACGTCCCGGTCCGGGTCCGCCTGTTTCGCCAACAGCGCGGCCCACAGTCCGCTGTAACCGCCGCCGATCACCAGCAGGTCGGCGGAGTGCCGACCGCTCAGCGGCGGTAGCGGGTCGGGGCGGTCCGGGCGGTCGAGCCAGTACGGCACGGGTGCCGCGTCGGCCAGAGCCCGGCCGGCATGCGCGGGCGTCATGAGGGCAGACCCCACACGCGGGGCGGGTGACCCGTAGGACGGTTTCCCCGACCGGCGCGGCGGGCTGTGGTCATGACGGCCGCCGCGCCTGCGGTGTCGACCCGACCAGCAGGTTGGCGCGGCGGGCCCGTCGACCGCGCAGCGAGCTGAGGCCCACGAGCAGCAGCGCGACCGCGAACATCGCCGTGCCGATCACGTTGACCTGTGGTGGGATGCCACGCTGGGCAGCGCCCCAGACGTACATCGGGAAGGTGACGGTGGTGCCGGCGTTGAAGTTCGTGATGATGAAGTCGTCGAAGCTCAGCGAGAAGGCCAGCAACGCGGCGGCCACGATGCCGGGCAGCACCAGCGGCAGGGTGATCCGCCGGAAGGTCTGCCACTCGGTGGCGTAGAGGTCCATGGCGGCCTCCTCCAGCCGCCGGTCCATGCCGGCGAGCCGCGCCTTCACGGTGACCACCACGAACGACACACAGAACATCACATGCGCGATCACGACGGTCCAGAAACCCTGCGGTACGCCCGCCGACACGAACAGGGCCAGCAGCGACGTGCCCATCACCAGTTCCGGGGTGGCCATCGGCAGGAAGATCAGCACGTTGATCCCGGATCGGCCACGAAAGCGGTGCCGGACCAGCGCGAACGCCATCAGGGTGCCGAGCACGGTGGCGATCACAGTGGCGAGGAAGCCGATCTGCACGCTGCGGACCACCGCGTCGCACATGTCCGAGGTGGCGCACGGCTGCCGCCAGTTGTCCAGAGTGAACTCGTTGAAGTCGTACGACAGCCGGCTCGACGGACGGTTGAACGACAGCCCCGCCACCACCAGGATCGGCAGCGCCAGGTAACCGAGCACCAGCAACGCCACGATCATCACCCAGCGGTCCGCCAACCAACGGGAAACCCTCACAGGACCTCCTCCGTGCCGGCTCGACGGAGGTAGCCGAAGACCACCGCGAGGATCGCCGCCATCAGCAGGAACGACAGCGCGGCGCCCTGCGGGTAGTCCAGTCGGACCAGGAACGCCGAGTCGATGACGTTGCCGATCATGTATTCGTTCGGGGTGCCGAGCAGCTCCGCGTTGATGTAGTCGCCGCTGGCCGGGATGAAGAACAGCAGCGTGCCGGCGACCAGACCGGGCATGGACAGCGGCAGTGTCACCCGACGGAACGCCTGCACCGGGCTCGCGTACAGGTCGCTGGCCGCCTCCAGCAACCGGGGGTCGAGCCGCTCCAGGCTCGCGTACAGCGGCAGCACCAGAAACGGCAGGAAGTTGTATGTCAGGCCGAGCACCACAGCGAACGGGGTGGCCAGCAGCCGGCCGTCCGGGGCGAGCAGGTGCACGTCGCGCAGCAGACCGACGAGCGCGCCGTTGTCCGACAGGATCGTCTTCCAGGCCAACGTGCGGACCAGAAAGCTGGTGAACATCGGCGCGACGACGCACACCAGCAGCAGGTTCTTCCAGCGGCCGGCCTTCTGCGCGATGGCGTACGCCAGCGGGTAGCCCAGCAGCAACGCCAGCACCAGGGCCAGCCCGGCGTAGCCGAACGAGCGCAGGAACTGCGGCCAGTACGCCTGGAGCACGTCCGGGTAGTTGCCGACCGCCCAGGTCATCGCGTACCCGGTGGAGAGCGAGCCGCTGGGGTCGTACAGGCTGGCCGCCGCCAACTGCACGAGCGGCACACCGAAGAAGATGACCAGCCAGGCCGCGCCCGGCAACAACAGGAGGTACGGCAGGAGTCGGCGTCGCCCCGACCGGGCTGCCGGTGGCGCGGGCGGCGGGTGCCCCGAGCCGGTGGGGGCCAGCAGGGTCACGACGACGCACCCACCGGCTCGTCCGGCACCGGTGCGGTCCGGTCGGTGTCGGCGGCGTCGCGGGGCAACAGGAACGCATGCCGTGGATCCCAGTACGCCACGGCCTCGCCGCCGACCGCCACGGTCGTCGACGTCCCGCTGTTGGCGGCGAAGACCGACACCTCGGTGCCCCAGCCGGTACGCAGCAGGTACTGCGTGCTGACTCCCACGTAGGAGGCGTCGGTGACCACTCCGGTGACGTGCTGATGCCCGGCGGGCACCTGGTCGGCGGAGCCGACCAGAATCAGCTTCTCCGGGCGTACCCCCAGGTGGACCGGACCGCTCTCGGCCCGTGCCCGGCCGACGGGCACGGAGAAGCGCGTGCCGTGTGCCGTCACCGCGACGTCGCCGCCGCTGACGCCGGTGGCCTCGCCGGCGAGCAGATTGGACTGGCCGAGGAAGTTCGCCACGAAGGCGGTGGCGGGAAACTCGTAGATGTCGGCCGGGGCACCCAACTGCTCGATCCGGCCGGCGTTCATCACCGCGACGGTGTCGGCCATGGTCATGGCCTCCTCCTGGTCGTGGGTGACGTGTACGAAGGTGATGCCGACCTCGGTCTGGATGCGCTTCAGCTCGATCTGCATCTGTCGGCGCAGCTTGAGGTCGAGTGCGCCCAGCGGCTCGTCGAGCAGCAGCACCTGCGGCCGGTTGATCAGAGCGCGGGCAAGCGCGACCCGCTGCTGCTGACCCCCGGACAGCTGGGCCGGGCGGCGGTTGCCATAGCCGTCGAGCTGCACCAGCGACAGCATCCGGGCAACCTCGTCGTCGACCGAGCGGATGCCGCGTCGGCGCAGCCCGAAGGCCACGTTCTCGAAGATGCTGAGGTGCGGAAAGAGCGCGTAGCTCTGGAAGACGGTGTTCACCGGCCGCTTGTACGGCCGCAGTCGGGCGATGTCGGTGTCACCGAGCAGCACCTGGCCGCTGGTCGGCTCCTCCAGGCCGGCGATCATCCGCAACGTGGTGGTCTTGCCGCAGCCGGACGCGCCGAGCAGCGCGAAGAACGAGCCCTGCTCGACGGTCAGGCTCAGGTCGTCGACGGCGGTGAAGACGCCAAACCGTTTGGTGAGGTCGGCCAGGCGCAGGTCGCCGGCGGGTGTCTCGCGGGCCATCCTGATCACGCCCCGATGACCTGTTGGAACTTGCCCTCGTACTCCTTCTCCTGCTTCTCGTCCAGGGCCATGAACACCTTGGACTTCGACAGCAGCGCCTCGTCCGGAAAGATCAGCGGGTTGGCGGCCAACTCGGGGTCGATCTTCTCCATCTCGGCCTGAGCGCCCTTGACCGGGCAGATGTAGTTGACGTACGCGGCCAGCTTCGCCGCGACCGCCGGCTCGTAGTAGTAGTTGATCAGCGCTTCGGCGTTGCCCTTGTGGGTGGCCTTGTTGGGGACCATCATGTTGTCGCTGTAGAGCATCACGCCCGAGTCCGGCGCGACGAACCGTACCTTCTCGTCCTCACCGGACAGTTGGATGACGTCGCCGGACCAGCCGATGCACGCGGCGATGTCGCCCTTGGCCAGGTCGGGCGCGTAGTCGTTGCCGGTGAACTTGCGGATCTGCCCGGAGTCGACTGCCTTCTTGAGCTTGTTGAGGGCGTCGTCGAACTGGGCGGCGGTGAAGTTGGCCGGGTCGTGCCCGTTCGACCCGAGCAGCAGGCCCATGGTGTCGCGCATCTCGCTGAGCGCGGTCACCTTGCCCTTGAGGTCGGCACGGGTGAGCAGTTCGTCGACGGTCCGCAGTTCCTTCGTGACGTTGCCGTTGTACGCCAGGCCCGCGAGGCCGGACTGCCACGGGATGGAGATCCGGTTCTCGGTGTCGAAGGGGCGGTTGAGCAGCGACGGAAGCAGGTTGGCCTGCACGTTCGGGATCTTCGCCGGGTCGAGCTTCTGGATCCAGCCGAGCCGGATCATCCGGGCCGCCATCCAGTCGGTCAGCACGATGATGTCGCGGTCGGTGCTCTGACAGGCGGCAAGCTGGTTCTGTACCTTGCCGAAGAACTCGTTGTTGTCGTTGATGTCCTCGGTGTAGGTCACCTGGATGCCGGTCTTCGTGATGAACTCGTCGAGGCTCGGCCGCTTGGACTCGTCAGCGTCGTCAACGTCCATGTACTGCGGCCAGTTGGCGAAGGCGAGTTTCTTCTCGGTGCCGGAGAGGTCCTCGCTGACGCAACCAGCCTCGGTCTGCTGTGCGCCCTTGGTGCCGCAGCCCGCGAGGCTGCCGCCCATGGTGAGCAGGGCGGCCGAACCGAGAGTGCCGGTGAGCAGTCCACGCCGGGAGAGGGGCCGGAGGGGAGTACGCATGACGACTCCTAGGGGTCATCGTCGGCGGGCGGGACGGGGGAGGCACGCCGGCGGGAATGTCGGGAGGGTCAAGTGCCATGGACGACTGATCCTGACATGAGGTGACCTCCCTTACAAGGGATTCCGTTGCGGGAATAGCGATGTACGACGAAATACGCCAGACTACGCCGGGATACACGCGCGACATCACGATTCGGGACATGGGGAGCGGGCAATGACAAACCGGCAGCACGAGAACAGCAACGGCGGTCGACGCGTCGCTGTCCGTGAAGGCGCCAATCACGCTCTGCTGGATGACGTGGCCAAGCAGATCATCGAGCAGCTCCAGGAAGACGGCCGCCGCCCGTACGCGACGATCGGCAAGGCGGTGGGGCTGTCCGAGGCGGCGGTCCGCCAGCGGGTGCAGCGACTGCTCGACTCCGGCGTGATGCAGATCGTGGCGGTGACCGATCCGCTCCAGCTCGGCTTCAACCGGCAGGCAATGGTCGGCCTACGCACCGACGGCGACCTGGAGGCGGTCGCGGACCGGCTGGCCGAACTGGACGAGGTCGACTACGTGGTGATCACCGCCGGGTCGTTCGACCTGCTCACCGAGGTGGTCTGCCGCAACGACGACCACCTGCTGGAGATCCTGCAACGGCTGCGCGCGGTGCCCGGGGTGCTCTCCACCGAGGCGTTCGTCTACCTCAAGCTGCGCAAGCAGACCTACACCTGGGGTACGGCCTGACGCCCCGGTTTCACCGCACCGACGAACGACGCCCAGGCGGATCCCCGCCTCAGACCCACCCCTCCCGACCTCCAGCCCGCACGTTCCCCGACCCAAGACCCACCCCTCCCAACCTCCATCCCGCGCCTCCCCGGCCCCGCGAGGCCCCCTCCCCCGCGAGGCCCCCTCCCCGCGGTTGATCCACTCGACTTCACCGATATCGCGGTATCCACCACGTCCGGACACCGCGTTTTCAGCGAACCGGTGTGGATCGAGCCGGCGGCCGAGGGAGGCACCACCATCGGGCAACCCCTATGGAGCTGATGTCGCAAACGATTCGGCGATGGGCAGGGCAAACCCGGAAGGACAGCGGACACCGAACCAGGGCCCACCTCGACGGGCAGCCGTGATGTCGCAGCCGATTCGCCGATCCGCAAGGCGAACCCGGGAGGGCAACGGGCGACGAGCCGGGGCCCACCCCGACCGGCAGCCGTGATGTCGCAGTCGATTCGGCGATCCGCAAGGCGTACCCGCAAAGAGCAACGGACACCGAACCAGGGCCACCCCGACGGGCAGCCGTGATGTCGCAAGCGATTCAGCTCCAAAGGCCGCCAGCAGCACACGTCCACCCCGCCGCCCGATGATCACCCGGGCGGGCAGCAGTACGGATTCCGTTGCTGCTGTGACGCCTTCACACTGAATCCGTCGCCAACTGACCGTGGAACCGCCGATAACACTTGCCCTAGAGGTCTCGGCTGTGCGATAACCGTTGGCAGAGCGGCCGGCCTCACCCCTTTGACCGGCCCGACGACCGATGGGGCTGACATGGCCAACGCCACCGACCACCTCTGGATGCACTTCACCCGGATGGCGAGCTACTCCGCCGGTGAGGTGCCGACCATCGTGCGCGGCGAGGGAGCGTACGTCTGGGATGCACAGGGCCGCCGCTACCTGGACGGGCTCGCCGGGCTCTTCGTGGTCAACGCCGGCCACGGCCGCACCGAGCTGGCCGAGGCCGCCGCCAAGCAGGCCGGCGAGCTGGCCTACTTCCCGCTCTGGTCGTACGCGCACCCGAAGGCCGTCGAGCTGGCCGAGCGGATCGCCGCGCTCACCCCCGGCGACCTCAACCGGATCTTCTTCACGACCGGCGGCTCCGAGGCCGTCGAGGCGGCGTGGAAGTTGGCCCGCGCCTACTTCAAGCGCACCGGGAAGCCCAACAAGTACAAGGTGATCAGCCGCTACATCGCCTATCACGGCACCTCGATGGGCGCCCTGTCGATCACCGGCCTGCCCGGCATCAAGAGCGACTTCGAGCCACTGGTGCCGGGTGCGATCAAGGTGCCGAACACGAACTTCTACCGGGCGCCCGAACACGGCGACGACCCCGAGGCGTTCGGCCGCTGGGCCGCCGACGAGATCGGGCGGGCCATCGAGCGGGAAGGCCCGGACACGGTCGCCGCGGTCTTCCTTGAGCCGGTGCAGAACTCCGGCGGGTGCTTCCCACCACCGCCCGGTTACTTCGAACGGGTACGGGAGATCTGCGACGCGTACGACGTGCTGCTCGTCTCGGACGAGGTGATCTGCTCGTGGGGGCGGTTGGGTGAATACTTCGGCGCGGTGCGCTACGGCTACCAGCCGGACATCATCACCACCGCCAAGGGCATCACCTCCGGCTACGCCCCGCTGGGCGCGATGATCGCCAGCGACCGACTGATGGAACCGTTCCTCACCGAGACTGGCATGTTCGCCCACGGGGTTACCTTCGGTGGGCACCCGGTCTCCTGCGCGGTGGCGCTGGCCAACCTGGAGGTGTTCGCCCGCGAGGACCTGGTCGGGCACGTACGCGCCAACGAGGACGCCTTCCGCGCCACCCTGGAGAAGCTGCACGACCTGCCGATCGTCGGCGACGTCCGCGGTGACGGCTACTTCTACGGCATCGAACTGGTCAAGGACAAGACCACCCGGGAGACCTTCACCGAGGCCGAGTCGGAGCGCCTGCTGCGCGGCTTTCTCTCCACCGCCCTGTTCCAGGCGGGCCTCTACTGCCGGGCCGACGACCGGGGCGACCCCGTCATCCAGTTGGCCCCACCCCTGATCGCGCAGCAGCAGCACTTCGACGAGATCGAGCAGACCCTCCGCGCAGTCCTGACCCAAGCCTGGACCAAGCTCTAACCCCACCCACCCCCACCCACCCCCACCCCCGCCCCCGCCCCCGCCCCGTTGATCATGAAGTTATTGCCACGACACGCCGAGGGGCGGGGCAATAACTTCATGATCAACGCCGGAAGGAAGGCGCGGCCGGCCGGCCGGGCCGGAAGGGGGCGCGGCGGGTTGGTGGGCGTGGGGGTTAGTGGTTGGGGGGGATTACTCGGAGGTGGCCTCGGCGGCCGGTTTGGTGGGGATTCTCGGGACGGCTCTGGTCCGGCTCCGGGGGGCGGGGGGCCGGGCGGGCGGCTTCGCGGACCGCTTCGGCCAGCGCGACCAGGTCGTCCGTTGTGGGCGGCGGCGGTTCGAACTCGCCCTCGTGCCGGACGACGTCCCAGCCGCGCGGCGCGGTCAGGCTGCGGGCGTGCGGCTCGCACAGGTCGTACGTGTGCGGCTCGGCGAACGCCGCCAGCGGCCCCACCACCGCTGTCGACTCGTTGTAGACATAGGTCAATGTGGCGACCGCTTGCCGGGGGCAGCCGTTACGAGAGCAGCGCCGTGGTGACCTCACGTGCGGCAGGGTATCTCCATTACCGGGTCCGGCGCATCGCTTCGCGTTGCGACACGCCCGTCATGGTGATCACAGTCGAACGTTCTGGGCGCGCCGCGCCACGGGAGCGGCGCTGCCGCTGACCAGCCCGGCACGGGCGCTACCCTTTGCCTCATGACGAGCCCGGAACACCGCCGCCCCGCCGCTGGTCGGCGTGGGCATCGTGACCGGCACGGGCGCGGCCTGCGCGGGCGGCTGGTTCCGGCCACCGTGCCGCTGGCGCGGACCAAGGCCGAGGTCTTCGACGACCTGGTCCTGGACACCGTCGAGACGCTGGAGCGTCGGTTCGCCAAGGAGTTGGCCGGGGTCGAGTTCGCTGTCGAGGACGTCCCGCCGGACTTGAACGTCTACGACTCGGACGTGCTGGAGGACGGCGAGGTCCCGTTGGCCCGGCTGCTGCCCGGGCGCCCAGGCCGGCAGGAGGTGCCGCCGCGGATCGTGCTGTACCGGCGGCCCCTGGAGTTCCGGGCGATGGACCGTGAGGACCTCGCCGATCTCGTCCATGACGTGATCATCGAACAGGTGGCGAACCTTCTCGGGGTCGACCCGGACGAACTCGCCTGAGCCGAGCCCGACGGCCGACCGCGCGGGAAGCGGACGGTCGGGCGGCCCCCGCCGCCCCGACCTCAGGCCGCCCCCCGGCAGCCCCGCCCCGACCCGCACACCCGCCGAGGCAGCCCTCGCCTCGACCCTCGAACCACGCCGGCCCGTCGAGCCACGCGCAGGCAGGCCCGCGCACCGCTCAGGCGGCCCGCCGCTTCAACTTGCGCCGCTCCCGCTCGGAGAGCCCACCCCAGATGCCAAACCGCTCGTCGTGACCCAGTGCGTATTCGAGGCACTCGGTCTTGACCTCGCAACGCGAGCAGATCCGCTTCGCCTCGCGGGTCGAGCCGCCCTTCTCGGGAAAGAACGCCTCGGGGTCGGTCTGCGAGCACAATGCCCGCTCCTGCCACTCCGGCGCGTTTCCGAGCAGGTCGGCCACCTCAAGCTGGCCGTCCATCAAATGCCTCCTTGTCGCGCACCGGCGTCATCGCCGCTGCAACCCCCCACGCGAAAGGCGTGCTTGTCCGTCCCGTCCCGTTTTGTTGCGTTCCGCGCGAACAACCCCATTCAAATTACACGCGTGTAATGCGTGCGCCGTCAAGCCAAACTTGATAATGGAGTCGCCCTCCCGACACCCCCGGTCGGCCACTCGGGCCGTCCAGCCTCGCAACCTGCCCTATCGATTCAGACCCCGGCCGAGTAACGCCCTCTCCGGCGAGTTGCCCGACTTTTCTGCCGTGGCGCTTCTCCGACGAGTCCATGACCGGCCGGCACCAAAGATCGTCACCCCTAAGCTGATCTTGGGTGGGGGACAGGTTAACGCGGTGCGGCGCAGACCGCCCGTCCAGCCTTGGACAGCACTCGCGCCCCGTCCACAATGTGGACGGGGCGCGGTGGTGAAACAGGTGCGTCGAGGTCAGCCGGCGACCCCGAAACCGCTGCTCGGCCAGACAAACTCGGCCACCGCTCCACCATGGACGGTGACCGTGCCAGCAGACGTGTGATCATCCCACCAGACGGTATAGATCCCGCTCGGCAGATCGGGATAGACCGCGCTGTGGAACGAGCCGTCGCGGACCAGGCGCTCACGCACCGCCGAGTGGACCCGCCGGTCGTCGTCGCGGCTGATCTCGATCTCCCGACCGTGCAGGTCCCGACCCGTGTAGACGATCAGGGCACCGGTGTCGCCGCCCAGATCGAGGACGACGGTCCCCGTCTCCGTCGGCCCGTACGCGTGCTCGTGCATCCGCGCTCCCCGCCCCGTTCAGGACGCCGCCGACGGGTTGTTGAACCCGTCGTACGGCGTACCCAGGTAGGGGAAGTTTCCGAGGAACGGCGCGGTCACGTCGGCGGAGCTCAGCCCCGGGGTGACCGCGGCGGCCGCCGCGTCCGGTCGAAATGTCTTGTCCACCAACGGGACGGTGACCCCGGCGATGGCCCGCAGGGCGATGCTGACCACGTCGTCGCCGACCCGCCGCCCGTTCGGGAACCCGGCCAGGTCACCGCCGAGCACCCCGAACCGGTCCGGGCGCCTGGTCGGCGGGATCGCGGTGTTCAGTCGCAGCATGTCGGCCTGCACGTCACCCGTGGTGTTGGTGAAGCCGTCGATCAGCCCGGCCGGCACGCCGGTGAGCAGGATCGCCACCAGGTCGGCCCGGGCCTTCTTCGTCTTGTTGAGCTTGTCCAGGTTGGGAAAGACGTCCGGGTAGAGCGCCGGCAGCAACGCGGCCAGCTCGGGCTGCTCGACGAACGGGGCGAACCGCTTGTCCTCCGACGGCGGCAGCGAGTTCCACAGGTCCTTCTTGGACATCGGCACGACGACCTCGTTGAACAGTGGATTGCCCAACCGCGAGACCTGGGTGAACGGGCCGGTGCTGGTGTCCGCCGCGCCCCGGTCGCCGAGCACCCGCACCTGCCGGCGCGACGCCGACGTCCACACCCCGATCACCGACGCCCGATCGCCGGCACCGTAGCGGTTGGCGCGCCGACGGACCCGCTCCATCGGCACCTGCACGGCGATGCTGTGCACGTTCATCCGGTCGGTGGCGTTGACCGGCTCCCCCTCGGCCTTGAAGATCTTCTTCCCCGCGACGTGCAGTTGCTGGAACGGCCGCAGCGTGCCCAGGTCGAAGATCGCCCCGAGGTCGACGAAGAACCCGTCGGCGCGCTGCCCGGCGAAGACCCGCTCCCCGGTGGAGAGCGAGTAGGTGGCCTGGCGCACCAGGTCGGCGTACTTCGGAGTGGACAGCGGGCCGACGTTGCACGGCGGGCACTGCAGCTTGTGCGCCAGCCGGTGCTCGCGGCCGTCGGCCACCCGGGTCAGGCTGTAGAACTGCCGCCGGTTCCAGTTCCTGCTGTCCAGCGAGTCGATCGGACCGGTGTTGTAGAGAAAACTGTTCGGGTTGGTGATCTCGGTGGTGAATTCGAACCGGTAGGTGACATCCGGACGACCGTCACCGTCGTTGTCGATATGGATCTCGTAGCGCACGTCGTCGCCGAACTCGAAGAAGTTCGGGCCCCCGGAGGGGAGCTGCAGCGGCACGTAGTTGGCGATCAACGTGACCGTGTCGCGTTTGTCGGGGCTGACGAACGCGTACAGGTCGGAGCTGTCGGCGACCGGATCCTTGGCTATCTCCGGGGCCTCGCGGTGGGAAGACATGACGGACCAACCTCACTGGGCGGGGACAGGATGGCGGGGCGGAAGGTGGGGTCAGCGCCGGGCGGCGCGCCGCAGCCGGTCCGCCAGGCCGCGGTCGCGTACCTCGATGCGCCTCTCACCGACGAAGACGTCCATCGTCCCGGAGTCGGCGTCACGCAGGTGCACGACGATCGGTTCGTCGGCGCGTCCGGCCGCGCCGGGGGCGTTCTGCGCGGCCGACAGGCCCGGCACGGTGAGCGCGGCCGCACCGAGGGTGGCGCTGGCCGCGGCGGTCAACGTCTGCCGGCGGGTCAGTCGCGGCCACTGCCGCTTCCGCTGATCACTGGTCATGGGCAACCTTTCCGGCGGTGGCGCGAACGCGCCCGCGGAGACGGACGGGCCGGTGCCGTCTCGCGACGCCGCCGGGCCCCTGAGGGGACACCGGCGGCGGTCCTCGCCGCGACCGCCACCGGCATCGCGTGGTACGGCCGGTGGCGGGGAAAGGTTCGACGTCAGGGCCGGGCGTGACCGTACGCAGTCGACCGCTTGCGCGCCGGACGACCGGCGGCCTTCGCGATGGCCCGCAACTGCTCCTCGGTACGCGCCGAACCGTTGTCGGAGCCGGCCATCCGGGAGATGGTCTCCTCCATCAGCGTGCCGCCCAGGTCGTTGCAGCCACCCTGGAGCATCGCCACGGTGCCCTCGTCGCCGAGCTTCACCCAGGAGCACTGGATGTTGTCGATCCGGCCGTGCAGCAGCAGCCGGGACATGGCGTGCACCACCCGGTTCTCCCGCCACGTCGGCCCCGGGCGGGCGATACCCGCCAGATAGATCGGAGCATTCGTGTGTACGAAGGGCAGCGCCACGAACTCGGTGAACCCGCCGGTGCGGTCCTGCACCCCGGCCAGCACCCGGAAGTGCGCCAGCCACTGCCCGGGGTGGTCGACGTGGCCGTACATCATCGTGGAGCTGGACCGGATGCCCAGCTCGTGAGCGGTGCTGACCACCTCGACCCAGGCGGCGGCCGGGAGTTTGCCCTTGGTCAGCACCCAGCGCACGTCGTCGTCGAGGATCTCGGCGGCGGTGCCCGGAATGGTGTCCAGCCCGGCCTCGCGCAGCTGGAGCAGCCACTCACGGATCGGCACCCCGGCCTTCGCGGCGGCGGTGACGATCTCCATGGGCGAGAACGCGTGCACGTGCATCTCGGGCACCCGGGCCTTGATCGCGCGCACGATGTCGGCGTACCCGGTGACCGGCATCTTCGGATCGATGCCGCCCTGGAGGCACACCTCGCTGGCCCCGGCGGCCCACGCCTGCTCCGCCCGGTCGGCGACCTGCTCGACGGAGAGCCGGTAGGCGTCGGCGTCCCGCTCACGCTGCGCGAACGCACAGAAGCGGCAGCCCACGTAGCAGACGTTGCTGAAGTTGATGTTGCGGTTGACCACGTAGGTGACGTCGTCGCCGACCGCCGCACGGCGCACGTCGTCGGCGAGGCGGCACAACTCGTCGAGCGCCGGCCCGTCCGCGCCGAACAGCGCCAGCGCGGCATCGGTGTGCGCGGGGTCGAGCAACGCCGCCGGATCGTCGGCGGCGAGCCGCAACCCGGCCGTCAGGTCACGGTCCGCGCCGACCCCGGCCGACACCGGGGGTACGCCCGCCCGGCGGGCGGTCGCCTCCGGGGTGACCTTGCCAGCGACCTCGGACCAGTCGCCGTAGACGCTGTCGAAGTCGCCGCGCCGGTCGTCGGTACGGCCGGTGGTGTCGATGGTGGCGTGCAGGTCGACCCGCCCGCCGAACACCTCCTCCGGCTCCTGCCACGGTCGTCCCTGCGGCATCGCCGACTCGACCGCCATGCCCGTCGACGGATCGGCCAGGGCGCCGACGTGCGGCAGCAGCCGGGGATCGAGCCACGGGTCACCCGCGCGCACGTACTCCGGGTAGATCGTCAACCGCTCCCGCAGCGTGAACCCGGCCAACTCGGTGTGCCGGGCCAACTCGTCGATCTGCGGCCAGGGACGCTCCGGGTTGACGTGGTCGGGGGTGAGCGGGGAGACGCCACCCCAGTCGTCGATGCCGGCGCGCAGCAGCAGGTCGTACTCGCCGGCGATCAGGTTCGGCGGAGCCTGGATCCGGGCCTTCGGGCCGAGCAGCAACCGGGCCACCGCCACCGTGGCGGCCAGATCGTGCAGCTCCGCGTCCGGCATACCGCGCATCGCCGTGTCCGGCTTCGCGCGGAAGTTCTGCACGATCACCTCCTGGAGGTGGCCGTACTCCCGGTGCGCGCGGCGGATCGCGAAGAGCGCGTCCACCCGCTCCGCCGGGGTCTCCCCGATGCCGATCAGGATGCCCGTGGTGAACGGCACCCCGACCCGGCCCGCGTCCTCAAGCACCCGCAACCGGACCGCCGGCTCCTTGTCCGGTGAGCCGAAGTGCGGGCCCCCCGGCTCGGACCACAACCGCGTCGCGGTCGTCTCCAACATCATGCCCATGCTCGGCGCGACCGGCTTGAGCCGTTGCAACTCCGACCAGGACAGCACCCCGGGGTTGAGGTGCGGCAGCAGCCCGGTCTCCTCCAACACCGCCACCGCACACGCCCGCAGGTAGTCGAGGGTCGAGTCGTAACCGCGTTCGTCCAGCCAGGTCCGCGCCGCCGGCCAACGCTCCTCCGGCCGGTCACCCAGGGTGAACAGCGCCTCCTTGCACCCCTGCGCGGCACCGGCCCGGGCGATCGCCAGGACCTCGTCGCGGTCCAGGAACGGCGCCGGCAACCGGTGCGGCACCGTCGCGAACGTGCAGTAGTGGCAGCGATCCCGGCAGAGCCGCGTCAGCGGAATGAAAACCTTCTTGGAGTACGTGACCACACCCGGCCGCCCGGCGTCGCGCAGCCCGGCGTCGCGGACTCCCCCGGCGAGCCGCAGCAACTCGTCCAGCGCGTCGCCACGAGCGGACAGCAGCGCGGTCGCCTCGTCGACATCCAGCGCCCGCCCGTTCGCGGCCCGGCCCAGGGCCCGCCGCACGCTCGCATCGCTCGGGCCGGAGTGGGTGCGATCAACCATCCACTCACCCTATGCGCAGCCCGACGCCACCCCACCAGTCCCCACCGAGCCCCGCGCCGTGCCGTGCTCCGTGCGCCACCCCCGCCCCGGGCGCACGAGCCCCACGTCGCCCCGTCGATCAAGGAGTTGTGGTGGGTGACAAAGCGTCTCGTAAAGCGCGAATCCGGCACCACAACTCCATGATCGACGGAGTTGTGGTGCCGGAGCTTCGCGATCTTGCGGTTTGTGTCCCGACTTAGGGGACATCTCACTCGTTTCGACTACCGAAAGTGCAAGATCGGCGCGGTGTTCGGGTCAGCGGGGCTGGTCGGGGTGGTCGTTGGGCTTGATGTGTTGGGTGCGGTCGTTGTTGGGGTCGCTGGGGTTGGAGATGACCTCGGTGGGGTCGGCGGACTGGCGCGGGATCGCCTGAGTGGGGTCGGCCGACGGCGGCTGCCCGAACGGCGGCGCGGCCGGGGACGGCGGCGCTGACTGGGGGGCCGGGTTCGCCTGAGGCGCGGACTGCGGCGCCTGGAACGGCGGGGCGGACTGCGGGTGCGGCGGCGCGGACTGCGGGAACAGTGGGGCGGACTGCGGGGACGGCGGCGCGGACTGCGGGAACGGCGGGGCCGACTGCGGGGCCTGGAACGGCGGCGACTGCTGGCCGTACTGGCCGGCCTGCGGGTAGCCACCCGGCTGACCAGCCTGCGGGTAGCCACCCGGCTGACCGGCCTGCGGGTAGCCGCCGGGCTGGCCGGGAGCGGGCCAC
Source organism: Micromonospora sp. NPDC047756 (assembly GCF_055587245.1). Lineage (NCBI taxonomy): Bacteria > Bacillati > Actinomycetota > Actinomycetes > Micromonosporales > Micromonosporaceae > Micromonospora > Micromonospora sp. NPDC047756. The sequence continues at coordinate 669,320 of NZ_JBVJGQ010000005.1, forward strand.
CCACCCTGCGGCTGGCCGCCGGGCTGACCCGGGGCCGGCCAACCGCCCGGCTGCTGTGGCCAGCCCGGCTGGGGCTGCCCGTAGACGCCCGGCTGCGGCTTGGCTCGCGGCACGTAGTAGTGGGCACGCCAGATGGTGTAGACGACCCAGGCGGCGACCGCGAAGATCACCATCCAGGCGAACCGGGTGAGCACACCGAGCAGCGCGTCGAACACCTCGGCCTCGGCCAGCCGACCCACCGTCCAGATCAGCATGGTCAGCGTGCCGAACAGTGCGCTGACCGCGTACTCGACGAGAGCCGCCTGCGTGATCAGCTTGGCCTTCGGCAGCACCGGCGAGATGTGCGTGGCCAGCAGCACCGCCAGCAGCGGGAGGCCCACCGCCTCCACCCCGACGAACGCGTAGAAGGCGCTACCCGCGCGGTCGGTGAAGGAGCCGTAGTCGTTCGGGGCGATCAGCCGGAGCAGGCCCACGAAGAGGAACACGGCGTTGGCGCCGAGCAGCGCGAGCGCGGCGAGCTCCCGTAGTGGCTTGGTCAGCTGGCGGGCCTGCGTCGCGTCGGCGGACGCGGGCTCGGCGGGGCTGGTCACGAGCTCCCCCTCGGGGCATCAACGGACAGGTGACCGTGAGCCTAGTCTCCCGGGCCACCTAGGGATCGGAGGCGTCACGTGCGCGAGGATGGTCGACATGCGCATCGTGGTTCTGGCCGGCGGCATCGGCGGCGCCCGGTTCCTGCTCGGCGTCCGGGCGTACGCCCGTGACGTCGGCGCGGAGGTGACCGCCGTTGTCAACGTCGGCGACGACCTGTGGTTACACGGGCTGAAGATCTGCCCTGACCTGGACAGCGTCATGTACACCCTCGGCGGGGGCGCCGACCCGGAACGGGGTTGGGGTCGGGTCGGCGAGAGCTGGACGGTCAAACAGGAGTTGGCCGCGTACGGGGCGGAGCCGACCTGGTTCGGCCTCGGCGACAAGGACATCGCCACCCACCTGGTCCGCAGCACCATGCTCAACGGCGGTTACCCGTTGAGCGCGGTCACCGAGGCGCTGGCCAGCCGCTGGGAGCCGGGCGTACGTCTGTTGCCGGCGACGGACGACCGCCTGGAGACCCACGCCGTGGTCCAGGACGACGAGGGTCAGCGGGCGATCCACTTTCAGGAGTGGTGGGTGCGGTACCGGGCCGACATCCGCACGCACCGTTTCGTGTTCGTGGGCGCGGAGACGGCGAAGCCGGCACCGGGGGTGCTGGACGCGATCGCCTCGGCCGACCTGGTGCTGATCGCGCCGAGCAACCCGGTGGTGAGCGTCGCGCCGGTGCTGGCCGTACCGGGGCTGCGTGCCGCGGTGGCGGACGGCCCGGCGCCGGTGGTGGGTGTCTCCCCGATCATCGGCGGCGCGCCGGTGCGGGGGATGGCCGACCGCTGCCTGGCCGTGCTGGGTGCGGAGTGCAGCGCGGCGGGGGTGGGTCGGCTCTACGGCGGCCGGGCGAGCGGCGGTCTGCTCGACGGTTGGTTGGTGGCCGAGGAGGACGCGGGGACTGTGGTGCCCGAGGTGACGGTCCGCGCGGTGCCGCTGCGGATGACCGACGAGGCGGCGACGGCGGCCATGGTCCGCGCCGCGGTGGAGTTGACGTGAGGCTGGAGATTCTGCCGGTGCTCGGCATCGGCCACGTGACCGAGGGTGACGATCTGGCCGCGATGATCGCGACTGCCGCCCCGTGGCTGCGCAACGGTGACGTGCTGGTGGTGACCAGCAAGATCGTTTCCAAGGCGGAGGGGCGGCTCGTCGACGTGCCGGCGGACGGCCCGGAGCGGCTGGCCGCCCGGGACGAGGTCCTGGCCGGTGAGACCGCACGGGTGGTGGCCAGTCGGGGGGCGACCCGGATCGTGCAGACCCACCACGGCTTCGTCATGGCCTCGGCCGGGATCGACGCGTCGAACGTGGACAAGACCCAACTGGTGCTGCTGCCGGTCGACCCGGACGCCTCGGCGCGGGCTCTTCGGGACGCGCTTCTGGAGCGCTACGACCTGGACCTCGCCGTGATCATCAGCGACACGATGGGCCGACCCTGGCGCAACGGGCTCACCGACGTGGCGCTCGGGGTGGCCGGGATGCCGGCCATCCGGGACCACCGGGGCGAGGTCGACCCGTACGGCAACGAGTTGCAGTTGACCCAGATGGCCGTGGTGGACGAGCTGGCGGGTGCCGGCGAGCTGATCAAGGGCAAGTGCGATCAGGTTCCCGTCGCTGTGGTGCGGGGCTATCTGCCGGCCAGCGACCCGGACGACGCCGGTGGCGCGCGGGCGCTGATCCGTGACGCGGCGCAGGACCTGTTCTCGCTCGGTACCGCCGAGGCCCGCGCCGCCGGGCTCGCCGACGCCGCCACCCTGACCGACGGTCCGGGCCCGACACCGGCCGACCTGACCGCGGTGCGACGGGCGATCGACGCGGTCGCCGAGGTGGTCGCCCCCGGCACGGTCTTCACACTGGTCGACGAGGCCGAGGTACGCGCCGGTCTGGTCGCCGAGATGCCCGGCTGGCCGGACGGCGCGGACCTGCTGCTCGGCTCGGCACCGACGCCCGTCGAGCCGATCGGTCTGGTTCGTTTCGGCGCCGATCTGCACCGGCTGCGCGTCGCCCTGGCCGCCCAGGGCGTCGGGTCGACGCTGTTGCCGCCACCGCCCGGCAGCCCGGCGAGCGCAGCGCTCGCCCTCTAGAGCTGGCCGGGTCACGCGTCCAGCATGGCCCGGCCCAGCGGGGTCAACGTGTGCAGCACGCTGTTGCGTTCACGGTGGCTGACCAGCAGACCGGCGTTGCGCAGGACCGTGGCGTGCTGGCTCGCCGCCGCCGGTGAGATGTTGAGCTGGCGGGCGACCTCCCCGGTGGTGCAGCCCTCGTCGCTGGCCTGCAACACCGCCGCCCTGGTGCGACCCAGCAGCGCGGCGAGTGATTCGCGGGCGGCACCGGACGCGGCGTCGGAGTCGGCGGAGACCAGCGCGCCCAGCCGGTCCACCGGGTAGACCAGCACCGGCGGCAGCGCCGGGTCGAGCAGCGCGACCGGGGTGGCAGCGCAGAAGAACGACGGCACCAGCAGCAGCCCCCGGCCGTCCAGGTGCATCTCCCTGGTGTGCGGGTAGCCGCGAACCTCCAGCACACCGCCCTCCCAGCGCATCGCCGGGCGGAGGCTGGCGAGCAGGCCCTCCACGCCGCCGTCGAGCAGCGCCCGCGCCCGCCGCGTCCGGTCCGCCGCGACCGCGGCCTGGATCCGGCTCCAGTACGGGCTGATCGCCAGCGACCGGTACTGCTCCATCGACTCGGCGAGATGGTGCAGCGCCGACAGCTCACCGCGGGCGAGTGCGGCCGCGGAGGAGGGCAGCTGATTCTCGGCAGCCAGCACGCTCAGGTCCCGGTGCAGCAGCTCGGCGGGGGTGCGGCGAAGCGCGTCCAGCCCGGCCTCGAAGCCCTCGACGCTGGCGTACGGGGTGAGGAAGTCGGGGAAGTAGCCACGCGGCGGGTTCAACGCGAAGAGCAGGCGGAGCTGCTCGGAGGCGGAGTCCTGACGCAGATCCCGGGCCACGCTGCGTCGCCAGTTGGCGGTCAGCGGATCGCGGGTGCGGCCGCGCAACACGTGCAGGCTGAGGACCAGCTCCCAGACCGGGTCCGCCGCCGGCGCCACCCGGGTCCGGAGGATGTCCTCCCCAGAAAAGTGGATCTTCAGCATGGAGCGCTCCTGTGTCGCCGACAGGGGGATGCCGGATGACCGTTCGACTCTACCTGGCCGGCAGTAATCTCCATCTTTAAGCCTGGACTGAAAAACCTCGACGCCTCGTGGGCCGGTTGGGCATGCTTCCCATGCCCGCACACGGCGCCGCGCGTCCTTGACGCCCGTGCTGCCCGGGGGCACCGGGACCGGGGAGGCCCCGGTGATCGGACGGCACCACGAGGGTCTGCGGCCCTTGCTCCGCAGAGGTGCCGTCCGGTCATCCCGCCCCCGCGCCGGCTCAACCGACCCGGAGCGCGACCGGCCACCACGAATTCGCCGAGTCGCAGGGTCACCGAGCCGGCATACGGAGCACACGCTCGTACAGTGGCGGGGTGCCCGACACCGTGATCACCGGCCCGACCGCCCAGCCGACCGACCCCGAGACGTACCAGGCGCTGCACGCCGACGCCGCCGCGTTGCTGGAGGGCTGGCAGCCCACCAGCCCGGACGCGGCCGGCGCGCGGGACCGGACCCTGGCGTTGCTCGCCGCCGGCCCGGTCGCGATGAGCCGGCAGCACCGCCCGGGGCACGTCACCGCCAGCGCCCTGGTGCTGGACGCCACCGGCTCCCGGGTGCTGCTCTGCCTGCACGGCAAGTTCGGGCGGTGGGTGCAGCTCGGCGGGCACTGCGAGCCGACCGACCAGACCCTGGTCGGCGCGGCGCTCCGGGAGGCCACCGAGGAGTCCGGGATCACCGGCCTGCGCATCGACCCGGTGCCGATCGACGTGGACGTGCACCAGGTGCAGTGTCAGGGCGGCTCGGCGCACTACGACGTCCGGTTCGCGGTGATCGCCCCGCCGTCGGCCGTGGAGCAGGTCAGCGACGAGGCCGAGGAGTTGGGCTGGTTCCCACCGGACCAACTGCCCGAGCCGCTGGCCGGCGGGACCGCGCAACTGGTCGCACCGGCCCTCGCCGCCCTCAGACGTAGCCCTCTTCGCCTCGCCCCTTGAGCTCGTCGACAAGGCCCTTGACGTCCTGCGCCCGGTCGCGCGGGCAGACCAGCACCGCGTCCGGGGTGTCCACCACGATCAGGTCGCGCAGACCGAGCACCGCCACCAACCGACCCGACTGCGGGACGACCACGAGGTTGCTGCTGTCCCGCAGCAGCACGCCCGGCTTGGCCTCCGAGCCGAGCACCACGTTGCCCGCGTCGTCGGCCGACAGCACGTCGCCGAGGGTGTGGAAGTCACCGACGTCGTTCCAACCGAAGTCGCCCGGCACCGTCGCGACCCGACCCGCCGTGGCCGCACCCTCCATCACCGCATAGTCGACGGAGATCTTCGGCAGGGTCGGCCAGATCGCGCCCAGGACGTCGTCCTGCTCCGGGGTGCCCCAGGCGGCGGCGATCGAGGCGACGCCGGCGTGCAGCGCCGGCTGCTGGCGGGCCAGCTCGGCGAGGAAGACGTCCACCCGCCACACGAACATGCTCGCGTTCCACAGGTGCCGGCCCGAACGGACGTACGCCTCGGCGACCTCGGCGGCCGGCTTCTCCTTGAACTCGGTTACCGGTCGCCACGGCACACCCTCGGTCGGATCGCCGGTCTCCAGGTATCCGTAGCCGGTCTCCGCACGGGTCGGAGTGATCCCGACGGTCATCAGCATTCCCTGCTGGGCTCCGTGGACCGCCTCCTGGACCGTGCAGACCCAGCTGTCCGGGTCGCGGATCAGGTGGTCGGCCGCGAAGCTGCCCATCACCGCGTTCGGGTCGCGCGTCGCGATCACCGCGGCGGCCAACGCGATCGCCGCGCAGGAATCCCGGGGGGAGGGCTCGACCAGGATGTTCTCCTCCGGCAGCACGGCCAACTGCCGGGCCACCGCCGTGACGTGCGCGGCACCGGTGACCACGAGGATCCGGTCCGGTGTGGTCAGCGGCGCGAGCCGTTCGACGGTCGCCTGGAGCAACGAGGCGCTCGTGCCGGTCAGCGGGTGGAGGAACTTGGGATGGCCGGCGCGGGACAACGGCCACAACCTCGTGCCACTGCCACCTGCCGGAATGACCGCATAAAGCATCCGCACATCATGCCCGACGTACCTGCCCAAAGTGGCACGGGTCACCCGCAGCGGTGCGGAGGGTCAGGAACGGGCGCGACTCCACGCGGAGATGTGCACCTCGGCGCTGGACTCCCAGGTGAACTCCTTGGCCCGGTCGAACCCCGCCTTCGCCAGCGACAACCGCCGCTGCTCGTCGTCGAGCAGGGCGGCCAGGTCGATGCCGATCTGCTCCGGGTCCTCCGAGGTGTACGCGACCGCGTCGCCGCCCACCTCGGGCAGCGAGAGCCGCGGCGTGGTCAGCACCGGGGCGGCGCACGCCATCGCTTCCAGGATCGGCAGCCCGAACCCCTCGCCGTAGGACGGGTACGCGGCGACCAGGGCACCGCCGAGGAAACCTGGCAGGTCGGCGTAGCGGAGGTAGCCGGGGCGCAGCAGACGCAGGTGCGACGGCACCTCGGCGACCGCCCGGTCGATGTCCTCGTCGTGCCCCTGCCCACCGGCGATCACCAGGGCCGGCGGGTCGACCCGGTCGGCCACCGCCCGCGCCCACCCACGGATCAGGTTGGGCACGTTCTTGCGAGGTTCCTTGGCGCCGAGGAAGGCGACGTAGCTGCTGTTGCCCAGCCCCAGACGCGCTCGCACCCGAGCCTTCTCCTCCTCGGTGGGAGCGTGGAAGGCAGCCTGGTCGACGCCGTGGTAGGCCACGTCGATCCGCGTCGGGTCGGCGTCGAGCAACCGGATCAGCTCGTCCCGGGTGGCCTTGCTGGGCACGATCACCCGGTCGGCGCGGCGCAACGAGGTCTTGATGGCGCTGCGGAAGAAGGTGCGGCGCGACTTGTCGTAATGCTCCGGCTCGGTGAAGAACGTCGCGTCGTGCACGGTGACCGTGACCGGACATCCGGCCCGCAGCGGGCAGGTGTAGAAGGGCGAGTGCAGCACCTCTGCGCCGACCTGCTGGGCGAGCAGCGGCAGGCCGGTCTGCTCCCAGGCGAGCCGGGCCGGGCGGTGCGCCACGGCGGCCGGGGCCGGGATGATCTCCGCGCCGGGCAGCATGCGGGTGTACCGCTCCAGATCGGTGCGGAGACTGACCACCGCCAGTTCCACCCCCGACCCGCACACCTTGCCGAGGGCGCCGAGCAGACCGTCGACGTATCGACCGACACCACCGCGGTCGGTGGGGACACTCGTGGCGTCGATGAGCACGCGGGGCGGGCGACCGGCGGTCACGGGGCGACTCCTTGTACTGGCGAGACTGTGGGGAACAACACTCCGGGGGTAAAGCCTACGCCGGGGCACGGGGCCGACGCTGACTGCGACCCGACGGTACGCCGACTTGTCATCGTCATCGAGTACGGCCCGCGGGGGCGTATCGTTCGCGCCGATGGCCGACAACATTGCCCGGGTGTTCGCCGACGCGATCGCGACCGACCCGACCCGACCGCTGCTCACCTGGTACGACGACGCCACCGGCGACCGCACCGAACTATCCGGCGTCACGTTGGCGAACTGGGTGGCGAAGACCGCCAACCTCCTCGTCGACGAGGTCGGCCTCGCGCCGGGCACCCCGGCCGGCGTGGTGCTGCCACCACACTGGCAGACCGCGGCGGTGCTGCTGGCCTGCTGGTCGGCCAAGCTGAGCGTCGTCGACACGCCGGGCGAGGTAGGGGTGCTCTTCGCCGCCGCCGACCGGTTCGACGAGGCGCAGTCCTGGTCCGCCGACGAGCGGTACGCCCTCGGGTTGGCCCCGCTGGCCGCCCCGCTCCGGCAGGTGCCGCCCGGATTCGCCGACTACGTCGTCGAGGTACGCGGACACGGTGACCACTTCACTCCGCAATCCGGCCCCGGCCCCACCGACGCGCACCTGCTGGCCCGGGCCGAGGCCCGCGCGACCGAGTTGGGCATCGATCCGGGCGCGCGGATCCTCGTCGACGCCGACCGGCACACCGACCCGGTCGACTGGCTGCTGGCCCCGCTGACCCGAGCCGCCACAGTGGTCCTCTGCGCCAACCAGGACCCAGCCCGCCTAGCCAACAGGTTGACGGCAGAAAAAGTCACCCACCCCCTCCCGTAGCCCCGCCCCACCCCGCCCTCACCCCCGCCCCTCACCCCGTCGATCTTGCAGTTTCGGTTGCCGGTATGCGCAGATCGCCCGGTATGCCGCGACAGAAAGTGCAAGATCGACGGAGTGGGGGGCGGGGGCGGGGGCGAGGGCGGGGGGTCAGGTTTGGGGGCGGGACTTGGCGAGGGCCGCGAAGGCGGTCAGGGACTCGGGGTTGGCGAGGGCGCCCTTCGCGGCGGCCTGGTCGACCGGGGTCCCGGTGAGGATCTTCTTGACCGGCACCTCCAGCTTCTTCGCCGAGAGGGTGCGGGGCACCGAACGCACCTGGTGGATCTCGTCGGGCACGTGCCGGGGTGAGAGCGCCGTGCGCAGCTCACGGCAGATCTTCGCGCGCATCGGGTCGTCCAGCTCGAGACCCTCGGCCAGCACCACGAAGAGCAGCAGCTCACCGGCGCCGCCCTCGTCGTCCTCCAGGTGCACGACGACCGAGTCGAGGACCTCGTCGAGCCCTTCCACCACCGAGTAGAACTCGGCGGTGCCCAGACGCACCCCACCACGGTTGAGGGTGGCGTCGGAGCGGCCGGTGATCACGCAGCCACCCCGCTCGTTGATGGTGATCCAGTCACCGTGACGCCAGACGCCCGGGTAGACGTCGAAGTACGCCTCCGCGTAACGGGTGCCCTCCGGGTCGTTCCAGAAGCCCACCGGCATGCTCGGCATCGGTTCGGTGATCACCAGCTCACCGAGTTCGCCGATGACCGGCGTGCCGTCGGCGGAACGGGCCTCCACCTTGGCGCCCAACGCCCGGCAGGCGATCTCACCGGCGTACACCGGCAGCAGCGGCACCCCGCCGACGAAACCGGTGCACACGTCGGTGCCACCGGAGAGCGACTGGAGTTGGACGTGGTCGCTGACGGTCTCGTACACCCAGCGGAAGCCCTCGGCGGGCAGCGGCGCACCGGTGGAGCCCACGCCGCGCAACGCCGACAGGTCGGCGACCTCCCGGGGGACCAACCCGGCCTTACGGCAGGCCAGCAGGTACGGCGCTGAGGTGCCGAAGTACGTCGTCCCGGTCTCCGCCGCCAGCCGCCACAGCCCGCCCAGGTCAGGCTCGGCCGGCCGGCCGGGCTCCGCCCGCACCCCCGGGTTGCCGTCGAAGAGCACGATGGCCGCCCCCACCGCCGGGCCGGAGACCAGGAAGTTCCACATCATCCAGCCGGTGGTGGTGAACCAGAAGAACCGGTCGGCCGGGCCCAGATCGTGGTGCAGGGCGAGCATCTTCAGGTGTTCCAGCAGGATGCCGCCGTGGCCGTGCACGATCGGCTTCGGCAGCCCGGTGGTGCCCGAGGAGTAGAGCACGTAGAGCGGGTGGTCGAACGGCACCGGCGTGAACGTCAACGGCTCGTCGGTGGGCGCGGCCAGCTCGGCCCAGCCCAGCGCGCCGTCCGGCGCGGGGCCGGTCGGGTCGAGGTAGCCGATGCTGACGGTGTGGCGCAGCGACGGCAGGGCGGCCCGGATCGCGGCGACCTCGGCACGCCGGTCCACCGGCTTGTCGCCGTACCGGTAGCCGTCCACCGCGACCAGCACCGTCGGTTCGATCTGCTGCCAACGGTCGGTGACGCTCCGGGTGCCGAACTCGGGCGCGCAGGACGAGAAGATCGCGCCCAGGCTGGCGGTGGACAGCAGCAGGACGTACGTCTCGGCGATGTTCGGGGCGTACGCCGCCACCCGGTCACCGGCGGTGACGCCGAGCCGGCGCAGCCCGGCCGACACCCGGCGGACCTGCTCGCGCAGCTCCCCCGCGGTGAGCGTGATCGGCGGGCGGGTCTGCCCGTGCGCGATCACCACCGGGTCGTCGTCGGCCCGCCCCGGCATCCGCAGCACGTTCTCCGCGTAGTTGAGCGTGGCGTCGGGGAACCAGCGGGCGCCGGGCATCCCCCGCTCGGCGAGGGTGGCACTCGGCGGGGTGTGCGCGATCACCTCGAAGTGGTCCCAGATCGAGCGCCAGAACCCGTCCAGGTCGGTGGTGGACCAGCGCCACAGCGCGTCGTAGTCGGCGAAGTCCAACCCGCGGTGCTCCCGCAGCCAGCGCAGGTAGGCACCGATCCGGGACCGCTCACGGACGTCCGCCGGCGGCGTCCACAGCATGTCACCCACTGCTCCACCCTCCCCCTGGCCCGACACGACACTGTGACTGGGCCGTGGCGCCATCTTGCCCTACCTCGAAGCGCCATTCTGCGCACCGGGTAGGCCAACCGACGCGTGCCCGTCCCACACTGCGACCCGTCACCTCATGTGGGTCAGCCGGCGCGGTGGGCCTGGATGGCGCGGCGGCGGGCCAGCCGGTGCGCTCGGCGGATCTCCGCCTCCTTGTACCGGCGCTCGTCCTCCGCCGTCTCGGGCAGCACCGGGCGGACCGCCCGCGGCGCCCCACCCACGTCCACGCCGACGAACACCAGGTACGCGGTGGCGACCCGGACCGGCGCGTCCTCGGCCGAGTCCCACCGTTCGGCGACCACCCGCACGCCCACCTCCATGGAGGTCTGGCCGGTCCAGTTCACCTGGGCGTGCGCGTGCACCAGGTCGCCGACCCGGACCGCCTCGGAGAAGACGATCTCGTCGATCGCCGCCGTCACCGCGGTCCCTCCGCTGTGTCGGGCGGCAGCGGCCCCGGCCACGTCGTCGACGAACTTCATCAGGACCCCGCCGTGCACGGTGCCGTAGAGGTTCACGTCCACCGCGGTCATGATCTTGCTGAGAGTGACGCGCGAGTACGACGTCGGCTTGCCGGTTGGAGGGGCGGAGAGGTGCTCAGTCATGTCGAAAACGGTACGGTGCGCGGATGCGACATCTCTGGAGCTTCCTCGCCGGGCTGGTGGTGGCGCCCATCACCTGGGTGCTGGTCACACTGGGGCAGGACGGGTCGAGCCGGACGGTCGACCGCTGGGTGGAGATCGGCACGTTCAACACCGCCAACCTGATCGAGCCGGCCGTGTACCTCGGTGTCGGCGGTGTCCTGCTGGGCCTGCTCGGCACGCTGCGCTTCTCGCCACTGGGCCCGTTGGTGGCCGGTGCGCTGCTGGTCACCCCGTACATCGGCATGTTCGTGGCGCCCTTCTCGGTGCGGGACGCGATCCCGCACACGTGGAAGGTGTTCGGCGATCCGCTGCCGCTGCGACTGCCCGTGGAGAACGGCACGCTCTTCCTGCTCGGTCTGCTGCTGCTGATGGCGACCTTCAGTCAACAGCGGTGGCGGCAGTGGCCGAGGCCGGCGACCGAACCGGCCGCGGCACCGACCCCCGGGTCGGACGGAGGCCCCCGCAACGACGACTTCACGTTGACCGACTGGCCGGCACCCGCACCCGCCGAGCGCGACACCGCACCCCTCACTCTCGGTTACCCGGCCGACTCGACACCGACCGAGCCGCTGCCCCGCCGGGTGGGTGGCGAATCACCCTGGTCCGCCCCACCGCGCAGCCAACCGCGCCCCGAGGACACCACCGAGATCCGCTGATCGCCGGGGCGGGCCGGGTGACCGGCCCGCCCTCCGTCTCGTGCGGGCTAGTGCAGCGCGATCGCCAGGTCCGGGTCGACTGTGCCGAGACCGGCGCGGGGCACGACGAGGAGCATGACGATCAGCGCGGCGGCCATGCCGCCCGCGATGACTATCGCCATCGGTACGCCCCCGGTGCCGAACAGACCGGCCAGTGGCGCCGACAACGCACCGATGCCGAACTGCACCGCGCCGAGCAGCGCTGCGGCGGTGCCGGCGGCCTCGCTGTGCCTGCTCATGGCCAGTGCCGGCGCGTTCGGCAGGGCGAGACCGGCGGCGGCCAGGACCAGCCACAGTGACGCGAGCAGAGTGCCCAGGCCACCGATGCCGGTCGCCGCGAACATGACCAGCAGCAGTCCGGCTGCCGTCCCGGCGATCAGGGCGCTGACCAGGATCTGCTGCGGCGTGTAGTGGCGCAGCAGCCGTACGTTGAACTGGGTGGCCCCGATCAGGCCCACCGCGCCGGCCCCGAAGGCGATGCCGAACTGCTGCTCGTCGAGGCCGTACTCCTGCTGGAGCACGAACGACGAACCCGAGACGTACGCGAACAGGGCGGCCATCGCCAGCCCGGCGACCAGCACAAGGCCGACGAACGCCCGGTCGTTGAGCAGCCCTCGATAGTCGCGGAGGGTGGCGCTCACCCCGCCGTGCCGCCGACGCGCCACCGGAAGGGTCTCCGGAAGCCGGAACGCGGCCACGACGATCAGCAGCGCGCCCAGCACCGCCAGCGCCGCGAACACGCCCCGCCAGTCGGTCCAGCTCAGCAGGCCGCTGCCGAGCGTCGGCGCGAGGATGGGCGCCAGGCCCATGACGAGCATCAGCCGGGAGAAGATCCGGGCGAACGAGGCACCGCTGAACAGGTCGCGGACCACTGCCGTCGCGACCACGGTGGCGGCGGCGACGCCGAGCCCCTGGAGTACGCGCAGCCCGCCGAGGACCTCGATGTTGGGAGCGAAGACGCACAGCACGGATGCCACGATGTGCGCGGTCAGACCGGCCAGCAGCGGAACCCGTCGCCCGACCACATCGGAGAGCGGCCCGATCAGCAACTGGCCCAACGCGAGACCGACAAGCGTGCCGGTCAGCGTCAATTGCACAGCGGTCTCGGTGGTCTGCAGGCCCGCCGTGATGGCGGGTAGCGCGGGCAGGTACATGTCGATGGTCAGCGGCCCGATCGCGATCAGGGCGCCCAGCACCAGGACGAGCTGCGCCCGCTGACGGTTGGTCATCAGGTCGCCGGGCAGCACCTCCTGCGCGACGGCTGGTTCGTGTCCGGTCTTGTCCACCAACTGCTCTGTCATTTCGATCTCTCTGCGGAAGCGGGTGCGTCGTCACGAGCGGCGGCGCGGGCGTCACCGGCGCCGCGCGGACGCGGCGTCCCGGTGTGGGGTGCCCGGCGGTGGGCAGCGTGGATGTGACGAGGCAGGGGTCGTGGTGGGGGTGGCCGGGTGGCCGGGTGGCGCGATGATCCGAGGGTGATCCTCTCGGTCGGCAACACCCCGGCGGTGTGTGACGTTCCCGGTGTGTGGGGAGTCACCCCACCCCGTCCGCCGCGCGACTCGCCTGCCGGACCATGCCGGGTCGGGGCGGGCCGGGTGACCAGCCCGCCCTGCGTCTAACTTCCCGCCGCCAGGGTGGCCCGGACGGTGTCCAGCAGAGCCTCCCGGGCCGTCATCGGGAAGAAGTGCCCGCCCGGCAGCACGTGCAGGGTGGACCTGGCCGACGTGTGCTCCCGCCACGGCGCGACCCGATCCGGCGGCACCTCCCGGTCCCGGTCCCCCGCGAAGGCGACGATCGGGCAGCTCAGCGGCGGCTCCGGCCGGTACTCGTAGGTCTCGCAGACGGCGAAGTCGGCGCGGATCGCGGGCAGGAGCAGGTCGAGCAGTTCGGGTTCGGCCAGGATCTCCTCGTCCAGACCGCCCAGCTCCCGCAGCCGTTCGACGACCACCGCGTCCGGTTGGTCGTGGATGTTCGGCGAGGTACGCCGCAGCCCCGGCGCGAGGGCACCGGCGGCGAAGAGGACCCGGGGCGGTGGCACCGCGCGGCGGCGCAGTTCGCGGGCCAGCTCGAAGGAGACCAGCGCCCCCATACTGTGCCCGAACAGGGCGTAGGGCACCCCCAGCTCGGGGGCCAGCGCCGAGGCGAGGGCCTCCACCAGCCGCCGCACCCCGGTGTACGCCGGCTCACGCCAGCGGGACTGCCGCCCGGGCAGCTCGACCGGGCAGACCTCGACGTCGTCGCCGAGCAGCTCCTGCCACCCGTGGTACGCGGAGGACCCACCACCGGCGTACGGCAGGCAGATCAGTCGGACGGCGGGGGTGACGCGGCGGCGCGGCCCGGCGGCCAGCCAGCCCTGGGCGCGGGCGGGCGCGTGGGTGGTGAGGCGGTTCACGGAACGGCTCTCCTAGTACGTCGGCTCGTCGGCCAGCAGGGCGCTGGCCTCCTCGTCGGACATCTCCTCCAGCTCACTGAGCAGGTGGTCCTCGATGGCGAACGCGGCGGCCTCCAGGGTGGGACTGTCGAACAACACCCGGATCGGCACCTGCACGTCGAACGCCTTGCGCAGGTGCACCACCGCCCGCATCGCCAGCAACGAGTCACCGCCGAGGGCGAAGAAGTTGTCGTGCACGCCGATCCGGTCGACCCGCAGGATGCCGGCCCAGACCTCGGCGATGGTCTCCTCCAGGGTGGAGCGGGGTGCCACATACGGGACGTCGTCCGCCTCGACCGCGTGGGCCAACTCCACCAGTGGTCGCCTGTCGACCTTGCCGTTGGCGGTGAGCGGCAGCTCGTCGATCTCGTGGAACGCCGCCGGCACCATGTACCCCGGCAGCTTGCCCGCGAGGAACTCGCGCACGTCAGCCGGTACGGCACCGGCGACCCGGGGCACGACGAAGGCGACGAGACGCTTCGCGCCACGCTGCTCGCCCTGCGCCACCACCACCGCGCCGCGCACCTCGGGGTGCTGGGCGAGGGCGGTCTCGATCTCGCCCAGCTCGATGCGGTAACCCTGCACCTTGACCTGGAAGTCCTCCCGGCCCAGGAACTCGATCTCCCCGCTCGGCAGGAACCGGCCGAGGTCACCGGTGCGGTACAGACGGGTTCCGGTGGCCGGGTCCACGACGAAGCTCGCCGCCGTCCGCGCCTCGTCGTGCAGGTAGCCGCGGGCCAGGCCGACCCCACCGATGTGCAGGTGCCCGGGAACCCCGGTGGGTCGGGGTCGCAACGCGTCGTCGAGGACGTGGAAGGTCTGGTTCACCATGGGCCGGCCGTACGGGATGCTGGTCCACTCCGCCGGGACCGCCCCGATCGGGTAGAGGATCGACCAGATCGACGCCTCCGTCGCGCCACCGAGGCTGACCACCTCGGGCCCGTCGAGCGTCTGCCGGATCCGGTCCGGCAGGGCGACCGGGATCCAGTCACCGCTGAGCATGACCAGGCGCAGGCCGCCGGTGGCCTCCCGGACGGTGAGGTGCTCGACGAACAGCTCCATGAGGGCCGGCACCGAGTTCCAGATCGTCACGTTGGCCTTGGTGAGCAGGTCGAGCCAGGCGGCCGGATCGCGGTGTGCCGCCGCCTCCGGGAGCACCACCGCGCCGCCGACGGCGAGCGGGCCGAAGACGTCGTACACGGACAGGTCGAAGCTCAGCGACGACAGCGCCAGGACCCGGTCGTCCTCGCTCACCCGGAAGCGCTCGTTGATGTCGACGACGGTGTTCAACGCACCCTCGTGTTCGATCATCACGCCCTTGGGCAGGCCGGTGGACCCGGAGGTGAAGATGACGTACGCGAGGTTGTGGGGCGTGGTGTCGATCGCCGGCAGCGCGCCGGCCGGGAGGACCCGCAGCTCGTCCACCCGCAACACCTCGACGTCACCGAACCGGTGCGCGCCGGGGCCGGCGAGGCGACCCTGGGTCAGCACCACCCGCACCCGGCCGTGCGTCAGCAGGAAACGCACCCGCTCGTCCGGCAGGTCCGGGTCGATCGGCAGGTACGCGGCCCCGGCGGCGAGCACACCGAGGACGGCGGCGCACTGCTCCCAGCCCTTGTCCATCACCACGGCGACCAGGTCGTCGGGGCGTACCCGCAGACCGACGAGGTGGGCGGCGATCGTGCGGGCGCGGTCCGCCAGCTCACCGTAGGTGAGCGTCCGGGTCGGCGTGATCACGGCCGGGCGCTCGGGCACCCGGGCGGCGGTGGCGAAGAACGGCTCGTGCAGCAGGCCCACCGGCAACCGCGCCTCGGTGCGGTTGTACGCCGCCTGGGCGGCCAGCTCCGCGCGGGGCACCAGCGACGGCGCCGGGTCGCCCCAGTGCGCCTCGTCGGCGGCGAGCCAGTGCAGCACCGACAGCGTCGCCGCGTGCATGGCGGCGACCATGCCCTCGGGGAAGAGGCCCTCGACGGCGTCGATGTCCAGCACCAGGGCACCGTCCATCTCGTACACCTGGGTGTCGATCCAGATCTGCGGTGTCTGGGAGATGGAGTAGACCACCTCGCCGATCTGCGGGTGCCCACCGATGCCCTGGAACAGGCTGGTGAACACGACGGGCATGACGGCGGCGGCGTCACCGCGTACCCGCTTCAACTCCCGCGCGACCCGCACACCGCTGAACAGTCCGTGGTCGAGGTCGGCGAGGAGTTGGTCCCGGATCGTCCGGGCGCGGGTCTCGAACGACACCGCGCCGCCCGCGTCGATCTCCAACAGCGTCACCGAGGTGAAGTCGCCCAGGATCGCGTCGACCTGCGGGTGCAGCGGCAACCGGTGCGCCATCGGCAGGTTGAGACTGAACCGCTGGTTCTTCGACCAGGTGGCGACCACCTCGCCGTACGCGGCCAGCAGCAGCGCGGTCGGAGTGAGGCCGCGCCGGGACGCGGCGGCCTTGACGGCGTCCCACTCGTCGGCCGGCACCTGCCCGGTGAGCCGGGCGAAGCGGGGCGCGGCAATGGTGTGCGGGTCGGCCGCCAGCGGCAACTCCGGGGCGAGCGCCAGTGTCGGCACCCGCTCCTGCCAGTACGCGGCGGCGCGCTGGTACCGCTCGGTCGACTCCGCGGCCCGCGCGGCGAGCACGTAGTCGCGGAAGCTCAACTCCAGCTCGGGCAGGGTCGCGTCCGGCTCGTGGTAGAGCAGGGTCAACTCCCGCATCACGATGCTCGACGCCCAGGCGTCGGTGATCAGGCCGTCGATGCTGTAGTGCACCCGCCCCCGACCCTCGTCGAGCAGCGTGGCGCGCAGTTCGAACAGCGGCCACCGGTCCGGCACGAACACCTGGTGCGACATGGCGGCGCGGGTCCGCTCGAGGCTCGCGTCCACCTCGGCGGCCGGGCGACCCCGCACGTCCTCGGTGACGACGACGTAGTCCGGCACCTCGTCGAGAACCTGCTGCTCGCCGTGCGGCAGCACGACGGTACGCAGCGACCCGTGCCGCCGGATCAGCCGGCGCAGCGCCCGCTGCAACCGCGACACGTCCAGCTCGGGGACGTCGAACTCCTCGTAGCCGTGCATGCCGACGTTGCCCAGCTCGAACACGCCGGTGCGGCCGATCCAGTACGCCTGCTGCACATCGGTCAGCGGGAACGGCAGGTGCGCCGACGCCGGGTCCGGCACGACGGCCGGCAACGACTCGGGGCCGCTGACACCGGCCTCGGCGCGGGCCGCGCGTACCGCGGCGGCGAGACCACGGACCGTCGGGTCGGCGACGAAGGCGCGCAGCGGGACGTCCGCCCCGCACACCCGGCCGACCTGGGCGACGAGCTGAGCGGCGAGCAGGGAGTGCCCGCCCAGCTCGAAGAAACCGACGGTGGGCGCGACGTCCCGTTCGCCGAGCAGGTCGGCGAAGATCGCCGCCACCTCGCGCTCGGTGGGGTCCTCGATCGGCTGGACCTCGGTGGGGTCCTGCGCCGCGCCGCCCTCGGTCTCGTCGAGCACGGTGACCACCATGTGCCCGGTGGAGGTCGCCGCGCCCACCACCCGGGCGGCTGTCCGTTCGACGGCCGACAGGTCCGCCACCGGCCACCCGTAGGTCACCCACTCCGCGTCGGACTCCCGGCCGAGCGCCGCCGCCTGCGCGACGAGGTGGCCGGCGAGCGGGTTGTCCGGCGTACCGCCGAGCAGGTGCACCTCGACGGCGGTGACCGGCTCCCGCGCGCCGACGCCCACGGCGGCCAGCGTGGCCAGGGCCTCGTCGACGGAGGTGCGGGCGTCCACCGGCACCAGCACCGTCACCGGACCGGGCTGACCGGCACCCCCCGGATCGTCGACGCTCGCACCGGCGGTGGTGAGGGCCCGCCGGAACGCGGCACCGACCACCGTGTCGCCGGCGAGCTGATAGTGGGCGCCGGTGTGCCGCTCGGGGACGGCAGCCGGAGCCGCGGTGACGTGGGGCAGGAAGCGGTGCCCGCCGCGCAGGGCCACCACCGGCTCGGGGTGCGCGCACCTGACCTCCCGCACCACCGAGGCGGCGAGGCGGCGGGCGGCCACCGGCGTCGTGGCCGGGAGCACGTCGAGCAGCGTCCGGGTGCCGGGCGCGCCGCCGGTCGCCCAACCGGCGAGCACGCCGCGCGGCGGCACCAACGTCTCGGTGCCGGTCACGTCGAGCGCGCCGTCGGTGACGACGACCACCCGGGCGTACGCGTCGCCGCGCCTGGTGAGCGCGTCACCCAGGGCCGCGAGCGTGGGTGCCGGGTCGCCCTGCGGAACCGCCAGCAGCACCCCGCTGACCCGTTCCTGCGGCGACAGCGACGTGCGGAGCGCGCCGGTGGCCGGATCAAGGTCAGCGGCGATCACCCGGGCCCCCGCCGCGCGTAGCTCGTCGACGACGCCGTCCGGCAGCCCGGCATCGACGGCCAGCCAGGCACCGGTCCCGGTGGTCGCCGGCCCGGCGCCGCCGACCCGGCGGTAGCCGCGCACGACGAGCCCGTCGGCACCAGCCCGGCTCGTCACCGCATCGCGGGGAGGATCGACCCAGCAGCGTTCCCGCTCGAACGGGTAGGCCGGCAGGACCGTCCGCCGGGGCGGCAGATCACCGTGCAGCGCCTCCCACCCGATCGCGACGCCCAGCTGCCACAGCGCACCGGCGGCGGCGAGGAGCTCCGTCTCGGCGTCGGCGTCCCGGCCGGCCGACGGCAGCGACGCCACCGCGCGGGCGGCCGACCCACCGGCGAGGCGGGTCAGCACCCGCCCGGGGCCGACCTCCAGCACCACGGCGTCGGTGTCGGCGTCGCGCAGCGCCGCCAGGCCGTCGCCGAAACGGACGGTCGACCGCAGTTGCCGGGACCAGTACGCGGGGCTGGTGGCCGACTCGGCGGTGATCCAGGCACCTGTCACGTTCGACACGAAGGGGATCTCCGGTGCCGAGCGCGGCACCTGGGCCACCTCCGCCTCGAACGCCGACGCGGCGGCGGCCATCGCCCGGGAGTGGAACGCGTGCGAGGTGACCAGCCGGGTCGAGGCCACCGCCCGCTCTCGCAGCCGGGCCTCGAGAGCCGCCACGGCCTCGGCCGGCCCGGAGACGGTGCACTGCCGGGGACCGTTGACGGCGGCGAGGTCCAGCAGATCATCGAGCAGCGGCAGCAGCTCGGCCTCGGCCAGCGGCACCGCGAGCATCACACCCGGCTCCGCCGCCTGCATGAGCCGACCACGTGCCGCGACCAGGCGCACCGCGTCGGGCAGCGCGAACACCCCGGCCAGGCAGGCGGCCACCAGCTCACCCACGCTGTGCCCGAGCAGCCCCGCCGGTCGTACGCCCCAGTGCTCCCAGAGCTTCGCCAGCGCGTACTCGACGACGAACAGCGCCGGCTGCGCGTACCGGGTCTGCTGGAGCTGTTCCGCAGCGCTCCCCCGCCGGTCGTCGGCGGGGAACAGCAGGTCCCGGATGTCCGTGTCGAGCAACGGCGTCAGCAGGTCCGCAGCCCGGTCCACCTCGGAGCGGAACACCCGCTCACCGACGTAGAGGGCATGCGCCATACCGGTACGCTGCGCGCCCTGACCGGGGAAGGTGAAGAGCACCGCGCGGTCGGTGCCGGTCTCGGCCGGCGGGGTCACCGGCCGGCGCAGTGCCTCGATCACCTCGGCGGGGCTGCCGCCGACGACCGTCCGGCGGTACGGCAGGGTCCGCCGACCGCGTTGCAGGGTGTACGCCACCTCGGCCAGCGCATTGTCCGGGTGGGCGCTCAGGTGCGCGGCGAGCCGCTCGGCAGCCGCGTCGAGGGCGGTGGGTGTGGCGGCGGAGAGGGGCAGCACGTGCCGCCGGCGGCTCTCCTGGCCCGCCGCGCGGATCGGGGCCTCCTCCACGACGACGTGCGCGTTGGTGCCGCCGATGCCGAACGAGCTGACCCCGGCACGGCGCACCGTGCCGGGCCACGGGGTGCGGGCCGCGACGACATGGAAGGGAGTCGCGTCCAGACCCAGCTCGGGGTTGGCGGTGCGGAAGTGCAGCGACGGCGGGATCTCGCCGGCCCGCAGCGCCAGCACCGTCTTGATCAGACCGACGACCCCGGCGGCGGTGTCGAGGTGCCCGACGTTCGTCTTGACCGAGCCGAGCCCGATGCGGCCCGGCGGCAGGTCACCGAAGGCGGTCGTCAACGCGGCCACCTCGATCGGGTCACCGAGCGGGGTGCCGGTGCCGTGCGCCTCGACGTAACCGATCGTGGCGGGGTCGACCCCGGCGACGGCGAGCGCCTCGGCGATGACGTCGGCCTGCCCGTCCACGCTCGGGGCGGTGAAGCCGACCTTACGGTCGCCGTCGTTGTTCACGGCCGAGCCGCGGATCACGGCGTGCACCAGGTCGCCGTCCGTCATCGCGTCGGCGAGCCGCTTGAGCACGACGACGCCGGCGCCGCTGCCGGCCACCGCGCCGGTCGCCTCGGCGTCGAACGCCCGGCAGTGACCGTCGGCGGAGAGGATGCCGCCCTGGGTGTGCCGGTAGCCACGGCGGCGGGCGATGACCGTCGCGCCGCCGGCCAGCGCGACGTCGCACTCGCCGGCCAGCAGCGCCTGCGCGGCCATGTGCACGGCGACCAGGGAGGTGGAGCAGCCGGTCTGCACGCTGATGCTGGGGCCCCGCAGGTTGACCTTGTACGACACCCGGGTCGGCAGGAAGTCCTTGTCGTTGCCGATGGAGGTCTGGAACGCCCCGACCCGGGCCACCAGGTCCGCGTTGGGCAGCAGGTTGTGCAGCAGGTACGAGCTCTCCCCCACCCCGGCGTAGACACCTGTCACCGGTGTCGTGGAGTCGAACGGGTGACCCGCGTGCTCCAACGCCTCCCAGGCGCACTCCAGGAAGATCCGGTGCTGCGGGTCGAGCAGCTGCGCCTCTCGGGCCGAGAACCCGAAGAAGCGGGCGTCGAAGCCGGCCGGGTCGTCGAGGACGCCCAGGGCACGGACGTAGTCGGGGTGGTTGAACTCCTCGGGTGCGACGCCGTCGGCGATCAGGTCGGCGTCGTCGAGGGTGGTGAGCGATTCGACCCCGTCGCGCAGGTTGCTCCAGAAGGCGTCCAGGGTGGCGGCCCCGGGAACCCGGAGCGCCATTCCGACGACGGCGATGGCGGTGTCGGGCAGCGTACGTTCCTCGGTCATCATGCGTCCCCCCTGTCGTGATGCCGGCCCGGCCGACGTCGCGGTGTGCGCGCCCGTTGGATGGCGGCGCGTGTCTCGGCGCGGTGGTGCGCGGCGGACATCGCCGGCGCCCGGTCCCCGGACGCCAGGTGCCGGGCGAGTGCCCGCACCGTGGGGTGGCGGAACAGCTCCACCACCGGCACCGTGCGACCCAGCCGCTCGGACAGGTGCGTCTGCACCCGCATCACGAGCAGCGAGTGCCCACCGATGTCGAAGAAGTTGTCGTCGACGCCCACCTCGTCGACCACCAGCACGTCACGCCAGATCGCCGCCACCGCGCGCTCCAACTCGCTGCCGGGCACGCCCACCCCGGCCGGGGTCGGGGCGGCGGGCGGCGCGAGGGCGGCGCGGTCGACCTTGCCGCGCTCGCTGCGGGGCAGCCGGTCCAGCGTGACGATCGTCGCCGGCACCATGTACCCGGGCAGCCGGTCGGCCAGGTGCGCGCGCAGCAACGCCACGTCCACGTCGACGGGCGTCACGTAGCCGACCAGCATCGGTCGGCCCGGCACGTCCTCGCGCAGCACCGCCGCCGCCTCCCCGACCGTGGGGTGGGCACCGAGCGCCGCCTCGATCTCGCCCAGCTCGATCCGGAAGCCGCGCACCTTGACCTGGTCGTCCTCCCGGCCGAGGAACTCGAGCACCCCGGCGACACCGAGGCGGACCCGGTCCCGGGTGCCGTACATGCGGTCGCCGGGCGGGCCCCACGGGTCGGGCAGGAAGCTGACCGCGGTGCGGGCCGGGTCCCCGAGGTAGCCCTGCGCCACCCCCGGCCCGCCGAGCCACAGGTCCCCCGGGACCCCGCGCGGCACCGGCCGCAGTCCACGATCGAGGACGTACGCCCGCACCCCCGGCAGCGGCAGTCCCACCGGGACGCTGCCGGTGACGGGCTCCCGGTCGTCGCCCGGCTCGTGCACGGTGGCGGTGATGGTGGTCTCGGTCGGGCCGTACGCGTTGAGCCAGCGCACCTGCGGCGCGGCGGCGCGCCACTGGGCCAGTCGTCCCGCGTCGACCCGCTCGCTGCCGACCACGACGAGCCGCAGGTCCGGGCAGGAGGCGGGCGGGTGACGGTCCAGCGCCGCCACCCACTCGTGCCAGTACGACGCCGGCAGGTTGAGCACTGTGAGTCGCTCCCGGCGGGCCAGCGCGGTCAACTCGTCGAGACCGGGCACCGGCCCGGCCGGCGGCAACACCACGGCCCCGCCCCGGATCAGCGTCCCGAACAGCTCCTCGACGGCCACGTCGAAGCCGAGCGCGGCGAACTGGAGCACCCGGTCGGCGTGGGTGAGCGCGTAGTGCCCGGCCACCGCCTCCAGGGTGTGCACCAGGTTGGCGTGGCTGACGCGCACACCCTTGGGCTGCCCGGTGGTGCCCGAGGTGTAGAGCACGTACGCCGGGGCCGACGGGTGCACCGGCGGGCCGGCGGCGGCCGGGGCGGCCAGCAAGGCGTCCTCGATCGCGACGAACGGCAGGTCGACGGCGGGCGGGCCGGTCTCGCGGGAGCCGAGCAGCAGCACCGCCGACGAGTCGGCGAGGACGTGCGCCAACCGCCCCGGCGGGATCGCCGGGTCCAGTGGCACGTACGCGGCCCCGGCGCGCAGGACGCCGAGCAGCGCCGCCGGCCAGTCGGGGCTGCGCTCCAGCAGGACGGCGACGGTGTCACCGGGGCGTACGCCCCGGGCTGCCAGGTGGGCGTGCACCGCGGCGGCACGGCGGTCCAACTCCGCGTGGCTGACCTGCCGGTCGCCCTGCACCAGCGCCGGGCGCTGCGGCCAGCGTGTCGCGGCGGCGGCGACCAGGCCGTGCAGAGTCGACGCGGTCGGCGCGGCGGTGGTCCCGCCGACCGACGGGACCGGCTCGGGGCCGGGCAGCAGGTCCAGGGTGGACACCGGGGAATCCGGGGCGTTCAGCGCCGACTCCAACAGGGTGCGGTAGCTGTGCGCCAGCCGCTCGGCGGTGTCCCTGTCGAACAGGTCGACGTCGTACTCCACGGTGCCGCGCAGCTGGCCCGTGGCGCTGGGCACCTCGTCCCAGGCCACCGTGAGGTCGAACTTCGCCACCCGGCCGGGTGGCTCGGTCACCCCGACCGACAGACCGGGCACCGCGTCGGTCCGCTCGGGCAGGTTCTGTGCCGACAGCATGACCTGGAACAGCGGGGTACGGCTGGGGTCGCGTGGTGGCCGGACCGCCTCGACGACCTGCTCGAACGGGACGTCCTGGTGCTCGTACGCGCCGAGCACCGCGTCCCGCGCCCGGGCCAGGACGTCGACGAAGGTCTCGGTGTCCTGCCAACGGGTCCGCAGCACGACGGTGTTGACGAAGAAACCCACCAGGTCGTCGAACTCGGGGCGGGTGCGCCCGGACACCGGGCTGCCGACACTGACGTCGCGGACGTCCGCGTACCGGCCCAGCACCAGCTGGAACGCGGCGAGCAGCACCATGAACCGGGTGACGCCGTGCCGCCGTCCCACCGCGTCGAGGCGTTCGACCAGGGCGGCGGGCAGCCGTACGTCGAACGTCGCCCCCAGGTGCCGGGCGCTGGCCGGGCGGGGACGGTCGGTCGGGAGGTCCAGTGCCGCAGGCGCACCCGCGAGCCGGTCCACCCAGTACGCGAGCTGGGTCGTCCGCGCGTCGCCGGCCAGCAGCGCGCGCTGCCACAGGGTGTAGTCGACGTACTCGACGGTGAGCGGGGGCGGTGCGGGCGTGCCGATGGTCCGGGCGGCGTAGAACGCGCCGAGGTCACGGATCAGCACACCGATCGACCAGCCGTCACAGACCGCGTGGTGCAACGTCATGAGCAGCATCGCGTGCTCGTCGGTCAGCCGGATCAGGTGCCAGCGGGCCAGCGGCCCGGTGGCGAGGTCGAAGGGTCGGGCGGCGGCGTGAAGCAGCAGGGCGTCGGCCTGCTCGGCACGGTCGGCCCGGTCCCGCAGGTCGTCCACGGTGAGGACGACCGGTGGCTCGTCGTCCACCACCTGCCGGGGCTCGCCGTCGATGGTCACCAGCCGGGTCCGCAGCGCCGCGTGCCGCGTCACCAGCCCTCGCAGGCCGGCGTCGAGGGCGTCGACGTCGAGCGGGCCGTGCACGGTGAGCACCAGCGGCACCGAGTAGACCGCCTGACCGGCGTCGAGCCGGTCGAGGAACCACAGCCGCTGCTGGGCGTACGACAGGGGGTGCGGCCCGGGGCCGGCGGCCGGCACGGGCGGGTGGGCGTCGTCCGGGCCGGCGTCGGCGACGCGTGCCGCGAGCGCGGCGACGGTGGGTGCCTCGAAGGCGGCGCGCACGCCCAGCCGCACGCCGGCGGTGGCGGCGATCCGCGCCACCATCTGCGCCGCGAGCAGGGAGTGGCCGCCGAGGGCGAAGAAGTCGTCGGCGGCGGACACCACCGGCACCCCGAGCAGGTCCTGCCAGGTCCGTGCGACCAGTTCCTCGATCGGGCCGCTGGGCGGCTCGCCGTCGGCGGCCCGGACGCCGTGGTGCGCGTCCGGCGCGGGCAGCGCTCGGCGGTCCACCTTGCCGTTGGGGGTGACCGGCAACGCCGCCAGCGGCACGTACCAGGTCGGCACCATCGCCTCGGGCAGCCGGGCCGCGAGGTGGGCGCGCAGCTCACCCGCCGGGACCGGGGCGTCGTCCGGGACGACGTAGGCGACGAGCCGACGTTCGTCGCCGTCCCCGTGCACCGTGACCGCGGCGGCCCGGACACCCGGGCAGGTGGTGAGGGTGCTGGCGATCTCGTCCGGCTCGATCCGGACACCGCGGATCTTGACCTGCTGGTCGGCCCGGCCCAGGCACTCCAGTTGACCGTCCTCGCGCCACCGCACCACGTCACCCGTGCGGTAGACGCGGGCGCCGGGCTCGAAGGGGCTCGGCACGAACCGCTCGGCGGTCAGGTCCGGCCTGCCGACGTAACCGTGCGCGAGACCGGCGCCGCCGATGAACAGCTCCCCCGGGGCGCCGATGCCGGTCAGCCGGCCGTGGTCGTCGAGGACGTAGAGCAGCTCCCCACCGATCGGTCGGCCGATCGGGGTCCGCGCCGCGTCGCCGGGCAGGCCGGTCACGTCCCAGGTGCTGGAGAACGTCGTGCACTCGGTCGGGCCGTACCCGTTGACGAGGCGCAGGCCCGGCAGGGCGGCGGCCAGCGTGGCGACCCGGCGGGCGTCGGCCGGCTCGCCGCCGAAGTAGAGGGCGCGCAGCGGGGCGAACATCGCCGGGTCGGCGTCCACGCATCTGTGGAACAGGGCGGTGGTGAGCATCAGCACCGTGACGCCGTGCTCGGCGAGTCGCTGACCCAGCCGGGACGGCGTGAGCACGTCGTCCTTGGGGATGCCCACCAGGCGCGCGCCGTTGAGCAGCGCGCCCCACACCTCGAAGCTCGCCGCGTCGAACGACACGTTGGCCGCCTGGGCGACCGCGTCGGCGGGCCCGACGGGGAAGTAGTCGGCGCGGTGAACCAGCCGGACGATCCCCTCGTGGGTGGTCTCGACCCCCTTCGGCCGTCCGGTCGACCCGGAGGTGTAGAGGACGCAGGCCCGCTGGGTCGGGTACGTCGGCAGCCACGTCGGCGCGGATCGCCCCGCGGGCAGCACCAGCCGGTCGAGCCGCAGCACCAGCAGGTCGTCGACGACGGCCACCGGACCGTCGGCGAGCAGCAGTCGCGCTCCGCTGTCGCGCAGCATGAACTCCCGCCGCGCCTCCGGGTAGGACGGGTCCAGGGGCAGGTACGCCGCCCCGTTGGCGAGCACCGCGAGCATCGCCACGACGAGCTGCGCGGACGAGCCCATCGCCAGGCCGACGACACTGCCCGGGGTGACCCCGTGTCCGGTCAGGACGGTCGCCAGGGCGTCGGCCCGGGCGCGCACCTCGGCGTACGTGAGGGTGGTGCCGTCGTACTCCAGTGCGACGGCGTCCGGTGTCGCCCCGGCCTGGCTGAGGAACGCCGCCGGCACGCTCGGCGGACCCGCCGTACCGCCGCCGGTGCCCCACCGGGCGATCAGCTCGCGCTCCCGCGCCGACGTGTGGACGAGGGTGGAGATCGGCGCGTCGGGGTCGGTCAGGGCGTTGTCGAGCAACGTCAGGTAGTGGTCGGCGAACCGGCGCATCGTCGCGTCGTCGAACAGGTCCGGGTCGTAGGCGAGGACGCCGGACGCCCCGCCGGGCCCCGGCTCGTCCCAGAGCACGCTCAGGTCGGGCGGCACCGCCCCGGTGGTGGCGGGGGCCGCTCCCACCCCCAGCACGACAGGGCAGAGCGCGGCACGACTCGGGTCGTGGGGTAGGCCGAGCGCCTCGGCCACCCGGTGCAGCCCGACGCCGGTGTACGGCGCGGCCGCCCGCAACCCGGCGTCGACCCGCGCGAACAGGTCGGCGGCCGACGGGTCGTCGTCCCACCTGCCGCGCAACGGCACCAGGGCGCCGTCCAGCGGTGTAGCGGTGGCCAGGTCCCGGGTGCCGGCGTGCCGGCCCAGCACCACCTGCCCGACGGCCAGCAACGGCACGGACGGTCCGACGCCCGCCGCCGCGCTCACCGCGTGCAGCCGTCGGGTGGTGTCCGGGCCGACGGTGAGCGTCACCCGGTCGGTGTGCTGGCGTCGACGGGCCGGGCGGACCCGGTCGGTGACCAGGTCCAGGGTGGACACACCGGCCAGACCGGCCCGCCAGTGGGCGAGCGCGTCCGCCTCCGCGGCCACCGCACGCGACCCGGTCACTGCACCGGCTCCCCGAGACTCGACCGGCCGGCGCGCTGCCCGACCGGGTTCGTCGCCCCGGCCAACACCTCGGCCGCATCGCGGTCGGTCACCCGGGCCACCAGCCCACCGTCGAGCGTCACCACCCGGTCGGCGCCGGCCAGGGTCTCCCGGCGGTGGGCGATGGTGAGCACCGTCGCGCCGGCGAGGTCCACCGCCAGCAGCCGCTGGATGCGGGCGTCGGTCTCGGCGTCGAGGCTCGACGTGGCCTCGTCGATGAGGACCAGCTTCGCGTCCCGCAGCAACGCCCGGGCCAGGCAGAGCAGCTGTCGTTCACCGGCGCTGAGCTGCCCGCCGCCGGTGGACAGGACCGCGTCGAGACCGCCACCGCCCACGCCGAGCAGCCGGTCGGCGAGACCCACCTTGGTGAGGACGTCGGTGACCGCCGCGTCGGGGTACGCACCGGTCGGGTCGATGTTGTCCCGCAGGGTGCCGGGCAGCAGCACCGGATCCTGCGGTACCACCTCGACGGCGGCCCGCAGGTCGGCCAGCCGCAGCGTGGCGGTGTCCACCCCGTCGATGAGGATGCGCCCCTGCTCGGCCGGCACGAACCGCAGCAGCGCGGTGAACAGGCTGGACTTGCCGCTGCCGGTCCGGCCGACGATGCCGATCTTGCTGCCGGCCGGGGCGTCGAACGACACACCGTTCAGCGCGGCCGGGCCACCCTCGGAGTAGCGCAGGGTGACGTTCTCGAAGCGGACCTCGCCGGCGGTGGGCCAGCCGGCCGGGGCCGGTCGCCCGTCGGTCGGCTCGACCGGCAGCCGGGTGTAGTCGTCGACACGTTCGAAGCTCGCCAGCGACAGGTCCATCATCTGCACCGTCATCAGGCTCATGGCCAGCGCCTCCATCAGCGCGTACACGAAACTGATCCCGACACCGGCCAGCCCAGCGCCGATTCCGCCCACGGCGACGATCAGCACCCCGTACGTCAGCAGGACGACCGCGCCGAGCATGTCGAGCTTCAGGTTGAAGTGCCGCGACAGCGCGTTGACCGTGTAGTCGGCGTGGTGCGCGACGCGGACCCGCTCACCGAACGCGGCCTGGTAGCCGCGCACCCGGCTGTTCCGGCCCTCGATCGAGGTCACCCCGTCGACGGCCTCGTTGAGCAGCGCGAGCATCGGCTCGTTCGCCTGCTTGGACAGCCGGGACGCCTCGACCGTGCTGGCCCGGGTGAGCCGCTGCCAGCGGAGGTAGACCACCAGCAGCAGCGGGGCCGCCACCAGCATCAGCGGACTGGTGAAGGCCAGCGCCGCCAACGGCACGACCAGGCCGACGGCGACCCGGAGGGTGTCCATCGTGGTCTCCGGCAACTCCAGGTCGATGGTCTCCATGTCACCGGAGAAGCGCGCCAGGACGCGCCCGGAGGAGTTGCGGTCGAAGAACGACAGCGGGGCCCGGAAGACCCGGTTCAGCATCGACGCGTGCAGGTTCTGACCGGCGGACACACCCCGGGCGAAGGCGAAGCTGAACAGCCCGCGATCCAACACGAGCGCCAGCAGACCGATGGCGGCGAACACGCCCGCGTAGTACAGCGTGTCCTGACCGGCGTTCTCGGTCCAGTGGCCGAGCCAGAACGACGAGCCGCCCAGGACGGCCTGCCCGCCGACGGCCAGGCCGAGCAGGACGACGGCGAGCAGGCCCGGGGTCAGCACCTGCAGGTAACGGCGGTAGGTGGCGGAACCGACCTGACCGGCGCGGACCGTCTCCTCCTCCTCGGCGGCCACCTCCTCGGCCACCTCGTCCAGCGTGGCGCCGTCCGGGTCGGACGGCGTCGCGGTCTCGGCGGCCATGGCCGGCAGCAGGTCCGGCAGCTGCGCGGCGACGTCGGCGAACCGGCCCGCCGCGACCACCCGGCCGCCGTCGAGGACCACCACCCGGTCGGCCCGCCGGGCCACGTCGAGGCGGTGGGTGGCAACGATCCGGGTACGCCCGGCGAGCACCCCGTCGAACAGCGCCTCCAGGATGGTGCCGGCGACCGCGTCGTCGACGGCGCTGGTCGGGTCGTCGAAGAGGTAGACGTCGGCGTCCTCGTAGGCGGCGCGGGCCAACGCGATGCGCTGCCGTTGCCCGCCGGAGAGGTTGACGCCCCGCTCGCCGATGGCCGTGCCGTCGCGGGCCGGCATCGCCGCCAGGTCCGCCTCCAGGGCGGTGGCGCGGACGACAGCCGCGTACCGGTCCGGATCGTCGGGCGAGAAACAGCGGATGTTGTCGACGATGCTGCCCTGCATGATCCAGGGGCGCTGCGGCAGGTAGACGGCGCTGCCGCCGACCTGGGCGGTACCCGCCACCGTCGGCAGCGCCCCGGCCAGCGCCGCCAGCAGCGCGGACTTGCCGCTGCCGACCCGGCCCAGCACGCAGATCAACTCACCGGGCGCGACCCGCAGGTCGACGCCGGTCAGGACCGGCCGGGCGTCCGCGTCAGCCCCGGGCCAGGTGAACGACGCGCCGTCGAGGTCGACCGCCCCGGCCGGCGCGTCGCCGTCGGTCGACGCCTCGGCGGTGTCGGCGGCCCGCAGGAAGGTCGTCACCTTCCCGAACGCCACCCGCCACTCGTTGCGCATGTCCAGGTAGCGGACCAGCTCGGGCAGTTGGGACCGGAGGACGGTGAGCACGGCGATCGCCGCGAACACGTCCGCCGCCTTCAGCTCGTTGCCCAACGCCGCGTACGTGACCAGGGTGGCCATCACCATCAGCACCGGCGCGGCGGCGTTCACCAGGTAGAGCGTGGCGAGCCGCTTCTGCCGGCGGACCAGCAACGCGTTGAGCGTCGCGCGTTCCCGCCCGACAGCCCGCTCGGCGACGTCCTCCCAGCCGTGGGTGCGCAGCGTCCGCATGGCCCCCAGGTACTCGCCGACCAGCCCGATCCGGACGCCGTTCGCGTCCCGGATCGCCGGCACCAGCGCGAAGACCCTCTCATTGGCCACGTGCGACAGCCACAGGCCGGCGATGAGGATGACGATGCCCACCAGCGCCGCCCAGCCCAGCAGCACCCAGAGGACCACGCAGGAGCCGGCGATGCCCAGCGGCACCGCCCACGCCATGTGCGTGAACGCGACCCGCCCGACCCTGCGGGCGTCGGACGAGGCGAGGGTGATGACCTCCCCGGCGGGGTGGGCCAGTCGGGCGCCGCGGTCCATCCGCAGGTACTTGCGCAGGATCTCGGTCCGCAGCAGCGCGGTGATCGAGTGCGCGGTCTTCCACACCTCGGACCACTGGTGCTTGTGGCTCAACGCGTCCAGGACGTAGAAGCCGGCCAGGCCCGCGGCGATCAGCAGACCCTCCACCACCGGGCCCCGGCCGTCGCCCTCGAACCAGGCGATCAGCTCCCGCACCAGCAGCGGCCCGAGGGTCGCGCAGGTCTGGTAGGCCAGGAAGATCAGGCCCGCCCACCAGAACCGCCGGCGGTAGGTCTGGTAGAGGGCCCGTCGCAGCCCGTCCGGTTGGTCCCGCCGGGTGGCCCAGGCACGCTCGAAGACCGGGGTCACCCGCTCCAGGTGGTCGTACCGGGGCGGCGTCAGGCTGTCCGACAGCTTCAGTGGTCGGCGCAGGGACGCCTTCACCAGGATCGAGGGCCATTGGACGAAGAGTCGGGACAGCACTCCCGCGTCCTGTTCGGCACTCGGGCGGGCCGGTGTGGTGATTGTCGACACGGTGCGTCTACTCGTTTCCAGCGAGGGCGAGCGGAGCGAACCCGTAGGCGCGCTCCAGGGCGATACGGACACTGTCCGGCAGATAGCGGCGCATGGCGTCGAACTCGCGGGCGCGGCTGAACTTGCTGGACTCGGCGAACCGGGGGCGTTGCTCCAGCCAGTTCGCCACCGTCAGGGCGGCGAGGTCGGCGTACTGGCCGGTGCTGACACCAACGCAACCGCCCGAGCGGTCCTCCAACAGGAACGGCGGACCGTCGAAGGCGGCGTCGAAGAGGGCGCTGCGGGTGACGGTGCCGAACAGGTACGCCAGCGTCTCCGCCTCCGCGCCGATCAGCTCCCGCACGGCGGGCCGCAGCTCGTGCGGGATCGCGCCGGTCGGGAAGATCTCCGTGCCGTACACCGAGTGGAACAACCCTGCGTCGCACAGCTCCTGCCGCGACCCCCACTGGGCCAGCAGGTCGTGCACGCCGCGCAGGTGCGCCAGCAGGTTGGCCTCCGAGTGCGCCAACTCGGCCACCCCGTGCGACTCCAGGAAGGCGATCTTCTCGGCGAGCCCGCTCACGCCGCCTCCCGACTGCCGTACGACCCGGTCATCGCCACCAACGTCTTGCGCGGCCCGGTGAAGCTGGACCGACCGTGCGCCATCGCCATGTTGTCGACGACCAGCAGGTCACCCTGCTGCCAGGGGAAGGCCAGGGACTCCGCGTCGAACGCGGCACGGATCGCCGCGAGGTCGGCGTCGGTGATCGGGCTTCCGTCACCGAGGTACGCGTTACGCGGCAGGTCCTCCTCGGCCAGCAGTTCCAGCAGCGCCTCCTGGGTGGCCTCGGGCAGGTTGGAGACGTGGAACAGGTGGGCCTGGTTCATCCAGACCGTCCGCCCGGACAACGGGTGCACGGTGACGGCCTGGCAGGTCTCGGTGGTCCGCAGCGAGCCGTCGTC
Organism: Micromonospora sp. NPDC047756; assembly: GCF_055587245.1. Lineage (NCBI taxonomy): Bacteria > Bacillati > Actinomycetota > Actinomycetes > Micromonosporales > Micromonosporaceae > Micromonospora > Micromonospora sp. NPDC047756. The sequence continues at coordinate 700,630 of NZ_JBVJGQ010000005.1, forward strand.
GAACCACTCGTAGGTGATGCCCCGCTCGCGGCAGAACTCCTCCACGCCCTGCCGGTCCATCCCGGGGAACGTCTCCTGCCAGGACACCCCGAGACCGACCCGGTAGTTGCGCACGTACCGCACACCGTGCCGCTCGAAGCGCTCGCGCACCTCCGCGGGGATGCGTTGCCAGACGGCGTGGCTGTCGGCGAGCGGGGTCTCCCCGCCGGTCTGCGCCGGGATGTTCGAGTAGAAGAACAACCGCCGGGGCCACACGCTGGTGTACGCCATCTCGTTGTGCAGCGGGATGACCTCGCTGGCCGGGTACTCGGTGGAGGTGTAGACGTCGCCGACCTTGCTGCGCGGCGTGGACCGGTAGGTGTACTCGGCCATCTCCTCACCGAAGACCTTGACGAAGGCGGAGAAGGCCGGCGCGTCCGGGGCGTCGAACCCGCGCAGCAGGACGGCGCCGTGGCTGTCCAGTCGGTCGTTGATCAGGTCGAGGTGCTCGGTGGCCCATTGCGCCGGCGAGATGCCGGGCGAGGTGGCCTCGATGCAGGCCACCCGGTTGCGCTCCGGGAACAGGCAGCTCTCTTTCACGTGGTCCATGTCGGAGGTCCTTCCGCGTACGTCGGGTCGTGGTCCGGGTCAGTCGGCGTCCGGCCGGACGAACGACCGGAGGGCGGCCAGGGTCAGGGCGGCGAGCCGCTCGATGCTCGCCCGTTCGTTGAGGTTGCTGCTGTACTTCAGGTGCAGGCTGAGCTCACCGTCGGCGAACCGCGCGAACACCTGGAGCCGGTGCATGCGTTGCAGCTTCGGCATCGGCCAGGAGTCGTCCATGGCCGGCCCGAGCAGTGGCGACTCCTCCGGCTCGTGGGCGAACTCGCCCCAGTTGTTGAGCAGGATGTCCGGCTTGCCGAGTGGAGCGAGCGCGTCCGCCACCTCCGGATGCCCGCCGAGGTAGCGCAGCAGGCCGAAGGCGAGGCCGCGCCGGGGCACCGCCTCGATCTGCTCGCGGACCGACTCCAGCAGCGCCCGTGGGCCGGGCTTCTCGGGTCGGCGGACGAGCCGGGGTGAGGTCATCGAGAACCGGCCGATGGCACGGGACAGGTCGAGGTCCTGACCGCCCATCTCCCGACCCCGGGCGACGAGGTCGACCAGGATCGACGACTGACCGGACCAGTCGGTGAAGCCCTGGAGGGTGGCGGCCAGCAGCGCGTCGTTGACGCTCAGGCCGTACTCCTGCGGCACCAGCCGGCGCAGCGCGGCGGTCTCCTCCGCGTCGAGCCCGACCACGACCGTCTCCTCCGACGACATGCAGTCGTCTCCGTGGGGGTGGTCCAGCGGCCAGGTCGGGACGGGTTCCTTGGCAAGCGCCGTCCAGTACGCGATGTCCTCGGTCAGCTCCGTGCCACGGGCGAGCGCGTCCAGGTTGCGGGACCACTCGGCGAACGACGCCGTCGGCAGCGGCAGGCGCACCTCCTCGCCGGCCTCCACCGCCTGGTACGCGGTCTGGAGATCCGCCATCAGGACGTCCCAGGAGCTGTTGTCCATCAACTGGTGGTGGACGATCACCACGAGCAGATCGGGACGGTCGGCCCCGAAGCGGACCAGGGCGACCTGGAGCAGCGGCCCGTTCTCGATGTCGAGCTTGCGGTGCAGGGTGCGATCGAGGCGCTGGAAGGCGACCTCCTGGTCCGCCGGGTCGAGGGCGGACAGGTCCACGTTGGTGAACGGAGTGGGCTGGTACGGCTCGTTGACCCGGACCGACATCCGGCCCCCGGTCCGGGGGAAGCTGATCCGCAGCGAGTCGTGATGGGTGATCACCGCTGCGACGGCCCGCTCCACCAGCGCCGGGTCGAGTGGCCGCAGCGCGTCGAACATGAAGATGTGCGTGTACTTGTGCGGGTCGGCGAAGTTCCGCTCGGCGAAGGCGACGTGCGACGCGACGAGCGGGACCACACCGGGGTCCGTACGCCGGCCTCCGTCACCACCGGCGGTCGTCGGCCCAGCGGCCACCGACGCGAGGCCGGCGACGGTGGGGTGCGCGATGAACTGCGCGGGGGTGATGACCACACCCGCCTTACGGGCCCGGTCCACCACCCGGATCACGTGCAGCGAGTCCCCACCCAGGGCGAAGAAGTTGTCCTCCGGACCCACCGACGGAACCCGCAGCACCTCCCGCCAGATCCCGGCGAGAACCTCCCGCGCTGCGTCGGCCGGTGTCTGCGCGGCGGTCGCGACCGAGGCGAGCGCGGCGATGGTCGGGTACGCGATGAACTGTGCGGGGGTGATCACCACACCCGCCTTACGGGCCCGGTCCACCACCCGGATCACGTGCAGCGAGTCCCCACCCAGGGCGAAGAAGTTGTCCTCCGGACCCACCGACGGAAC
>NZ_JBVJGQ010000005.1:703097-719384 GCF_055587245.1 Micromonospora sp. NPDC047756
GGAACCCGCAGCACCTCCCGCCAGATCCCGGTCAGGATCCCCTCCACCGGCCCACGCCGGGTCTCGGCGCTGGCGGTGGCGGCGGTGGCCGGAGCCGCGGTGGTGGCGGGCGCCGTCAACGCGGCCCGGTCGACCTTGCCGTTGGGCAGCCGGGGCAGGCGGTCGACGAGCGCCACCGTCGGCACCATGTAGTCCGGCAGCCGCTCCCGCAGCGCGGCACGTAGATCGTCGGTGGAGAGGACGGCACCCGGCCGCAGCGCCACATGGGCCACCAGCCGCCGGTCGTCCGCACCGTCGTCGTCGCAGAGCACCACGCACTCGCCCACGCCGTCCAGAGCGGACAACGCAGAGGCGACCTCGTCCGGCTCGACCCGGTGACCCCGGATCTTGACCTGGTCGCCGATCCGACCCAGGAACTCCACGGTGCCGTCCGGCAGCAGCCGCCCCCGGTCGCCGGTGCGGTAGAGCCGGCCGCCCGGCGCGCCCAGCGGATCGGGCACGAACCGCTCGGCGGTCGACGCGGCGTCCCCCAGGTAGCCGCGGGCCAGGCCCGCTCCCCCGACGACGATCTCGCCGGGCAGGCCGGTCGGCACCGGCCGCAGCCTCTCGTCGAGGACGTACAGCCGTGCGCCCGGGATCGGCCGACCGAGCGGCACCACCGCCTGGCGGCCCGCCCGGTCGATGCGGACCTCCGACACGGCGACGATGCCCGTCGTCTCGGTCTGGCCGTACATGTTGACCAGCCGGGGTGCCGTCCCCGGCGCGTTGCGGATGGCCTCGGGAAGGTCGTAGCGCAGCGGCTCGCTGGCGGTGAGCACCACGCGTGGCCGCCACCCGCCGGGCGAGGTGAGCGCCGGCAGCAGGACCCGCAGGTACGACGGCACCAGGTCCAGCACCTGCACGCCGTGCGCGGTGACGAAGGTGAGCAGCGCCAACGGGTCGGCAAGGTGCGCGCGCCCGGCGACGACCACGTGGCCGCCCAGCGTCAGCGGAACGGCGAACTGCCGCACCGACGACGAGAACGCGAACGACGCGGTGTGCAGGAACACCGGCTCCTCGGGCAGGGCCAGCGCGGCCGGCAGCCCGTCCAGGTACGCCGACAGCCCGCCGTGGGTCACCACCACACCCTTGGGAAGCCCCTTGGTGCCGGAGGTGTAGACCACGTAGGCCGGGTGCTCCGGTCGCAGCGCCGGTGTCGGCCGGGGGCCCACCGGGGCCGGCAGGTCCTCGATCGTCACCACCTCGCCCGCGCCCCGGGGCGTACGACCCGCCAGGTCGCGCGTGGTCAGCGTCATCGTCGGCCGGGCGTCCGCCACGATCGCGGCCAACCGCTGCGCGGGGTACGCGGGGTCCAGCGGCACGTACGCGGAACCCGTCTCCAGGACCGCCAACGCCGCCACGACGACGTCGACGCCCCGGTCGAGGTGCAGGGCGATCGCCGTTTCCGGGCCCGCGCCGCGTTCGGCGAGCGCCCGGGCCAGGTCACCGCTGCGACGGTGCAGGTCGCCGTAGGAGAGAGTCGTCTCGCCGCTGGTGACCGCCGGAGCGTCGGGTCGGCGTCGCGCCTGCTCGGCCACCCGGGCGGTGAGCGTGCGATGCACGGCCCCCACCGGCAGCGCCGGACCGTGCGCGAGCGCGTCGAGACGCTCCCGCTCGCCCGGTAGGAGCGGATCCACGTCGAAGACGCGCTGGTCGGGGTCACCGACCAACCGGTCCATCAACACCCCGAGGCGGCTCATCATCGCCTCGACGGTGCCCGCGTCGAACAGGTCGGTGCTGTACTCGGCGTGCCCCTCGATGCCGCCCTCGGTCTCCCACAGGTCGATCAGCAGGTCGAAGCGGGCGGTGCACTGCTCGTTGTCGATCGACGTGAGGGTGAGGCCGGGGCCCGGGTCGGGCAGGCCGCCCGGGGCGTTCTGCAACGCGAAGCGCACCTGGAACAGCGGCGAGTGGCTGAGGCTGCGGGTGGGCGCGACCGCGTCGACGACCATCTCGAAGGGGACGTCCTGGTGGGCGTACGCGCCGTGCGCCGTGCTGCGGACCCGCCGCAGCACCTCCCGGAAGGTGGGGTCGCCGGAGAGGTCTACCCGCAGCGCCAGGGTGTTGGCGAAGAACCCGACGAGCTTCTCCAACTCCGTGCTGGTGCGGTTGGCGACAGGCGTGCCGACGGTGATGTCCCGTTGGCCACTGAGCTGGGCCATGAGCACGTCGAAGCCGGCCAGCAACGCCATGAACAGGGAGACCTTCTCCCGCCGGGCCAGGTCGGCCACCGCCCGGGACCGCTCCGCCGACCAGCTGACGTCGTGGCGCGCTCCGCGGAAGGTCTGCACCGCCGGTCGCGGCCGGTCGGTCGGCAGGTCCAGCGTGGGTACGCCGTCGAGCTGCCGCTTCCACCAGTCGAGCTGGTCGTCCAGCTCGGCGCCGGTCAACCAGGACCGCTGCCAGAAGGTGTAGTCCACATAGGTGTGGGTCAGCTCCGGCAACGACGACGGCTGCCCCTGGGCGATCTCCCGGTAGAGCGTCACCAGGTCGTCCAGCACGATGTTCAGGGACCAGCCGTCGGAGACGGTGTGGTGCAGCGTCAACAGCAGCACGTGCGAGTCGGGGCGTACCCGCACCAGGGTGCCGCGCAGCAGCGGCCCGGCGGCCAGGTCGAACGGAGTGCGTCCCTCGGCGTCGAAGAGGGCGGCCAGTCGGCCCTCCGGGTCGGCGTCACCCCGCACGTCCACCTCGGCGTACGCCACGGCGTCGACGGGCAGGAACTCCTGCACCGGCTCGCCGTCCACAGAGGGGAACCGGGTGCGCAGCCCCTCGTGGCGGGTCCACAGCGCGCCGAAGGCCGCCCGCAGCGCGTCGGCGCGCAGGTCACCGTCGAAGCGCAGCGCGAGGGGCACGTTGTAGAACGCGCTGTCCTCGGCGAGCCGGTTGAGGAAGTACAGGCGTCCCTGCGCGTGCGACAACGGCACCGGACCGGTCCTCGCGACGGAGACGAGACCGGGCCGGGGGGCCCGCCCGCCGAGGGCCTCGATCCGGGCCCCCAGGTCGGCCAGCGAGGTGGACTCCAGGAACACCGCCAGCGGCAGCTCGATGTCGAGCTTCTTGCGCAGCCGGGCCATGGCCCGGACCGCCAGCAGGGAGTGTCCACCCAGATCGAGGAAGTTCGCGTCCCGCCCGATCGACTCGACCGGCCGCCCCAGCACGTCGGCCCAGACCTCGGCGATGGCCTCCTCCAGCCGGCTCTGCGGAGCGACCAGGGTGGGCGCGGGCTCGGCTGCCGTGGGCGCGGGCAGGGCGGCCCGGTCCACCTTGCCGTTGGCGGCCAACGGCAGCGCGTCGAGCGTGACGACGACCTCCGGCACCATGTAGTCCGGCAACTCCGCGCGCAGCGCGTCACGTGGGTCGTCGGCCACGGAATCCCCGGCCACTGTGACGTACGCGACCAGCCGCTCCTCACCGGGCCGGTCGGTACGCAGCAGGACCACCGCCTCGCGGACCTGCGGCAGCCGGGTCAGGGTGGTCTCGATCTCCGCCAACTCGACCCGGTACCCCCGGATCTTCACCTGGGTGTCGACCCGGCCCAGGCAGTCCAGCTCGCCGTCGGGTCGCACCCGGACGAGGTCGCCGGTGCGGTACATGCGCTCGCCCGGCGTCGGGGCGAACGGGTCGGGCAGGAAGCGCCCGGCGGTCAGGTCCGGCCGACCGTGGTAGCCACGGGCCACACCGGCACCGGCGACGTACAGCTCACCGACAGTGCCGGGCGGCACCGGCAGCAGGTTGCCGTCCAGCACGTAGAGCCGCGTGTTGGCGATCGGACGACCGATCGGCACCACACCGGACAGGTCGGTGCCGTCGTGCACCTCGTGCACGCAGCAGCCGACGACGGTCTCGGTGGGCCCGTACTCGTTGACGATCCGCAGGCCCGGAGCCCGCCGCCGCCAGGCGGCGGCGGTGGCGCCGTGCAGCGACTCGCCACCGACGATCAGATAGCCGTCCGCAGCGATGGTCCGGCTCGGAACGGCCCGGTCCAGCGCCTCCAGGTGGGCCGGGGTGAGCTTGACCAGCCCGAGGTCCAGGTCGCTGCCGAGCAGGTCGGTGAGGGTCTCCAACTCGGTGCCGTCGGCGACGAGCATCACCGGGCGCCCGGCCAGCAGCGGACAGAACAGCGTCGTCACCGACAGGTCGAACCGCAACGGCGAGACCAGGGGCGCGCCCCCGCCCTCGGCCACCCGGTACGCCCGCAGGCTCCACGCCAGGTAGTTGGTCAGGCCGCGGTGGGTCACCACCACACCCTTGGGTCGCCCCGTCGAGCCCGAGGTGTAGATCACGTAGCAGGCGCTGTCCGGGTGCGGACGCGGCAGCGGCGGCAGGTCGGTGGTGGCGTCCTCGTCGCCGTCGGACAGCAGCACCGGCACGTCGATGTCCGGCAGGTCCGCGACCCGGCCCGCGCTGGTCACGACCACCCGCACCTCGGCGTCGGTGAGCATGAACCGCACCCGCTCGGCGGGCTCACCCACGTCCAGCGGCACGTACGCGCCGCCGGCCCGGAGGGTGGCCAGCACGGCGGTGACGAGGTCGACACCCCGCTCCAGGAAGAGGCCGACGCGGGTCTCCGGGCCCACCCCGTGCCGACGCAGCCGCGCGGCGAGGGCGTCGGCCCGGCGGTCCAACTCCGCGAACGTGACAGTCAGGTCGCCGACCAGGAGCGCGGGCGCGTCAGGGGTACGGGCGGCCTGCCGAGCGAACAGCTCGTGCGCGCGCACGTCACCGAGGAGCGGGTCCTCGGTGCGGTTGCCGTCCACGACCGCCGCCCGGGTCTCCTCGGCGGACAGGAGGCGGGCCAACCCGACCGGGGCGTCCGGCGTGGCGGTCAGGCCGACCAGCAGAACCCCCAGGTGAGCGGCCATCCGCGCCACGGTGCGCTCGTCGAGGATGTCGGTCGCGTACTCGGCCACCCCCCGCAGCCGGCCGTCAGCGTCCGGCCACACCTCGACCGTCAGGTCGTGCTTGCTGATCGGCAGGTGGTGTTCGACGGCGGTGATCCGCAACCCCGCCGCCTCGGCCTCCAACGCCTGGTCCTCGACGAGGGCGAACATCACCTGCGCGAGGGGCGTGTGGCCGAGGTCGCGCTCCGGGTCGACCGCCTCCACCACCGTGTCGAAGGGCACCTCGCCGTGCGCCATGCCCTGCTGCACGAGATCGCGGACCCGTCCCACCAGGGCCCGGAAGGTGGGCGCGCCGGAGGTGTCGACCCGCACGACGATCGAGTTGACGAAGGAGCCGACCATCGTCTCCAGCTCGACCCGGGGGCGGTTCGCCACCGGGGTCACCACCGAGACCTCGTCCTGGGCCGCGTACCGCGACATCAGCGCGGCGAACCCGGCGAGCAGCACCATGAACGGGGTGGCCCGCTCCTCCTGGGCCAGGCGGGTCACCGCCGGCCACAGGCCGTCGGGCAGGGCGAAGCGGTGCCGCTCGCCCCGGAAGGACTGCACGGGCGGGCGGGGACGGTCCAACGGCAGGTCGATCACGGGTACCGCGCCGGCCAGCGCGCGCTTCCAGTAGTCGAGACCCTCGGCCAGCTCGGTGGCGCGGTCGGGGCGGCTCTCCCAGGCGGCGTAGTCCGCGTACTGGACGGTGAGGGGCGCGAGCGTGGGAGCCCGGTCCTCTGCTCCGGCGCGGTACAGCTCCAGCAGCTCATCGATGAGCAGGCTGACCGACCAGCCGTCGCAGATGCTGTGGTGCAGGGTCAGCACCAGCACGTGCACGGTGGGCGTCTGCCGGAACAGCGCGGCGCGAGCCAGTGGCCCGTCGGAGAGCGAGAACGGACGACCCGCCTCGTCGCGGACGGCGGCCAGCACCGCCGCGTCGTCGACGGGCAGTGGGCGCGGGGTGAGGTCCACCTCGATGTCGGGCAGGATGCGCTGCACCGGGTCGCCCTCGTTCGCCGCGAACACGGTTCGCAGCGCCTCGTGCCGGTCGACGAGGGCGCGCACCGCGTCGGTGAGCACGTCGAGCCGGAGCGCACCGGTCAGGCGTAGGGCGGTCGGCACGTTGAACATCGCCGAGCCGGGGACGAGCTGGTCCATGAACCACAGCCGACGCTGTGCCGGGGAGACGGGCAGGTCGCCACCCCGCGGCACCCGGGCGAGCGCCTCGACCGGCCGGGGGCGCCGACCGCCGAGACGCTTCTCGAACAGGGCCCGCTTCGAGGGCGACATCGAGTCGAGGCGTGACCGGCCGGGCGCGAGCGCCGCGCCGGGTGGCGCGGGACGGCTGGCGCTCGCGTCGGTGGTCATCAGGCCACCTCCCGAGCGGCGCTCTCCAGGTGCGTCACCAGGCTGCGCGGCCGCATGTCCGTCCATGCCGTCGTGACGTGGTCCAGGCAGGACGCGCGGTCGGCGGGCCCGTGGGCCACCGTCCACCCGGCCGGCAGGCTGAGCGACTCGGGCCACAGCGAGTGCTGCCCCTCGTCGTTCACCACCACGAAGAAGCGTCCGTCGGGGTTGTCGAGAATGTTCACGTCTTCCTCACTCTGCGCCTGGTCCCAGGACCCGACGAGGAAGCGCTGAACCGGCACGGCGGCCAGGCAGGGACCGGTGCGGTCGACCTGCCGGCGTCGCAGTCGGGACGCGCGTCCCCAGATCGGGCGTCGTCAACTGTCGTTTGCGGAGACTTTTGCTATGCGTCGCTCAGAGGACGTGCGGGGTTTCACCGCCGCGTGTCTCGCTATCGGATTCCACCACGGCCATGGCCGGCCACCTGCACGTTAATCGGCTATCCGACCCGAGACCGAGGGCCCTTTTCGGACGCATACCAGTCGATGTCAAGCAGATTGCGGCAAGCCACGCTGAGCCCACGTCGCGCTCCCCCCCGAAGTTGCGACCCAACAGCGTTCATGAATGTAAACGCAAGCGAGGCACAGAAAACCACCAGACACGGAGCGTGTCAAGACCCTTGCCTGCCGCTGATCTCCACCATCCCAACCGGGACGTATTTATGACAAATGCTCCAGAGGTGGTTGGTCGACCGAGCACTGCGGCGGGTCCGCCGGCGCTCTGTCCAGCGGGCCTGCGGGCGGACGGGCGAGACGACCGGAATCGGTCATAAATTCGTTGCCAGCAAGACGTCTGTGCACTACAGAGGTACCTTCGGCAACTCTCCGCGGCGTGCTGACCGATCAACGACGACGCCACCGCCCGCCCTGCACGAGGCGCGTCGGACGAATCACCTACCCAAGCAGGGAGAGGCATTCATCGCGGAAATTGTGGTCACGATCCGACACGGAGACGCGTTTCACACGACAGGCGGAAAGAACGACCGATCATCCATTGGTCGAGCATCCGAATGGTTGGACGGCAGTCAATGTAATGGTTGTTAACGTGCACAACGCGAGGCACGACAGAGAGCCCACTGTCGCCGGATCACAGCGCCCGCCAAGCCCTCGACCATCCAGGCCGACAAGCCGACGCTTCGGCCGCCCGACGATTGTGTTCGATTGCCCGACAGGATCAGGCCGGGACGACGCGGCGAGCGCCGGATTCCTTTGTCGCACAGGCGCGCCACCACGCGTACGTGGCGCAGGGGCAGGCGCCCGGCGTACCCGAGAGCACCCCCGACGCCGGGCGCCCAGCCGGCCGTCGACACCCGAATGCGGGCGGACGCGGAAACAGCCCCATCGATGGCGATCAGTGTGCGTGCGCGCCGAATCAGGCCCGGCGCGGCGCTGCTCGGCCTTTACCCGAGCGCCGGGATGCCGTGCCCCGGCACCAGCGACCGCCGGCACCGGACGCTTGTGCAACGGCGTCCGGAAACACCTCGGTCAGTCCTGCAATAGCTGCCGGGCCATCACGATCCGCTGCACCTGGTTGGTGCCCTCGTAGATCTGCGTGATCTTGGCGTCCCGCATCATCCGCTCGACCGGGTAGTCCCGCGTGTAGCCGTAGCCACCCAGCAACTGCACCGCGTCGGTGGTGATCTCCATGGCCGCGTCGGAGGCGAAGCACTTGGCCGCCGCCCCGAAGTAGGTGAGATCCGCGTCGCCCCGCTCCGACCTGCCGGCAGCCGCGTAGGTGAGCTGCCGGGCCGCCTCGAGCTTCATGCCCATGTCGGCCAGCATGAACTGGATCCCCTGGAACTCGGCGACCGCCTTGCCGAACTGGCGACGCTCAGCCACGTACCCCTTCGCGTAGTCGAGCGCGCCCTGCGCGATGCCGACGGCCTGCGCGGCGATGGTGACCCGGGTGTGGTCCAGGGTCTTCATCGCGGTCGCGAAGCCGGTGCCCTCCGCGCCGATCATCCGGTCGGCCGGGATCCGCACGTTGTCGAGGTAGACCTCGCGGGTGGGCGAGCCCTTGATGCCGAGCTTCTTCTCCGGCGCGCCGAAGCTCACCCCGGGATCGGACTTCTCGACCACGAAGGCCGAGATGCCCCGGGACCGGGCGGACGGGTCGGTGACGGCGAATACGGTGTAGAACTCGGACACCCCGGCGTTGGTGATCCAACGCTTGACCCCGTTGAGCACCCAGTGATCCCCGTCACGTACCGCCCTGGTGGTCATGGACGCCGCGTCACTGCCCGCCTCGGGCTCGGAGAGGCAGTACGAGAACATCGCCTCACCGGCCGCGACCGGCGTCAGGTAGCGGGTCTTGAGGTCGGCGGAACCGGACAACAGGAGCGGCATGGTGCCGAGTTTGTTCACCGCCGGGATCAGCGAGGAGGACGCGCAGGCGCGGGCCACCTCCTCGATCACGATGGCGGTGGCCAGCGCGTCCGCGCCCGCGCCGCCGTACTCCTCGGGGATGTGCGGTGCGTGGAAGTCGGCCGCGCGCAGCGCGTCGTAGGACGCCTTGGGGAACTCCCCCGTCTCGTCGGCCTCCGCGGCGTGCGGAGCCACCTTCGCGACGCAGACATCGCGCACGGCCTCCCGGATCGCCTCGTGCTCCTCGGGCAACCGGTAGACGTCGAACGACTCCCCTGCGGCCATCTCGGCCCTCCCCTTCACCACTATCATGCGCAGTCTGTGACGACTCCTGACCGCCGACCGCGCAGACTGAAGACTAGCGACTGCAGTTCAGGTGATGTTACCGGCGCGTAGGTATGGGCAGGACGGCGCACCTAACGCGCTCAGCGATGATGGAGATTGAGACAGTGAGCCACCCTCCGGTGCCCCGCCCAGGCGCCGCAGCAGAATGCGACGCGACGACGCGGCGCCAGCGCGAGCGGAGAAGACAGGCGTGACGATCCCCTACCCCACCATCCAGCCGACCCCCGCCATCGCCGCGGTGACCCCGCCCTCGGGCGCACCCCGGCCGAGGGTGACGTTCCTAGGGACTGGTTACCTCGGTGCGACGTACGCCATCTGCTACGCCGAACTGGGCTACGAGGTTCTCGGTTTCGACGTCGACGCCGACAAGATCGCGATGCTGAACGCCGGTCAGGTGCCGATCCACGAGCCCGGTCTGGACGAGCTGCTCCGGCGCAACCTCGCCGCCGGCCGCCTCCGGTTCAGCACCGACATCGCCGAGACCGCCGAGTTCGGTGACGTGCACTTCATCTGCGTCGGCACCCCGCAGCGGGCCGACGGCATGGGCGCCGACCTGTCGTACGTCGAGGCGTCGGTCACCAGCCTCGCGCAGCACCTGACCCGCAAGGCGTTGATCGTCGGCAAGTCGACCGTGCCGGTCGGCACCGCCGAGTGGGTCGAGCAGCTCGTCGGCAAGCACACCCCGAACGACCTGGACGTCGAGGTGGCGTGGAGCCCCGAGTTCCTCCAGGAGGGCTTCGCCGTCGACGACGTCCTGCGGCCCAACCGGATCGTGGTCGGCGTCAAGAGCGAGTGGGCCAACGGCATGCTCTACGCCGCGCACAAGGGCGTGTTCGACCTGGCCGCCACGGAGGACCGCGAGGTGCCCCTGGTGGTGACCGACTTCTCCACGGCCGAGCTGGTCAAGGTCGCCGCGAACGCCTTCCTGGCCACCAAGATCTCCTTCATCAACGCGATGGCCGAGGTCTGCGAGGCCTCCGGCGGCGACGTCACCCAGCTGGCCCGCGCGATCGGCTACGACCCGCGCATCGGCAACCGGTTCCTCCAGGCCGGCCTCGGCTTCGGAGGCGCCTGCCTGCCCAAGGACATCCGGGCCTTCCAGGCCCGCGCCCAGGAGCTGGGCGCCGGCGAGGCGCTGCGCTTCCTCCACGAGGTCGACCTGATCAACCTGCGCCGGCGTACGCGGGTGCTCCAGCTCGCCGCTGACCTGCTCGGCCGCCGCTCCGGCCCGGCCGGCCCGGACTTCTCCGGCACCCGGATCGCCGTACTCGGCGCCACCTTCAAACCCAACACCGACGACGTCCGCGACGCCCCGGCGCTCGCCGTCGCCGCGCTGCTGCACAAGGCCGGCGCCGAGGTGCACGTGTACGACCCCCAGGGCACCGAGAACGCCCGCCGCGCGGTCCCCGAGTTGACGTACGAGAGCAGCATCAACGACGCGGTCAACGAGGCCGACCTGGTCTGCGTCCTCACCGAGTGGGCCGACTTCCGCAACGCCGACCCGGTCGCCCTCGGCGAGTTGGTCAACGGCCGCAAGGTCGTCGACGGCCGCAACTGCCTCGACCCGGCGCTCTGGGCCCAGGCGGGCTGGGAGTACCGGGGCATGGGTCGCCCCTGACCAACCGACGCACCACCGGCCGGCCATCGCGCATCTCGATGGCCGGCCGGTGTCGTTGTTTGCCCCGGACCCGCCGACAAGAGTCGAAATCCGCGCCAGCTTTGGGCATGCTGCGACAGTGGGAGTCCACAGTGCGGGTGGAGGGGTGTCGTGGCGACCTTTCAATGCTCCTCGTGCGGCCGGGAGATCAAGCCGGCCGTTCGCTGCCCGCACTGTGGGGCAGATCAACCACAGTGGGTCGAGCACCTGGCCGACATCGAGCGTTCGATCGCGGAGATGAAGGCGCGCGACGCCGCCATCGCCCGCGAGCAGCGGCAGATCGCCGCCAAGATGCAGGCCGCGCTCTTCCAGCGGGACATCCTCGCCCACGCCAGCGAGGAGCGGCTCAAGCAGGCCACCCGGCCACGCCGGGTGCTGCGCCGCCGTCCCGGCCGGCGGCCACCGACTGCCACCATGGGTGCGCCGCCCCGGGTGCCCCGCCAGGGCACTCCGCCCGCCCCGGAGGACCCGCCGCCGCCCCCGCCCCGGGCCGCCTGGTTGGACGTGGACGACCCGGAGCACCCGCCGGAGGCGTCCTCGCGCGAGGTGCAGAACATCCCGCTGGGGTTGGGCGCGCTGCTGCTCGGCGTGGCCGCCGTGGTCTTCGCCGCGGTGGCCACCAGCTCGATGGACGCGCTGGCCCGGCTCGGCATCCTGCTCCTGGCCACCGTGCTGATGCTGCTCGCCCCGCCGGCACTGGCCCGACGCGGGCTCACCTCGACCGCCGAGACCATCGCCGCGGTCGGCCTGCTGCTGGTGCCGCTCGCCGGCAACGCCCTCTGGGCGGTGGACCGGATCGGCGTCGGCGGCGGCTCCGGCACGGTCTTCGCCGGGGTGATCTTCGCGGTCACCGCCGCCGTCGCATTCGGGTACGCCGGTTGGACCGGTCTGCGCGCGCCCCGCTTCGCCACCGTGCTCGCCGCCCAGCCGGTGCTGCCGTTGCTGGCGTACGACCGGATCACCGGTCCGGGTGGCTGGGCGCTGGTGCTGGCCCTGGTCGCCCTCGTCAACCTCGGCCTGGCCCGCTCCGGCGTGACCGTCGAACGCCAGCCCCGGCAGGACCCGCCCACGCCGGGGACGCCGTCCGCGCCCCGTCAGCGGGACGCTGAGAGCCGGCCGGAGGGCGACCCGGAGGAGGCCGCCGAGCTGATCGACGTCAGTGGCGGCGCGACCGACCCGCAGCCGACCCGGCCGGTACCCGGCCTGCGCGAGCTGACCTGGTTGCTGCACGCCCTCGCGGTCGCCGTCTCGCTGGCGTACGCGGTCACCGCCCTGCTGCGGGCACAGACCGTGCCGACCGCTACCGGCAGCGGCGTGGTGCTGCTGCTGGCCGCCGTGATCGGGCTGGCCGGCGCGTTGATGCTGCGTCGCCCGCCGCTGCCGGACGTCGCGGCCGGCATCGTCACCCTGGCGGTGATCGGCTCGCTCAGCCGGATCGCCTCGGTGGCGCTCCCCGGCCGGGCGCTGCTGCTGATCGCGGCGGTCATCACGGTGACCGGGCTGGCGGTGCGCGCGGTCCCGGAGGCGGCCCGACGTGGCCCACAGCTGGCCTCCGCAGTGGCGCTGACCGTCAGTGGACTGGTGGTCGCCGGCGGCGCGCTACGCGCCGGGGTGGCACCGGTCCGGGCGGCACTGCCCGCCTGGAACCCCGACCTCAGCCGGTACCCGGGCGAGCTGGCCGCCGCGGTCGGGCCGACGACCTGGCAACTCGCGGGCGCCGCGTTCCTGCTCACCATCGCGGCGGTGCTGGCCCTGCCCACCGAGATCCGCCGGGAGTTCGCGGTCGCCGGCGCGGCGCTGACCGCGCTCGCCGTTCCGGCCTCGTTCGGTCTCGGCTGGGCGACGGCACCCTGGCCAATGGTGATCACCGCGATCGGCATCGGGGTCATCGGGCTCTCCGCCCGCACCGACCGGGCCGCCGTGGCGCACGCCATCGGAGCGGCCGTGGTCGGCCTGTTCGGCGCGGGTGCCAGCCTGGCCAGCCCCACCCTCACCGCCGCGGTCCTGATCACCCTGTTCGTGGCCGGCACGCTGGTCACGCTGGCACCCCGGATCCGGATCGCCTCGGCCGCCTCCGAGACGGTCACCGCCTGGGCCGCCGGTGGCGCCGCGTTCGCGCTGCCCGGGGCGGTGGCGG
Source organism: Micromonospora sp. NPDC047756 (assembly GCF_055587245.1). NCBI lineage: Bacteria > Bacillati > Actinomycetota > Actinomycetes > Micromonosporales > Micromonosporaceae > Micromonospora > Micromonospora sp. NPDC047756. Next base: position 715,935 of record NZ_JBVJGQ010000005.1, read on the forward strand.
CGTTCGTGGCCGCGACCATGCCGAGCGACCCCCTCCTCACCCCGGCGAGCCTGCGCGAGGTGACCGTCCCGATCCTGGCGGCCAGCTTCCTGGCGGTCTGCGTGACCCTGGGCTACGCGGCGGTCGTGCAGGTCTCCCAGCGCCACATTCCCGTCCCGCTGTCGGTCGGCACCGGGCTGGGCGCGCTGATGGTCACCGCCGCCGCCTTCGGGGCGCCCGGCGCGACCGTCGCCGACGCCTGGGTGGGCGCGCTCCTGCTGGTCGCGGCGGTGCTGCTCTTCCTGGCCCCTTCCATAGACGCCGGCCGTCGCGCCGACCTCACCCTCGACGGCTCGGACCTGGCCGCCGCTGCGGTCACCACCGCCCTGATCGCCACGCTGGTACGGATCGGAGCGGTGCTCGCTCCGGGCGGGCAGCTGGCGGTGGCCGCCGCCCTGCTCCTGGTGGTCGCCGTGGCCGCCCGCAGCATGCCGGAGGAGTGGCGACGCGGCCCGATCCTCGGCCTCACCGTCGGCGGCGTCCTGATCGGCGTCCTCGCCGGCTGGACGGCGGTACGCGGCGGACTCGGCGTGCTGGCCACCCCCGGCCCGATCTGGAGGGGCGACCTCAGCGACTGGCCGGCCGCCCCCGTCGGCGGCGCCACCTGGCAGGCTCCGGTCGCGCTGGCCCTGCTGGCCCTCGCCGCCGGCATCCTGCTCCCACCGCCGTGGCGCTGGGACGTGTCCGGTGCGGCGGTGGTGCTCGCCACGATCGGCGCACCGGCCGCATTCGATCTGGCCTGGTGGTCACCGGTCCTGGTCGGCGGAATGGTCGCCACCGTGTTCGGCATGGCCGCGGTGGCCACGGAGGAGGCGCGCGCCGGGCTGTCCCGGGCCACGGTGGCCGGGGTCGTCGCGCTGCACGCCGCCGGAGCCGGACTGGTCCGCCCGTGGACCACGGCCCTGGCGCTCGGCAGCATCGCGCTGATCGGCGTGGTGGTGGCCACGCTGGCCCGCGTTCTCGCCGGCCCACAGGTCGCCGACATCGACACCGAGGGGATGCCCCCGCACCTGGCGCAGATCGGTGGCGCGGCGATCGGTGCCGCCCTGCTGGCCCTCCCGGGTGCGGTGGCGGCACTGTCCGCCGAGTTCGACCACTCGGCGGAGGTGGTGCTGACCGCCGCGCTGGCCGCGACCAGCCTCGGCCTGGCCGCCGTGGCAGCGGTCCGCCGACTGGTGCCGCAATATCTGCCCTGGGTCAGCGTGGCGGTCGTCGGCGGGGCCACCATCAGCGCCCTCGCCGCCATCCCCACCGGCCTCGCCGCCGGCGTCTACGCGGCGGCCGCCGCCCTGCTCGGCGTACTGGCCGAGCTGATCCGCGCGGCCACCGTGCCGCCCACCGGCGCGGCCCAGCCGGTCCGGCGCTGGGCGGTACGACTCGACGGGGCCCTGCGGCGGCTGCCGGACGACGCGGAACGACGGCGGTGGCGGGTCAACCCGGCCGCGGGCGCGTTGGCCGTGGCGGCGCTGCCGACCGCCCTGGCCCTCGCCTCGATCGCGCCCGCGCTGGTCACCGCCCTGGTCGAGCCGCACCGCACACTGACCCGGATCTGGCAGGGCCCGCCGCCGGAGCTGCTCACCCCACCACCGGACGTGGTCAACCCGACCCACGTGCTGACGGCGTTGCTGCTCACCGCGACCGCCGCGCTGGCCGCCACCGGGTTCAGCGGCGGACGGCGTTCCCGGGCCGTGCCGGTGGTGCTGCCCGGAGCGGCCGTCACGCTGCTGATCGCACCCATCGCGCTGGGCCAGGGCTGGCCCGCCAGCACCGTCGCCGCGCTGTCCGTCTTCACCATCGCGATGCTCGGTCTCGCACTGACCCCACCGCCGGCGCTGGTCGAGCGGGCCCGCTCGCTGCGGCTGGCCCGGGTGCTGGTGTTCGCCATCGGTCTGGCCGGTGGCAGCGCCGGTCTCGCCGGCAGCCTGGCCGACCGGCAGATGACCCTGTTCACCCTCGGCAGCGCGGTCGCGGTGGGCGCGGTGGCGGCGCTGTTCGGCACCACCCAGCGGGCACGCATCCTCGGCTGGCTCTTCGCCTCACTCATGGCGCAGCTCTTCGTGCTCACCGTCGGCCTGGTCGCCGGGCTGGCGGCGGTCTGGTCGGCATTCGGGGTGCTCGCCGTCGGCGCGGTCCTACAGGTGCTCGCCGCGACCCTGCCCCGGCTGCGCCGCCCCGAGGCGCAGCGAGAGGCCTCCACCGTGGAGTGGACCGGGTACGCTGCCGCGCTGATCGCGTTGGCCCTCGCCTTCGACTCGCCCCGCCACATCGCCGCCCTGCTGGCCGCCTGGGGTGCCGTCCTCGGGGTGGCGGCGACCCGACCCGGTCGCCGGCCGGTGGAACGCCGGATCCTGTTCTGGGCGGTGGTGGTCTGTGAGATCACCGCGTGGTGGATCCTGATGCGAGTCGCCGACGTGGCGTTGCCCGAGGCGTACACCCTGCCGTTCGCCGTGTTGGCTCTCCTCGTCGGAGTCCTGGAGCTGCGTCACCGGCCCGACATGAGCAGTTGGGTGGCGTACGGCCCTGCGCTGGTAGCCGCCTTCGTACCGACACTGGCGATCGTGCTGGCCACCGAATCCAGCACGGTGCGGCAGATGCTCCTGCTGCTCGGCGCGGTCGCGGTGCTGATCTTCGGCTCGTCCAGTCGGCAGCAGGCCCCGGTGATCGTCGGCGCGTCGGTCACCGCGATCACGGCCATCCACGCCCTGTTCAGCCTGGGCCCGTGGTTGGCGCTGATCCCGGTGGGCATCCTGCTGCTGGTGCTCGGCGCCAGCAACGAGCGCCGCCGCCGCGCCCAGGAACGCCTACAGACCGCCCTGCGCGGCATGAGATAAACCCGAAGGGTCACGGCAGGGCGAGTAACGAGCAGACGCGCCCCAGCCCGCCCCCGCCCCCGCTGTCGCTCCGCCCCCGCTGTCGCTCCGCCCCCACTCGCGCCCCACCCGAGCCCGCCCCCGCTCGCGCCCCACTCCACCCCGCCCCCACTCGGGTCGATCATGGAGTTGTGGTGGGGGACAAAGTCCGCGAATGCCCTCGCTCCGGGCACCACAAGTCCATGATCGACCCCGTCAAGGTCGGGTTCGCGGGCTGGGGCAGGCTGGGCGGGCTGGGGCGGGGCTGGGGCAGGGCTGGGGCGGGGGGAAGGGCTGGGGCGGGGTGGCTCGGTTGTCCTCGCGCGATCTTGCACTTTCTGTTGCGACATAAGGCGTGAAAGCTGCAGAACGGCAACCGAAAGTGCAAGATCGCGGGGCGGGGCTCGCGGGGCGGGGCTCGCGGGGCGGGGCTCGCGGGGCGGGGCTCGCGGGGCGGGGCTCGCGCGGCGGGGCTCGCGCGGCGGGGCTCGCGCGGCGGGGCTCGCGCGGCGGGGCTCGCGCGGCGGGGCTCGCGCGGCGGGGCTCGCGCGGCGGGGCTCGC
>NZ_JBVJGQ010000005.1:719481-736461 GCF_055587245.1 Micromonospora sp. NPDC047756
CGCGGGGCGGGGCTCGCGGGGCGGGGCTCGCGGGGCGGGGCTCGCGGGGCGGGGCTCGCGGGGCGGGGCTGTGGGGGCTAGGGCTGGGGCAGGGTTGCCTGGAGGGCGGCTTCCTTTGTTGCCACCAGCTTCTCCAGGTCCTGCTGGTAGGTCGCCATCCTGGCGCGCAGGTCCTCGTCGGCGGCACCCAGGATCCGTACGGCGAGCAGACCGGCGTTGCGGGCGTTGCCGATCGACACGGTGGCGACCGGGATCCCGGCCGGCATCTGCACGATGGACAGCAGCGAGTCCATGCCGTCGAGGTGCTTCAGCGGCACCGGCACGCCGATCACTGGCAGCGGCGTCACCGAGGCCACCATGCCGGGCAGAGCGGCGGCACCCCCGGCCCCCGCGATGATCACCTTGAGGCCCCGGTCGGCAGCGTCTCGACCGTACTCGATCATCGCGACCGGAGTCCGGTGCGCCGAGATCACCCGGACCTCGTAGGCCACGCCGAAGTCATCCAACACCTCGGCCGCGGCCCGCATGGTCGGCCAGTCCGAGTCGCTACCCATGATCAAACCAACCGTGCTCACTGCGACCCTCTCCTCGTTCCCGAAACCGTGCTTCACCCGATGCCGTGCGTCACAAGAGAGCGCGCTTCAGCCGAGACCAACGCTCACCCGAGACCGCGCTTCAGCCGACACCAACGCTCACCCGAAACCGCGCTTCAGCCGAAACCAGCGGTCACCGCAACCAAGGCTCAGCCAAGGCCAAGGCTCACGGGAAACTGTGGTTCACTCGTGGCCCTCGCGCAGCCAGCGCGCGGCCCGCGCGGCCCGCGCCCGCAGGTCGTCCAGGTCGTCACCGAGCACGGTGACGTGCCCGATCTTGCGGCCAGGTCGCACCTGCTTGCCGTACAGGTGCACCTTGGCACCGGGCTCGGCGGCGAAGAGGTGGTGCAACCGCTCGTCGATCGACATCCCGCCCGGCTCGCCGCCGAGCACGTTGGCCGACACCACCACCGGGGCGGTCAGCGCGGTGTCGCCCATCGGGTAGTCCAGCACGGCCCGCAGGTGCTGCTCGAACTGCGAGGTCCGGGCACCCTCGATGGTCCAGTGCCCGGAGTTGTGCGGTCGCATCGCCAGCTCGTTGACCACGATCGCGGACCGGCCGGCGTCGTCGCGTACCTCGAACAACTCCACCGCCAGCAGCCCGATCACACCAAGCGCGGTGGCCAGGTCGATGGCGAGCTGCTGAGCGGAGACCGCCAGCTCCTCGTCCAGGCCGGGCGCCGGAGCGAGGACCTCCACGTTGATGCCGTCGCGCTGCACGGTCTCGACCACCGGGTACGCGGCCACCTGACCGAACGGCGAACGGGCCACCTGGACGGCCAGCTCCCGCCGCAGCGGCACCCGCTCCTCGACGATCAGCCGGGTACCACCGGCGAGCAGCGTGGTCGCCAACTCGGTGGCCTGGGCGGCGTCGTCGACCATCCAGACGCCCCGGCCGTCGTACCCACCGCGAGCCGCCTTGAGCACCACCGGCCAGCCGACCTGCTCGCCGAAGCCGACGAGGTCGGCGGGCTCCGCGACCGGCCGCCAGGCCGGGTTGGGCGCACCCAGCTCGGTCAGGCGTTCCCGCATGACCTGCTTGTCCTGGGCGTGCAGCAGTGCGTCCGCCGGCGGGTAGAGGGGCACCCCTTCCGCCGCCAGTGTGCGGATGTGCTCGGTGGGCACGTGCTCGTGGTCGAAGGTGACGACGTCGCAGCCCTTGGCGAAGGTGCGCAGCGCGGCCAGATCGGTGTGGTCGCCGTACTGGACGTCGGCGGCGACCAGTGCCGCGCCGTCGTCAGGGGCGGTGGCGAGCACACGCAGTGACTGGCCGAGGGCGATCGCGGCCTGGTGGGTCATTCGGGCCAACTGGCCGCCACCCACCATGCCGACAACTGGCAGACCGGTACGGGAATCCATAGCGCGGCCAGCCTATCCGGGCCGCCGACGGGCCCACCGGGAGGGCCGGCGACCCGCCTCGGAAGCGCTGGCGGGACGACCAGGCGGGCGGGGCGGGTGACTACCGGGCGTGGCCGTGCGCTCAGCTCAGCTCGGCTACCAGCTCCTCGACCGAGGTGACCGGCCGCTGGCAGACGAAACCCCGGCAGACGTACGCCGCGGAACGCCCCTCGACCAGCGGACGGTCGGCGAGCAGCGGCACACCCGGCTGGTCCGGACGCCCGGCGACGACCACCGCCCCGGGCGGCGCGTGCCGGTGGGCGGCGGCCACCAGGGGGTCGCCGGCCGGGTCGTCGGTGACCACGGCGATCTCGTACGGCCCGGAGAGCAACGCCTCGCCGACGGTCGCCGCGTACCCGGTGAACCGGGGGTGCTTACCGACGATCGGCGCGACTGTGCCGAGCGCCGCCTCGGCGGCCTCCCGGTAGCGCGTCTCTCCGGTCAGCGCCGAGTACGCCACCAGCCCGGCGATCAACGCCGACCGGCCGGACGGGGTGGCGTTGTCGGTCGGGTCGGCCGGGCGGGCGACCAGCCGCTCCGCGTCGTCGGCGGTGTCGTAGAAGGCGCCACCGGGCGCGGCGAAGTGCGCCAGGGCGGTGTCCAGCAGTTCGCCGGCCAGGGTCAGCCAGCGGCCCTCGCCGGTGAGTTGGTGCAGCGCGCAGAACGCCTCGGCGACACAGCCGTAGTCCTCCAGGACGCCGGCCGGCTCGCCGACCCTGCCGTCGCGGGAGACCCGGCGCAGCCGGCCGTCCACCAGGTGCACGGTGGCCAGGTGCTCGGCGGCCTGGCGCATCGCTCCGTCGGCGACGATGGTGACGCCGTCCATCAGGTTGGCGTCCTGATCCTGCGGGGACGCGTACCCGGCGGCGACCTGCTGGAACTCGGCGATGGCGGTGATCGCCAGGCCGTTCCAGGCGGCCACCACCTTGTCGTCGAGGGCCGGCTGGGGGCGGGTGTCCCGGGCGGCGAGGAGTCGCCCGACCACCTGCTGCCAGCGGGCGCGCACCTCGGGCGCGGCGTCGTCCACGTCCCGGGCGAGCCGCAGCACGCTCATGCCCTTCTCGAAGGTGCCGTCGTCGGTGACGGTGAACAGGTCGGCGGCGAACCGGCCGTCCTCCTCGCCCAACGCCTCCACGAGCTGCGCCGGCGTCCAGGCGTAGGTGAGCCCCTCGACGCCGTCGGTGTCGGCGTCCAGTGCGGACGCGAACCCCTGCCCGGGCCGGTGCAGCTCGTCGGCGAGGAACCGGGCGGTGTCCCGAGCCACCCGGCGGGCCAGCGGGTCACCGGTGAGTCGCCACAGTTGGGTGTAGAGCCGCAGCAGCAGCGCGTTGTCGTAGAGCATCTTCTCGAAGTGCGGCACCGTCCAGTGCGCGTCCACCGAATACCTGGCGAAGCCGCCCGCGAGCTGGTCGTAGATGCCGCCCCGGGCCATCGCCTCGGCCGTGTGCCGGGTGATCTCCAGGCTGCCCGGGTCACCGGTGCGCTGGTGGTGGCGCAGCAGGAAGAGCAGGTTCATGTGCGGCGGAAACTTCGGGGCGCCACCGAACCCGCCGTTCGTGGCGTCGTACTCGCTGGCCAGCTTCGCGGCCGCGGCGTCGAGCAGCGGGGCGTCCAGTGGCGCGGTGGGGCCGCCCACGGCCTGCGCGCCGCCGATCGCCTCGACCACGGCGGCGCCCTGGCCCAGCACCGCCTCGCGCTGCTCCCGCCAGGCGGTGGCGACCGACTGGAGCAACTGGACGAAGTTGGGTCGCGGGAAGTAGGTGCCGCAGAAGAACGGGGTGCCGTCCGGGGTGGCGAAGACGGTCATCGGCCAACCGCCCTGGCCGGTCATCGCCTGGGTGGCGGTCATGTAGATCGCGTCCACGTCCGGACGTTCCTCGCGATCCACCTTGATCGACACGAAGTTGTCGTTCATCAGGGCGCCGACCTGCTCGTTCTCGAACGACTCATGCGCCATGACGTGACACCAGTGGCAGGCCGCGTAGCCCACCGAGATGAGCACCGGAACGTCCCGCCGCTTCGCCTCGGCGAACGCCTCGTCCGACCAGGGCCACCAGTCGACCGGGTTGTCGGCGTGCTGGAGCAGGTACGGACTGGTGGCCTCGGCGAGTCGGTTCACCTGACGACCATAGCCAGCCCCGGCGCGGACCGCGCGGGGTCCACCCGGACGGTCAGGACGCGCCGTCTGCGCGGAGCCGGAACACGTTCGACTCCGCCGAGTCGCGCAGCGACCCCAGCACCGCGCCGATCTTGTCCGCCGGCATGGGCTTGAAGAAGTGGTAGCCCTGCGCGGAGGTGCAACCCAACTCGGCCAAGGCCATTCGCTGCTCGGCGGTCTCCACGCCTTCGGCGACCACCCGCAACCCCAACTCGTGAGCGAGGCCGACGGTCGTCCGGACGATCGCGGCGGCCTCCGGCGAGTCGGCCATCCGGATGACGAAGGAGCGGTCCACCTTCAACTCGTCCACCGCGATCCGGGTGAGGAAGGTCAGCGACGAGAAGCCGGTGCCGAAGTCGTCGACAGCGAGTTGCACGCCCATCGACCGGAGCGTCGCCAGCACCTCGTCGATGACCTCCAGCTCGCTCATCACCACCGTCTCGGTGATCTCCAGGACGAGCCGGTGCGGCGGCACCTGGTGGCGGCGCAACGCCTCGGCGATCTCCGCCGGCAACCGGGGGTCGAGGAGACTGCGCGCCGAGAGGTTGACCGAGATCGGCACGTCCAGCCCGTCCCGGGCCCACCCGGCGGCCACGCTCAGCGCCTTGTTCAGCACGTAGCGGGTGAAGGTGCCGAGTTGCTCGCTGTTCTCCACCGGCCGGATGAAGTCGGACGGATTCAGCCATCCACGCCGGGGGTGCTGCCAACGGATCAGCGCCTCCACCCCGGTGGGCGCACCCGTGGCCAGGTCGACAGCCGGCTGCAACGCCAGCACCAGCTGATCGTCGACCGTCAACGCTTCCCGCAGCTCGGCCAGCAGGGCGAGCTGGTCGGTGCTGGCCGCGTCGCGGGTGCCGTCGTACGCGGCGACGTTGCCCCCGCCCTCCTTGGCCTGGTACATCGCGATGTCGGCCCGACGCAGCAGCTCGGTCAGGTCCGCGGTGCCCGCGGCGGCCACCACCACCCCGACCGATACCTCGATGGACATCCGTACGCCGGCCACCTCGGTCGGTGCGGCCAGCCGTTCGGCGATCTCGCGGGCCTGGCGCAACGCGTGGGCCATCGGGGCGGCCCGGTCACCGAGCACCGGCGCCGCCGTGAGCAGCAGGGCGAACTCGTCGCCGCCGAGCCGACCGAGCAGGTCACCGGCGCGGACCAGCGCGTTGAGCCGGTTCGCGGTCAGTCGCAGTAGCTGGTCACCCGCCGCGTGACCGAGGGTGTCGTTGACTTCCTTGAACTGGTTGATGTCCAGCAGCAACAGCGCCACCGGGTGGTCGTGGCCGAGCTGTCGCAGCGACTGGTCGCCCTTGCTCAGCATCGCCGCCCGGTTGGCGAGCCCGGTGAGCGGGTCGTGCACCGCCTCGTACGACGACCGGGCGGTCACCAGCCGCAGCTCGTGGTGGGTCGCGGCGTCGTGCAGGGCGGCGGCGAGGGCGTCGCCGAACGCGGCCACCGCGTCACGTTCCCGGGCCGTGGGTGGGGCCGAGCGGGGGAACCGCACCCGAAGCCGACCGACCGGCGTGGCACCGACCGACAGCGACCGGCTCAGCTCGTGCTCGTCCGGCTCCGACTGGTCCGGCGGGCTGGTCTCCCGGTCGACCAGCTGACCGCTGGCGTCGCCCCGGTAGCGGTGCCACCGGCCGTCGGCACGGGCCACGTCGACGTCCACCAGCTCGGCGTTGAACAGGGTCAGCGCCCCGGTGACCGCCGCGCTTGCCACGCCCCGCTCGTCGAGCTGATTGAGGGCCGCGGTGGCCTCGGCGAAGGCACGCCAGGTGCGCCGCTCCTGATCGGAGCGCAGCCGGTAACGGTAGGTCTGCTGCAACAGCCACAGCAGCGGCGGTAGCAGCAGCAACCAGCGTGGGTCGAGTTCCAGAAGGGCGACCACCACGAGGCCGACCGCCACGTTGCCGACGAACATCAGCAGCTTGCCACGCAGCGCGGCGAGCAGCGGCGGCCCGATCGGCAGCCCGTGCCGCAGACCCAGCGTCACGCCGCCCAGCCAGGCGGTCACCAGGAGGTACGTCACCGAACCGGCGATCACGGCCAGCGCCAGGGTCGGGGTGGGTGGCGAGAGCAGGGGCCGCCCGAGCGCGGTGGTCACGGAGACGGCCAGGGCCGACGCGGCGGCCAGCGAAGCGGCGATCCGGACGATCTCCAGGGCCGGACGGCGGTCGCTGTGCAGTGACAGCAGCGTCCAGGCCAGCCCGGTGCCGAGCAGCGTGGCGGACGGGAGCCAGCCGGCTGGAGTCAGGTAGAGACAGACGATCAGGGCCGCCTCGCCCCAGGTGATGCTGACCATGCCGGCGGCCGAGCGGAATCGCAGCCGGGCGAGCTGGGCGAGGGCCAGGACGGCGACGGCGATGCCGAACCGGGCCGGACCGCCGAGGGGGTCGTCGGCCGGCAGCCGGACCGGGAGGGTCAGCCCGACCGCGGCGGCGGCCAGGGCGGTCAGCGTGACGGCGGCGGTGAGCACGAGCAGCCGGCCCGGTGTGCCACGCACCCCGAGCCGATCGAACGGGTCGCCGGCCGGACCGGAGGTCATCGACCGTCCCCGTCAGCCGACCGACCGACGTCGCGGTGGGCGGCCGGTGCTGTGCTGGTCATCGGCGCCCCCTCCCGCACACGGCTCGGAGACTTTTGGTCCCCCCGGCGGAAGGCTAAGCCAAACCGGGTGGTCGCAACAGGGGGCGACCACCCGGTTCGGCGTGATTCACGCGCGGACTACCCGTTCAGGTGCTGCTGGTGCCCGTTGGGAGCGGGCGTGGATGAATCACGCCCCCCGGTCCCGTCTGTCGGATCGACGACTGTGGCATCGGCCCTGGTCGGGTCGGTCGGCCCGGACTGCTGGGGGAAACGGTCCGGCAGACGGCGCAGCCGGGCGTTCATGTTGCGGATCAGCAGAATGGTCGCGGTGGCCAGCAGCAGGATGAGGAAGAGGCCCATCGGCCCGGCCAGACCACCCGTGCGGGTGTCCCCGAAGTTGTTCTCCGCGAGCACCTGGGCAGCGGTCAGCATGGCGTTCCTCCGATGTGCGGTTGGTAACCAGGGTAGCCCCGCCGGGAATCAGCGCGCGTGCGCCGTCTCCCGCACCCCGGCGAAGAGGTCGGACTCGGGCAGCGGGCTGTCGACCATCGACCGGGCCAGCTCGTAGTCCTCGGTCGGCCAGGCGCGCTGCTGGAGCTCCATCGGCACGTGGAACCAGAAGCCGTCCGGGTCGACCTGGGTGGCGTGGGCGCGCAGCGCGTCGTCGCGGACCGGGAAGTACTCGGCGCACTCGACCCGGGTGGTGATCCGCGGGCCCTTGTCGGGGCGGTCCTCCCACCGCTTGAGCCACTCCTCGTAGGGCGACTCCAGACCGGCGGCCAACATGCCCTCGTGCAAGGCCATGATTTTGCCCTTGGAGAAGCCGATGTCGTAGTAGAGCTTCAGCGGCTGCCAGGGCGCGCCCAGCTCCGGGTAGCGCTCCGGGTCACCGGCGGCCTCGAACGCGGCCACGCTCACCTTGTGGCACATGATGTGGTCGGGGTGCGGGTAGCCACCCTCCTCGTCGTACGTGGTCACCACGTGCGGACGGAACTCGCGCATCAACCGCACCAGCGGGCCCGCGGCGACCTCGACGTCCTGGAGGGCGAAACAGCCCTCGGGCAGCGGCGGCAGCGGGTCGCCCTCGGGTAGACCCGAGTCGACGAAGCCCAGCCAGGCCTGGTCGACGCCGAGGATCGCCCGTGCGGCGTCCATCTCGGCACGCCGGATCTCGCCGATGTTCGCCCAGACGTCGGGTCGGTCGAGCTTGGGGTTGAGCACGCTCCCGCGCTCGCCACCGGTGCACGTCACGACCAGGACGTCCACCCCCTGAGCGACATATTTCGCCGTCGTCGCCGCGCCCTTGCTCGACTCGTCGTCCGGGTGCGCGTGCACGGCCATGAGACGCAGTTGCTCTGCCAACTTCGGCGCTCCTCGTCTGTGCCGGGCGGTGGACCCGACCGGGCTCGACCGGCTGACCTGCCGGGATCTTTTCTCACCGCACCCTGTCACCGGCCACCAGCGCCGGGCATGACCTGCCATTCCTGCCGCGGGGCCGGGTGGGAGGATGGGGCTCTGTCATTCTTGCCGATGCCGCCGACAACAACGCCAGGAGATACCCGCCGGTGACCGAGACGCACGCCACAATTTCACCAGGCGCGCCGGTATTCCCGGCCGGGCGCTACGGCCGCCGTCGGGCACCGGGCGGAAAGCGCCGCCGTACGCTGCTGGCCGCGCTGGCGCTGTTGGCGCTCGTCGCGACGCTGACCGTGATCTCGGTCCGGCTCTACCGCCAGTACGGCGACCCGGTCTACGACGCCCAGGTGATCACTTACACCGACATCACCGACAGGCAGGTGCTTGTCGACTTTCGGGTGACGGTCCCGTCCGGTGGGTCAGCGGTCTGCGTGCTGCGCGCCCGAGACCGCGCCGGCGCCGAGGTCGGCCGCGAAGAGGTCACCGTGACCGCCGATCCCGGGGATCGGCACGTCACGACCCGGCACCGCCTGGCCACCACCGCGCGGCCGTTCATCGGTGAGGTCCTGCGCTGCCGAGCACCCTCCTGAGCTGCCGAAACACCACCAGAACCGGGGCTGGCGGGGCGTTCACCCCCGGTGTGTGATCCGGACACCGGCGGTGATGGCCGACACGCTGTGTCGTACCGCACTGGTAACTTGGTAGTTCACCTGTCAGCCAGCCACGCACAACTGAGGAGAACGCCTGTGTCCACTGGCAACGAGGCGCCCGCCACCTGGCTGTCCCAGGACGCGTACGACCGCCTCCAGGCCGAGCTCGACGAGCACATCGCCAACCGTCCGGTGATCGCAGCCGAGATCAACGCTCGGCGCGAGGAGGGCGACCTGAAGGAGAACGGCGGCTACCACGCCGCCCGCGAGGAGCAGGGCAAGGCCGAGGGTCGCATCCGCTACCTCCAGGAGCTGCTGCGCACCGCGAAGGTCGGCGCGGCGCCGACGGCGGACGCGGTGTCGCCCGGCATGGTGGTGACGATCTACTTCGACGACGACACGAGCGACACCGAGACCTTTTTGCTCGGTTCCCGGGAGATCGCCGCCACCACCGACCTGACCGTCTACAGCCCCGAGTCCGCGCTGGGCAAGGCGATCCTGGGCGGCCGCGCCGGGCAGACCTGCACCTACACGGCGCCCAGCGGCGCCGACATCAAGGTGACAGTGGTCAGCTTCGAGCCGTTCTCCGGCTGACCGTCGCCGATCGCGTCACCCGCTGCCGGCCGGGCCGACCGACGCCGGCACCCCGCTGCCGACACACCGCGCATCCGAGGCGTGGCACCCACAGGTGTCACGCCTCGGCCGCGAAGACCACCTGGTAGCCGCTGGCCCGCAGAGCGCTGATCAGGGTGTCCGAATGCTCGACACCACGGGTCTCCACCGACAGCGCCACCTCCACCTCACCGAGGCTGAGGTGCGGGTTGGCCCGCTGGTGTTCCACGTCCACCACGTTGGCCCGGTGCTCGGCGATCTGGCTGAGCAGCGATGCGAGCTGCCCCGGCCGATCCGAACAGCGCACGGTCACCCGCAGGTAGCGGCCTGCGGCGGCCAACCCGTGCTCGATCACCCGCATCATCAGCAGCGGGTCGATGTTGCCGCCGGAGAGCACCGCGACCACCGGCGTCTCCACCTCGACCACACCGGCCAGCAGCGCGGCCACCCCGACCGCACCGGCCGGCTCGACCACCTGCTTGCCCCGCTCCAGCAGCATCAGCAGGGCCCGGGAGATGTCCTCCTCGGAGACCGTGACGATCTCGTCGACCAGCTTGCGCACGTGGTTGAAGGTGATCTCGCCCGGCCGGCCGACCGCGATGCCGTCGGCGATCGTGGAGAAGATGGGCAGCCGGACCGGTTCCCCGGCCACCAGTGAGGGCGGGAACGCCGCCGCACCGGCCGCCTGCACGCCGATGATCCGGACGTCCGGGCGCAACGCCTTGGCGGCCACCGCCATGCCCGAGATCAGACCGCCGCCACCCACCCCGGTGATGATCGTCTTCACGTCCGGGCACTGTTCGAGGATCTCCAGCGCCACGGTGCCCTGCCCGGCGATCACATCGGGGTGGTCGAACGGGTGGATCAGCACCGCTCCGGTGCGCTCGGCGTACGTGTGTGCCGCGACCAGCGACTCGTCGACCGTGTTTCCGGCCAACTCGACCTGCGCGCCGTACCCCTTGGTGGCGGCCATCTTCGGCAGCGGCGCGTTGACCGGCATGAAGACGGTGGCGTGCGTCCCGACCAGGCCGGCGGCGAGAGCCACGCCCTGCGCGTGGTTGCCCGCGCTCGCCGCGACCACCCCGCGCTCCCGCTCCGCGGCCGACAACCGGGAGATCCGCACGTACGCGCCCCGCACCTTGTACGAGCCGGCGCGCTGCACGTTCTCGCACTTGAGCCACGTCGGCCCGCCCAGCGCCGCGCTGAGCGGCCGGGAGGGCTCAAGCGGGGTGGTGCGGGTGACGCCAGCGAGCAACTCCCGTGCGGCCCGCACGTCGTCGAGACCGACCAGTTCCGTCATGCCCCGATCGTGCCATTCGCCCCCGGGGCACCCGGCGGCGACACCGGTGCGAGACGTGCGGGAGACGATCACGCGGTGGCCGTCGACCCCGTCTCGACGCGGGGATAACCGGGGGCGTGGCGCGTCCACGGGGCGGCCATCTCGAACTGCCCGGCCACACCGAGCAGCAGCAGCTCCGAACCGGGCGGGCCGACCAGCTGCACGGCGACCGGCAGGCCGTCGGGGCGGCGTCCGACCGGCACGACGACCGCCGGCAGGCCGGCGATGTTCCAGGGTGCGGCGTACGGGGCGTACCGGATGTTGGCTGTCATGTTCGCCCGCCAGGACCGCTCCGACCAGCGAGCCGCCTCCGGTGGCGGGCTGGCCAGCGCCGGGGTGAGGAGCAGGTCGACCGAGTGGTCCGTGAAGAAGTCGACCGACCGTTGCCGCCAGGCGGCCCGGTCCGCCTCCCGCACGTAGCCGCGACGCTGCGCCCACTCGCCGAGCGCGACGTGTCGCCGGGTACGCCGTTGCAGCCCACGCCGGTCCAGACCGGAGGCCCGGACATCGGTCGCGGCAGCGGCGAGCCAGGTCGCGATGCCCTGCAGGCCGAGCGCGGTCGGGTAGACCGGATCGGCCGGCACGGTGTCGTGCCCGGCGGCGGCGAGGAGCCGACCGGCGGCGGCGACCGCGTCCCGGTTCGGCGCGTCCGGTGCGACACCGCGCACCGGGGAGCGCAGCGAGACACCCACCCGCAGCCGCTGCGGGGGCACCAGCTTTTCCGGACGCCGGCCGGCGAGCACCGAGAAGCCCACCGCCGCGTCGGCGACCGTGCTGGTCAACATGCCGTGTTCGGTGAGGCCGAACCAGTCGTCCGCCCCGAGCTGGCAGGGGACCACGCCCCGACCCGGCTTGAGCCCGACGAGTCCGCAGCAGGCCGCCGGAATCCGGATCGAGCCGAGACCGTCGTTGGCGTGCGCCATCGGCACCAGCCCGGCCGCGACCGCGGCGGCGGCACCACCGGAGGACCCACCGGGGGTACGCGTGCTGTCCCACGGGTTACGGGTCACCGCGCTGTCGTCGTCGGTCAGCGCCCACAGCCCCAGCTCCGGCATTCGGGTCACGCCGAGGATCACCGCGCCGGCGCCGCGCAGCCGGCGCACCACCTCGTGGTCGGCCTCCGCCACGTCGGTGCGGGCAGCGGCCGACCCGTTCCAGGTGGGCAGGCCGGCGACCGGGGTGTTCTCCTTGACCGCCACCGGAACCCCGGCCAGCGGCAGGTTGGCCAGGTCCTCCTGCTCGTCGACCTTCTCCGCCTCGGTGATCGCCTCACCGCCGCGAACGGCGCGGAACGCGGCCAGCTCACGGTCGGCTCGGGAGATGTACTCGAGGTGGTCGGCGACGACCTGGGTCGCCGAGACGTCCCCTCGGCGTACGCCCCGGGCGATCTGCTTGGCGGTCGCTCCGACCCAGGTCGCCATGATGTCCTGCACGGCCATCCTTCCCCAGCGGTCAGCCCAGTGCCTGCTCCAGATCGGCGAGTAGGTCGTCGACCGTCTCGATGCCGACAGACAGTCGCACGAGATCGCCGGGAACTTCAAGCGGCGAGCCGGCAGCACTTGCGTGTGTCATCCGACCCGGGTGCTCGATCAGGGACTCCACGCCACCCAGCGACTCGGCGAGCACGAAGAGCTTGGCCCGGTTGCAGATCTCGACGGCGTGGTCCTCACCACCGGCGGCGCGGAACGAGATCATGCCGCCGAACCGGCGCATCTGCTTGGCGGCCACCTCGTGACCGGGGTGCGAGGGCAGCCCCGGATAGAGCACCTGGGCGACCTTGGCGTGACCGTCGAGGTACGCGGCGAGCCGCTCGGCGTTGTCGCAGTGCCGATCCATGCGTACCCCGAGGGTCTTGATGCCGCGCAGGGTGAGCCAGGCGTCGAACGGGCCGTTGATCGCACCCATCGCGTTCTGGTGGTAGCGCAACTCCTCGCCGAGTCCGGCGTCGGCGACGACGAGGGCGCCACCGACCACGTCGGAGTGCCCGCCGACGTACTTGGTGGTGGAGTGCACCACCACGTCCGCGCCGAAGGCGATCGGCTGCTGCAGGTAGGGCGAGGCGAAGGTGTTGTCCACCACCAGCAGGGCGCCCGCGTCGTGCGCCACGGCGGCCAGGGCGGCGATGTCGGCGATGCCGAGCAGCGGGTTGGTCGGCGTCTCCACCCAGACGATCTTCGTACGGCCGGGCTGCACCGCCGCCCGGACCGCGTCCGGGTCGGAGACCTTGGCCGGGCTGAACTCCAGGCCCCAGCGCTGCGCGACCCGGGCGAAGAGCCGGTACGTGCCGCCGTACGCGTCGTCCGGGATCACCACGTGGTCACCGGGCTGGCACACGGCCCGCAGCAGGGTGTCCTCCGCCGCGAGGCCGCTGGCGAAGGCGAGCCCGACCGGCCCGCCCTCCAGCGCCGCCAGGCACTCCTGGAGCGCGTCACGGGTCGGGTTGCCGGAGCGGCTGTACTCGTACCCGAGGCGAGGTGCGCCGACGGCGTCCTGGGCGTACGTGCTGGTCTGGTAGATCGGTGGTATCACCGCGCCGGTGCGGGCCTCGGGGTCCTGACCGGCGTGGATGGCGAGCGTCTCGAAGCCGTGACTCATTCTGGTGAGGCTAGTGCCCCGTCCCGAAGGCTGGAACGGAACCCGCGCTCCCGCTGGGGCCGGACCTTCCGGCCCGGCCCCCACGTGCCAGCCAGGGGCCGACGGTCGATCAGCCGGCCGGTACGGGCAGGACGTGCAGTGTCGCCGGGTTCCGCCCGGCCCAGTCGTAGGAGAGCGCGTAGAGCCGTGCGCCGTTCGGCGACCAGGCCAGCCCACCCGGGGCCAGCTCACCGCCGCCCAGCACGAACCGGGTCAGTTCGGTGCCGTCCGGCTGATAGACGAACAGGTACGAGGTGTCCGCCGCCGCGGCGATCCTGGTCCCGTCGCGGGACGGCTCGACGGCGGCCGGGTAGGGGCCGGTGGGGAAGATCGCCGAGGGGGTGGTGATGTCGGCGAACGGGAACGCCTGCACCTCGTACGGGGCGCCGGCCGCCGTGTAGAGGGTGGCGCCGGTCGGATCGAGGGCGATGTCCCGCAGGTTGCTGCCGACAACCGTCCACTCGTTGGCCCGCAGCAGGGTCAGCGTTCCCCCGGCTCCGAGCGCGTACGCGTAGACCGACGCCGGGCTCAACGAGACCTGCCCGGCCAACAGCACCGCTCGGTTCTGGCTGGCGGCAGCCAGCAGCGGAGCGCCGTAGAAGTCCTGGGTGGTGGCCATCCCCGTCGTCACTCGGGCCGGCTGCCGTCCCAGGTCGATCTGGCCGATGTTGCCACCCCACTGGTCGCAGCCGTAGCCGAACCACAGGTACCGGCCGGTCAACGCCAGCGACGACGGGCACTCGCCCGCGCCGGTGTCGTAGCGGGCCGACTCGACCAGTGAGCCGGTGTCGAAGGCGGCGATGGCGTTGGCGGTGGGCAGCGCCACGTAGAGGGTCCGCCGGTCGGCGCTGAGCAGCAGGTCGGTGGGGCCGGGCAGGCCCGACAGCGTGCCGACCACGGCGCCCGCCGCGCTGGTCACCACGACTTCGGTGGCGGAGCTGCCACCGCTGACGAAGACCCGGTCACCGGCCGACACCACGTCGGCCACCGTGTTCAGCGGCAGTGGGGTGGCGGTCTGCGCGGCGGCCGCCTGGGCGGGGCCCGGGGCCGTGCCGGTGAGCAGCCCGGCGGTCAGCGCCGCCAACGCCAGGGTGAGACCTCTTCTGATCTGCAAGCTTCGTCCTCTCAGAGCGTCGACGCGGACGCCGACGGCCGGGATCGCCAGGCACTCATTCATTCACGTAGATGATTATCACAGTCGGTTCTGGCGTGGGGGGCGCCGTGACCCGCGAGGCCGCCGGCATAGCCTGACCCGATGAGCGGTTGCGTGTTCTGCGGGATCGTGACGGGCGAGGTGCCGGCGTTCCGGGTGGCCGACACCCCGGACGGGGTGGCGTTCCTGGACACCCGCCCGGTGTTCAAGGGGCACGTCCTGGTGGTGCCCCGGCCGCACCTGGTGACCCTGGCGGAGTTGCCGGCCGACCTGCTGCCCGCCTACTTCGCCCTGGTGCAGCGGCTGGCGGTGGCGGTCGAGACCGCTCTCGGCGCCGGTGGGACGTTCGTGGCGATGAACAACAAGGTGTCCCAATCGGTGCCCCACCTGCACACCCACGTGGTTCCGCGTACCAAGGGCGACGGTTTGCGGGGCTTCTTCTGGCCGCGCACCCGGTACGACGACGACACCGAGGCCCAGACGTACGCGGACCGGATCGCGGCAGCGCTCCCGAGCGGGGCCTGACCGACTGTCACGCGGGTAAGGAAGCTGGACCCTCCGGTGTTACACGCTGGGAGAGGTACGAGAGGAGATCCCCACCGTGTTTTTGCGCCGTATGAACGCCGAAATGGTCTCGCCCGACCAGGCCCTGCCGGGCCGTCCGATCGCCATGCCGGTCGCCGACCGCCACGAGGTGCTGGGCACCCCGTTGCAGGGCCCGTTCCCTGAGGGCCTCCAGGTCGCGGTCTTCGGCATGGGCTGTTTCTGGGGTGCCGAGCGGCTGTTCTGGACGCTGCCCGGCGTCTACACCACCTCCGCCGGCTACGCGGGTGGCATCACCAAGAACCCGACGTACGAGGAGACGTGTTCCGGCCGGACCGGGCACGCCGAGGTCGTCCAGGTGGTGTACGACCCCAGCAAGATCAACTACGAGGATCTGCTGAAGGTCTTCTGGGAGAACCACGACCCGACCCAGGGCATGCGCCAGGGCAACGACGTGGGCACCCAGTACCGCTCGGCGATCTACACGACCACCGACGAGCAGCGGACCATCGCGGAGTCGTCCCGCGACGCGTTCCAGCCGATCGTGACGCGGGCCGGCAAGGGCGCGATCACCACCGAGATCGCCCCGCTCGGCAGCTACTACTTCGCCGAGGACTACCACCAGCAGTACCTGGCGCCGACCAAGAACCCGAACGGGTACTGCAACCACGGCCCGAACGGGCTGAGCTGCCCGGTCGGCGTGGCCCGTGTCGGGGGCTGAATCGAGGCGTTAGCCTGATTCGGACGCATGGGAGGGCACGATGAGCAGCGACAGCGCCAACCGTCCGCACGGTTACGCCAAGCCGGTCGTCGTGCCCGA
This sequence comes from Micromonospora sp. NPDC047756, assembly GCF_055587245.1. Lineage (NCBI taxonomy): Bacteria > Bacillati > Actinomycetota > Actinomycetes > Micromonosporales > Micromonosporaceae > Micromonospora > Micromonospora sp. NPDC047756. Next base: position 735,384 of record NZ_JBVJGQ010000005.1, read on the forward strand.
AACCCTCGATGAACTTCGCGGGCCCACGTCCGGGGTCATAGATCTACCACGCCACCTGAAATGGTCCGGCAACTCCCGTTACGACCTCGCCCAGCCCGGACGCGTTGGCGACCTGTACCGGACGGTCCTCAACGAGGCTGCCAGCCCGGCCGACCTCTACACCTATGTCAGCCGCGACGCCCTGATCCAGCTCTGGCCGTCGATGTGGTTGCCTCAAGCCGTGCGCCGAGCCTGGGAAGAACGCTTCCCCGAACTCGACAGTGCCCCTCGACGCGCCGCCTGAACGATGCTGCCGAGCCACATCAAGATCACTCGAGTCGCCCTCGCGGCTGCCGGCCGATTTGGCTTCGCTCTGGCCGGTGGCTACGCGGTGAGCGCGCACGGCATGGGCAGTCGACTCAGCGGCGATGTGGATCTCTTCACGGCCTGGCACCTGCGCGCCTCGTTCCCGGAAGCGGTCGACAACGTCATCGTCGCTCTGGAAGAACACCGATACGCGATCACCATCCTGATTCGGAACGACACGTTCGCCCGTCTGCTCGTGACGGACCGTAGCGATCCGGACGGCGAGCCGGACAAGCTGGAGATGTCGGCGGACTGGCGAGCGCACGAGCCCGTGATGTCCACCGTCGGCCCTGTTCTCCATCCCGACGACGCCGTCGCCAACAAGATGTGTGCACTCTTCGGCCGCGCCGAAGCTCGGGACTACCTCGACGTGGACGCCGCCCTCCTCAGCGGCCGGTACACGAGGCAACGCCTGCTCGAGCTGGCCGCGGCTGCGGATCCCGGCTTCGAGCCGCGTGCCTTCGCAGACGCCCTGGGGGCGTTGACCCAGATCACTGACGCGGACTTCGACTGCTACGGGATACCGGCCGCCGAGCTACCCGCTCTCCGCGAGCGTTTCGCGCACTGGCGACGCGAGCTCACCGACGCTCCGTAGGCACTACGACTGAGGCCGAGATCCGCCTCGCTCGGCGGCTACCAGGACTACCACCAGCAGTACCTGGCGCCGACCAAGAACCCGAACGGGTACTGCAACCACGGCCCGAACGGGCTGAGCTGCCCGGTCGGCGTGGCC
>NZ_JBVJGQ010000006.1:0-72174 GCF_055587245.1 Micromonospora sp. NPDC047756
GATCGGCAATGAGCCACCCAAGCAATCATCGACGCCGAACCTAGCGGCAACCAGCCGAACCGATCACCACGTACATAGAAGCGTCTTGCAGTTTCTGTCGCGGCATAAGGGGCATATCCCTCATTCCGGCGACCGAAAGTGCAAGATCGGCGCGATGGGGCGTGACGGGGCGCGATGGGGCGCGTGTGCAAGATCGGCGCGATGGGGCGCGTGTGCAAGGTCGGCGCGGTGGGGCGTGCGAGGGCGCTAGGTCGGCGCCCGGTGGGTGGCACCGAGGCCGTCAGTGCCACGGGTGGCACTGAGGCCGTCCGTGCCGCGCCCGGTGGGGCGTGTGGGTGCGGGGTGGCTGGGGCCTGGGTCAGTGGCGGCCGTTTTCGGCTGGGGTGACGGTCAGGCGGTGGCGACTGGCGTCGCTGCTGGAGAACGGCCAGAGCCGGTCGGCGTACTCGACCAGGTCGGCCAGCTGATCTCGGCTCAGCCCGGCCGAGGAGATCTCCGCGTGGACATCGGCCCGGTACCGGCCGTCGTTGTCCCGCCCCAGCTTCGCCTCCGCGCGGACCTGCACGGTGTGGGCCTCGTCGGTGATCTCCCCGGCCACCTCCACCGCCGCGTGGTGCAGGCAGGAGGCGAAGGCCGCGGCCAGCAACTGTTCCGGGGTCAGCCCGGTGCAGTGCGGCGCCAGCGGTGAGGCCAGCGCGGTGGAGAGCCCGCCATCGTCGGTGCGTACGTGACCGCCCTCGGCGGTCGCTGTGGCCTCACGCAGCCAGGAACTCTGATCCGGCATCGCGTTTCTCCCGTCGCTCACCAGCCGGCTACCCCTTCGCCGCCCGGCGAAACGCCGCAGGGCCGCGGCCGGCGAGACGCCGCGGGGCCGCGCCCGGCGAGACGCCGCGGGGCCGCGCCCGGCGAGACGCCGCGGGGCCGCGCCCGGCGAGACGCCGCGGGGCTGCGGCCGGCGAGACGCCGCAGGGCCCCGCCCGGCGAGATGCCGCGGGGTCGCGCCGTCAGCGCCCGGCGGGCAGGTTCGGCTCGTCCACCAGCGCCACCGCCTCGGTGGCCTCCGCGGCGGCCCGTTCGGTCCACGGCGACGTCGAGGCCGGCCGGCGGGTCGTCGGGATCGTCATCGGCACGTACACCCGGGCGTCCACGGCCTCGGCCAGCAGCAGCGCGGCGACCAGGCTGGTCGGACGCTGCTCGGGGTCGTCGGCGAGGCAGGAGTGGCACAGCTCGGCGACCTCCGGTGGGAGCCCCGGAATGTCGGGCAGCGGCTCTGGGGGCTGACACCGGCGGGCGACGAGCAACTCGCTGGAGGTGGTAGCGCGGTAGGGCAGGCGGGCCGTCAGGCTGTAGTAGAGGAGCACGCCGAGGGCGTACATGTCGGCGGCGGGGGTGGCGGGCGCCTCGTCCAGCTGCTCGGGCGCCAGGTACGCCGGGGTGCCGAGCACCATGCCGGTCGGCATCGGGTCGGCCTCTCCGGCGGCGATGGCGATGCCGAAGTCGAGCACCTTCACCCCGGCCGGGGTGAGGATGACGTTGGCGGGTTTGACGTCCCGGTGCACGATGCCCTCGGCGTGCGCGGCGGCCAGCGCGGCGGCGACCTCCGCGCAGACCCGCACCGCGATCTGCCAGTCCAGCGGCCCGGCGCGCAGGTGCACGGCGAGTGTCTCACCCTCGGCCAGCTCCATGACGATGTAGGGCACCGGTCGGCCCGGCCACGTCGTGGAGGTGCCGAAGTCGTGCACGCTCGCCACGTTGGGGTGTTCCAGCCGGGCCGCCGACCGGGCCTCCGCCCGGATCCGGTCCACCGGGCCGTCCCGATCGTCGCGGCCGGGGGAGATGAGCTTCACCGCGACCGGCCGGTCCAGCACCTGGTCGTAGGCGCGCCACACCTCGGACATCCCGCCCACTCCGATGCGCTGTTCGAGCCGGTACCGCTCGTCCAGCATCCGCATCGACCGCTCCTCGTCCTCGCCCCGCCGACGGCCGGGTTGCTCCGATCGCGGTACCCGCCCCCCGAACTGGGCAAACCGAGGCCCGTTCGGGGCACGCGGGCCCCGCACACCTCGCTGCGCCGAAGCGGTGGGTGCGGTAGCTTGCGAGCCAGAGCCGGCGTCACCGAGTGTGCCGGAACGGTCACCCAAGGGGGCGCCGCGATGAGCGAGGTCACCGTACGCTTCGTCGGCGGGCCCGCGGACGGCCTGGTTCGGCTGCTGCCGGCCGGGTCGGACGGCGCCCCACCCCAGCGTTGGATCATGCGCCACCCGGACGGCACCGGGCCGGTGCAGCCCGGCCCCGACCACCTCTACGAACGCGACCGGCCCGACGAGGCCGGCGGCTGGAGCATGCGGTTCGTGCGCACCGACGCGTACGGGGTGTCCGAGTGACCACGAGGCGGGGCTGACCGGTGGTGTCGCCGGCGTCGCGTCGGCCCGCCCGCACAGCTCGCGCACAGCTTCCGCAGGGGCGCGGCACAGGCGTGGCGGCCACCATGGGGCCCATGGTCATGAACGGGCAGGCCGCGCCGAGCCGGATCGAGCTGCGTCGCCCCGACGGGGAACCCGTCCGGGTTCTGGTGGTCGACGACGAACCCACGCTCACCGACCTGCTGTCGATGGCCCTGCGCTACGAGGGCTGGCAGGTCCGCACCGCCGGCAACGGCATGGCGGCGTTGAGCACCGCCCGACAGTTCCAGCCGGATGCCGTGGTGCTCGACGTGATGCTGCCCGACCTGGACGGCTTCCAGGTGCTGCGCCGGCTGCGCGAGCACGCCCCCTCCGTGCCGGTGCTCTTCCTGACCGCCCGCGACGCGGTCGAGGAACGTATCGCCGGGTTGACCGTGGGCGGCGACGACTACGTGACCAAACCGTTCAGCCTGGAGGAGGTGATCGCCCGACTGCGCGCGCTGCTGCGCCGCTCCGGGCTGGCGATCGCCGCGCAGGAGGAGGCGGTGCTGACCGTCGGTGACCTCAGCCTCGACGAGGACAGCCACGAGGTCCGCCGGGCCGGTCAGCTGGTCACCCTCACCGCGACCGAGTTCGAGCTGCTGCGGTACCTGATGCGCAATCCGCGCCGGGTGCTGAGCAAGGCGCAGATCCTCGACCGGGTGTGGAACTACGACTTCGGCGGCCAGGCCAACGTGGTGGAGCTCTACATCTCGTACCTGCGTAAGAAGATCGACGCCGGCCGGGCACCGATGATCCACACGCTGCGCGGCGCGGGTTATGTCCTCAGACCCGCCGAGTAGGCGCCGCCGGCTGCGCGCCGCCCGTGGGTGGCTGGCCGGGCGCTCCCTGCGTACCCGACTGGTGTTTGCCCTGCTCGCGCTTCTCGCGTTGGTGAGCGTCGCGATCGGGGGCCTGACCACCGTGGCGCTGCGGCATTTCCTGATCGACCGGCTCGACGCCCAGCTGGCCCCCGCGACGGCCATGCGGGGCGACCGTCCGGGGCGGCCGGCCTTCCCCGGTGACGGACCGGGCATCCCACCCGGGCTGCCGTCCGGCACTGTGGTCGCCGAGATCACCGACGGTCGCGTGACCAGCGCCCGGACCCTGACCAGGAGCGTCTCCGACGAGTTTCCCGACCCGCAGCCCGTCCAGGTGGGGGAGGTCGCCGTCCTGGCCGACCTGCCGGTCGACGCCAGACCGCGCACCGTCGACCTCGGCGATCGCGGTGACTACCGGGCCGTGGCCCGCCGGTACTGGGAAGGCCGGGTACGCGTCGTCGCGATCCCCCTCTCCGGTGTCCAGGAGACCATCTGGGCGCTTGTCGCCGCGCAGGCCGGGGTGGCCGCGGTCGGGCTGCTGCTGGCCGGCGTGGCGGGCGCGTTGATCGTGCGGGCGACCCTGCGACCGCTGCACCGGGTGGCCGCCACCGCCACCCGCGTCACCGAACTGCCCCTGGACCGTGGGGAGGTGGCGCTCGCCGTCCGGGTCCCGGCCGCCGACACCGACAGCCGCACCGAGGTCGGCCAGGTCGGGGCGGCGCTGAACCGGATGCTGGGCCACGTCGCCGACGCGCTCTCCGCCCGGCAGGCCAGCGAGACCCGGGTACGCCAGTTCGTCGCCGACGCCAGCCACGAGCTGCGGACGCCGCTCGCGGCGATCCGTGGCTACGCCGAGGTGGCCCGCCGTGGCCGCGACGAGGTTCCCCCCGACGTGGCGCACGCGCTGCGCCGGGTGGAGTCGGAGAGCACCCGGATGACCAGCCTCGTCGACGATCTGCTGCTGCTGGCCCGCCTCGACACCGGCCGGCCGCTCGCTGTCGAACCGGTGGACCTGACCGCTCTGCTGGTGAACGCGGTCAGTGACGCGCACGTCGCCGGCCCCGAACACCGCTGGCAGCTCGACCTGCCCGAGGTGGCGATCCGGGTGCCCGGCGACGAGGCCCGGCTGCACCAGGTGGTGGCGAACCTGCTCAGCAACGCCCGCGTGCACACCCCGCCCGGCAGCACTGTCACCACCACCCTTGCCGTCGACGCCGCCAGTGCCGTGCTCACCGTCGCCGACGACGGGCCGGGCGTGCCGGCGCAGCTGCAACCGGAGATGTTCGAGCGGTTCGCCCGGGGCGACAGCTCCCGGTCCCGCGCGCACGGCAGCACCGGCCTCGGCCTGGCGATCGTCGCGGCGGTGGTGGAAGCCCACCACGGCGCGGTCACGGTGCAGAGCCGTCCCGGTCGGACGGTGTTCACCGTCCGGCTGCCGAATCCCACAGCTGACGCATAGTCTGCGCACGGGGTCGCGCCAGCCTGGCCCCCGAGGCTGGCCGCATGGACAGAACAAAGACCCTGCCGACGGCGCCCGCCGCACCCGAGCCGCCGACGGACGCCCGCCCCGACGAGGACTCGCCGCAGACGCGCCGCCCGCCGGCCTGGGCCCAGCCCGCGCTGGTGATCCTGCTGCTGGCCACCGGTCTGCTCTACCTGTGGGGGCTGGGCGCGTCGGGCTGGGCGAACTCGTTCTACGCGGCGGCCGTGCAGGCCGGCTCGGTGAGCTGGAAGGCGTTCCTCTACGGCTCGTCGGACGCCGCCAACTCCATCACCGTCGACAAGACACCCGCGTCGCTGTGGCTGATGGCCCTGTCCGTACGGATCTTCGGGCTGAACAGCTGGGCGATGCTCGTACCGCAGGCGATCTGCGGGGTCGCCTCGGTGGGCGTGCTCCACGCGACGGTGAAGCGCTGGTACGGGCCGGCCGCCGCTCTGATCGCCGGCGCGGTCCTCGCGGTCACCCCGGTGGCGACGCTGATGTTCCGGTTCAACAACCCCGACGCGCTGCTGGTCCTGCTGCTGGTCGCCGGGGCGTACGCCACCGTGCGCGCGCTGGAGACGGCAAGCACCCGGTGGATCGTGCTGGTCGGTGTGCTCGTCGGCTTCGGCTTCCTCACCAAGATGTTGCAGGCGTTCCTCGTGGTGCCGGTCTTCGCCGGCGTCTACCTGCTGGCCGCGCCGACCGGCCGGTGGCGGCGGGTCCGGCAGTTGCTGCTGGCGGGGCTGGCGGTGGTGGTCTCCGCCGGCTGGTGGGTGGCGCTCGTCGAGGTGGTGCCGGCGAGTGCCCGCCCGTACATCGGCGGCTCGCAGGGCAACAGCATCCTGGAGTTGACCCTCGGCTACAACGGACTCGGCCGGATCACCGGCGAGGAGGTCGGCAGCGTCGGCGGTGGTGGCCCCCGGCCGGGCGGCGGAGGTGGCCCGTTCTCCGGGCAGAACGGCGTGCTGCGGATGTTCGGTGGCGAGATCGGCGGTCAGGTCTCCTGGCTGTTGCCGGCCGCGCTGATCCTGCTGGTCGCCGGTCTGCTGCTGGCCGGGCGGGCGGCCCGCACCGACCGCACCCGGGCCGGGCTGCTGCTCTGGGGCGGTTGGCTGCTGGTCACCGGCCTGATCTTCAGCTTCATGTCCGGGATCTTCCACGCCTACTACACGGTGGCGCTCGCACCGGCGATCGGCGCGCTCGTCGGCATCGGTGTGACGCTGCTCTGGCGGCACCGCCGACTGCGGCCCGCGCCCGGCGACGCTGGCGGCACGCGCTGGCAGCGGTGGAGTCCGCTGGCCGCCACGGCGACCCTCGCCGGCACCCTCGCGGTCACCGTCTGGTGGGCGTGGGTGCTGCTCGGGCGCAGCCCCGACTGGTGCCCGTGGCTGCGGACGACTGTGCTCGTCGCCGGCCTGGTCGGCGCAGTGCTGCTCCTGCTCGTCACCCGACTGCCCCGCCGGTTGGTGCCGGTGGTGCTGGGCCTGGGCGCGGCGGCGGCCCTCGCCGGCCCGGTGGCGTACGCGGTGCAGACCGCCGCGACCCCGCACACCGGGTCGATCCCGAGCGCCGGCCCGTTCGTGGCGGGCGGATTCGGCCGGGGCGGCTTCCCCGGCGGGCGACCGCCCGGCGGCATGGAACTGCCGGCCGGCGGCCAACTCCCTGGCGGCGGCCAGTTCCCGGGCGGCTTCCCGGGCGGCGGCCAGTTCCCCGGCGGCGGCCAGAACGGTGGCGGCCAGAACGGTGGCGGGCAGAACGGCGGCCGCAATGGCGGTCAGGGGCCCGCCTTCCCGAGCGGTGGTCGTAACGGCGCACCCGGCTTCCCGGGCGGTCAGGGCCCCGGCGCCACCGGCGGGCAGGGGCGTTCGGCCGGTGGGGGCATGGGCGGGCTGCTCGACGCCCGTGAGCCGAGCGCCGCACTGCGCGAGCTGCTGGAGCGCGACAGCGCGGACTACACGTGGGTGGCCGCGACCATCGGCTCGAACAACGCGTCCGGTTACCAGCTCGCCACCGGTGACCCGGTGATGGCGATCGGCGGGTTCAACGGCAGTGACCCGTCACCGACGCTGGCGCAGTTCCAGCGCTACGTGGCCGACGGGAAGGTCCACTACTTCGTCGGTGGCGGTGGCTTCCGGGCCAACGGCGGCAGCGCGGCCTCCCAGGAGATCGCCGCCTGGGTCGCGGAGACGTTCACGGCGCAGACCGTCGACGGGGTCACCCTCTACGACCTCAGCGCCCCTGCGGGGGCGTCGTGACGATGCTGGGCGGACCACGGCCCGCCATCCAGGCACGACCCACCGCCGCCGTGCTGGACGTGGTCATCCCGGTGCACAACGAGGAGGTCGACCTCGGGCCGTGCGTACGACGACTGCACGCCCACCTGAGCGCACACTTCCCGTACCCGTTCCAGATCACCGTCGCCGACAACGCCAGCGTCGACGACACCCTCAAGGTGGCCGACGGCCTGGCCGCTGAACTGCCCGGCGTCGAGGTGCTGCACCTGGATGCCAAGGGGCGGGGGCGAGCGCTGTCGGCCGCCTGGTCGGCGTCGTCAGCGCCGGTGCTGGCGTACATGGACGTGGACCTCTCCACCGACCTGGCGGCGCTGTTACCCCTTGTCGCGCCGCTCATCTCCGGCCACTCCGACCTGGCGATCGGCACCCGGCTGGCGCGTACCTCCCGGGTGGTGCGTGGCACCAAACGGGAGGTGATCTCCCGGGCCTACAACCTGCTGCTGCGCGGTGCGTTGGCGGCGCGGTTCTCCGACGCGCAGTGCGGGTTCAAGGCGATCCGGGCCGACGTGGCCATGGAACTGCTGCCGGTGGTGCGCGACACCGGCTGGTTCTTCGACACGGAGCTGCTGGTGCTGGCCCAGCGGGCGGGGCTGCGCATCCACGAGGTGCCGGTGGACTGGATCGACGACCCGGACAGCCGCGTGGACATCGTCGCCACCGCCCTGGCCGACCTGCGCGGCGTGGGTCGGCTGGGCCGGGCGCTGCTGACCGGGACGCTGCCTCTGGCCGACCTGCGCGCGCAACTCGGCCGGGAGCCGTTGACCGGGCGGCGAGCGCAATCGGGCGAGACGCCGTTGACCGGGCTCCGTGTGCAGGCGGGCGGAACGCCGCTGACCAGGTCGGGGACCGAGCCCGGCTCGGCGCTGCCGGGGCAGCTGCCGGTCGGGTTGCCCCGGCAGCTGGTCCGGTTCGCGGCGGTCGGTGTGGCGAGCACGCTCGCGTACCTGCTGCTGTTTGTGGCCATTCGGGGCCTGCTCGGCGCGCAGCCGGCGAACCTGTTGGCATTGTTGGTGACCGCGGTGGCGAACACGGCCGCGAACCGGCGGCTGACGTTCGGCATCAGTGGACGCCGCCACGCCGCCCGGCATCACGCGCAGGGGTTGCTGGCCTTCGCCCTCGGCCTGGCGTTGACCAGCGGCGCGTTGGCAGTACTCCATGCCGTCTCGGCCGTGCCGGGCCGGTCGGTGGAGCTGGCCGTGCTGGTGGCCGCGAACCTGGCCGCCACAGTGTTGCGGTTCGTGCTGCTGCGCCTCGGCATGCACCACCGCTAGCCCCACCCCTCGTCGATCTTGCACTTCCTGTCCTGACAAGAGTGCGCAAAAGGCGCGCTATGACCACCGGAAGTGCAAGATCGGCGGGGCGGGGCGGGGCGGGGTCAGCCGACCAGCATCTCGGTGAGGACCTCGACGACGCGTCGGGTGTGCCGCCCGTCGGGGTCCTCGTCGACGTTCAGGTCGGTCACGCTCATCCCGAGCAGCCGGTCGGCGCGGGCCAGCGGCGTGACCAACGCGATCAGATCCGCCCAGCGCGGGCCGTCCGGTTCGGGGTAGGTCACCGCGGGCAGGTCGCGCGGGTCCACCACGTCCAGGTCGAGGTGCAGCCAGGCAGGTCCGTCGCCGTCGGCGGCCAGGCTCGCGCCGACCGTCGCCGCGCCCCGGCGCAGCAGCTCGGCGGCGTTGATCTGGTGGATCGCCGGGTCGATCCGGGCCGCCTCGACCCGGCTGCTCTCGTCGGTGGCGGGGCGGTGTCCGAGCAGGTGGACGCGGCCGGGCTCGATCAGGACGCCGCCGGGGCCGACGGCGGCGGGGCCGTACCCGGTGACCACCGAGAGGTCCATGTCGGCGGCCTCACCGGTCGGTGAGGTCGTGCCGTCGAGGAAGTCCGGGTGGGCGTCGACGAACCACAGGTCGGTCGCCGGGGGTAGGGCCCGGCAGATGCCGGGCAGGATCGCGCAGTCGCCGCCGAGCACCAGTGGTCGGTGGCCGTCCGCGACCAGCGCGCCGATCCGCGCGGCGATGGCGCCGCCGGCCCGGACCAGGCCCGCCGCGCCGATCACCCCGCTGACCGGGTCGCGGTTCGGGTCGCGCAACCGCGCCTCGTCGATCTGCCCGTCGTCGTCGGCGGCCAGGGCCTCGCGCAGGCCGGCGCGGCGCAGCGCGGTCGGGGCCCGCTCCTCGCCGCGCCCGCCTCCGGAGGAGTCCAGCGGCGCGTCCACGATCATCCAGGGCACGTCCGCAGCGTACCGGCGCGGGCGGCCGTCCCGGCCGCATTCTGTGGTGCGGCTGGGAGTACGCCGATGTGCCGGCGACGGCGACGACCAGCGGCGTACGGTGAGGGACAAGTCCGGCTTTCTGGGTCAAAAGCCTCATCGGTGTACGCCCTGGACGCCGGTGTCGAGGCGGCGAGGGCAAGGAGCGATCGGTGGAACATCTGGCCTACCTGGACGCGGGGTCCGGCAGCCTGATCGTGCAGGCGGTCGTCGGTGGGGTGGCGGGCGCCGCGGTCGCCGCGAAACTCTACTGGCGACGACTGGTCGACCGGTTCCGCCGGCAACCCACCGACCAGCGCTGAGCGGACCAGCCCCGACGATGGCGATCTCACCCACCGAGGTACGGCCCGAGCCGGCCTCCTTCCGCGACCCCGCCAACCGGGTCTTCCACGTCGGCGACGAGGTGCTGCGCGGGCTGGACCCCCAGGCCGCCGAGCACTGGCGGGCACTGACCGGCAGCACGTTCTTTCCGGCGCTCGTCGCCGCGCGCAAGGTCTGCGCCACCGAGGACGCACCGCCCACCCTGGTGCCGGCCGCTGGCGCACCGTGGGCGGCGGTGCTGCGCCACGAGCGCATCCCGTTCGTCTCCCACCCGTACGAGTGGTCGTTCAGCATGCTGCGCGACGCCGCCCTGCTGCACCTGGAGATCCTGACCGCCGCGCTCGGCGAGGGTTTCACCACCAAGGACGGCTCGGCCTACAACCTCCAGTGGCGCGGCGCAGAGCCGGTCTTCATCGACATCGGCTCCTTCGAACCGGTGCGCGACGGCGAACCGTGGGCCGGCTACCGGCAGTTCTGCCAGACCGTGCTCTACCCGCTGCTGCTCACCGCCCACCTGGGCGTCGACTTCCAACCGTGGCTGCGCGCCCGGGTCGACGGCATCGAGGCCGACGAGCTGCGACCGCTGTTCACCGGGACCCGCCGGCTGCGCCCCGGCGTGCTGACCCACCTGCACCTGCACGGGGCCATGCAGCAACGCAACGCCGCCGCCAGCACCACCGAGGTACGCGACCAACTGCGGGCCGCCGGCTTCTCCCGGGAGTTGCTGCTCGCCACCGTCCGCGGCATCGAGAAACTGGTCCGCAAGCTGGACCGCCGCCCGCCCGAGAGCCACTGGTCGGACTACCAACGCACCTGCGGCTACTCGGCTCGCGACCGGGTGGCGAAGGAGCAGTTCGTGGCCGTGGCGGTGGCCGCCGGCGCCCGCCCCCGGCTGGTGCTCGACCTCGGCGCCAACGACGGCCGGTACTCCCGGCTGGCGGCCGGGCACGCCGACTACGTGGTCGCCGTCGAGCAGGACCCCACCGTCGTCGACGAGTTGTACCGACAGCTGCGCTCCGAGGGGCAGCGCCGCATCCTGCCGCTGGTGCTGGATCTGGCCGACCCCTCGCCCGGTGGCGGCTGGCGGGGCGTCGAGCGGGCCGGCTTCGCCGAGCGGGCGTCCGCCGACGTGGTGCTCGCCCTGGCCGTGGTGCACCACCTGGCGATCGGGCGCAACGTGCCGCTGCCGGAGGTCATCGACTGGCTGGCCGGGCTGACCGCGCCGGGCGGCGCGGTGGTGGTGGAGTTCGTCCACCCGGAGGACCCGATGGCGACCCGGCTGCTGGCCAACAAGCCCGCCGGTCTCTTCCCGGACTACCGACGCGACACCTTCGAGGCGCTGCTGGCCGCCCGGGGACGGATCACCGACCGGCTGGAACTGCCCTCGGGCACCCGCACGCTCTACCGAACGGTGATCGGTGGCTGAACCGGTCGCCGCCGACCAGCCCGGACCGGCCCCGGCCGGCGCGGCCGGTCCGGCCCCGGCCGGCTCGTCGGGCGTGCTGTCGCGGCAGGAGGTACGGGGCTGGCGCGGGGAGCTGGCACGGGTGCTGGAGATCGCCGCGCTGGTCGGTCTCGTGGTCACCCAACCGCTGCTGGACGTGCTCGGCCGCAGCCCCGACTTCTTCCTCTTCCACCGCGCCGACCCGGCCCAGATCCTGCTGCTGCTCACCCTGGTGACGGTGCTCCCCACGGCCGCGGTGGCGCTGCTCGGCGCGCTGAGCCGACTGGCCGGCCGGACCGCCCGCGCCGTCACCCACACCGGGCTGGTCGGGCTGCTGGTCGCCGCCCTCGCCGTGCAGGTGGGCCGACACGTCACGCCGCTTCGGGGCGTACCGCTGCTGCTGGTTGCCGTGCTGGTCGGAGCCGCCGGCGCGGCCGCGCACCGGCGGTGGCGGGCGCCGGGCCGGGTGTTGCGACTGGCCGCCGCAGGCCCGGTGGCCTTCGTGGCGCTGTTCCTGCTCGCCTCACCCACCTCGGCGGTCGTCCTGCCGCGCGGCGACGGCGGCGCGGCCGGCACCGCGCAGGGCTCGGCCGTGCACCCGCCGGTGGTCATGCTGATCCTCGACGAGCTGCCACTGGTCAGCCTGCTCGGCGCGGACGGGAAGATCGACGCCGGGCGGTACCCGCACTTCGCCGAGCTGGCCGGCGGCTCCACCTGGTACCGCAACTCGACAGGGGTCAGCGGGTGGACGCCCAACGCCCTGCCGGCGATGCTCACCGGCCGCTACCCGGCCAAGCCGGTCGCCCCGCACTACTCGCAGTACCCGGACAACATCTTCACCGCCTTCGGCGGCCTGTACGACATCCGCGCCGAGGAGAGCATCACCCGGCTCTGCCCACCCAGCCGCTGCGAGCAGCCGGTAACCCCGGAGCAGGGGCTCGGCGTGCTGGTCCGGGAGACCGGCAAGCTGCTCGGCCGGGTCGCCGGGCCCACCGACAGCGCCGTCGACCCGGAGGACTCCTACCGCGAGCAGACACGCGCCGAGGCCGGCCTGGACGCCGCCGAACCGGTGCCGGCCGACCCGAAGTTCCGCTGGGACAGCCTGGACGACAACCAACCGGCCCGGTTCACCAGCTTCCTGGCCGGGCTGAAGCCGACCGCCCGGCCCACCCTGCACTTCCTGCACCTGCTGATGCCGCACTCACCGTGGGCGTACCTGCCGTCCGGGGCGCGCTACGACGCCCCCGAGGACCTGCCCAACGACGGCGCCGGCTGGGTCGACCTGGCCCGGGCGCGGCACCTCGCCCAGCTCGGCTACACCGACCGGCTGATCGGCGAGACGGTGCGGACGCTGCGCGCCAACGGCCTCTACGACCAGGCCCTCGTCGTGGTGACCGCCGACCACGGGGTCAGCTTCCGCCCCGGCGCGCAGGGCCGCGGCATGGACGCCATCAAGGCCGCCGCCGGCGAGGTCGCCTGGGTGCCGACGTTCGTCAAGGAACCCCGGCAACAGAGCGGCCGGGTGGACGACCGCAACTGGGAACACGTCGACCTGCTGCCGACCGTGGCCGACGAGGCCGGCATCCGGCTGCCCTGGCGGGTCGACGGGCGCTCCGCCCGGCAGGCCCCCCGCACCGACGGCACGAAACACTTCTACGACCGCCCCGGCGAGCCGGTCACCTTTCCCGGTGGCGTGCCTGCCCCACCACCCCTGCCGACACCCCACCCCCTGGTCGGCACCGAGGTACGCGCCGCCCCCGCCGCCGGCAGCGCCCGGGTCGCCGACCTCGCGGCGTTCACCGCCACCGACCCGGACACCGGCACCCTTCCGGCACTGGTCTGGGGCGACGTCCCGGACCGGATCCCGGACGGCACCCTCCTCGCCGTCGCCGTCAACGGCCGCATCGGGGCCGTCGTCCCGGTGGTGCCGGCCGACCCCGGCGGACGCCGGTTCGCCGCGCTGCTCGCCGACGACACGCTGTTCCACGCCGGCACCAACCGGCTCGACGTCTTCCAGGTCGCGACGGACGGTACGCTGCGACGCCTCACCCTCTCCTGACCTGGCTTCCGGGTCCGGTCCGGCCTGGGTGCCGGGTTGATCCGGCTCGGCTTGCGGGCCCCCGCCCGGTCCGGTCCCGTCTGGCGGGATACCGGGTTTCCCGGCCGCCCGGTCGGGAATCGGGTGACGCATACCTCACCGCCGAACCACGGCGGGCGTTGTCCCCCGAGCCGCAATTACGGTAGAAGCGAAGGCAATTCAACGTAGATCTGCCGGCGAAGCGAGGAACCACATGACGGAAGTCAAGCTCGATCACCCCGGTGGGCAGCTGTCGATGCCGGTGCATCCTGCGGTCGAGGGCCCCGCCGGTGTCGGGGTGAGCAAGCTGCTGAAGGAAACCGGGATGACCACGTACGACCCCGGTTTCGTCAACACCGCCGCTGCCTCATCCGCGATCACCTACATCGACGGCGACGCGGGCATCCTGCGTTACCGGGGGTACCCGATCGAGCAGCTGGCCGAGAAGTCCTCCTTCCTGGAGGTCTCCTACCTGCTCATCTACGGTGAGCTGCCGACCGAGCAGCAGCTGACCGAGTTCACCGAGTGGATTCGGCGGCACTCGCTGCTGCACGAGGAGATGCGCCGCTTCTTCGACGGCTTCCCCCGGGACGCCCACCCGATGGCGGTGCTCTCGTCCGCGGTGAGCGCCCTGTCCACCTTCTACCAGGACAGCCTGGACCCGTTCGACTCCGAGCACGTGGAGATCTCCACGGTCCGGCTGATGGCGAAGGTCCCCACCATCGCCTCGTACGCGTACAAGAAGTCCATCGGCCAGCCGCTGCTGTACCCGGACAACTCGCTGGGGTACGTGGACAACCTGCTGCGGATGACGTTCGGCGTGCCGGCGGAGCCGTACGAGGTCGACCCGGTGATGTCGAAGGTGCTGGACATGCTCTTCGTCCTGCACGCCGACCACGAGCAGAACTGCTCCACGTCGACCGTCCGCCTGGTCGGCTCCAGCAACGCCAACCTGTTCGCCTCGGTCTCGGCCGGCGTGAACGCGCTGTTCGGCCCCCTGCACGGCGGCGCCAACCAGGCGGTGCTGGAGATGCTCCAGCAGATCCACGCCGGCGACGGCGACGTCCGGTCCTTCGTCCGCAAGGTCAAGGACAAGCAGGACGGCGTCAAGCTGATGGGCTTCGGCCACCGGGTCTACAAGAACTACGACCCGCGGGCGGCGATCGTCAAGAAGGCAGCGCAGGACGTGCTGGGCCGGATGGCCAAGCCCGACCCGCTGCTGGACATCGCCATGGAGCTGGAGGAGATCGCCCTCGCCGACGACTTCTTCGTCTCCCGTCGGCTCTACCCGAACGTGGACTTCTACACCGGCCTGATCTACAAGGCCATGGGCTTCCCGACCAAGATGTTCACGGTGCTCTTCGCGCTCGGCCGGCTCCCCGGCTGGATCGCCCAGTGGCGCGAGATGATCAACGACCCGGAGACCAAGATCGGCCGTCCGCGGCAGGTCTACGTCGGCTCCGCCGAGCGGGACTACGTCCCCTTCAACGAGCGCTGACCTCCGCTCCTCGCTTCACCAGCAGGCCGTCGACCCCTCCGGGTCGGCGGCCTGTCGCGTGTCGCTTCTTCTCGGTCGCGACATGTCGGTCGGCCCCGCCGGGTCCTGGCTTGATCGACTCGGTTTCCTGAAAGTCGGGGCATCGGCGGCGCTGGGATACCGCGCCTTCACGGGACCCGAGTCGATCACGGTTGACTGTCGGCCGGGGCGGGGTCAGAAGGCGGAGATGTCCTGCGCCCGCTCGCTGCGACTCAACGCGCTGATCAGCGCGGACTGACCACGGCGGCGGACGGCCAGGCGGACCAGCAGGTCGCGAACGGGGTCGAAGACCTCCGCCGGGAACTCCGGTGTGGGCACGCCGACGCTCACCGCGAGGTCGTCGGAGTGGACCACGATCTCCAACTGGCGGGTGAGCAGGAAGTCACCGCGCCGCAGGGCCCAGCCCTGCCACGGAATCGGTACGACGTCCTCAACCGCGCCGCGCGCCAGCAGGTTGCCCGCCTCCTCCAGCGCGGCGGCGGATCGGGCGTGCAGGTCGGCGGGGCCTCGGGTCGCGTCGGCTTCGTCGTCGCTCGCGGCGACCGAGGCTTCGTCCGGGGTTCCCTCGCTGACCCACGCGGCCCGCTCGTAGTGGTCGTCGGCCGACTCCAGCACCGGCAGGTCGCTCGGCGTCGGCAGCAGCTCCGCCACCCGGACCGCCTGCCGCCCCAGGTGGCACGCCAGGCCGCCGATGGACAGGTGCGGCAGCACACTCGGAAGCGACCACTGCTCCGACACCTCGGGTCGACGGATCAGGTCCAGCGCGATCGAGGCGGCAACCGGGAAGCTGGCATCCAGGGCGTCGGCAGGACGAGACATTCGCACATTCTGACAGGCCCCACCGACGAGCGCCGAGCGGCGAGGCGCGCCCGAAAGGGCGAGATCGACTCGCGTTGCAGGAAGTCGGGGTGTCCCCGGCACTGGGACACCCCGACTTCAAGGAAACCGAGTCGATCAACCGGGCCGGGCCGGGCCCAGACCGCGCCGGGCCCAGACCGCGCCGGGCCCAGACCGAGCCGAGCCGGGCCCAGACCGCGCCGGGCCCAGACCGCGCCGGGCCCAGACCGGGCCGGGCCCAGACCAGGCCGGCTGGGTCAGCGCAGGCCGGCGGCGGCCAGCAGGTTGCCCTCGGGAAGCGCCGGGAGGGCGCGGCCCTGCGACATCCGCTGCTCGGCGCGCTCGGCGGTGAACGCGGCGTCGTGCTGGATGGCAGCGGCGTAGCTGGCGGCGGTGCGCTGGGCGATCGCGGCCCAGCCGTACTGGTCGTGGACCGTCCGGCGGGCGTTGCGGGCCATGACGCGGGCGCGGTCGGGGTCCGACAGGAGCGCGTCCACGGCGTCGGCGAGGCTGTCCGGGTCGTGCGGGCGGAAGGTCATCCCGGTGACGCCCGGCTCGACGATCTCGCCGAGGCCGCCGGTGGCGGCGACGGCCAGGGGAGCGCCGGCGGCGGCCCCTTCCAGGGCCACCATGCCGAACGGCTCGTAGATGCTCGGCACGGCGAAGCAGTCGGACGCGGCCATCAGCGCCGGCAGGTCGGTGCCGCCCAGGAAGCCCGGCATGGTGACCATGCCGCCGAGGCCGCGGAGGTGCACCTCGGCCTCCAACTCGGCACGGTACGGGCCGTCGCCGGCGATCACGGCCCGCAGGCCGGGGTGCCGCTCACGCAGTCGGGGGAGCGCGGCGATCAGGTGCTGGACGCCCTTCTCGTACACGAGGCGGCCGGCGAAGGTGACGAGCGGGCCGTCCGCGGCGAAACGGGCGCGGGCGGCGGCCACGGCGCGGGCGGGCACCTGCCAGCGGTGCGGCTCGACGCCGTTGGCGACCACGTCGACCCGTCCGGCCGGTACGCCGAACAGCGCGTTGACCTCGTCGCGCATGTAACCGGAGCAGACGATCACCCGGTTGGACTCGCTGCTGAGCCACTGCTCGACGCCGTGGATGGTGCGGTTCATCTCCTCCGGGAGCCAGCCCTGGTGGCGGCCGGCCTCGGTGGCGTGGATCGTGCTGACCAGCGGGATGTCCAGGTGGTCGCGCAACGTCATCGCGGTGTGCGCGACGAGCCAGTCGTGGGCGTGGATGACGTCGTACGAGCCGGCCTGGGTGGCGCGCAGGGCGGTGCGGGTGAGGGTGTGGTTGAACGCCATCGTCCAGGCCAGCAGCGAGTCGGTGGCGAGGGGGAAGGTCACCGGGTCTTCGGGGGCGCGCAGGATGCGCACGCCGTCGGCGTACTCCTCCAGCGGTGCGCCCTCGCTGTGCCGGGTGACGACGGTGACCTCGTGGCCGGCGGCGGCCAGGGCTACCGACAGGGCGTGCACGTGTCGGCCGAGGCCGCCGACGAGCACCGGCGGGTACTCCCAGGACAGCATGAGGATGCGACGGGTCTGCGGGGGCACCCCGGGGCCGGGCTGCGCCGGCACGACCGCGCCGGGCTGCGCGGACAGGCCGGACGGCGCGGGAAGACCGGGCTGGGTCGGGAGCTGGGGCCGGGAGGTCAGGGTGGGCCGGTGGGCCCGGTCCTTGGTGGCAGCGAGCTGCTCGTCGACCCGCAGGGTCGTCACATCAATCTCCGTCCATGCATGGTGGTGCGCGCCGGCGTCGGTGGCGGCGGAGTGAGAGGTGTAAGGGGTGGCCGAGGGCCTGGCGGGCACGCGCGAACGCTTGTCCCGGATCAAGGAAAGTCCATCGGGCCCGAGAACGCACCTCGAAAAGGGTCATCGTGACGGAGGACACCCGAGTGGTGTTGCCCGCTCAGACGGGTGGTTTCCGGGCAGCGCCTGGAAGGATGGATTGGCGCGCCCGGGTCGGGGGCACTACCTGCTGGCGCGCGCGGGCGGTCTCGGCCGGTGCGCACATCACCATGGGTTGAAGGAGCGACATGCAGGTCTGGCCGGGCGAGCGGTATCCCCTGGGCGCCACCTACGACGGGATGGGCACCAACTTCGCCATCTTCTCCGAGGTGGCCGAGCGGATCGAGTTGTGCCTCTTCGACGAGTGGGACACCGGCGCGGAGCGCCGCGTCGAGCTGCGCGAGGTGGACGCGTACGTGTGGCACGCGTACCTGCCGGGCATCGAGCCGGGGCAGCGCTACGGCTACCGGGTGCACGGCCCGTACGACCCGGCGAACGGGCTGCGCTGCAACCCGCACAAGCTGCTGATCGACCCGTACGCCAAGGCCATCGACGGTGACGTCCAGTGGGACCCGGCGGTCTACGACTACGACATGGACGCCCCGGAGCGGATGAACGAGACCGACTCGGCGCCGTTCATGCCGAAGTCGGTCGTGGTCAACCCGTACTTCGACTGGGGCAACGACAAGCCGCCGCGCACCCCTTACCACCACTCGGTGATCTACGAGGCGCACGTGCGGGGGCTGACCATGCGGCACCCGGACATCCCGGAGGAGCTGCGCGGCACGTACGCGGGCATCGCCTCCCCGCCGATGATCGACTATCTGACCCGGCTCGGGGTGACGGCGATCGAGCTGATGCCGGTGCACCAGTTCATCCACGACAACCGCCTCGTCGACCTGGGGCTGCGCAACTACTGGGGTTACAACACAATCGGCTTCTTCGCCCCGCACCACGGCTACTCGGCGCTGGGCCGCCTCGGCCAGCAGGTGCAGGAGTTCCGGGGCATGGTCAAGGCGTTGCACGCGGCCGGCATCGAGGTCATCCTCGACGTGGTCTACAACCACACCGCCGAGGGCAACCACCTCGGGCCGACGTTGAGCTTCAAGGGCGTGGACGCGCCGAGCTACTACCGGCTCAGCGAGGAGGACCGGCGCTACTTCGTCGACTACACCGGCACCGGCAACAGCCTCAACGTGCGCAGCCCGCACTCGCTGCAACTGATCATGGATTCGCTGCGCTACTGGGTGACCGAGATGCACGTCGACGGCTTCCGGTTCGACCTCGCCGCCACCCTGGCCCGCGAGTTCTACGAGGTGGACCGCCTCTCCACCTTCTTCGAGGTGGTTCAGCAGGACCCGGTGGTCAGCCGGGTGAAGCTGATCGCCGAACCGTGGGACGTCGGCCCCGGCGGCTACCAGGTGGGCAACTTCCCGCCGCTGTGGACGGAGTGGAACGGAAAATACCGCGACACCGTGCGGGACTTCTGGCGCGGCGAGCCGGCCACCCTCGCCGAGTTCGCGTCGCGCATCTCCGGCTCCGCCGACCTCTACCAGGACGACGGCCGCCGACCGTTCCACAGCATCAACTTCGTCACCGTGCACGACGGGTTCACCCTCAACGACCTGGTGTCGTACAACGACAAGCACAACGAGGCCAACGGCGAGGACAACCGGGACGGCGAGAGCCACAACCGCTCCTGGAACTGCGGGGTCGAGGGCGACACCGACGACGAGGCGGTCCTCGCGCTGCGGGCCAAGCAGCGGCGTAACTTCCTGGCCACCATGATGCTGTCGCAGGGCGTGCCCATGATCGGCCACGGTGACGAGTTGGGCCGCACCCAGCGCGGCAACAACAACGTCTACTGCCAGGACAGCGAGCTGTCCTGGGTCGACTGGGACAACGTCGACGAGCAGCTGCTGGAGTTCGTGCAGACGCTCACCGCGTTCCGCAAACGTCACCAGGTGTTCCGGCGTCGCCGATTCTTCACCGGCCTGCCGGTGAACGGGCGCGGCATCGACGAGCCGCTGCCCGACCTGGCCTGGCACACCCCGGACGGGCGGGAGATGACCGGCGAGGACTGGGGCAACGACTTCGGCCGTTCGGTGGCGCTCTTCGTCAACGGCGAGGGCATCCGCGAGCGGGGACAGTACGGCCAGAAGCACCACGACGCGTCGTTCCTGCTCTGCTTCAACGCCCACGACGCGCCACTGGACTTCACCATGCCCGGCAGCGAGTACGGCCAGAAGTGGGAACGGGTGATCAGCACCGCCGAACCCGAGCCGGACGACGCCACGGTGATCAGCGCGGGCGGCACCATCCGGGTGCCGGACCGGTCCCTCGTCGTGCTGGAGAGGATGATCTGACATGCCGGCCACCCCTCCCGAGGCCACCTACCGGATCCAGGTCCGTCCCGGCTTCGACCTCGACGCCACCGCCGCGATCGTCGACTACCTGGACGACCTCGGCGTCAGCCACCTCTACAGCGCCCCGCTGCTGACCGCCACCCCCGGCTCGCAGCACGGCTACGACGTGGTCGACCACCGGGCGGTCAGCCCGGAACTGGGCGGGGAGGCCGCCCGGCAGCGGCTGCTGGCCGCCCTGCGTGACAGGGGGCTCGGCCTGGTCGTCGACATCGTGCCCAACCACGCCGGAGTCGCCGTCCCGGCAGCCAACCCGGCGTGGTGGGACGTGCTGCGCCGGGGGCGCGACTCGTCGTACGCCGACTGGTTCGACATCGACTGGGACCGGGGCCGGCTGCTGCTGCCGGTGCTGGCCGACGACCCGGCCGCCCTGGACGACCTCAAGCTCGTCGACGGGGAGCTGCGCTACCACGAGCACCGCTTCCCGGTCGCCGACGGCACGGGCGACGGCACCGCCCGGGAGGTCCACGACCGGCAGCACTACGAGTTGATCTCCTGGCGGCGCGGTGACGCCGAGCTGACGTACCGCCGGTTCTTCGCCATCGCGGGCCTGGCGGGCCTGCGCGTGGAGGACCCGGCGGTCTTCGCCGCCACCCATGAGCTGGTCCTGCGCTGGGCCGCCGCCGGGGAGGTCGACGGCATCCGCGTCGACCACCCCGACGGTCTGCGCGACCCGGCCGGCTACCTAGCCCGCCTGCGGGAGGCCGCGCCGGACGCCTGGCTCGTGGTGGAGAAGATCCTGGAGTACGGCGAGGAGCTGCCGGACTGGCCGGTGGACGGCACCACCGGCTACGACGCCCTGGCCATGGTCGGTGGGCTCTTCATCGACATCGACGCCGAGGGCGACTTCACCGTGCTGGACACCCATCTCAACGGCCAGCAGATCTCCTGGGAGAACCTGACCCACTCCACCAAGATGGCCGCCGCCACCCAGTTGCTCGCCGCCGAGCTGACCCGGTTGGCCGCCCTTGCCCCCGAGGTGCCCACCGAGCAGGCCCGCACGGCGCTCGCTGAGCTGGCCGCCGCCTTCGCCGTCTACCGCGGCTACCCGCCGCACGGCGCCCGGCTGCTGGCCGCCGCCCGCTCCGAGGCGGGTCGCCGCCGCCCCGACCTGGTCGGCGCCCTGGACCAGGTGACCCGCCGGCTGCGCAACCCCGACGACGAGCTGGGTATGCGGTTCCCGCAGCTCACCGGCGCGGTGATGGCCAAGGGCGTGGAGGACACCGCCTTCTACCGGTGGACCCGGTTCGTCGCGCTCAACGAGGTCGGCGACAGCCCGGTCCGCTTCGGCGTGCCACCCGCGGAGTTCCACCGCTTCGCCACCGCCCAACAGGTCCGCTGGCCGGCCAGCATGACCACCATCTCCACCCACGACACCAAACGGGGTGAGGACGTCCGCGCCCGCCTCGCCGTGCTCAGCGAACTGCCGGGCCGCTGGGCGGAGCAGGTCAAGAGCTGGATGGAGTACGCGCCGCTGCCCGACCCGGCGTTCGCCCACCTGCTCTGGCAGACCGCCGTGGGCGCGTGGCCGATCGAACGCGAGCGGCTGCACGCGTACGTGGAGAAGGCCGCCCGGGAGGCCGGGGCCTCGACCAGTTGGGCCGACCCGGACCCGGCCTTCGAGCAGGCGCTGCACGACGTGGTCGACCGGATGTACGACGACCCGAGCCTGCACGACGAGCTGACCGAACTCGCCGCCGCGATCACCCCGGCCGGCTGGTGCAACTCGCTGGGGCAGAAGCTCATCCAACTCACCATGCCCGGCGTGCCGGACACCTACCAGGGCACCGAGCTGTGGGACAACTCCCTGGTCGACCCCGACAACCGCCGCCCGGTCGACTTCGACGTACGCCGAGAGATGCTGGCCCGCATCGACGGCGGCTGGCGTCCCCCGGTCGACACCGACGGAGCGGCGAAGCTGCTCGTCGTGTCGCGGACCCTGCGGTTGCGCCGGGCGCACCCGGAGCTGTTCACCACCTACCGGCCGGTCCCGGCGCAGGGGCCGGTGAGCCGGCACGCGGTGGCCTTCGACCGGGGTGGGGTGATCGCCGTGGCGACCCGACTGCCGCTCGGGTTGGCACGCGCCGGCGGGTGGTGTGACACAGCCCTGTCACTTCCCGTTCACGAGATGAAGGACCTGTTCACCGGGCGGGTCTACAGTGGCGGAGAGACGCCGCTGGACACCCTCCTGGCCGATTACCCCGTTGCTCTGCTGGCTCCTCCCACCGCTGCCGAGGAGGCCGTTTCATGACCGAATTCTCCGTCTGGGCACCGGACGCCACCCGGGTGCGACTGCGCCTGGAGGGCGACACCGACCACGAGATGCACGCCGCCGCCGACGGCTGGTGGCAGGTCGACGTGCCCGACGCCGGCCCCGACTACTCCTTTCTGCTGAACGACGACGAAACCCCACTGCCCGACCCCCGGTCACCGTGGCAGCCTGCGGGAGTGCACGGGCCCAGCCGCCGCTACGACCATCTTGCGTTCCAGTGGAGTGATTCCTCCTGGACGGGCCGGCAGCTGCCCGGCAGCATCCTCTACGAGCTGCACATCGGCACCTTCACCCCGGACGGCACCTTCGACGCGGCCATCGACCGCCTCGACCACCTCGTCTCGCTGGGCGTCGACCTGATCGAGCTGCTCCCGGTCAACGCCTTCAACGGCGAACACAACTGGGGGTACGACGGCGTCTGCTGGTACGCCCCCCACGAGCCCTACGGCGGCCCCGACGGCCTGAAACGGTTCGTCGACGCCGCCCACGCGCGCGGGATGGGGGTGATCCTCGACGTTGTCTACAACCATTTCGGGCCCTCCGGGGCCTACGCGCCGCAGTTCGGTCCGTACCTCGCCGAGCAGAGCAACAGTTGGGGCCGCTCGGTCAACCTGGACGGCCCGCACTCCGACGAGGTACGCCGCTACATCATCGACAGCCTGCTCATGTGGCTGCGCGACTACCACGTCGACGGCCTACGCCTGGACGCCGTGCACGCGCTGCCGGACACCCGGGCGGTGCCGCTGCTCGAAGAGCTGGCCATCGAGGTCGAGTCGCTGTCGACGCACCTCGGGCGACCGCTGTCGCTGATCGCCGAATCGGACCTCAACGACCCGCGGCTCATCACGCCCCGGGAGGCCGGCGGGTTCGGCCTGCACGCCCAGTGGAACGACGACGCCCACCACGCGCTGCACACGCTGCTGACGGGGGAGCGGCAGGGCTACTACGGCGACTTCGGCTCGTTGGAGACGCTGTCGGACGTGCTGACCGGCGGGTTCTTCCACGCGGGGACCTGGTCCAGCTTCCGGAACCGGCACCACGGGCGGCCGCTGGATTCCCGCGTCCCTGGGCATCGGCTCGTTGCTTATTTGCAGAACCATGATCAGATCGGGAACCGCGCCACCGGGGATCGGATTTCGGCCTCTCTCTCGCCTGCGCTGCTCCGGGTCGGCGCTGTCCTGCTGTTGACGGCGCCCTTCACTCCGATGCTGTTCATGGGGGAGGAGTGGGCTGCCTCCACGCCGTGGCAGTTCTTCACCTCGCACCCGGAGCCGGAGTTGGCTTCTGCGGTGCGGACGGGGCGGCGGCGGGAGTTCGCGGCGCATGGGTGGCCGGAGGGGGACGTGCCGGACCCGCAGGACCCGGAGACGTTCATTAGGTCGCGGTTGGACTGGGCTGAGCTGGACAAGCCTGAGCATGCGTCGATGCTGTCGTTCTACCAGCGGTTGATCGCTCTGCGGCGCTCGACCTCGGACCTGTCGGATCCTCGGCTGCACGAGGTGTCGGTGCAGCACGGGGACCAGTTCCTGGTGATGCGGCGGGGGGACACGCTGGTGGTGGCGAACTTTGCTGGGCGGGGGCAGGGGGTGTCGCTGCCTGGGGTGGCGCGGCGGGTGCTCCTGGCCACGGGGGAGGGCGTCACAGTGATGCGGGACCGGATCCAGCTGCCGGCGGAGACTGCGGCGATCGTGGCGCTCTAGTCAATACGAATCAAATAATAGACCTTGGTTGAGGCGGCGTCACTCGCGTCCAAAGCCAAGTCCGATGCTGGACGGGGATGTCGAACTTTTTCGACACTGGATGCGGAGCCCCAGAAGTCTGTCCAACTTTCTCGGTCTAGAATGCCCGCGCCAGAGCTAGGCGTTGAGCTGCGCCCCTGAAATGCGTCCGTAAACCCGCATTGGACGAAACTTCGTCATTAGACACTTCCAAATACAAGATGACGGTTCAGTGAGTGCCGAAGCCGTCGACTTTGACCGAGCCCGTTGAACTAGATCTGCGAACCTACAGCAGGCAACTCCGGCATGGCAGTGAGACTCTGAGAGGCTTGACTGAGTCGGAAACCCGACACTGTGCTCCATGGTTGGGTCATGACAGCGCAGCTCCTTGGCCGGACGAGACGTCCGTTCGTCGCAACTCTCGACCTGCCGATCGTCCGAGCGTTCAACAACTCTTCGTTAGGCTGCAGCCCGAAAAGGGGTACGTCTGCCACCCATGTCGCTACGCCGACATGGCGCGTTGGCCGACTTCGACCCCGCCGGCTAGCTCGTCAATTGGGCGTGCGCGAACAGCTAGCGCCACCTGAAGGTCGACCTCAAGCGCGGCCAAGAAGGCATGGCGCTGCCGCGCATGGCGGGGTCGCTCGGCGCACTTGAGCCTGTGCAACCGCTGGCTGCCGCTGCCCCCGTCAACGGCACCGCACATCGTCAGAGCCTCAAAGCAGACGCGAAGCGCGATCTCGTTCGGCCGAGCGTTGCGAATGACGGTATTGACGCCTGAGGCCTTGTGGAGTTGAGTACATCCGTAGGGTCTTCGCGCCTTAGAGCGGCGCGCATGCGGAGCGATCGACGCTAAGGCTTGCGAGGAAGTGTGGGATCTTGGAGTCTAATAATAAGCTAAAAGTCGGAGTTAGCTATGACGTGGAGCTCGCCGGGACGCGCTCTTCCTACTCTTTGGTGGCTGAGGTTGTAAGGGTTGCCAATGCCGAGATTACATTGAAAAGGGGTGATGGTCGAGAGATCACAGTCCCGATGAGAGTTATTACATCGGCCAAGGCGCGGGAGCCCGTAGTCGAGCGTCGATTGCGGCGGCTCGCCCCTCGGCAGGGAGTTTCCTCGAAGCCCGAACCCCGCCAGGGCCCGATCTCTGATCGTAGCCAAGGTGCAATCGCACGAGGACTGCAGGAGGCACTTGATCTTGCAAACCTAGAACTCGATCTCGTAAAACGGACGGAACTGATCTTAGCGCGTCTTTCCCAAGATCAGCGTTTCATCACTTCAACAGTCAACCAACAACGAGCGAGAGCTGTCGTTGAAGTTGCTCAAAATCTCCTCTGCTTACTAAAATCTGGAGATGAGGCTGAAGCCTCAGGATTTGAAGCGAGAGCTAGTTTTGTAAATGCTGTACAGAGCGTAAGAGAGGGTCGCGGCCATCAGGGTCGCGCACGAACGCTACCGGCGGCTCTCGACGCAATTTTTCAGGCGCTGATAGATATTGAGCGGGGGCACTCAGAGGCTTTAGCGGAACGAGGAGGCTCCGCGCCGCGGATCCTGACGCAGGATACGGTAAATGTGACCCGTGGCAACGACAATGAGTTCGAGCTTCCTGTCCGGGTGTCACTCGATCAACCTTCGCCCAGTGTACGCAACGTTCGACTGATTCTCGATAAGTTTAGAAGTTTGAAGGTGATCGGCGGTCTTCCGTCTGTTCAAGTATTGCGAGCCGGAGAATCGCCCATCCTGACGGCGAGGATGAGAGATAACAGGAAGCAGGGGTCCAGGACCGAGGTTCGGGTTGATGCACACCTGACTTTCATCGGACCCGGTGGCGTTGTTCTGGAAACGCCTAGGCAAACTCTTATTGTCAAAATTCATGGCAAAGAAGAGCACCAGGAAATTGCCAATCCATTCCGGGCCTATGCTGGCGGCCTTCCTGTTTCAAGACGTGAAATGTTCTTCGGTCGAAAAGACCTGATTGAAGAGTTTGTCAGGGAGTTGGCAAAGCTCCCAGGAGGAATGTGCTACGCCCTGTACGGACAGCAGCGCACCGGCAAGTCAAGTGTCCTAGAGCAGGTTAAGCTCCGCTTGATTGAACGAGGGGCAGTGGTTGCCAGTCTGTCGATGGGGACAATCGATCGAAGAAGTATGACGGTTGACTTCGTTGAGGAAATACTTGATCAATTCCGTCAGCAATTGGACCGCAAGTTGCCAGCTGAACTATCGGATCCGCTCCTGGCGCGCTGGCCAGACGCGGCAACGATTGAGCGGCGTCCGCTTCGAAGTTTGCAGCGGGCTCGAGAAGCAGGTCGAGCTGTGCTCCGAAAGGCGGGGTTTTCGACGACACCGTTTGTAGTCGTCGTAGACGAGTTCACGTATCTGCATGAGATTTTACGGCGGCGCGGAATGGAGCCACGCGAGCACAACGAACTTCGAGACTTCATGCGGCAGCTCAAGGGGATTCTGGAGGCCCGCCTCTTTTCTGCTTTGTTGGTGGGGCAAGACACTATGCCGAGATTTCTCGAGTCTTATCCCAATGAATTTAGTGTAATGACTACCCGTAGGTTGGGTTATTTAAGCCTTGAGGAAACTCAGGCCTTGGCTGATGTCCCTGTGCGGACGTCACAAAATGCTAGTCGATATTCGGGCTATGCTTTAAGCACGATCGCGACCTATACTGACGGTCATCCTTTCTTCACGCAAATACTTTGTGACCGTATTATCGAATTCGTAAACTCGCGGAGACGGCCGAATATCACGCAAAGCGATGTCGAGGAGGCGGTCGAGAGCCTCTTGTCGGGCAATGACTGCATCGAGCGTCATAAGTTCGACTGCCTAGTTAGCGCTGATAATACCCATTCTTTGCTTTCGGCCATGACCGAGGAAGATGAAGAGGACGGTTCACGCCTTGCGACGGAAGTGCTTCGGAGGATTGCGCTCCTTTCTGGAAGTCAGAATCACCCAATCTCTATTGAGGTACTGCAACTCGAAGCAAGACAAATGAAGGCGCTCGAGGACCTTCGGATGCGTGGAGTTATTCGCGAGACGGAAGCTGGCGTTGCGATTCGCGTCTTGCTGTATGCCGACTATCTCAGGCGGAGGGCATCTTGACTTCCCGGAAAGATCTTCCCGAACGAGTATGCGCACTACTTAGTGCTCCGGCAAACGTTGCACTGCATGGCAGTCCAGGTTCTGGAAAGTCCTGGATCTCAGATCGCGTCATTTCCAACCTCGACGGCAATCAGGCTCATGTTGTGCGGGTGGACCTCTCGACGGTCATGTCTGGGCGAGAACTCTTTCATGAGATAGCCAACTTAACTTCACCTAAATCGCGGCGCGAAGCTCGAACTTCTTCTCCATCGCATACGAATGCGGCTTGGAAGGCGGCGCGGCTGCAAATTGAGCAAGCTGGCTGCCATGTGATGCTTATTCTAGATCAGTTTGATCGAGTTTTGCACTTTGACGACGGGCAGGAATTCTTACTGCTTTTTCGTGAGCTTGTTCATCGTCCAGAAACGTTGCCTTGTACTGCCCTTATTCTCTCACGAAGATCTCTACCGTCTATCGAAGCGAAAGTTAGCGGAATTTCGACGCTCGCCAGCGTTTGTTATACGGAGTTCCTGGGTGGTGTCTCCGTCGAAGATATAGACTCTTTCGTGCCTGATGCAAAAGGTATTAGCTTGACCGAAGCTGGCGAGTGCCTGAAGTGGTCCGGAGGTCACCCGGCACTCGTGAAGTACTGGCTGACAGTTCGGCCTGACCGTTATCCGGGGCGCGCTGCTGACCTCGAGCGGTCGAAGCTATTATTGAGAGTAATCGACTACCTAAGCGAAATTGGTTTGGTTGACGCCGCCGCCCAATTTGTGCTAGGTCCAATAATTGAGGACATGTTATTCGAGAAGCAAGAACTAGCGCTTCTGGGCATAATTCCCCTGCAAGATAGTGATAATCCTGCAGAGCAAGTCGCCCTATCCAATCAGGAAGTCTTCCGCAATGCGTTAAGACAACGCACTTGGAGTCTGGATCCGTGGGGCGTGCTTGGTCAAGCCGAAGTGCGATTGCGAGCCGTAATCGAAGCCCAAATGCTGGAGGCATATGGCAGTGATTGGCCAAAGCTGGTGGCGAAAAAGAGTCCGGCCATCGCCCGTGCAAGGAGTGAGGCTCTGGATAAGATGGCGCGCGACCAAAAGATGTTTTCGCGGCAGGCCCCGTGGCTTTCTTACACATATCCGGGCGATCTTTGGGCGGTCGTCCAGGCCGAGTGGACTCATTTCCAAAAAATCTTCGAAAAGAATGACAAAGTTTACTGGAGAGGTGTTCTGGTCGGCCTATCTCAATACCGGGCACCTCTCGCTCATGGGCGCCCCGAAGTCCTAGATGAAGCCCAGCGAGCGCAATGCCGAATTTTCGCCAATGAAGTCATAGAAGCGATCGGACGGTTCGAAGCTAGTGCCCGGAAATTGTCTCATGAGAAACAGCGAACTGTGGATGCTTGATCGTGGGCCCAGCAGCTCAATATGAGGCACCCCGAGGCGCGGTTCTGCGGCGTGGCCGGCTGCGGGCTGAACTATCGCCGAGCGATGGCGTGCTGGCTGGTATGACGCGCCACGCGGGTAGGCCCACAGGGCCGCTCAGCGTCACTACTTCGGTGCTCTGCGGTGTACCGTGCGCTGGTAGCGGCTTAGCGTCGCAATCGACTCCTCTTCCTGGGGGTGGCCGTCGGCATGGTGAGGAAGCCGGACACTATCGGTGCCAGAATCCGGTACTGGCGTATGCGCCGCGGGGGCATGACCCAGGCGGTTCTCGCGGGGCTCACTGGCGTCACCCAGTCCTACATCTCGCAGGTCGAGTCGGGTCGAAAGACCATCGATCGCCGTTCAACTCTGGTCGCTCTTGCCGCCGCACTCCAGGTCACGGTGGCCGACCTGCTCGGACAGGGTACTGAGCCGGGCGATCCGGCCCGTGAGAGCGCCGCCGAGTGTCTGCCGGCGATCTGGTCGGTCCTGATAGAGATCGAAGACGGCGAGCGGCGCCCGTCGACCTACACCAACGACCAACTAGCCGCCGGGATCGCCCGCGCCGACCAACTTCGCAATGCGTGCAACTACCCGGCGTTGGCACGTCTCCTTCCGGGCCTATTGCTTGAAGCCGCCGCCGTGGGTGGGACGACGCTCGCCCAGGTCACCTACCTGGCCTCCACGTGCCTTCGGCACCTCGGCTACCGCCACTTGGCACTTAATGCTGCCCGCGTATCGGTTGCCGCCGCTGAGAGTGCCGAGGACCCGGCTTGGATTGGCGCGTCCCAGTTCATCTACGCGCAAAGCCTGCCGATCGAGTCCGCACGCCTCGCAGCCAAGGCCGCTGATCGGTCGCTGATGGAGCTTCAGGGAGACGCGTCCGACGTCCGGGTGCGGCAAATGCTTGGTCAACTCCACCTGATGGCCGCGCTGGCCTCCGCCGTGGATGCTCGCCCGGACGTCGCCCGTGACCACCTCGTCGAAGCCTCGCGCGAGGCGGCAGGTCTGGGCGATCCAGCCGATGGAGGTGGCTTCAACGGTTGCTGCTTCGGTCCGACCAACGTTGGGCTCTGGAAGATGTCCATCGCGGCTGAGCAGGGCGAGTCCGGCAAGGTGATAGAGCTGTCCAGGGCGATCCGGCCGCAGGTGCTGAAGGCGTCGAATCGCCAGCTGGCCTACTGGCTCGACATCGGGCGAGCGCTCGCGGACGGCGGTCGTCGGGATCCCGAAGCCCTCGTTGCATTCGTCCAGGCCGAGCGAGCCGCACCCATCCCGTTCGCCATTCACCCCCTCGCTCGGGATGCCGTGGTGACCCTCGCTCAGCGGGCCCAGCGCCGGGCCATCCCCGAAGAGTTGCGCCTGCTCGCCAACCGCATCGGCGTTAACCTGGCTGCATAACTGCGACTAATAACCGCAGCTCCACTCCTCCCTAGTGCTTCGTCCATGCAGCCATGAACGAGTAATCCGGGTGGCGGATCTTGGATCCGATCGCGAATGGGGTCTTGGGTTGGGCCCGTTGTGCCTGAGTTTGCAGGCCAGTTCGGCGGCCTGGTGCGCCCGACCCTTCCCTACCTAATCAAGGCACTCTTCCTCGCGAAGTCTCTGTAAGTGTACGTAAGCTAGCTCTACACTTGCAGGCATAACGCTCCGCGCCACTGCTAACGACTGAGCCGATTTAGCTAGACGATCGAAATCCTTGATGGAGTCGATCTCGAAGTCCACAAAGACCTGCAAAATTGTTCCATAGTAGTACAGTGCCACGCCAAGCTCTGTGGAGACGCGCTCGTCATCCTCAGCATCTTCCCCTTGCTGAATAAGTTCAGACGCGGAACGCAGCACATAAGCCACGTCTGGCGCTGGCCACTCAGGATCCGCCAGCACTCGGAGCAGACGAAATGCTGCCGAACCGGCCAGGTCGTTGTTGACGCGACCGATCAAGCCGGATTTCAAGCGCCCGATTTCTTGAAGAACGATTTCGTGGGTGAGCCTGCAGAGGTCAACTTGCCGGGTAGTTCGGCGAAGATCAATAAGGGTCCGGGCGGCGCGTATTAGATCCCGCGGAATTCCGCCGCTGAGTGAATGGCACAATGCTATGAAAGCGTGAGGAAGTCCAACTAGTCTGCGCTCGAGCAATTCCTTCGACTGAACAAAATCGAGCACTGGTAACCTTACGACCTCATCGAAAGTGCTGTCCAACACTGGTCGAATTCCTACCATCCTGCGCTCAAATTGCGATAGTGCATCTTCGGATACTGTAACGAGATACGTGCAATTTCGGATTCCGAATATGCCCTTCACGTCGTTAATGAAGCGCTCTGCGGCTTCAACTTCAGTAACCCGGTCCAACTCATCAATAATTATGACGAGATGGCCCGATTTCCAGAAGCGCCTCCACCAAATCAAAGAGTCCTCCGCAAAAGACCTGTAGGAGCGAACCAGGTCGGGCAGGGAGGCGGGCTGTTCCAGAAGTTGCCTTGTGCGTTTTCGACCTAACTCGAGGCCGACTTTCGCTTTAAGCGTACCTGTGCGCTCGACGGATACGTTCTGAAGGAAGCGAAGGCGTTCTTCCTCGCGAATTGCTCGCTCAACCAATTCGGTTGCTCCTGCCAGGCCCCGATACGGGCGCAGCTTGCCGACCAGTACATATAGCGCAATAAGTAGAGCGGAGTAGCTGGCTGCCTGTAACAAATTCTCGGGAGCGAGTTGTGTATCAATGTGAGACCCAAGGAATGGCCTGGCTGGCCGCCACTGGGTTAATGCAACCGTGATCACAAGGGATCCGAGCAGTATTCGAACTCCGGAAAATAGGACCCTTCCGGCTTTCCTCGATGGAGAGTCGGTCATCCCGGACACCGTCGAGATTACGTGCTCACAGATCTGTCGATACAAGGTGATGACGAAGTCTCTGGCCACGTAGGAAGCGGGAGCCTCTAGTGAGATACAAAGGCTGCCCCGTAAGTAATCGCTGCTCGCGATGCTTTGAAGCAAGGTGCTCTTGCCGGCACCACGAGGGCCGCTAATTGCAACAGCCGAGGCTCCCAGCTCCTGAACTAACGTCGCGATACGGTCAATCTCTGTCCTTTCGATTAGATACTGGCGATCCGCGGACGAACTCAAGGCCGGGGCTTGCTCGAACTTGAGTTCGGTGGGAGATTCTTGGTCTGACCAAGCGTTGAGCGCTACCCGTACATGCGGAAGTAGGGCCCACTTCGCTTCTGTCCTAACGCGTGGATACCTTGAAAAGTGGCTTCGGATCTCAACATACGTGCCGTATAGTGCAGTCGCTATAAGAATGGTCAGCGCCGACCCGGCAGCAATGACACCTTCCGTGCCCAGCGGGTCGAGAAGCTCCTCTAGCCAGCGAGTTGAGGGAAATTCCGAGGAAAATTTTCGATCGTTTTCGACCCAAAGACCAGGTAGCCCGTGGCCGACTAGCAAGAAGTATGTCGCAGGACACAAGACGAGCAGTGTCCACAGGCGCACCTGGGATCGAAGCTCCTCGTAGCGGTCCGCATGGTGCTGGAGAGTTTCTCCTTCATGCTGCTTGAGGTACGAAGAGACGAAGGAGGCCGACCCGTGAACTCTTACGGAGTGGGAAAACTCTGCCATGGTCAGAATTTCGGAAACGACCCTCTTGGTGAAAAGTTCGTGTCGGCGCTGCCGGCGTTTCTCCGTCCACTCCTCCTCGTATTCTTTCATTGCGGAGGCGAACTCGAATGCCCATACGATTAAGTCGCGCGCAACGTAAGCGGCAGTCCAGGCCGCGTCCTTCAGTCGGAGGAAGCGGCCGCGGTCATCGGCTGGCGTCTGCTCCGGATCATCAGTCATTTGCTCTATGTCGTCCGCCTGATACTGTTCGGGCTCACCTTCGCGAAGGTTAGGCATCGCCCTTACCTACAGGATTGACCGCTTAGTTTCGGCTGGGTAGTCACCAAGCCGACACACCCACCGCGCGACGTTGGCATCTGTAGCGACATCGGTCGGTGCTGACGGATGCCGCGCGATCCGATGTATGGCCTTTGGAGAACGTCCTCAGGCAGTCAGCATCACCACTGCCACCTGTGCCGGTGTAGGGTACGACCATGCCGGGGTGGGAGTCCGTGGCGGTTATCCCGGTCCGCTACCAGAGAGTAAGAAGGCATGTCGAGGAAGCCGGACACCATCGGTGCCAGAATCCGGTACTGGCGGATGCGCCGTGGCGGAATGACTCAGGCCGTCCTCGCTGGGCTCGCTGGCGTCACCCAGTCGTACGTGTCGCAGGTTGAGTCGGGTCGGAAGACGATCGACCGTCGCTCCACTCTGGTCGCGCTCGCTGCCGCCCTCCAGGTCACGGTGGCGGACCTGCTCGGTCAGGGCACCGAGTCCGGCGATCCGGCCCGTGAGAGCGCCGCCGAGTACGTGCCAGCGATCTGGTCCGCCCTGATCGAGATCGAGGATGGCGAGCGCCGCCCGTCGACCTACACACCGGATCGGCTGACCGCCGAGATCGCTCGCGCCGAACAGCTCCGTACGTCCTGCAACTACCCAGCTATGGCTCGTCTGCTCCCCAACCTGCTGCTTGAAGCCGCTGCCGTGGGCGGAACCGCGCTCGTCCAGGTGGCCTACCAGGCCGCCACCTGCCTGCGGAACCTCGGATACCGCCACCTGGCCCTTAACGCTGCCCGGCTCTCCGGGACGGTCGCCGAGCACGCCGCAGATCCAGCCTGGATCGCCGCATCTCGGTTCGCCTACGCGCAGAGCCTGCCGATCGAGTCTGCAGCCGTAGCGGCCCGCGCTGCTGACCGGTCCCTGACCGAACTTCAAGCCGACGCTGCCGACGAACGAGTCCGACAGATGCTCGGTCAGCTCCACCTCTCCGCTGCGTTGACCTCGGCAGTGAGTGGGCGCCTGGACGTGACGCGCGACCACCTCGCAGAGGCGGCCCGCGAGGCGGCAACCCTCGGAGATCCGGCCGACGGTGCCGGCTTCAACGGCTGTGGCTTCGGACCAACGAACGTCGGGCTGTGGGAGATGTCCATCGCCGCCGAGCAGGGCGAATCTGGCCGAGTTATCGAGCTGTCGAGGACGGTGCGACCCCAGGTGCTGGCAGCGTCGATCCGCCAGCAGTCCTACTGGCTCGACCTCGGTCGTGCCCTGGCGGACGGCGGTCGCCGAGACGTTGAGGCACTTGCCGCCTTCGTCCAGGCTGAGCGAGCTGCGCCGATCCCCTTCGCCATCAACCCTCTCGCTCGGGATGCCGTGGTCAGCTTGGCCCAGCGCGCCCAGCGCCGAGCCATCCCCGACGAGCTGCGCCTGCTAGCCGGCCGTATCGGCATCAACCTGGCCGCATAACTGCCAGTAATCACTACATCACCAATCCGCCTTACTGTCCGGTTTGGGACGTGAGTACGTCCTGAGGGCCTAGCGCGGCAACGGTCGATCCTGAGCTGCTGGGCCTCCACCGGAGGAGGCGGGGATGAGCGGTCGGGACGACAACGCTCCGGAGCACAACAGTGAGGCGGCCGAGCGGGAGGCTGCCAAGCAGCGCCTCCTGGCCCAGGCCGAGGCGGAACGCGTACCCGTTGACGACACGACCCGCGCGGTCCCGGACCGGCGGTGGCGGCGTGACCAACGATGACGTCCCGATCGGTCGTCGGGTGGCCCGGTGGCGGGTGCGGCGGTCGATGACGCAGCAGATGCTTGCCGACCGGTTGCGCAGGTCGAAGAGTTGGGTGGACAAGATCGAGCGGGGTGCACGCACCCTGGACCGGTACTCGGTGATCCAGGAGTTGGCCCACGTCCTGCGGGTCGACCCGGAGGTGCTGCTCGGCCAGCCGCGGAGCACCCCGGCGGGCACGCCGGACGGGGTGGACGACATCCGGGCCGCACTCGCCCGCTACGACATCCCGCAGGCTCCACCGCAGACGGACGAGCTGCGACGGCAGGTGGGGCATGCCTGGTTGACCTACCAGCACGCGCACTACGGGCAGTTGGTGCGGGTGGTGCCGGGTCTGCTCGACGCCGCTCGGGCCGCGCAGAAGGCAGAGGTGCTGGTGCAGGCGTACCGGATCACGTCGTCGCTGCTGGTGAAGCTCGGCGAGGCCGACCTCGCCTGGCTGGCCGCCGACCGTGCGATGACCGCCGCCGGCGACGACAGGTTCCTCGCGGCGGCAGCGGCCATCTCGGTGGGCCAGGCGCTCCGCGCCTCCAACCGCGACCCCCTGGCCCTGGCCGCACTGCTCCCCGCCGCCAACCGCGTCCTTCCACCCTCGACCTCCTGCGGTGATCAAGAGGTTTGCGGCACTTCTGGAGATCAAATCGCCCCCAAACCTCTTGATCACGAAGGCCAAGAAGGCCTTCGAGGTCAGGGCGAGCACCGGGGGAGCGCGGTGGGTGGGACGTTGCTGGTCCAAGGGGCATTGGCCGCCGCCGGATGCGGCGAGCACCGCCGCGCCGACGAGCTGATTGACCGGGCCGCGGGGGTCGCCGCCAGCCTGAGGGGGTACGACGACACGTACCGCACATGCTTTGGGCCGGTCGCCATCGAGCTGACCCGGGTTCTCATTGCGGCACAACGGGGTGACGCCGCAGAGGCGCTACGGGGGCACTCAAGCGTCGTGCGGCGGGAGGGGTGGCGGCGATTGCCGGCCGAGTATCGGGGTGCGTACCTGGTCGACGTCGCGCGGGCGTACCTGCACCTGGGCGACGTGCGCGGGGCGGCGCGCGCCCTGGTGGACGCGGACAGTGTCGCGCCGGCTGAGGTTCGGTGCCGGGCGTCGGCGCGTACCGTCATCGCGGATGTCGCCCGCGCGCAGCCGGCGCCGGCCGGTGTGGCGCGACTGGCGACGCTGGTCGGCCTGACCCGGTGACCGTCCCGAGGAGCGCGGCCCTGACCGGTGCGCGTCAACCGGCCGAAGGGTGCTGTCAGTTCACCGCGATGCCGTCACGGGACATCATCGGCGGCCCTGGCTCGCTAGGCTCTGCGGCCATGCGTACCCTTCGATCGGTCCGTGCCCTGGTGGCGGTCACCGGCGTGTCCGCCCTGCTTCTGATGCCGGTGCCCGCTGTCGCGGCCGAGCCGGGTGCGATCGCCCTGGTCGATGCGGCAACCGATGGCACCCCCGGCAACGGCGGGGTCGGCGGCTCGGACATCTCCGACGACGGCAGGTACGTCGCCTTCGCCTCCACCTCGGACAACCTCGTCCCTGGGGACACGAACGAGAACACGGACATTTTCGTCCGCGACACGGAGACCGGCACCACCACCCTGGTCAGCGGTGGCCTGGACGGGCAGCCGGCCAACAACGGGGCCGATTACACCGCAGCGATTTCCGGTAACGGCCGGTACGTGGCCTTCACGTCGTACGCGTCGAACCTTGTGCCCGGCGACACCAACAACGAAGTCGACGTCTTCGTGCACGACCGCCAGACCCTGTTGACCAGTCGGGCCAGCGAGTTCGCGGGTGGGCGGCAGATTCGGGGCATCAGCAGCAGTGCCACCATCTCCGACAACGGCCGTTACGCCGCGTTCATCGTCACCTCGTTCACCGGCGACCTGGACGACCAGGGCCTCCGGCTCTACGGGCAGGTGGCGTACGTCCACGACTCGCAGCTCGGCAGGACCACACGGGTCAGCCTGCAGGCCGACGGCGGCACGAACCTCTCGGCGTTCCAGGTCGTCATCTCGGGCAGCGGGCGGCGGGTGGCGTTCAGCGGGTACGGCGACTGGGTCGGCGATGGCGGCACGAACGCTGGCGTCTTCGTTCACGACCTGTCATCCGGCGAGACGGTCCGGGCCAACCTGCCGGCCACCGAGGGCGAATTCCGCAGTGGATCGAGCCCGAGCATCAGTAGGGACGGCACCAAGGTGTCATGGGAGTCGTACGAGCCGTACGTGCTGGCGGACACCAACGAGGCCGGCGACGTCTACGTCCGCGACCTGATCGCCGACGCCACAGTGCTGGTGAGCGCCAGCCGCGGAAGCGCGGGCGCGGGCAACAACTACAGCACGTCCGGTCGACTGGCGGCCGGCGGTCGTTACGTGTCCTTCTACTCCTCCGCCTCTGACCTCGTTCCCCGCGACGGCAACGGCGTCGGCAGCGACGTCTTCGTGCGGGACCTCAACACCGGTCGGACGACGGCGGTGAGCAGCACCACCGCCGCCGGGGCGACCGGCAACGGTGAGAGCTTCGACGGAGTCACCTCTGCCAACGGCAGCCGGATCGTCTTCAGGTCCAGCGCGACCGACCTGGGGGTCGACCCGGGCGACGGTCACGAACACCTCTTCGTGCGCTGCCTGCGCAACTGCTGACCAACAAGAGCTCGCTGCCTCGGACCACGACGGTCACTGCCGACCGTGCGGTCCCGGTCGGTGGCATGCCCGACGCACCCTCTGCGTGCTGTGAAGGATCGCCCTCCCACAAGATCGAAATTCCTTGGCAAGGGAGAGCTGGCGGGGGTTCTTCGATTGAATAGCGATCACGGTGCACACCAGGTTTCGTGATGTGCCTCGGGGGCCCTGGGGCTACCCGGCTTTGCGCTGACGACGCGCGCGTTCGAACTCGGCGGCATCTGACATCCAGGGACTGTGCTGGTCGAGTGCGGCGCAACCGCCGCTGACGAAAAGGCTCACCAGGTGCCGGTAGCCAACCATCCCGTCGACCAGGCTGTACTCGACCCGGTACTCCGGGTCTGCCCCGGCTTCACCCTGTCGCACGGTCGTGATCCGGGCGATGCAGTCCGAGTAGAACTGCAGCTGGATCCCCTCGCCCATCTCCTCGTCCTCGATGGTGAACACCTCGTTGTCGCCGGCCGAGCGGTCGGCGACGAACTCCCAGAACTCGGCGGAGGCGCTGCGCGGGCCGTCCCGTAGCCACTTCTTCTCGCCGCCCTTGTCGTCGGTGAAGGTCAGGGCCGCCTTCGTCGCACCCGCACCAGAGTCGTCGTCCTCCGGCGGCGCGCTCCTGGCGCGGCCCGCGGCCTCCGAGCACATCAGGAAGGTCACCGTCCGCACCGCGTCATCAACCAGTTCCGGGTACGCGCGGCGCACGGCCGCGTCGACGGTCGCCTCCATCCGCTTCCAGTCGCGCTTGTCTGTGGCCCGGTGTCCCCGTCGTGGGTCGAGACCGATCCGCATCCCGGCGCACGCCTGCTCGGCGGCGGCGATCACCCGCATGACCTGGGGCAGCAGCGCGGGGTCGACGGCATCGGGGTTGCGCCGCGGAATCGTCGCGCCGTGCAGGTACTGGCCGGTGTAGCGCAGGATCTGCGCGTCGAGTGGCCCGAGGACCATCCCCCGCTCGGCACGGCGGCGGACCGCGTGATGCTCCTGGGCACGCTTCTCGTTCGCCGCCTCCGTCGCCGTGCGCATCGCCTCGCAGACCTGACCGCGCTCCAGGAGACGGATGGTGGCACCGTGGGCGACGAGCCGGCTCTGGTCCCAGGGGATGCGCCGAAACAGCGCGTCGACGTCTGCGGGCGGGGCGAGCAGGATCGGGTTCAGGAGTGCGACGGCGGCGTCCTGGTCGAGTTGGCCCCGGGTCCCCGCTGCATGGCACAGCGGTAGGACCGCACTCCACAGCAGCAGGTGCCGGGCCAGGTCTTCCCGGATCACCGCGAGATGGGCTTCGGTGATCGGGATCGTGAACGTGCGGGGCTCGTGGTTGGCGTCGGCCCCGGCGCCGAGCATCAGCTTCAGCTCATCGGCCTCGCGGATCACGGTCGGGATCCAGCCGCTGTGCCGTGTGAAGACGATGTCTTTCATCCCGTCACGACCACTGTTCGCATTGGGCGTCGAGGCGTGGGTCGGCGCGCACCCAGACTTCGCCCCCGGCGGCCTCGGCCGGGGCGTCGACCCGTTCGAGGCCGAGGAACTCGATCAACTGGAGCAGTTCGGCTCGGTCGGCCCGGTCGTCGTCGATGTCCTGCGAGTCGAAGAAGATGTAGTAGCTGTCGGTCGGGTCGACGTAGCCGGAATCCGCCCAGATCCGGCCCACCTCGTCGATCGCCGCTGCCTCCGTCGTGATGGTGGCGGCGCGGGCGGCACCCCGAGCCTCCGGTGACGCGTCGAGGTCGGCGAGATCGGGAAGCCACTGGCCGAAGTGGTCGAGGCCGGCAAATCCGCGCTCGAAGAACAGCATCGCGCTCGGCAGGTAGCGGTTGGGCCGGTCGACCCGGAGGTGTTCCGACCGTTGGTGGTCCGCCTCCGTGATCCGGGAGATCACCCCCAGGCTGGGCATGAGCACCAGACGCTGCTTCGCCGGTTCGTCGGTGATGGTGTACGTGTCGGACTCTCGGCCCCGGAAGAACGCGGAGAACGCCACGTACGCCTCCTGCGGGTCGCCCACCGAGACGTGTTGATCGTTGCCGTCACCGCCAGCGAAGACGAACTGCTTCGGGCCGGGCTTGTAGGGGCGAGCCATGAGTTTCCTTCGTTCAGGGGTGAAAGTTCCGCCAGCGTAGTGGGTCGGGGTGACATGCCTACGGCCCTGATCGGGGCGGGGTTTCCGGCAACGTGAGATCCGGGCATGTATCTCGGCACTGCTGGAGGGGAGAGACAGCAATGCTGGTATTTGGTTATCTCGGCGCGGTGCTCATCGGCGCCCTCGTCGGCCTGCTCGGACGACTCATCCTGCCGGGGCGGCAGCGGATCGGTGTCTTCGCCACGTTCGTCATCGGCGTCGGTTCGGCGGTGCTGGGCACAGTGGTCGCCAGGGCGCTCGACATCGACGACGAAGCCAACGTGCAGGTGTGGGTGCTGCGCTGGGACTGGGTCGTGCTCGCGATCCAGGTCGGCCTCGCGGTCGTCGCCGTGGCGCTGGCGAACATGCTCACCTTCACCCGGCTGGCCGGCGGCGACGACACCCCGCGCCGGCGGACCCGTCGCACCAAGGCCAAGCGCGAGTCCTGACCGCCGGGTCGTGCCCGCCGCCCGCTCGGGCGGTCAGGGGGAGGTCGGCCGCGTCCTACGCCCGGTGAACGCGTCACGGATGGCGAAGGCCACCAGCGACAGTGGCACGAAGACCCAGAGCTGAAGCACCGTGTACCGGCGCAGGTCCCCGCTGATGTCGACGCCGGCCAGCTCGGCGTCGAGGGCGCCCGGCCGCGTCAGTGCGATCGCGTACAGGGACAGTGGCGCGTAGTTGAGGCCCGCGCCGACAAGCCACAGGCCGTTCACCACAACGACGGTGCAAGCGGCGGGCAACCCGTGCGCGGACCGCGGCGGCCTGACCAGGCCGCCATTGCGATGCGCGGATGGGCAGATTCCTCGCGCTCTTTCAGCTGTTCGCCGGGAACTCGATCGAGGTCCTGGAGTGCCCGCCCCCGCGTGATGCGCTTCAGGGCGTGCGCCGCGCGATGGCGGCCTCGACGCCGTCGAGGATCAGGTTGAGGCCGAAGGTGAAATCCTGGTCCTCCGGGTCCTCGCCCGGTTCGCTCTCGAACGCGCCCGCCGCGAACAGCGGCGCGGCCTCGGGGAATCGCTCCGGGTGCACGAGCGCGGCGAGGGCGCGCCCGTAGTTCTGCTCGACGTCGGCCTGACTGAGCCCGGTGCCGCTGCGGCCCGCCGCCATCTGCCGGCCCTGCAGGATCGCGTTGCGCACGTAACCGCTGACGACGACGAGGACGCCTGCCTTCGTCCTCGGATCCAGGCCGGTGTCGTGCAGGACCCGCAGGAACGCGTCCATCCAGCCGACGGCATTCGGCCCGCGGGGTGGGCCGGCGATCGGCACCTCCACGAGCCACGGGTGTTCGGCGTACCGGGCGCGGATCGCCTCCGCCCAGCGATGCACGCCGTCACGCCAGACGCTCGCGTCCAGCCGGGGGACGGGCCCGGTGGCGTGGTCGGTCATCAGTTCGACGAGTTCCTCCTTCGACCCCACGTGCCGATACAACGACATTTTGGTGAAGCCGAGAGTCTGCGCGACCTTCTGCAGGGTCACCCCGTCCAGCCCCTGGTGGTCCGCCAGGTCCACCGCTGCGACGACGACCCGCTCGACGTCGAGTTCGGCGGGCCGGCCGCGGCGTGCGGACGTCGGCAGTCGCCAGAGCCGCGCCAGGTCGGCGGGCACGTCGTCGGCCATTGACGGCGCATTGTGTCCCATGGATAGTATCTCCTGTATATTAAGGCTGTCGTCGGGCCGGACGGGGAGAAGAAGCATATGGACGTGTCAGCGGGCGCGATGGGCGCCACGACGAGCCGGCCGTGCGCCGGGCAACGCCTCCACGACCTCGACGCGCTGCGCGGCTTCGCGCTGCTCGGGATCTTCGTCGTGAACATCACCTTCATGGCCTCCGGTTACCCGGGCAACCTGATCACGGACCCGGCGTTCTCGTCGGTCCTCGACGACGCGGCGCGGTTCCTGTCCGCGGTGTTCGTCGACATGAAGTTCTACATCCTCTTCTCGTTCCTGTTCGGATACAGCTTCACCCTGCAGATGGACGCGGCGGGGCGCGCGGGCGCCGCGTTCGCGCCGCGGATGCTGCGCCGGACCGCTGGCCTCTTCGTCCTCGGCGCCCTGCACACCGCGCTTCTGTACGGCGGCGACATCCTGATGACGTACGCGGTGGTCTGCCTGGTCCTGCTCGCGATGCGCCGGGTCCGCGACCGCACGG
Organism: Micromonospora sp. NPDC047756; assembly: GCF_055587245.1. Taxonomy (NCBI): domain Bacteria; kingdom Bacillati; phylum Actinomycetota; class Actinomycetes; order Micromonosporales; family Micromonosporaceae; genus Micromonospora; species Micromonospora sp. NPDC047756. The sequence goes on from NZ_JBVJGQ010000006.1 coordinate 40,833, forward strand.
CGCTGCGCGTCGCCGGCGTGCTCTACGGGCTCGTGCTGCTGAGCCTGCTGGCCAGCGGGCTCTTCGTGAACTCCTCAACGTTCCTGCCCACCCGAGCCGAGGCACTGGCCAACGCCGAGAAGGCGACCGCCGCGATGCTCGGCGGATGGGGCGACGTCATCGGTCACCACCTCTCCGGGCTCCCCCTGCTGGTGCTTCAGTCCGCGACGTTCCAGGGGCCGACGGCGCTGGCGATGTTCCTGCTCGGCATGGTTGCCGGCCGACGGCGGCTCCTCGCCGGCGTCAGCGGTCACGAGCCGGTGCTGCGGCGGATCCAGCTCATCGGCTTCCCCGTGGGTATCGCGGGCGGCCTCGCGTACGCGCTCGGCGGCGGCAACGGCGAGTCACTGGCCGTGGGTGTGAGTGCGGCGACCGCGCCGCTGCTGACAGCCGCGTACGTGGCCACGCTGCTGCGGATGATGCACAGCCCGCGGTTCGGGTTCGTGCGGTCGGCCCTGGCACCGGCGGGGCGGATCGCGCTCACCAACTATCTGGGGCAGTCGTTGCTGGGGCTGCTCATCTTCAGCGGGATCGGGCTCGGTCTGGCCGGGAGCGTGTCGCCGGCGGGGACGACCGGACTGGCATTGCTGATTTTCGCGGCGCAGCTCGCGGTGAGCGCGTGGTGGCTGCGCCATCACCGGTACGGGCCGGCCGAGTGGGCGCTACGGCGGGTGACGAACGGACGGGCGGCAGAGGCCGGCGTCCCGTCAGTCGAGCACCGACTCGCCGCCCGGGTAGGCGAACGACGCGTGCGGTGAGTAGAAACCCCAGACGACTGTCAGCGGGTCGGCCGGGCGCAGCGCGTACACGGGGTGGTCGGGTTCGAGGAACTCCAGCGACTCGACAGCGAACGGGTCGACCGGCTTCGCCACGAACGGGTAGTTGCCGCTGTGCAGCCTGCCGTCGAGCCGGGTGAGGTAGCGCAGTTGACCCCGGTTGACGGCGTCGCCGGTGCGCCCGACGCGGGCTGTCGTCCTGATCACGGGTACACCGTCCGCCTCGGTGGTGGCGATCAGCCGATGTCCGCGTACCTCGATGGTGGTGGTGCCCGGGGTCGCCGGCACGCCGCGGGCGGCGGCGTAGGCCCGGACGGTCGGGCTGGAATTGACGTAGTGGGTCCACCAGCGACCGGGCGTGACACCGTCGGGGGCGTCGACCCCGGAAAGATCCGGTCCGAGGTACGTCAGGGAGTACGCGCCGAAGCCGGAGGTCTGCCCAGCGTCGTCGACGACGTACTGGTTCATGAAGACCTGGTGGTTCGGTGCCGGCGTGAGGCCGTCGGGCACCAGGGCGGCCACCGCGCCGGGGTCGGCCGGCAGCCACCCGAAGTAGATCATCCTGCTGTTCACGACGAGCTGCGGAGCGACGAGTTCGGACACGAGGGGTCCTTCCGCTGGGCATCGATTCGTAGTCGCGACGCTACGGAGTTGCCCGACGCCGCGACAACGACGGATTGCCGACATGCGAGCCGTTCGGCGGGACGCAGCGGAGGGACCACCCGTCCGGGTGGTCCCTCCGCTGATGTGCCGGCGTGGCTAGACTTCAGGTTGGCAGTTCACCTGTGCTCTGCTGCGGCGGGCGCAGCCTCGGGAGGGTGTTCCAGCACCCTCTCGAGGGGCCGTCTTCGTCAGACGGCGCCTACTCGCAGAAGACGCGCACGGTGGCATCGGGGGAGTCCACCTCCACCGTCACGTCGTCGAGGTGCTCCACGAGCGCCTCCAACTGCTCGGGCTTCAGTTGGGTCAGGTCGATCGGCACCCCCGACTCGCTGAGCGAGGCGTTGGCCTTGACCAGGGCCTGTGGCGGCACCAGGGCCGCCAGCCGTACGCCGGCCCGCAGCAGTTGCAGAGGCACCCGCACGTTGACCCGTGACGGTTCGAGGTTGTCGGTGGCGTCCACCATCACCCGCAGGTACTTCACCGTGCCCTTCGGCCGGGCGTCGTGATCTGCGGCCGCCGGTGCCTGGGCCCGTTCGAGGGCGGCGATGAGCTGCTCCGCCTCATCCGCGGTGATCTTGCCAGCGGCAAGCATGTCGAGGATGTCCTTGCGTTGTTCGGTCATATGCGAACCTCTCCTATCTGATGGCCACGAGCACGGCCGTGCGGCCCTGCTCGATGTCGAAGCGGGCGCCGGGCAGCGCGGAGATGACGCGCCAACCGGTGCCGAGAGCCCGCACCACACGGATGCGGAACACGAGGCAGGCCACGATCGCCGCGAGGACGACCAGGACCACGACCGGCAGGAGTACGAGGGTCACGGGGAGCACCGGAACCCAGAACCGGACAGGCCGACGATCAGGACGGTCGACCTTGACGGTCACCAACTGCGGCATCACGACCGGCCGTCCAGTTCGGCCAACGCCTGCTGTGCGGTGATCTCACCGCGACGCAGCCTGTCGATGATGTCGGCCCGTGACGGTGCCGGGTCGGTCTCGACGAAGTCGAGCATCTGCGTGATCCGGTTGAGCCGTGACTTGATCGTCGGGTAGCTCACCCCGAAGATGCGTTCCATCTCCTTGATCGAGCCGTGGCAGCGCACGAACGCCGTCACGAAGACCTGGTCCTCGACGTTGAGCTGAGCCAGTTGCGGTAACCCGAACTCGCCTTCGATCGCCACGCCGTTGCTCGCCAGGCGCACCCGCTCGACGACGAACGGCTGCCCCCGGGTCAGGCTGGTGAGTTCCTGCCAGTCCATCGCCTGCTCTGTCATAACTGAAGTACCAACCCAAGGATAATCAACTTTCAAGAAGTCGATCTTAATTTTATTAAGATCGCGGGCCTTGGGCCGCCCGCGATCCACTCGCCTTCACGGACGTCGGGGTATCCCGACTCCGAGGACGCCCCGACGTCACGGACCCTGGTCGATCTCTCGACTTCGACCCCGAAAACGGAACCGCGGCGGGACCCGGAGGGGCCCCGCCGCGGTCGAAGAGCGATTCTTACCAGAGGTCCCAGGTGAAGGCCTGGTTCTCCGACGTCGTGTAGCAGGTGAACTGCATCATGTCGGCGCCGTTCAACCTCGAGTTGCCCTCCACCGCCATGCACTTGTTGGTGCCCCGGTTCTTGAGCTGGTAGTAGTCGGCACCCCCCGAGGTGAAGAGCTTGATCGGCAGCCACTGGTCGTTGAGGCGGGCGTCGCCGCACACCTGCGTGGCGATCTTCGCCCGTTCGGTGGTCACGGCACCGCGGACGGCCATGCACCGTCCCCCGTTGTTGAACGAGATGCGGTAGTAGCCCGAGCTGGTCGTGGTGAAGGTCCAGTTACGGCTCGGCCCGCCCTCGCAGAGGTGCTGGTCGACCACGATGTTGAGCGAGGACGAGAAGGCCTCCGGCGACAGGCAGTAGTCGTTCGTGTAGGGCTGGATCACCCACGGGCCCGAGGAGGCGGCCGCCGCCGGGCTGCCGGTGCCGACCAGCATCGCAGCGATCATGGTGAGCACCGCCATGAGGCCGGTCATCGTCTTGCGCTTCATGTAGAGCCTTCCGTCATCCACAGTGGATAGACGCCAAGGCTAGACGATCACCATCGACGCCCACCAATCGGCCCCGATTGGCCAGTGAAGGGCCAGGCCACGCGTCCGGATCACTCGAAGAACTTGATGCTGAACCCGGTGTCGGCCGTTGGGCCGGGCACATTGGCGCGGCGGTAGGTGGTGTTGCCCCACCAGCAGAAGGTGCCGGTGTACCAGTAGCGGTTCGCCCAGGAGTACGCGGTGCCCTTGGGCACCCCGTGGTACATCAGCGGGAACCTCGGCCCGGCGGATGGGCTCGTCGCGATGTCGCCGTTGAGCAGCACGAAGCTGTGGTGACCAGGCCCGTTCACATGCAGGGTGGGGTCCCAGCCGGCCATCATGGTGGCCCGGTTGGAGCCGAACAGGCAGCCGTTCGACTTGTACCAGTCCCACACGTACGTCGGGTCGCCGCCGGCGCGCAGCCGCAGGTCGGCGAGGCAGTACTGGTCGCTCCAACTGCCGTTGGCCGAGTAGACGATGTGCAACTGCCCGTTGGGGTCCCGGATCGCCTCGGGGGACTCGTTGATGAACGGGTTGCCGACGACGCGCTCCCAGCTCTCGCGTGGCTGGGAGATGACGTACCGGCCGCCGGTCGGGGTGAGCGGGTCGCTCATCCGGCTGAGGTAGATGTTCTGCTCGATGTTGGTGTCCCCGGCCCAACCGGACCAGACGAACCACCGCTGCCCGTTGAAGGTGAACAGGCTGCCGTCGATGGCCCACCTGCCGTCGGGCAGCGCGAGCTGCCGTTCGGCCGTGTAGCCGCTGGCCGGCGACGCCGAGTGGATCGCGTACATGCGGTGGGCGGCGCCGCGTCCGGCCGAGAAGTAGATGTAGTAGCGCCCGCCATCGGTGACGATCTCCGGGGCCCAGACCTCACCGAGGTCGCGGCTGTCCGTCCAGACCTGCCGGGCGGACGCGGCGGCCAGCGCGTCGGGGGAGGCCGCCTGCCGCACGGCGATCCCGCCGTTGACCGACTGTACGGAAATGTAGGTGCCGCCGACGCGGATCACGCTCGGGTCGGCGGCGCGCAGGCCGGTCTGCCCGGCCGCCGCCGGTGCGACGCCGACCAGGGACAGGCCGGCCGCGAGCACAACGGTCAGCAGGATGGAGAGGGATTGCGGAAGGGTTCGGCTATCGACGTTCACCATCGGATACCTCTCCTCGAATGGAGCTGGCGGGTAACGATCGACAGTCATAGATTAGGGCAAAGGGTGCCGCGCCACAGTGTTTCCGCCAGCCGGTCTCGACGCTCGCGGGCATCGGTGCGCTAGCGTCTGGCCTCATGGAAACCGTGGTCGTGGTCCTGGCCGTCGTGTGCGCCGCGGCCAACCTGGCCATTGCCGCCGTGCTGCTCGTCCGGAGCCGCGGAGGCGTGGCCGCGCCCCGGATCTTCGGTCGCCCGCAGCCCCTGCCACGCCTGCGGGCCGCGATGCATGTCTGCCTGGGGCTGGGGTTGGGCGGCGGCATGCTCGTCAAGGACGTCTTCCCGCCGGATTCCACGGGCGACGCGGTGGTGTTCCACGTGGTGAGGATCCTGCTGGTGGCGGGCTTCGTCACCGCCCTGCTCGGCGCCTTCCGGTACCCGCGATCCCTCTCTGGCAAGGCCGCCCGGTAGCGGCGACGGGCCGCGGCGACGGGCTCCCCGGTCACTCCTCCGACAGCGTGTCGCCGACCGCGCGCTGCGCGCCCCGATCCGGGACGGAAGTCCGACGTTACGTGTTCGCCCGCTCACGCAGGGTCCAATCTGGAGACCGGCTCGCCGTGGGGGCAGCCGGTACACAATGGACAGTGGAGGCTCGGATGCTGATCATCGCGGAGGAGAAGGACGCCTACCCACCGAACGGTCAGATTCCCAACCTGGAGACCGACGAAAAGGCGTGCGGCGACATCCTGGCCAGGATCGAACCGCTCCTGCCCGCCGACCTTCGGGGGGAGGTGGTCGGTGCGCTGATCAACTGGTCGGAGAGCGCGTTGAAGCCCGATCAGAGCTTCGGTACCTGGGCCGAGGCCGTCACCGCGGCGATCGGCTACGCGCAGCGCGATGCCGCGCGTGCCACCGACAGCGCTCAGCGGCGTCGTGACCAGGCCACTGACGGGGTCGACCTGATGAAGCTCAACGCGGCGGTGGGAAGTACGGGCAGGACCGGCGACCCGCAGATCGCGTTGCGCGACGAGAGCCGCAGGTGGGCCAACTGCGGAATGGCGGCGTTCCAGATTCGCGAGCAGTTGCGCACCGCGGGCGGCAAGCCGGCCCGACTGTCGCACGACACCTACGGGGCTGGCGGCGGCGAAGCGCTCAGAAAGGCGCTCCTCGCCACGCCCGCCAGCGACGCTACCGTCCTGCTGCTCGACTGCCAGTTCCCGCAGGTGCACAACTTCATCATCGAGGTGCACCGCGACGGGTCGCGCTACCTGGCCCAGGGCTACCAGGGCACCTACTTCGCCCACTGGTGGCTCGGGCTCAACAACAGCTACTCCGGAGAGAAGGCCCCGCCCGGGATCCTCGCCCTGCGTGAGCGGTACGGGCTGGGTCGGGCGATCAGCCCGGAGGACTATGCGACCCTGCTCGACGGCCTGGTCGCGGCCATCTCGTCCGACTGGCAGGCGACCGCGGACCAGTGGCCGGCGCTGCCGTTCAACCCCGACCGGCAGGAGATCGACGGGATCCGCCGCCGGTCCGGATCGCCGACCCTCCTCGTCGAGGTGTTCGAGCTGAACGAGCCGGCCGTGGCTCGCAAGGTGCTCGGCGACAACGGCGTCGCGTCCCTCAGCGAGCTGGCCACCCGAGGAATGGCGACTGCCTGACAGGAGTGGTCCCGGCCGGCGTGCGGCCGGCCGGGACCACGAAACTGCGGCGACGACGTCCCCACGGTTCGCGCGAACGGCAGCCGCGCCTATGCGCCTGCGATGGCCTTGAGCGCGGTGTCGAGTGCCTGGTCTGCCGGGACCGGCACGTCGGGGACCACTCCGACGCCTTCCCAGTTGGTGCCGGTGACGCTGTTGATGGTGCGGGCGGTCGGCACCGTCACGAGGATGTGCGCGGTGACGGGGTGGCGGGCTGTGGGATGCGCGCCGCCGCGTGTCGTCTCACCGACGACGACGGCCCGGCCGTGCGCCCGAAGGGTGTACGCCACGTCCTCGCCCCCGGAGAACGTCGTCGCGCTGGTCAGCACGTACACCGGGCGGTCGACGTAGCGCGGCGCGGGAAGGTGCGCGGACGTCCAGAACTGGCGGGTCGCGCCGGTGGACCGCTCGTAGAAGTCATTGAGGTGCACCTGGTCGTCGCGGAAGAAGTAGCTGCACCACATCGCGGCTCCCTCCGGTGCTCCGCCGGAACAGGCACGTAGGTCCAGGATGAGCGCGGAGCTGAGGGCGACCAGTTGCAGGGCCGCGCCGATCGCGGCAGCGCCCTCGTCGGCGTACGCGATGCGCCGCACGTCGATGAACCCGACGTTGCCGTCCAGGTGCTCGACCCGGCGGATGCCCTGGTTCTCCGCCCTGAGCAGCGCGAGGAACGCCGCCCGCCCGCCGTCCTCGTCGGCTGGATCAAGCGACTGTGGCTGGTCCGACCACAACAGCCGCAGATGCTTGTCCGGGCACACCTGCTGAAGGTGTGCGGTGACCGTCTCGCAGAGCGCCGGCCCGTCCAGGCCGTGGTACTCGCCGGCCGCGAGACGACGCCGGATCGCGGCGTCGATGTCGGCGACCTTCTCGGGAAAGACGTAGCCTGCCCCGATCCGATCCAGGGCCTGTCCGATGATCTGTTCGTGTGAGGGCACGGCAGGTCAGGGTAGGCCGCGAACCGCCTGATGACGAGGGAGTTGTCACTCTCGCCCTGCGCCGCGCGAGTGCGTCGCGCACGGAAAGGACGACGAGCGAGAGCGGCACGAGGACCCAGAGCTGGAGCACGGTGTACCGGCGGTGGTGCGCCCTCGCGATCACAGCTGGGCGACGACCACCCGGGTGGCCTGGGCGATGAGCGCGTCGTCGGGGGTGGCGTCCTTCATGTCACGACTGGACAGCACCGCCAGCACGATCGGGGCCCGGTCGGGCGGCCAGATCACCGCTATGTCGTTGCGGGTGCCGTACCCGCCGGTCCCGGTCTTGTCCCCGACCACCCAGCCGGCCGGCACCCCGGCGCGGACCAGCGCGGTTGTCGCCGCCGCTGCACCCCGCCAGCGACAGCACTGTCGCCACCGTGGCCATTACTGTCGCCACATGCCGGACCAGGACCGCCATGTCATTCCTCCTGCGGGTGCCGCCGGTCAGGGCAGGATCTCGACGTACCCGGCACTGCCGTGCACGCGGATCCGCTGCCCGTCGCGAATCAGCCGGGTGGCGTCGAGCACGCTGACGACGGCCGGCAGGCCATACTCCCTCGCGATCACCGCGCCGTGCGTCATCAACCCGCCGACCTCCGTGACCAGGCCGGCGATGCCGACGAACAGCGGCGTCCAGCTCGGGTCCGTGTGGGCCGTGACGAGGATGTCACCCGCTTCGAGGTCGGCGTGCGCCATGTCCAGGAGGACGCGGGCACGTCCCTCGACAGTCCCGGCGGACACCGGCACACCGGCCAGGGCGCCCGCCGGCAGGTCGTCGCGCCGGTACGCCCCGGTGATGACCTCACCGTCGGAGGTCAGCACCCGGGGCGGGGTGAGCGCCTGGTGTGCCCGGAACTCGTCGCGACGCTGCCGGATCAGCTCGGCGTCCACCCGATGTGTGCGGACCACCTCGTGGAACTCGTGGAACGTGAGGTAGAAGACGTCGTCGGGCTCGGCGAGCACCCCGGCGTGCGCCAGCCGCTCGGCCTCCGCCAGCAGTGCCTGCTTGTAGAGGAAGTAGCGGCTGACGATGTCGTACTTCGGGTACTCCCGGTAGCCGATGAAGGCCCGCACCCGGTCGATCATCCGCGCGGTCTCGTCGGCCTTCTGCTGCCCGTCCGGCAACGCCCGCAGGCGTGTCAACACCTCCTGTGCCCGCTGCCGCGCCTGCTGTTGGCCCTGTTCGAAGCGCCGCCGGGCCGCGCCCGGCTCGAAGAGCCGGACGTTGTCGAGGAGTACGGGCACGAGCGTGGCGGGGCGTTCGCTCCACCGTGGCCTGGTGATGTCGATCTCGCCGACGCAGCGCATCCCGTACCGGTCGAGGTATGCCTCGATGGCGGCGCGCGCCTCGGCCCCGCCCTCGACCTTCGGCAGCTCGTCGAGGAAGTCGCCGTCCTCGACACCGTGCAGGAACGCCACCACCTCCGGGTGCGGACGGATCACGTCGGCGACGTCGAGCAGCGCCAGCCCCATCTCCGACGTGACGTTGCCGGGGGCGGAGAGGGTGAGGGTGTCCGCGGCGTTCTTCTCGCCCAGCCACTCGTGCAGCCGGTCGTTGAGCCACCAGGTGGCCTCCATGCCCGCCATGATCGCCCGCATGTTCAACGGATCACTCAGGACCCGCTTGTGCTCCTGGAACGCCTCATCCAGGAAGTCGAACAGCGCCGTACCGGTCACCGTCGCGATGTCGCGTCGCAGGGCGGCGATGGACGCCGCGCTGCGCTCGGTCAGCTCGGTCACGATCGCCGGGTCGGCCTCGCCCGAGGTGGACGGGCCGCCGGTCGTCGGTCCAACCGGACCGGCCTGGTCCGGCAGCGTCGCAACGAAGTCCCGGCGGTCGAGCAGAGTCTCCAACGCGTCGCGCATCAGCGGATCGTCGCGCCCCGCCATTTTCAGGAAGCCGGCGCGGCTGGCGGGGGAGGCCAGCAACCGGGTCGCGTCGACGAACAACCTCCCGCCGGCCTCCAGCATCGGCGCCATCGCCGTCAACCGCCACATCGAGAGCCCCAACGGCCGCATGGCATCGGTCATCATCTGCTGGTGACCGACCGACAGGTAGACGTGGTTCTCCTGGTCACCGACCGGGGGCACGGGGAACAGCGTGGTGATCGGCCGGCTCTGCACGATCTGGAAGTCGTCGTCGACCAGGCACCACTCGATGTCCTGCGGGCGGCCGAAGTGCGCCTCGATCCGTCGCCCGAGCCGTACCAGCCGCAGCGCCTGAGCCTGCGTCAGCGCCGGCTGCTCCCGCCGCTGGGGGTCGATCGCCACCTCCCGCGTTCCGCCGCCGGGCAGCGCGGCGACGGCACGCTCCTTCGCGGCGACCGTGCTGGCGACCACCTCACCGTCTCGTACCGTGAAGACGTCCGGGTTCACCAGACCGGACACCAGGGCCTCGCCGAGGCCGAAGCTGGCGTCCACCGTCGCGACCTTCCGGTTGCCCGTCACCGGGTCCGCCGTGAACAGGATGCCGGAGGCATCCGGAAGAACCATCCGCTGTACGACGACAGCCATCTGAACGGTGCGGTGGTCGATGCCGTTGCGCAGGCGGTAGATGACGGCCCGCTCGGTGAACAGTGACGCCCAGCACCGGCTGACGTGCCGCAGGACCGCCTCCGGCCCCACCACGTTCAGGTAGGTGTCCTGCTGGCCGGCGAAGGACGCGGTGGGTGTGTCCTCCGCCGTCGCGCTGGACCGCACGGCGTAGGCGGCCTGCTCGCCGAACCGGGCGAGCGTGCCGGTGATCGCCGCGGCCAGGTCGCTCGGAACCGGTGTCTCCTCGACGCTGCGGCGGATCTTCGCGCTGAGCGTGCCGATGGCCTCCCGGTCGTCCGGGCTCAACCGCGACAGCTGATCGAGCCGATCGTCGATCGACGGCGTCTGCGCCATGACCCTCCGGAAGGCCGCCGTCGTCACGCAGAAGCCTGCCGGTACCCGGACGCCGTCGATCCGGGACAGCGCGCCCAGGTGCGCGGCCTTGCCGCCGACCACCGACACCTGCGTCTCGTCGACCTCTCGCAGGTCCAACAGTGGTGCCCGGTCGCTGCGGTCCCCGTCCATCGACAACACACCCACGTCGCGCCCCCGTTACCTCGTTTGTGCTGGTCCGGCCGCTGATTCTGCGCCACGACCGGGGTCTTGCGGCAAGCCCCCAGGTGCGATATACGTTAGAGGTGGCAGGGAGAGTGATCTCCTTGCCGTTTGTCTGTGGCGGGTCGGCCGAGCGGGACCGGCGCTCAGTCGTGGGGGAGTCGGCGCGGCTCGACGTCCAGCCCTCGGCCGAGCTGCCAGGAGGCGGTGGGCCAGGCCGCGATGAAGCCAGCGATTAGCCCGAGCTGACCGGCGAACCAGAACGTGGCGCTGTCGGGCCGCAGGGGTGGCTCCGGCAGGACCACCCGATGCGCGAGTGTCAACCACGCGAACAGCGCCACCTCGAACGCGGTTATGGTCAGCAGCTCGATCCTGCCGACCTTCGACAGCGCGTGCCAGACCTTGCCGAGGCTGCGACCCGGCCCGGCGAAGTACCGGAAGAGCACGGCGATCGTCACCGCCATCAGGTAGTCGCCGCCGTAGCCGACCCACAGCGGGTCCTCGGCCGGGTCGAATCTCACCGCGTACAGGGCGACCTCGGCGACGATGAACCCGAGGGCGCAGTGCGCCCCGCAGCGGGACACGTGGGTGACGACGATGCCCCGGCGGGGCCGTCGCGGTTGCCCCTCCTGCCGGCGACGGGTGAACGCCTCGGGCCTGCCCCAGTTCCAGTAGAGGCGGACGGCGGCCGGGCCGATGTAGAGGACGGTCACCAGCCAGACGATCTCCATGACCCGGACCGGCTGACGGTGCCCGCGCAGATAGGTGTCGGACAGCACGACCGCGAAGCTGACGACGCCGACCGCGAGCGAAGCCCAGGAGAGCGCCACGAGCCAGGTTGGTTGCATCCCCGCCCCTTCCGCCAGCCGGGCGAGTCTTTCATGTCGTACTCGTCCGGATCGGCGGTTCGGGCGTTCCCGGCCTCGGGCCGGAGCGGGCCGGCCCCGTCCGCTGCGGTCAGTCGTGCTCCAGGCCGGCGAAGACGACACTGAGCGTGCGGGCTTGCAACTGCTGGTCCCACCCACCATGCAGAGCGCCCTGGCACAGGCTGGTGAGCAGCGCCATCGTCTCGGGTAGCCGTACCGAGTCGGCGACGGCTCCGGCAGCCCGCGCCTGCTCCAGCAGGCTGCCCACCGCCTCCTCCAGGTGACTCACCGCGTCGGCAAGCCGGATGTCCACCCCGGACCCGGCGAGCAGGTCGACCACCGTCTTCTTCGCGGCGGCCTGCGCCACCAGGTGGGTGAAGAACGTGAAGAGGTCATGCTTTCCGGCCTCCTCGACGAGTTGCGCGAGCAGCCGCTTCATGATCGCGGCGAGCAGGTCGTCCTTGGTGGGGAAGTGCCGAAAGACCGTACCGATGGCGACGCCGGCCCGGCGGGCCACCTCCTCGGTGGACGCGCGGGTGCCGAACTCGGCGAAGATCGCCTCGGCGGCGTCGAGGATGCGCGCCCGGTTGCGCTGCGCGTCAGCACGCAGGGATGTCCCCTCTATCAAAGTGAGTCTCCACTCATTATTCTTGAACGGACAAGTCGAGTCATGACTCATTATCCAGGAGGACGACGTGACACCAAGCGAGATCTTCGACAGCATGCGCGCCCGGTGGCTCGCGAACCTGCCCACCTACGAGGCCGACTCGCTCGCCGACGACGTGGTGCTCGAGACGCCGTTTGCCGTCCCCGGCAGCCCGACCCGTATCGAAGGCAGGCAGCGGGTCCTCGAACACACGCGGGCCGGTCGCGCGATGTTCCCGGTCCGGTTCGACGACTGCCGCAACGTGGTCCTGCACGAGACCGCTGACCCCGAGGTGATCGTGGTCGAATACGAACTGGTCGGCACCCACACGGCGACCGGGCTGACCGCCTCGGCGCCGTTCATCGGGGTGCTGCGGACCCGGGGCGGCAAACTGGCCCACTGGCGCGAGTATCAGCACACCCTCGCCATCGCCCAGGCCGTTGGTCAGGGATAGAAGAGGCATCTCCGCGCTGGCACACTCTCGGTCATGGTCGACTGGTACACGCGGGCCGAGGTGGACGGCGACGTCGTCCGGGTCTCGGAACCGCACGTCAACGAACTGTTGTCGGCGAACTTCTGGTGGTTGCGGGGCAACGATCGGGACGGCCGAGGCGGAGATCCTGGCAGCGGGCGTACCGGCCAGCCTCTACGGGGTGGAACTCTTCGACAAGCTGGGCATCGACGGCGCCGGAGAAGAGATCCCGGATCTCATGATCGATGTTCTGCCCGATCCCGACTACGACCCGGCCGCCTACCGCGTCGCATCGATGACCCTGCGCCGTCTGCTCGACGACGGCGACCGGATCGACCTGGGCGGCCGGGTGCTGACCGTGCTGCACCTTCCCGGCCACACGCCCGGGAGCATCGCCCTGCTGGAGGAACACACCGGAACGCTGTACTCGGGCGACATCATCTACGAGGGTGCCCTGATCGACAATCTGCCGAACTCCGACGTGGCCGCGTACCGGCGAAGCATGCAGGTCCTCGTCGACCTCGACGTGTCCGTCGTCCACCCCGGGCACGGGGACAGCTTCGACCGCACGCGCCTTCGCCAGTTGGCCGAGACCTACCTGAGCAGGACAGCTGCCAGCGCCGCATCTCCCGAAAGCTGACCTATTGCATAATTCTGGGCGTGCCCCCCAAAAGGGAAAGTCCACGGCTCACCCGTAGCCCGGGCCGGTTGCTGGCCTTCAGCGACGGTGTCTTCGCGATCGCCGTGACGCTCCTCGTGCTGGAGATCCAACCGCCCGACGACTTCGGGCGCCTCGTGCACGGGCTCGGTGCGCTGTGGCCGTCGTACCTGGCCTACGCGTTGAGCTTCCTGCTCATCGGGCAGGTGTGGGTGAATCACCACGTCATGTTCGACCGCGTCCGGCACGTCGACCGAGGGGTGCTGTTCCTCAACACGTTGCTCCTGATGGTCATCGCGTTCCTGCCGTTCTCCACGTCCCTGCTCGCCGAGGCGTTGCGCGCGGAGCAGGGGCTGCGCGCGTCGGTGGTCGTCTACGGCGGCACCCTGTGGACGGCAGCGGCTCTCTTCAACATCGTGTGGGCGCACCTTCGCCGCGCCACACTGCTGGACTCCGGCCTCGGTCCCGTCGGTGCCCGGGCCATCGGTCGCCGCTTCGCGCTCGCCCTGGTCTGGATCGGCTCCGGCATCCTCGTCGGCGCGTTCGTGCCGATCGCTGGCGTCGCCATCATCGCCGGGTTCCTGCCCGCCTACTACCTGCCCATCCGGGGCGAGTACGGCGAGAACGACACCACCGGGCAGCCGGCCGGCTAACTAGAGTCGGTGCCATGCGGATCCGGATCGACGGCAGCGATCTGCCAGGTCGGCGTCCCGGTGCGGAGGCCGACGCGCTGCGGCGGGGCAACGTACACGTCGGGGTGCAGCGCAAGGCCGAGGTGGTTGACCAGGTGCCGGCCGACGCGGCCAGCGCCACCTGGTCCTTCGAGGTGTCCAGCCGCGAGGTCGACGGTGCGCTCGACGTCGGTGGCCCCTGGGTGCACGGCCGCCCCGGGGCGCGGTTTCTCTATCTGAGCTGGGGCGCGGTGACCCCGGACGGCTTCGCCATGTTCCGCCGAGCGAAGCTGATGTTCACCGACGTGCCGACCGAGCTGTTGCGCGCCGCCCACGAGGGCGACGCAACGCTGGTCGGCCGGGTCGGGTTGACCGACGCCGCCGGTGAACCCGTCTGCGCTCGGGTGCACCCGCCCGCCGTCTCGTGGACTCTGGAACGAGTAGCCGGCGCCTAACCACCGAAGTCGACGCCACTGAGGGAGACGGAGCGGTACGCGGCGAGGCGTTCGGCCTGCGCGGTGATGGCCTGACGCGTGGCCTCCGACAACCGCTGCCACGGCTGGACGGCGACGGTGAACGTCCTGCCGGACTTGCGGGGCCGCCAGGTGCCCACCAGTTCGCCGTCGACCAGGACGGCGCCGGGGCGACCCAACACCGGCCACAGCTCCTTGGCGTGGGCGGCGTCCGGCACCAGCGTTGCCCGGTCCTTGGCCTGAAGGAACAGGTCGTACGGGCCGAGTAGTCGGGTGACGGTGCCGTCGGCGGACTCCAGCGCCTCCTGATCGGCAGCCAGTAATGAGCGCACCTCGCGGTCGACCGTCACCTCGATCACATCGGCGGGCCAGTGCGCCTTCACGTCCTTCACGGAGGAGTCGAGGTAGTCGGCGACCTGTTTCGGAGTGGCCGGACCGAGCAGGCGAAGGTAGGCGCGGATGAGGTCGAAACGGTCACCCGCGGCGGCTGCCTTCCGGAACCCGGTGATGCGCCGCAGGACCGGGGGTGAGGTGTCGAGCTGCAACTCCACTCCGGCCCGCACCGCGGCGAGCCGGAACGGCATCTCGTAGAGGTGCGTGGCGTCGCACGCCCGGCAGAACCGCAGATAGGGCTCGGGCAGCAGGGCGGCCAGGCGACCGGAGACGTCCCCCTTGACCGTCGGCGTGCTGACGATGGCACGCATCCGGTCGGCGACCTCGTCCAGGGCCGCGAGGGTGTCGATGCCGGCGGCCCTCAACGGTTTCGCGGCGTCGTAGACGCGCTTGCCCGCGTCGGCCTCGGAGAAGGGTTCGACCGCCGCGGCCACCTTCGCAACGTCGGCCCGGCGGTACAGGTGGGGAGCGCCCCGCACCGTCCACAGCAGGACCAGGTCGGTGTCGGACACCGCGGTCACGTCGACCCCGCGTACCGCCAGCGCCCACCTCGCGCCGTCGGGACCGGTGTTCTGCACCCCGAGGTCCAGGACCGCTGTGTCGGCGAGCGTGCCCTCGTCGCGGTCGAGTTGCTGGGCCCGGACCCGGAAGTTCAACACCTGGTGGCGATCGACCATGTCAGGACCCTAGTTGGGTCGGCGCGCCCGGTGGGTCCAGGCGCGCAGCGCCCATTCGACGGGGCCGTACCGGAACCGTCGCAGCCACCACGAGCTGACCACCAGCTGTCCCGCGAAGATCACCAGTGCGATCAGCAGTGTCTGGGCCGGCGAGGTGCGGCCGACCAGGCCCCACCCGACGCCGGTGAAGACGAGCACGCACACCAGCGACTGGGCCAGGTAGTTGGTCAGTGCCATCCGCCCGGCGGGCGCGAACGCGTCCGCGAGGCGGGGCCGCCGGGTGAACAGGCGCAGCAGGGTCGCGGCGTAGGCGGCGGCCAGGAACGGCGCGGTGACGATGCTGACCATCAGTCCGGTGAGGTTCGCCGTAGACCCACCGACCGCGAACACGACGGCGCCGGCCAGACCGACCGGGTACCCCACCTTCTCGCACCGGCGCAGCAGGTCCTGGTGGGCGGGCACGGTGGCGAGGAACCGGTGCTTGCCGGCGGCAAGGCCGACGAGGAACGCCGCGAACGCCAGCGGGCCCTGCACGGCGAGGCCGCCGAGCATCGCCGGCATCGACCGAAGGTGCTCCAGGACAACGTCGTCGAAGCCGCCGCCCAGAGCCAGCGTGGACCGCGCGCCGGCGGTGAGCGCGGCCGCCTCGTCCGGAACCAGGGTCGCGCCGAGGACCGCGGCGACCCCGACCACCACGGCGATGCCGCCGATGATGGTCGCCGCCACGATCAGCGCGGTACGGGGCTCGATCCGCCGGACCGCGAGCAGCACGAGACCGAGCAGCGCGTACGTGGTGAGGATGTCGCCGTGGAACAGCAGCACCGCGTGCAGCACGCCGAGAACGAACAACCCGGAGAGCCGGCGCAGGAACGCCGGGCGGAACGCCGTTCCGCGTCGAGCCGCGGAGTCCAGTTGCAGGGTGAAGCTGTAACCGAACAGGAAGGCGAACAGCAGGTAGGCCTTCATCGCGAAGAACAGCTCCACCGCGCCGGCGACCAGCACGTCCACCGCGCCGTGCGTCGGGTCGTCGACCAGGTGGAAGTCGTAGCCGGAGCTGAAGAACGCGATGTTCACCAGCAGGATGAGCAGCAGCGCGCATCCGCGCAGCGCGTCCACGACGGTGATGCGGGCGCGGATGTCCCCGGGCGAGGGCTGTGGGTTGCCGTCGCCCGGTCGGTCGAGCCGGGTCACATTCATGGTGTCCAGCCTCCGGAGCGCGACCCGCTGCCGGACAGTGCTTTCGTCACACGCGCCGCCGTGACGAAAAGACGCCGTCCCTACGGCGGGGGAGACGAGTCCCTCCGCGCGGCGATCCGCTCGCCGCCCCATCCGGCGACGGTGATCTCGGATGTGCCGACGCCCGCCACCGAAGGAGACGACGCCGTGACCCGAACACCACACACGAGCGCCCTGCCCGCCCCGCCACCGCCCTGGGCCCGCCGAGCCGGGCACGTGGCGTGGATGGCCCCCGTGCTGGGGTTCATCCCGCTGCACGTGCCATGGATCCTCGGAATTCCGCTGTTCGCCCACCCCGGTCCGTTCCGCGAGTGGTACCACGGTCGCGGGCCCGGGGTGGGCGACCACCCCGTCGACGGATTCCTGGGCCTGCCGGCCGGCGCGTTCTACCTGGGCCTGCTGTGCGTCCTCGCCGGGCTCGGCGGCGTACTGGCGCTGGGGCTCATCAAGGACTGGGGTGTGGTCTTCCCCCGGTGGGTGCCGTGGCTGCGCGGACGTCGGGTGCCACAGTGGTTGCCGCTGACGCCGACGGTGCTGGGATCCGCCCTGATGATCGGCTACTCGGCGACCCTGCCCTGGCAGTTCACGGCGGATCTGAGAGAGCCCGGCGCGCAGGACATCTTCACCCCGACCGGCGTCCTGATCGGTCTCCCGTTCCTGCTGGCCTGGACGATCGCGTTGCCGCTGGCCGGATGGTCCTACTACCGCCGTACCCGTCCGCCTCGACGCGACCGGCGGCGCTGGTCGGCGGCAGTTGATGACCGACCAGCGTCGCCGTCCGGGTCGCCCCGGATCGGGTGACGGCCTCACGCCACCAGGGAAACCCGCCCGTTGTCCAGGTCGTAGCGGGCGCCCACCACTCGCAGCGCGCCCTCGTGCACCTTCTCGGCGATGATCGTGCTGCGTGCGCTGAGCGCCCGCACCTGGGCGGCGATGTTGGCGCGCACCCCGTTCTCCACGGGGTCGCCGGGCTGGTCCAGCACCGGCTCGACGACCGGGCGCAGGGCGTCCACGATGGTGCCGATGTGCCCGGGCGCCGTACCGCCGGTGTGGATGGCGTCGATGGTGGCGGTGATCGCGCCGCAACGTTCGTGACCGAGGACGACGATCAGCAGGCTGCCGAACTCCTCCACGGCGAACTCGACGCTGCCGAGCAGCAGGTCGTCGACGATGTTGCCGGCCACCCGGTTGTCGAACAGGTCACCCAACCCCTGGTCGAAGAGCACCTCGGGGGCCACCCGGGAGTCCGCGCAGCCGACGGTGATGGCGAACGGGTGCTGGCCGGCGGCGAGCCGGTGCAGGTCGGACAGGCTCTGGTGCGGGTGCCGGCCGTGGCCGGAGGTGAAGCGCCGGTTGCCGGCCTGGAGCCGACGCAGCGCCTCCGCCGGCGTGTCGATCGGGCTGTCGGCCGGGGCGGCGGAGGCGGTGGACGGGCTGGCTGCGGCCGCGCCGAGCGCCACGGCGGCGACGCCACCGGCGGTCAGCAGCGAACGGCGGGACAGGTGCGAACGTGCCACGGTCATCTCCCTGAGGTGAGGCAAACTCGCCTCTTCCTACCAGCTCCCGTCCACATTGGTGGTTACCGTGCGGTGACCGGTGGGCGACGGTGACATCGCCGCTGCTCGTTCGCCACCGCGAGTAACAGGACGGGTTGACCTTGACACAGTGACAAGGCCTTCACTGGGGTCGAAGAGGTGATCTGATGACCAGGCCGGTACAGGACATGAACGCGACGAGGGTCTCCCGCGGGCTGGAGAGCAGCGAGGCTTCGGTGCGACTGCGCGCGGCGCTGGCGGTCGGCACGAATCCGGACCCGCAGCTCGTCGACACGCTCATCGAGCGATGCGCGGTCGAGCCCGACTTCTCCGTACGCGAGATGCTCACCTGGGCGCTGCTGCGCCACCCACCCGCACTGACCGTCGCGAAGCTCATCGACGAGCTCCGCTCGGAGCGCGCGCAGGCCCGAAGTCAGGCTTTGCACACGCTGTCCAAGATCGGAGACCGGAGGGCCTGGCCGGCGATCACCCTGGCGCTGCTGACCGACGCCGACGGCGAGGTGGCACGCAGCGCCTGGCGCGCGGCGGTCGCGCTCGTACCCTTCGGTGCGGAGCCCGAGTTGGCCGCTGTGTTGTCGACGCAGCTCGGGCGGGGAGGGCGTGAGATGCAGTTGAGTCTGAGCCGGGCGCTGATCGCGCTCGGCGAGGTGGCCATGCCGATCCTGCGTGCCGCGATGGCGGATCTCGACCCGCGCGTACGCACGCACGCGGTCGCCACCCAACGTCTCATGCAGGATCCGGATGCCGGGTTCGAGTTCGCGATCGAGGCGGCGAAGCGCGTCGTCGCCCTCGGCCCGACGGGCACGAAGGGATGACACCAGGTGTTGATCGGTGAGGTGGCGCGGCGGTCCGGGGTCAGCGCCCGCATGCTCAGGCATTACGACGCGCTCGGGCTGATCCGGCCCACCGGTCGCACCGGTTCCGGCTATCGCGAGTACACCAGCGAAGACGTCCGGATGATCTTCCAGGTCGAGAGCCTGCGGTCGCTGGGCCTGTCGCTACGTGACGTCCGCCGCGCGCTCGACGATCCCGGCTTCACCCCCGCCGAACTCGTCAAGGACCTCATCCGGCGGACGCGACTGCGCATCACGGACGAGATGGAGTTGCTCACCCGACTCCGTCGGATCGGTGATGCGAACCCCTCCGACTGGCAGGACGTCCTCCAGGTGGTGACACTCCTGCGGGCTCTGGGGTCGGACAGCTCGGGTACCCGCCAACGCGCCGCCCTCTCCTCGGTCGGTGAGGGGCCGGCGCCGGTGGAGGCACTTGTCGAGGCGGTGCTGAATGAGTCGGACCCGAATGTCGCCGGAGCGCTGCGCTGGGCGCTGGCGCAGTCCGGCGACAGCGGGTTGGCGCTGCTGACCAACGGGCTCGGCTCACCGGAGGCCGAGGTACGCAGGCGCGCCGTCCAGTCCGTGGCCGAGATCCCGCACGCCGCGGCGACCGACGTGCTGCGGGACGCCCTCGCGCACCCCGACATCGTGGTCCGCGGGTACGCGGCTCTGGCGCTTGGCGCGCGCGGTGTGGCGGACGCGCTTCCCACGTTGATCGACATGGTTGTCGAGGAGACCAAGGATGTCGACGCTGCCGACGCGTTGAGCCTGCTGGCGGCCGATCCCGCGCTGGCAGACCAGATTGCGACCCGGCTGGTTGCCTGTCTTGGGAAGAGCGGCGTCGCACCGTCCGCACGGAGACGGCTGACCGAGGCGATGGCGGACATCCCGGGAAGCACCGCCGTACGCGCCCTCACGGACCTGTCGCATGATCAGGACCGCGCCGTCGCACTGACGGCGACCTCCATCCTCGCGCTCCGCGACGTGGCCTCACCCTGACCAGACACTGTGGAACCACCGAGGGAACGGAACGCCGAGCGAATTGATCATCGTTTGGACTTCGGCTATCGTCCGCGTCCGTGAAATCTTTGCGTCTTGCCTCCGCCATGTTGATCCTTGCCGTTTCGACGACCCTTGCCGCCTGCGGCGACGCCGACAAGGCGACGACCGCCGGATCCGCCACGCCCGCTCCCACCTCCGCAGCCCCGTCCGCGGTCGCCACCTCCGCTGCGGCCTCGTCACCCGCGGCGGGCGCCGCCAGCGACAAGGAACTCTGTGAGTCGGCGAAGAAGGTCAGCGAGGAGATGAAAGCCGAGCTGGTGAAGGTCGCCATGACCGGCGAGCCGTCGGCGGCGGATTACCAGAAGATCCTGAACGACCTGGACAAGAAGATCGCCGCGGTCGCCGCGACCGGCGACGGCAAGGTGGCCACGGCCCTGCGGGCGTTCGGCGCGGAGGCGGCCAAGGCCGCGGCCGCGGCGGACCCGGCGACCGCCGCCGAGAACCCGGCCTTCGAGAAGGCCGGCAAGGACATCTCCGCCGCGTGCAAGGCGGCGGGTTTCACGCTGGTCATCTGACCGTCGAAACCCGGTCGCACCGGGTGCGGTGAACGACGGCCCCCACGCCTGAGCGTGGGGGCCGTCGCGGCGCGGGCGACGGTCAGCCGCCGGCGAATGTCGTGTCGATGCCGCACTTGGCGTTCTGGTTGAGGCAGGACTTCACCAGGTCGCCGAGGTGCTCCGGCTCCCAGGCGTTCATGAAGTCGCCGTGCATGGACGACGGCTTGCCGGAGGAGAGGCTGAGACCGTCACCGCCCAGCGACTCGTAGTTGACCATGAAGGAGAGATCCGGCACGGCCACCGGGTACTTCCCGGTGCAGACACCGTTCACCGGGTCGCCCATGTGCGACTTGTGATCGGGTGAGTCGATGTTCTTGCCGTCCCAGCAGTCCTTGAACACGAGCTGGAAGATCAGGTTGCCACCGGGGGCGCACTTCGGCCAGTTGCCGTCCGCGCTGCGGCCGACCTCGGCGCTGCCCGCGCACCAGAACTGGTTGCTACCGGCATTCTTCGGAGTGTCCACCTGCCGCTTGGCGTCGCCCTCGACCACCACCAGACCCGGCGGGAAGGGCTTGACGGTCGACGGGTCCTTGACCCGCGAGCCGTAGTAGATGCGCATGCTCTTGATCGGCACGGCCTTGCCGTCCTTGCGCAGCTCCGGGACCCAGTAGGCGCTCTTGTCCCCGGGGGCGTTGCAGGTGTTCGCCGCGTCGAACAGTTTGTCCGTCGTGGTGAAGGCGTCGATCTTCGGGCCGAAGAAGGTGTGCATGTGCGAGGCGCCGGCGAGACCAGGCAGGACGATCGGATCGTCCGGGGCCGAGTTCGCGACGCCGCAGTCGGTGTGGAATTCCGGCACCCGGGTGGTGCCCGGCGGCACCGTCTTCGGCTTGATGGCGTTGAAGGCGGCCAGTTCCCGGCTCCACTTCGCCTGGTCGACGGGCACCCAGCCGCCGGCCGGCGGGCTCGGCGGGACGGACGTCGACGGGGACGCGGACGCGGTGGCACTCGGCGTGGCCGAAGGGGCGGCCGAGGTGCTCGCCGTGGCCGACGCGCTGGGCGACGTGCCCTTCGCGGGGCCGAACGTGAACCAGTTCAGGTTCACGAAGTCCGACGTTGAGGCGCTCTTCATGACCGCGAAGACGGTCTGCGCGCCGGACGGCACGGCTGACGCCTTCGCGGTGACGGTCGTCCACTTCTGCCAACCGCCGGTCTGGGCGATCGGGAAGCCGGCCAGCAGTGGGCCGTCCTGCGCGCCGAGGCGCAACTCGACGGTGCCGCCGGCGGTGTTGTGCGAGGCGACCCGGGCCGTCAGGTCGACGCCGGTCACCGACACACCGTCGTAGCGCAGCCAGTCGCCGCTGGCCAGCCAGCCGACGTTGCGGCCGCCGTCGGCGTCGCCGGTGCCCTCGGTCTGCGCACCGGACTGTGCCGCGTAGGACTCTGCCTGCACCCGGCCGGGCACGGCGACCTCTTCGGCCTGGGCGCCGGCGATGTAGATGCCGCTGCCGGCAAGCGCGGCGACGACAGCGGAGGCGAGCGTGACGCGGGCGAGGCGGCGGCGCTTTCGCGCCCGGTCCGGCGGTGCGACGTGCGCGGGGGGAGTCCGCATTACCAGTGGTTTCCTTCGAGTCGACGGTGAAGCTCTGTCGGAAGGAGTATGTGCACGTCAGAGGCCCTCTTCAACTCGCGGGGAAAGAATTAAGGAGGCCGGTAGACAAGAGCCCTGGCCGCCGGCGCGAAGGCTGCGGATGACAATTTTTCGCTCGTCCAGCCTTAAGTTTCCTTTAAGTCCTGCCGCCTGGTTGTGGTGCGATGATTACGAATTTCGAGTAACGAATTGTGGGCGAATTCTCGGTCTCAGCCGCTGACCGCTTCGACGCGGATGGCCGGCGACAGCGCGCGCAGGAAGTCGGGCGCGTCGAACATCTCGCCGGCGGGGGCGACGCCGCTGGTCCTCGTCCGACCATCGAGGACGCGGCCGACCGCTTCCACGGCCAGGGGCGCACTGACGGCGTAGATGTCCCGGCCACTGGCCACGACCCGGCGGCGCTCGTCGCCGCGACGCACGATGACGTCAACCGTGAACGTCTGCGCGGACCGGCCCTGCCCGTCGACCGCGACCGGTGCCGCCGCGGCGGTCAGGTCGCTGGCGGCGTCGACGGTCATGTAGGTGCGGACCTCGGGAATGACCAGGTGACGGGGGATGGTGACGACGTCGGCCATGCTGAACTCCCCGAGGACGCTGCGGCGACCCAACGGCGCGGGGAAGTCCCAGTCCATCCTCGGCAGGTCCCCGCCGGATTGGTACTCCAACCGGCTGCCGGTGTAGCGGACCCGGCGGCCGGCGCGGCGCTCGCGGGAGACGACGCCCGCGGCGACCGTCCCGGCCGTCGGGTGCCAGCTACTCAGTCCGTACGCGACGTGCGCCTCGTCGGCCGACGTCCAGTCGCCCATCGCCGTCGTCGCGAGCAGGTCACCGAGCCCGCCGAAGAAGGCCATCGCCGGGACCACCGCGACGCCGGCGGCCCGGGCGGGTTCGGTGAAGTGGGTGAACGTGTCGAGGTTGGCCTCGATCTCGGCCGCCACGTCCACGTACGGGATCCCGCCGCGCAGCGCGGCCTCGATCACACCGGCGGCGGTCGACGCGAACGGGCCCGCGCAGTTGATGACCGCGTCCACGCCGGCCAGCGCCGCGTCGAGCGAGGCCGGATCGTCGACCGACGCCACCCGGTAGTCGAGCCCGAACGCCGCCAGCCGGCGCGGGTCACGGCCCACCGGCAGTGCACCGAACCCGCGCTCACGCAGCTCCGTCATCACGAACCGTCCGGTGTGCCCGTACGCCCCGAACACCGCCACGCGGTAACCCATCGCTGCCCCCTTGAAAGATCGACTGGGCCCAGCCTCCCGCAGCGTCCAGCGACCGGCCAGTGTCGGGAACGCCAACCCTCGTACACTTTCGGACATGGCCCTTGTCGCGATCGCCGCCACCGACGGGATGCTCCACTTCGAGCTGGCCCTTGCCTGCGAGGTCTTCGCCCACGACCCCTCCGGCCGGGCCGATCCCTGGTACGACGTGGCTATCTGCGGTCCCGGCCCCGTCCGGGTCGGCCGCTTCCTGCTGGCGCCCGACGACGGGCTGGAACGCCTCGCCCGCGCCGACACCGTGATCATCCCGTCGGTCGAGGACATCGACGCGGACGTACCCACCGACCTGCTCGACGCGGTCCGCGCGGCCCACCTGGCGGGCGCCCGGATGGTCTCGCTGTGCACCGGCGCGTTCGTGCTGGCCGCCGCCGGGGTGCTCGACGGGCAGCGGGCCACCACCCACTGGGCCCACACCCAGGCCCTGGCCGCCCGCTATCCCCGGGTCCGCGTCGACCCGGACGTGCTCTACGTCGACAACGGCACCGTGCTCGCCTCCGCCGGGAAGGCCGCCGCGATCGACCTGTGCCTACATTTGATCCGCCGCGACCACGGCTCGATCGTCGCCAACGCCGTCGCCCGCCGCCTCGTCGTGCCACCGCACCGCGCCGGTGGTCAGGCCCAGTACGTCACCACCCCGGTACCCGCCCGGGACGACCACCCCTTGGCCACCCTGCTGCCCTGGGCCCTGGCCCGCCTGAACCGGCCGCTGACCGTCGAGGACCTGGCCCGGCAGGCGAACATGAGCTCACGCAACCTGGCCCGCCACTTCCGATCGGCCACCGGCACCACCCCACTGCTGTGGCTGTCGACGCAGCGGATCCGCCGTGCCCAGGAGTTGCTGGAGAACACCGACGACAGCATCGAGGCCGTCGCCGAGGCGGCCGGTGTGGGCACCGCCGCGACACTGCGTCGACACTTCCACCGCACCGTCGGCGTGCCCCCGGACGCGTACCGGCGCACCTTCCGGGCCACCAGGTCCGCCGACGGCTGAGTCCTGACCGGGTACGGGCGGACGGCGTCGCTCCTCGGCGTCGGGCAGAATGCCAGACTCCTGCTCTGCCGGTGGTCGGGGGACCTGATGGGCTACAGCTTCGAGTACGTCGATCTGCCCGAGCCCGCCGCGACCGCTCGCGCCCACGCCGAAGCGTGCATGGATGTGGACGGGGCGTGCGGCAACTGGCCACAGTGCTACCAGGAGTACTCGTCGCTCGCCGTCGCCTACCAGTTCGCGCTGAACATCGCCGGCATGGCGTTCTGCCGGGAACGCATGCGGTGGGCCGGGATGACCTTCCAGGCAACGCCGCAGCCCTTTCCGGACTGGCCGTTCGACAGCTTCGACGACTGGCGCTCCGATCAGCGCCGACGCGAGGCCTACAACGCGGCCGAACGGGCGGCAGCCGCGCAGACCTGCCCCGGCAAGGTGGGGATCCCCGAGTTCAAGGTGACGAGCAATGGTCCGTGGGTGGTGGGCAGGGCCGAGATCGAGCAGGCGTTGGTCCTCTACGAGGCGTCGCCGACCACCCCGCGCGCCGAGTGGGAGACCGACGAGCTGTGGGTGAGCTGGCTCGGCTGGCTGCGCGAGACGCGCGCCCACGGCGGCTTCACCGTCAGCTGACCGGGCTGCCGCCGCTGTCCGGGCGTTGGCGGGCGAACGCGTCGCGCCTGCCCCAACGCCCGGGGATGTCCAGCAGCGCGATCCGCCCGAACGCGGACGGCAGCGCCGGGTCCACGGCCAGGTGGTCGTCGTGCGGGTTGATGCCGAGCATCGTCCGGACCAGCAGCATGGTGGCACCGCTGGACCAGGCCTGCGGACTGCCGGCGGTCGGATACCGGATCGGGAACCGGGTGGTGTCCCGGTCGAACCCGCCGAACGCCTCGGGCAGACGGCCCTCGAAGTAGGTGGCGGCGGAGAGAATGCCCTCGGCGACGCGGGCCGCCTCGTTGCCGAACCCGTAGCGACGCAGACCCCAGGCGATGAACGAGTTGTCGAACGGCCAGACCGTGCCGTTGTGGTAGCCGAGCGGGTTGTAGCGGCTCTGCCCCTCGGCGAACGTCCGCACCCCCCAACCGGAGAAGAGCGCCGGCCCCATCAGGTGCTCGACCACCCGCTCGGCCCGCTCCGGCGGCACGATGCCGCTCCACAACAGGTGCCCGATGTTGGACGACAGGCCATCCACTGGGGTGCCGTCGTGGTCGAGCGCGAGAGCGTAGAAACCGCGGTCCTCAATCCAGAAGTCCCGGTTGAACCGGTCGAAGAGAGCCGCCGCCTCGCTCTCCAGGCGCTCGGCGTACGCGGGGTCACCCCAGAAGGTACGGGCCAGTCGGGCCCCCCGGATCTTCGCGTCGTAGGCGTACCCCTGGATTTCGCAGGTGGCCCTCGGGAAACCCGGCAGCCGGCCGTCAGCGTAGGAGATGCTGTCCCAGGAGTCCTTCCAACACTGGTTGTCCAGGCCGGTGGCGCGGTTGCGTCGCTGGTACCAGACGTAGCCGGTGGAGGTGAGGTCCGCGTACAGGTCGATCCAGGCCAGCGCCGCGCGGGCCTCCTGCTCCAGCTCCATCACCAGCGCGGTGTCGCCGCTCCACCGCTCGTACTCGTCGAGCAGCACCACGAACAGCGGCGTGGCGTCCACGGTGCCGTAGTAGGGCGAGTGCGGCTGTTCCTCGAACGCGGCCGACTCCCCGTACCGCAACTCGTGCAGAATCCGGCCCGGGTCCTCCTCCAGCACGTCGTCGGTCCGGACACCCTGCAGCGACGCGAGGATACGCAGCGTCGGTGGGGTCAGCGACGGGGTGACGGGCAGGGTCTGCAGGCAGGTCAACAGGCTGTCGCGGCCGAACAGGGTCATGAACCAGGGCAACCCGGCCGCGGGTACGCTCGCGCCGCTGAGCGAGAGCGGGGCGAAGCGCACCGCCGCCAGGTCCACCAGGCTGCGGTGGTACACCTGCTGGAGGCCGACGCTCTCGGTGTCCAGGGTCGGGGCCGCCGCGACCCAGGCCCGCACGCTGGCAGGCAGGGTGGATTCGTCCGGCCGTTGGGCGCGCAGGGCGGCGCGCAGGTCGACGCCGTCCGGACGCAACGCCAGCATGACGGCCTGCAACCGGGTCGACCACTGCTGCCCGGGGCGCAGCCGGACCGTGAACCGGAGGCCGCCCGGGTCGAACTGCGCGGGCTCGCTCGCCGACACGACGACCTCACGTCGGTAGGTGCCGCGCCGGTAGCCCAGGCGCAACTCGTTCGGGCCGACGTGCGTGTAGTGCGCGCCGCTCTTGGTCCCGGAGTCGAACTTGATCTCGAAGATGTCGGCGAAGTCGGCGGCCACCTCCAGACGTACGTCGAGCGTCATGTCCCGCTCGCCGTAATTGAAGATCGTCAGTGACTCGGTGAGGTCCGGGCCGATGCGCCGGCGCCGAATGGCCGACACGTCGGCCTCCACGTAGTCCACCGCCGCGCCCGGAACCGCGAAGAACGTGACCTCGAAGTACTGGCTGTCGTCCACCGACAACGCTGTCATGCACTCGCCGTTGACGGTGAGCCTCCACCGGGACAGGAAGCGTGTGTCAGCGGCGAAGAGGCCGACCGGGGTGCTCGGGGACGACTCCACGTCGCCGCTGGCGTCGGACACCATGAAGGTGTTCCCGTCGATGCACGCCACGGTGCCAGCGATGTCCCTCATCGGTCACGTCCCACTGTCGGGATCCTCGCGCTGAAGCCGGGCGGGCTCTCGCGGAAACAGCCGCCCGAGGCGCAACGCCAGGGCGAGATCGCCGTCGACCATGATCTCGCCCCGGGTGAGCGCCGCGAGCCCGTTCACCTCACCCCGTGCCATCGCCTCCGCGAGCTGCGCGGACACCCGAATCACGGTGGTGGCGGGGGCGCCGCTTCGGGTCACCCGCATCCGGCCATGATCGATGTCCAGCAGCCACTGCTCCAGGTTGTCGTCGTCGCCGATGTCGAATCGCACGCTGCCAGAGACCTTGCTGAACCGTGGATCCTGGCCAGCGACCGTCAACCGCTGGAAGAAGGCGCTGGTCTCCGACATCCCACCTCCTCGGACGCTGGTCAGAGCGGATGGCGGCTACCCGCTGCCGCGCACTCCTAACGCCAGGTGGAGCCGCCTTTTCGGGAGCGAGCGAGACGTGGGTCCAGCTGGTCGCGTCGGCGGTGAGCTCGGAGATCGGATCGGTGCCGGCGGCCGGCGGCCGGCCGGAATCCGGGTCAGTCGAGGTTGAAGTCCACCACGACCGGCGCCCGGCGGACCCGCACGGCGGTCGCGGCGTCGAAGCCGGCCGCGTCGCGGTGCCAGACCGGCGGGGCGTACGCGCAGTCGCAGCGCAGCTTCACCCGCTGACCGGGGAGCAGGCGCAGGGCGTACCCGTAGCCGACATCGGCCACGCCCGCCAGGTCCCCGGTGGCCGCGTCGAACGCGAGCACCTGCGCGTAGGTGAGCAGCTCGTCGACCAGCACCGCCCCGGTCAGCGGTGTCCCGGCGGGCAGCGCCTGGTTCAGGGTTGCGGTCTGCCCGGCGCGGACCCGCACCGTCCGCGCCTGCGCCCGGGTGCCCGCCCCACCGGACCACACGGTGGCCAGCCCGTTCGCGGCGAACTGCACCGGCCAGTGGTACGGGCCGAGGCCGGTGATCGTGTAACGGCCCTCCTCGTCGGTCATGGGGCCGTGGTCGTCGTTCTTCGGGTCCGTCACGTAGGGCACGACCATCACCCGCGCGCGCGGCACCGGCGCACCGGTCGCCGCGTCCGTCACCACCCCGACGACGGTGCCCGCCGGGTCGAGTCGGACGGTCGGCGCGCTGGCCACCGCACCGGGGCGGACCTGGACCACGTACGCCCGCTCGCGCTCGCCGGTGCCGCCGTGCCGGCCGACCCACTGCCAGCCGTACCCCGGTGGGTAGATGGCGTGGACCAGCAGCCGGTACCCGCCGGGGGCGACCTCGCTGGTCACCAGGACGCCCTGGTCGTCGGAGCAACCCCCGCCCCGGCCGAGCTGGTCCTCCCCGAGGGTGACCGCCGCCAGGGCCGCGGCGTCCACCGGGACGAGCGCGGCGCAGACCCGGGGGACCGGCGCGCCGGTCGCCGCGTCCCGCACCACGGTGCGAACGGTGCCGGAGGACACCGACCCGGGGGTACGCGCGTAGGCCGGCGCGGCGGCCTCCACGACGAGCAGCGCGACGGCGACGGTGGCGGTCAGGTGGCGCAGGAGTGTGCGGCTCACGGGCGTGGTCCCTCCGGTGTCGTGGCGGTGGTGAGCAGACGCTAACGGTCGGTAGCTGATCCATTTCGGTCAATGTCGCGATCCTGACTGAGGTGGCCAGACAACTCGCTCGGGCCGGGCGAATGCCGCGTTATGCCCGAAAATGGGGCAGAGGGCACGGGTACCGCATAGCGTCACGGGGGCGGAACCACCGCCGTCCGGCCGCACCAGCGGCGTCGCCCACCGGAAAGGGACCGGACATGAGTCGTGTCGACACTGTGCTCCTGCCGGAGCTGGACGGGCCGGTGCCGGCGACGCTGCCGAGTACGCTCGGCCTGCTGAGCCTGGCCCTGGGAGTCGGCGCGCTCGTCGCCCCCGGACCCGTCGCGCGACTGACCGGTGTGGACGACTCCCCGGCCGCGCGGTCCGTGCTGGCCGCCATCGGCCTGCGGGAGCTGGGCAGCGCCGCGGGCCTGCTCAGCGGCCGCCGTCCGGCCGGCTGGGCCTGGAGCCGGGTGGTCGGCGACGCCATGGACCTCACACTGCTCGGGCGAGCCCTCACCGACCGCGGCGGTGAACGCCGCCGCCGCGTCGCGCTGACCACTCTCGCCATCGCCGGTATCACCGCCGTCGACGGGCTCGCCGCCATCCGCCTCGGCCAGGCGCGACGGGCCCGCGCGCGGGTGATCCGGATGGAGATCGCGGTGACGGTGAACCGGTCGCCCGCCGAGGCGTACCGGTTCTGGCGGGACATGGAGAACCTGCCCCGGTTCATGGCACACCTGGAGTCCGTCCGCGCCGACGACCTGCGCCGGTCGCACTGGATCGCCCGTGGTCCGGCCGGGCACCGCGTCGAGTGGGACGCCGAGATCATCGACGACCAGCCGAACAAGTCGATCACCTGGCGGTCGCTGCCGGGGACCCGGGTGCCCAACGCCGGCCGGGTCCGCTTCGTGCCCGCGCCCGGCGACCGGGGGACCGAGGTACGGGTGGAGCTGCGTTACGCGCCACCGGCCGGCGCGCTCGGCCGAGCGGTGGCGAAACTCTTCGGCGAGGAACCCGAGCAGCAGGTTCGCGACGACCTGCGCCGGTTCAAGCAGGTGCTGGAGACCGGCGAGGTGGTCCGCTCCGAGGGCAGCCCCAACGGCATCTCCGTACGCCAGCAGGCCATGCAGCGACCCGCCCAGCCGCTGCCCGCGTCCCGCCGCTGACCGCCCGAGCTCTCCGAAAGGGACCGCTGATGAAGGCCACCGCCTGGATGGGCACCGACAGCGTCAAGGTCATCGACGTACCCGACCCGAAGATCATGAACGCGCGGGACGCGATCGTCCGGATCAGCACCACCGCGATCTGCGGCTCCGACCTGCACCTGTACCACGGCTACATTCCCGCGATGCGCAAGGGCGACATCCTCGGCCACGAGTTCATGGGCGAGGTGGTCGAGGTGGGCCCGCAGGTCCGCAACCTCGCCCCCGGCGACCGGGTGGTGGTGCCCTTCCCGATCGCCTGCGGGCACTGCTCGTCCTGCCAGCGCGGCCTCTACTCGGTCTGCGAGAACTCCAACCCGAACGCCGGCATCGCCGAGAAGATCATGGGGCACTCGCCGGCCGGCATCTTCGGCTACTCGCACCTGCTCGGCGGCTACGCCGGTGGCCAGGCCGAGTACGCCCGGGTGCCGTTCGCCGACGTCGGCCCGGTCAAGGTGCCCGACGAGATCAGCGACGACCAGGCGGTCATGCTGGCCGACGTGTTCCCGACCGGCTACATGGGCGCCGAGATGTGCGACATCAAACCCGGGCAGGTCATCGCCGTCTGGGGCGCCGGGCCGGTCGGGTTGCTCGCCGCGGCCAGCGCCCGGTTGCTCGGCGCGGAGCGGGTGATCGTCATCGACCGGTTCCCGTACCGGCTGCGGCTGGCCGAGGAGCACATCGACGCCGAGACGATCAACTACGAGGACGTCGACGTCCTGGACACCCTCAACGAGATGACCGCCGGCCGGGGCCCCGACGCGTGTATCGACGCGGTGGGCCTGGAGGGCCACCACGGCAACGCCGCCATGTACGCGTACGACCGGGCCAAGCAGGCCGCGCGCGTCGAGACGGAACGACCGTTCGCGCTCCGGCAGGCGATCCTCTCCTGCCGCTCCGGCGGGGTGGTCTCGGTCGTCGGCGCGTACGGCGGTTTTGTCGACAAATTCCCGATGGGCGCGTTCATGAACCGCTCGCTGATCATGCGCACCGGACAGTGTCACGTCCAGCGCTACACCCGGCCGCTGCTGGAGCGCATCCAGCGTGGCGAGATCGACCCGAGCTTCATCGTCAGCCACCGGATGCCGCTGCGTGACGCACCGAAGGGCTACAAGATCTTCCAGAAGAAGCAGGACGACTGCACGAAGGTGCTGCTCAAGGTCTGACCGGGGCTTAGGTCTGCCGGCGGGGGAGTTCTTCGCGCGCTGTCCTTTGGAGCTGATGTCGCAAGCGATTCAGCCCGGCTGGCTCGGCTGCCTCTGCCGGAGAGTCCGGCGGCTGGGCCGAGGTGGGGTGGGGCTGGGCCGAGCTGGTCTGGGCCGAGGTGGGGTCGGCCGATTGGGCTGGGCCGAGGTCGGCCGGGGTGGGCTGGGCCGAGGTCGGCCGGGCTGGCTGGGCCGAGGTCGGGCGGGCTGGGCTAGGGGTGATGTCGTCAACGATTCAGCTCCAAAGGAGCCGACCAC